>ONKG01000190.1 GCA_900318375.1 uncultured Lachnospiraceae bacterium
TCAAAGTATGCCCTCGATATCCTTACACAATACTGGTTTGAATGCGGACGACCCACCGGATGGCTCTTTCCAAAACAGACAGATCCTTCCAGGCCTATCGATACCTTTTTCCTTTCCAGACACATCACTGCCCATGAAAAGGAACTCGGGTGGCCCAGGCGTCTGACATGTCATTCTTTCCGTCACGCATTCGGCACTCATCTTTACGAGAATGGTGTCGATCTTATGACCATTAAGACTCTCATGGGACACAAGTCCCTTTCGTCCACCGCGATCTATGTACACCTTGCTGTCGGATCTGCTTCTTCCGCCGTCAGTCCTTTCGACAAGATGGGAGGTGCCTGATCATGCCTTCCCCTTTCAACATCCGGCAGATCTGGGAATTATCCTACGACAGCTACTGTGCTTCTTCTCATTTCCAGTCTGATGTCCAGCGCAAAGCTTCAAGGGCTATCCTTGCCTGCGGCACCGGCAGCCTTGGTATGAACGTGAGCATCTGTCCCGACTGCGGTCACAGGGAATTTCACAACAACTCCTGCCGCAACCGCAACTGTCCCAACTGTCAGGCGGTCAAAAAGGAACTCTGGGTCGATTCCCGGCGTGCCGAAGTTATAGACTCTCCTTATTTTCACGTCGTGTTCACTCTTCCTCACGAGCTGAACGGTCTTCTGTACTCCAATCAGAAGCTTCTTTACGGCATGTTCCACCGGTGCTGTGCCCGGACTCTTCTTGAGCTGTCTGCCAACCCCAAATATCTCGGCGCTCTCCCCGGTATCATTCAGGTCCTTCATACCTGGAACCAGGAGCTTGGTTATCACGTACACATGCACTGCATCATATCCGGCGGCGGTCTGACCAAAGATAATAAGCTTCGTAAATCACGTGAAAAGTTCTTTATCCCGGTTTATGTTCTTCGCGATAAGTTTAAGGGAAAGTTCCTCGCTTCGCTTAACGATGCTTACAACGCCGGCAGTCTCTCTTTTCCGAATGCCTGCCGGCAGCTCGCCCACCCTCTTGAGTGGGAGGCGTTCCGCAACAGCCTTTACCTCAAAGACTGGTGCCCTTTCATCAAACAGACCTTCAATGGTTTCGGCAACGCCATCGAATACCTCGGCAGATATACACACAAGATCGCCATCTCCAACAGCCGCCTTCTCTCTGTTACCGGCACAGAAGTTTCTTTCTCTGCCAGAGCCGGAAAGCCGGGGGAACCGCGGCGCGTGATCGTTCTCTCACACGAAGAGTTTATACGGCGGTTTCTGATGCATGTGCTCCCATCCGGCTTCCAGAAGATCCGGTATTACGGCTTTTTAAATAACAGGATGAAATCTGCAAACCTCAGACTTATCTTCCGGATCCAGGGACATCAGAGATTCCAAAGGCGCTACACAGGCCTGACAATGGCAGAACTGGTCCTGGCAGTATGGAAGACGGATATCCGGTTATGCCCGGAATGCGGGTGCTGTCGGATGTATTCTATGTTCTACGGAGATCTTCCTGTTGGAAGGTCTGTTTGCTGTGCGCAAATCTGAGAACTCTGCGGTTTCAGAGGTAACAAAACATCCATCAGTAAAGGATTCCGTAAATTTTCAGGAATCAGAGACATATACTTTTTCCATATGCGGCCTGAAAGCTGTCCCTGATTCTGCCGCTCCGTTGGTACAATTGGAAAGAATCACATTTTGAGCAGGTCTTGTTCATTGAAGACCTGCTTTTAATGGTGCTCAAAATCTGATACTTTCCTAATGAATTATATCATAAACAGAAAAAGCGCCCACCGCCACTATGGCGATGAGCGCTGCGCCGATTATTCCTCAACGATCACAGCTCTTGCATCAACACTGCTGATCCGCTTCTCCTGTATCTCCCTGTATTCCTGCGAAGAAAAGCAATCAAACAGTTCTTTCTTCGAAGGGAACCTGATGATTATGATCCTCTGGGGATTTCTCGCTTCGCTCAGGGGTATTATATTTTCCGACCGGACAAGGTATTCCCCATTATGGGCTTCCACAATGGGTTTTACCAGTTCTATGTATTCATCGTATTCTCTTCGCCCTTTATCAGGATCAATATATGTATCAATGACAAAATAGCAGCTCATTTCCATTCCTTTCTGAACGCGCCAACCGTTTGGGCAAACAGCGGGTTTTCCGAGAACATCTGCATCTTCATTTTCTCCGAGACCTGCTTTGTCAGATCTCTCAGGTCCTGTCCCGCATCCGATTCCGCAATCGCTTTTCCCAAATTCATGATAAGTTCTTCGGCTTCTTCGAGTTTCTCCTTCATTTCCTCAGCCGAATACGAATGATCCCATGCCGGGTAA
>ONKG01000188.1 GCA_900318375.1 uncultured Lachnospiraceae bacterium
CCTGGGCCTTTCCAACTGGTATGTGGATGAACTGACGGAGTTTCTTCCGCTGGTCACGATCACGCCGGCTCTGGTGCAGAACGAGATCCATCCGTATTATCAGGAGCAGGATGTTGTCCCGTTTATCCAGGGAAAGGGCATCGTGGTCCAGTGCTGGTACCCCTTAGGCGGGCGGGGCCATACGGCGGAGCTTCTTGGCGATGAAACGATCAGGTCCATCGCGGAAGCCCATGGTGTATCATCTGCCCAGGTGATCCTCCGGTGGGATCTGCAGCGGGGCATCGTGGTGATCCCCGGCTCTTCCAATCCGGAGCACATCAAAGAAAATCTCGATCTGTTCGGCTTTGAACTGTCGGATGAGGAAATGGCGGCGATCAGTGCTTTGGACCGGGGTGAAAAGCATGACTGGTATTGACAAGGAGAAATGCGAAATGAACATACTCGTTTTAAATGGAAGTCCCCGTCCACAGGGCAATACCTGGAAAATGGTTACTGCGTTCCGGGAGAGTGCTGAAAAAGCCGGACATAAAGTAAACGTTGTGAATGTATGCCGGAAGAACATCAAGGGATGCCTCGCCTGTGAATACTGCCACGGAAAAGGTCAGGGGCAATGTATCCAAAAGGATGACATGCAGGAAGTATACGGATATCTGCGGGATGCAAACATGCTTATCCTGGCTTCTCCCATCTATTATCACGGAATCAGCGGCCAGCTTAAGTGTACGATCGACCGCTTCTATTCCGCGTTGTACCCGGCAGCGCCCATGTCTCTCGCAAAGACAGCCATGTTTTTAAGTTCCGGAGATCCGGAAATGTATGAGGGCGCAAAGTTCTCCTTTGAGGGAGATTTTCTGGGCTACCTCGGTCTTGAGAATAAGGGGATGTACACCTGTGCGGGAGACGTGAAAGAGTCAGTTCTGGAAGAGATCAGAACAATGGCAGCTGGCCTCTGAAATCAGCAACAATAGGCAAACAGAATACGATATACGTATATCAGGGCTTGCGATTTTGCGAGCCCTTTTTCGTAGATATACTACTCATTTTTTCGATGGGATACTAAAAAGCCCTTGACAAGCGGTTGCAGGCGCGACCGGAAACAGAATCCTGACCCGGGAAGGCATTGATAATATGCGCACGTCCCGTTTTGATACACCGATTAAGAAGGCAGACTATCGTAAAGCACGGGACTTCGGGTATGAGTACGGGCTCGGCGTCAGAACCCTCGTCATGCCGGAGACATCTGCGGATTCTGGTGACATCTGCAGCAGCCCGCCTGGCTGGAGAGGCTGAGGGAAGGCCCTTTTGTTTCCGTCCCCTTGTACTTCCCTTGCACTACTGGACACGAAGTGTTTATGCCATGGTTTTCTTTTTGTAAGAATAAGATTGGAGGTGAGCATGAGTGTATAGGGGAAGCATAGGGGGAATAGGTGAATAGTCCCGATTTTACCATTCTGTTTCCGGAAACTTCCATGATTCTCGGCTTTTTGGCCACGAAATGACAAAAAAGACCTAAAACAGGTCTTTTTTATTTGTCCGAAAATTGAAAAAAGCTGTCCCGAATGATATTTTCCGGACAGGCCTCTGTTGGTAGTATATACACAGATCAAGGGAAACGACCTGATCAAACAAAAACAAATAGCAATAAGTTATCAATAAGAACTACCATTCAAAATCATCCGAAAGAAAAGAGAAAGGAAACGATCGGATGATGAGCCGATGAACCGGCAGGAGGTTTAAATATAATGAATATCAGAACAGAAAACGACATCAGAGAATTCAACGCAGCACTTGACAAATGCACACATTCCGTATGGCTGATGGGCCCCAACGATGAGGTCTACAACATGAAGAATGAGAATGAGTACATCGAAGGCATGATCAAACTGACAGAAGGCCATGACGATCAGCTCGGAATCTTCACCGATTCTTATGAAGACGAGATCACTATGCTGAAATTTTTCAAGCAGATGGCTGCATAATAGAATTCCTATAACCATTGCCTCCCCAAGAGGAATGGGACGCCAGGGACGGTTCTGACTGTCCCAAAAGCAATAAAATGGGACAGTCAGAACCGTCCCAATGTCATTAAGTTAATGTAGCCGCATACGGTTCAGGCCCCTTCAAAATTGCCTGTCTGCCCAGCCTGGTGATACCGGGTTCAGGTTTTAGACTGTT
>ONKG01000187.1 GCA_900318375.1 uncultured Lachnospiraceae bacterium
TCATATAGCCCGGCAGCATCCAAAAACTATCTTTGTCGTCATCGTAGAGTGGTATGAGCCCGATCACCGGCTTCATGGCAGTGCCTCCCTTTTTCCATAAAAGGCATCAACGCTTTAAAGCGAATCTCACTGTAAAACACAAGCAGAAATATACCACTTTTTGCTATCGTACGCAATGGGAAATCGTATACGATAATACATAAGTTCCCTTTGCCTGCGGCTGCGCACGGGCCAGTTTCCATTGACTTGGCGCAAAGTCCGCCCGGTATTCATATCCGGCATCATACTGATCAGGAATCCCCTTCAGGGGGCAGTGTCTGATTTTTTCATGATATTTCCTGCCGCACGGTTATCAGACTCTGCGGCGGAAAAAGCAGGAAGCGGTTTATAATAAAAGCCGGGTGGGCGCAGGGTAGTTTGCAGTAACAAGTAACAGTATATAGTAGTATTGAAATATACTATTGTATACTGTTTACTGTTTACGCAGGTACTACTTTGTGCTATTCTATATATGTATCAATTGGTGTTTTGAAAGTGGGACGGTTTCCGTGTATGTACAAGAGCAGTGAATTTACCAAGCCGGTCTATAAGACCGGAGAGATCATGGAGATACTGAATATCAGTTATTCCACCATTAAAGTGTATGATAAGAACGGGACTCTTCCGATCAAACGGACAGGAACAGGCCGCCGGGCCATCTTCAGGGAAGATCTGCTGAATTATCTGGATAGTAAAGGACTTTTATATGATGACACGGAGACCGCAGATAAACATGATGTCATATACGCAAGAGTTTCCAGCCACGAACAAAAACAAAAGGGAGACCTTGACAGGCAGGCAATGTTCCTGATCGAAAATGTGCATGACCTGCATAACCCTGTCATAATGAAGGAGGTCGGCTCGGGCCTGAACGACAGGCGCAGGAAATTACAGGAACTGATGATCATGGTGCTCGACCACAAGGTGTCAAGAGTATTCGTGACATACAGGGACAGATTGACGAGGTTCGGGTTCCACTATCTGGAAACGATCTTTGATCACGAGGGTGTCCGGATCATCGTCATCAGGGACGCAGCCCATGAAAGATCCGTACAGGAAGAACTGGTCGAAGACATGATGGCGCTGATCGCGGGTTTCAGCGGGAAACTGTATGGGCTCCGGAGTGGTAAAAATAAGAAAAAGCAGAAGGATATTCCCGCTGCTTCGGACAGAGAGGGTTAAAACTGACATTATGAAGAAGGAAAACAGGGAATTAATGGAGCAGATGCTCATGGCGATCCATGCGAAGGATACGCTGGAAATGCTGGAAGAGATGATCGGGAATTCGGATACGGACAGGATCGACAGGAAAAAGCTGCTGGATATCATCAGAAGAGATCCTGATATGTTCTTCGAAGACCGCTGACAAAAAGATATATTTGCCCGCAGATGCCTGCTGCACATGAGCGGCTGCAGAAAAACATCCGGGGTCATTAAGTCAGACTTCAAAACTGATTTTGGGGAGGTCCTGGTCAAATGCCTGTATTGACGACAGAGACACGGCTTTCTGAAAAGGAAGCGGGAGACATCATGGAATATGCACGGAAATACCGTGCGGATTACGGCATTATACAGCGTTATGTATGGCATGTGATCGTCGGACAGAAAGGTGTCATCGATCAGTCAAAACTGAATACGGAGATCCAGAGGAAGTTCTCGGTCTCAAAGCGCACGGCGAATTCTGTCATATATGACATGAGGGGGCGTTATAAAGCCCTGAAGGAATTGAAAAGCAGAAAAGACTGCTGCTGCCGTCAACAATCTGAAGAAGGACGCCGCTGCAAACAGGCTGGACGAAAAGCATCTTGAAAAATACCGGAAGCTGAAGAAAAAGCTGTATTACAGGCATCAGAGGATACAGAAGTTCAGGGACCGGCTGGCCCAGCTGGAAAAAAATATGGAGAAAGGCCATTATCCGTTAAGCTTCGGCGGAAAGAAGACATTTGATGATCAGTACCGTCTTGAAGAGAACGGATACCGCAGTCACGAAGGATGGTATAACGATTACAGGAGAAAGCGCGATCGTAATATATTCTATCTTGGCAGCAGGGACGAAACGGGCGGGAACCAGATGTTCCAGTTAAGGCCGGATGCAGAAGGGAGCTATGATATCCGGATCCGCAAAGATGGAAAATACGATCGCGACGGCAGATATGTTTACGGGAAATGCCGTTTTAAATATCTGGATGATGAACTGAGGGAAAGTCTCCGGAATCGCGACAGACCTGTGTCATATCGTATCAGGATACGGGGGACGAAGATCTACCTGCAGGCGATCGTGACGCTCGATATGTCGAAGCGGCCCATTGTGACAACAATGGTCAATGGCGCGATCGGCATTGATTTTAACGATGGGCATATTGACCTGGCGGAGACAGACGGCAAAGGCAACCTGGTCGCCATGGACCGGTACAGGCTGAAATATCATGGAACAGGCGGAAGAGCTGCAAACGAAATGCGTCAGGTGACAGCTGAGATCGGAAAATATGCTTTGTCAAAAGGAAAAAGCATTGTAAAAGAGGACCTGTCGTTTGCCAGGAAGAAGTCTCGGCAGTCAGAAATGGGATCGATCTGATCGAAGTCAATCCGGCATATACAAGCCGGATCGCGGAAACGAAGTATTGTAAGATAAGAAAGATCCCTGTCCACAACGGAGCGGCTTATGTCATAGCCCGAAGAGGACAGGGGTATAAAGACAAGGCAGTTTAAGAAGACTATCTGTTCTGCAGGGAAGCTGGTGCGACCAAGAGATCACATCAGTTGTACCTTGTGGGACATATCTATACAGCAGTATATGGCCGGCGGCAATGCAGCAACTTTGCAGAGCATTGCAACTTTCCAGAGCATTTGTTCCTGCGAAGAGAATTGCCGCCAGACGTATACAGATTGGACAGCCGTTAGTCCTGAAACAACAGAAACAGGAGTCGCTGACCTGTTTTATACGGTTTTATTTAACGGTTCTACGACTTCTTTATACAGTTTCCGGAAAAAGATCACGGACAGGATGGCCGAAACGATCTCGGCGATGGGGAAGGCCCACCAGACCATGGCAACGTTCCCGGTCCTGGACAGCAGCCATGCTGCGGGCAGAAGGACCACCAGCTGCCTTCCGATGGAAACGTAGAGGGAGTAGAAACTCCTGGAAAAGGCCTGGAAGATGGATCCCATGGCAATGCAGGCGCCTGCCACCATGTAGGAAAGGCTGATGATCCGAAGCGCCGGGACACCGATGGCCAGCATGTCTTCGGAGGCATTGAAAAATCCCAGGAGCCTTGCGGGGAAAAGCTGGAACAGAAGGGTTCCCAGTCCCATGATGCCGACCGCTACCAGCATGGAAAAACGGAGGGCTTCCTGGATCCTCTCCTTCTTTCTGGCCCCGTAGTTATAGGCCAGGACAGGGATGACGCCGTTGTTG
>ONKG01000185.1 GCA_900318375.1 uncultured Lachnospiraceae bacterium
CTGGTGAATATACTCTGTTGACTTTCATACTGACCTCCTATGCGTCTCGTTCATGCTATAGTCAACTATAAACTATTACCTAACGTCAGAGTCAACAGCTATTCAATCCTTTTTCGTATCTTTTTTAAACAAAAAAATATAGAGATTGTTGCAACCTCCATATTTCATGCTCTGTACTATCTTACGAGATATAAACCTGAATTATTCATGATGATAGATTCCACCCGGAATCTCATCAGATGATTGCTTGCTGATAACATCTCACCCGCAAAACCAGAAAGTTATCCACAAAAAGGGCAAACTTCCCCCTTGTTTATGAAGACTTGCGTTTGAGATTGTCAAGGTTCACGAGTTACGGTTTATTCCAGCAGTGGTTGCAGCCGCCTGATATTTGAGAGCGTTTCGTAAAACTCTTTCTTGTAAGGGCAGCTGCTACACAGCTTGAATATGATATATCTTGCTGAATGAACCGCTTTCGCGGCGATCTTCAGCAGCTTCAAACGAACGGTATCGATCCGCTGTTTCCTCATACTTGCGGGTAATACCAGTCGTCGGAACCAATTGAACAGGTTGTAGGCAAGAGCGTGCACTTGCAGGCGGTTGGCATTGACCACCTTGGAGCGACTGCTCACAGAGGAGAAATCAAACCCTGATTTTCCCTCTTTGATGAAGTTCTCCATCTTGCCCCGGCCGCAGTAAAACTGAATAACCTGATATGGTGCTGATTCCATCGTTGTGACGATAAAGGTATACAGATGGATCATCTGGTTATAGGGTTTCTCAATCTTAAAGACAACCCTTCTCGGATGAGGCCAACTGCCGGCCTGATATTCAAACTCGCCGTATTCCACAGCGTAATCGACCTGGTTTTCACGAGTAGCTCGGTAAAGGGCTTCATCTGCATCGGATGCATATTTGATTAATGTCGAGTTCAGTTTCAGGCGGATCGCATACTTGCAGTCGTTTTCTTCACAGGCTTTATACAGTCCCGGCGAGGCAAAACCGCTGTCACCGCGCAGATACAAGGGCAATGATGGATACTTCATCCTATACTCCTGCATCAGTGGAATCATGAACTGATCAGCATCCTTGCTGCAATACTGTGTACCATCACGAAGCTCCGATTTCAGTAGATCCCCGGTCAGTCCATCGTAGCAAAGAAGCGGATGATAGCCGTGGGCCTGATAATGAAAGTTGAAGCCTTCACCTTCCTGATCGCCATACGTGTTCAGCAGGGTGGAGTCCGGATCAAACAGCATAAACTCTGGCATCTTGATGGAATAAACAACATCTCTCATTTTTGACTGGAGCATCGCCAACTGAGAGAGCGTATCTTCATCCATGCGGTTCCAGAATCGGGACAGCGTAGGCTGTGAAGCAAGTATATCTTTATCAAGGATCGCGGTCAGTACTGGATCGTTTGTCAGTTCATCGGCACAATTATCTTCGAAATAAGCTGCTATGATCTGATAGACCATCTGCATCAGGTTATCAGGATCCTTATGAATGCGGCAGTCCGTATGATCATTGGTCTTGAAAAGCTGTTTCACAAGCTTTGTAAGACCGATCTTTGAGGCGAATTCTTTGATCAGAAGCATTCCGCCGTCAGAGGAAAGGTCGCCGCCGTTAAAATTTATTTTGATTTGCTTATTGCTTTCAAGTGAAATGGTGTTTAGAATTGTCATAGAGGACCTCTTTCTCTTGGTAATTGATTGATTCGACACCTTGATTTTACCAAGAACGGGGTCCTTTTTCTATTCACTTTTCAGATGAAAGCAAGAAAGCTTTGTAGCTATAGTAACTATGCGGCTTTCAGCCGCTATTACCGCGTCGCGGTGAATAATTCAGGCTAAGTTTTATACATTTCAGGAGAGTTATGCGCATAAGCGAAGCACAGTCACGGGCAATCGCCCATGGAGAGGGGCCTGCCATGGTTTTGGCAGGCCCCCCCGGCTCCGGAAAGACCCTTGTTATTACTAATCGAACAAAATATCTGATCGAGCATTACGGCGTACGTCCGGAGGAGATTTTGGTCATTACCTTTACAAAAGCTGCCGCTGCGCAGATGCGGGAACGTTTTGAACAGCTGATGGGAGGGAAGAGATACCGGGTAACCTTTGGTACTTTTCACGCAATATTTTTCCAGATCTTAAAATATGCTTACCACTATACTGCCTCCAATATCCTCAGGGAAGAACAGAAATATCGGATCCTCGGAGAAATCGCGGATTATATGAAGCTGGAGTTTGAAGATGAAAAAGAGTTCCTCTCGGACCTGGCGGCAGAGATCAGTCTGGTAAAAAATGAACAGATTCCGCTGGAACATTATTATTCCACCAACTGCTCGGAAGAGAATTTTCGGAAAATATTTCAGATGTATCAGAATCGTCTTCAGCAAAGCAATCAGATTGATTTTGATGATATGCTGGTTTATTGTAATGCGCTTTTTCGGGAAAGGAAAGATATTCTGGCTCAGTGGCAGCGGCATTTTCGTTACATTCTGGTAGATGAGTTTCAGGATATCAATCAGCTGCAATATGGGGTAGTGCGGCTGCTGGCTCAGCCGGAGGATAATCTGTTTATTGTGGGGGATGACGATCAGTCCATCTACCGTTTTCGGGGAGCTAAGCCGGAGATCATGCTGAATTTCCGGAAAGATTATCCGGAGGCAAATGTCATTTTGCTGGATCAGAATTTCCGTTCCGTGGCTGCTATAACGGAAGCAGCAGGCACAGTTATTCGGGAAAACAAGAACCGCTACGAGAAGGATATCAAATGTTCTGCCCGGCAGGGAGAGGCGGTGGAACTTCGTTGCTTTCAGGGGCAGGAGCAGGAAGCGCTCTATTTGATAAAAAGTATCCGGGATGCCATAAAAGCCGGTTATCAGTATTCTGATCTGGCAATCCTGACCCGCACAAATACCGGCGGGCGGTATATTGCGGAGAAATTAATGGAGTTTGAGATACCATTCCAGATGCGGGACCGGATGCCGAATCTTTACGATCACTGGATCGCGGAGGATCTTCTGGCTTATCTTAGGCTGGCGCTGGGTATTCGGGAGCGAAGGGATTTTCTGCGGATCATGAACCGGCCCAAACGTTACATCAGCAGGGACTGCGTGGATACGCCTGCCTTTGACTTTGAACGGCTGCGTACCTGGTATGACGATAAGCCATGGATGGTGCAGCGTATTGACAAACTGGAAAATGATCTGATGCATTTGAAAAATATGAGACCTTATGCGGCAGTCAACTTTATCCGCCACGGAATGGAGTACGAGAATTATATAAAAGAATATGCCGGTTATCGGCGGATCAAGGAGGAAGAACTGCTGGAAG
>ONKG01000183.1 GCA_900318375.1 uncultured Lachnospiraceae bacterium
AAACAATAAAACACCTTTCAGTAGGCAGTCTCCCCAGACTGTCTGTTTGCCTTTTCCAAAAATAAGATTTTTGGCCGTAAACCCGAGAACTGGCTGTGTTCTGTTTGAATTTACCTTATCCTGAATAATACACTATTTTTTCCTGTTTTCATACCTTAATGACATTGGAACCGTCCCCTGTCTCCTCTTGACAACTTTTACTTCTTTTTCTGTGTACTCTGTGTGGACAGGAGATGGTCCAGATAGACAGACTTGAACTGCTTGCTGGCCAGGGCCTGTTTGAGGGGCGGGAGCTTCAGGATCGTGCCGAAGACGGCTGCCATAGCCCGGTGGTTTGCGAAAGCCTGGTTGTCAAAGATCAGGTTCTGCAGAGTTCCCTTTTCGATAGCCTGCAGGACAAAGCGGTGGGTGCTGTTAACAGGGGTGATCACTTCAATCGGCCTTCTCTGCAGGGTGATGGCTTTTTTGGGACAGTTTCTGGCGCAGACGCCGCATCCCAGGCAGATAGACTCGTCGATGACGGGTCTTCTTTTTTTGGCCGGAGTATCTGCAGTGAGGGCAGCAACAACGGAAGCCGCCTCATCTTCCATGCCGCGGATTGTTATCGGCCTTTCCTCATTATTGAAGGAGGCGTCGGGATTGCTGTCTTTCATGGAAATGGCCAGAATGGGGCACACTTTCTCGCATTTTCCGCAGGAGACGCAGTCGTTGTAATTGATTTTCGGGATATAGTTTGTCGTTGCGATGGGCTGCATGGGGCTGAATCTGCGCACTGCTTCCAGGGCCTCGCAGCAGCAGCCGCAGCAATTGCACATGAATGCGGGATGTTCGCGGACATTTTCGCCCATCTGGACCAGGTTGCAGCTGTAGGACATCTCGAGGATCTCCTTTGCCTCCGCCTTGTCGATCGGCCGTGTGTAGCCGCCGTGCTCGGCCAGAGAGCGTGCGACATTGCCGAATGTCAGGCAGGTCTCCATGGGGGCATTCAGCTTGCAGGGGATGCCCAGATGGTAGTTCTTGTGGCGGCAGAAACAGGTGCCGACGCCGATGAAATCAGCCTCTTCGATGATGTGGGTCGCCCGCTCGTAGTCCAGGATGTGGTTGGTCTTCTCTGTCATAAGAACAGACTCGTTGACGAAGACCCGCCCCAGCTTTGTATCCATTCCCAGGAAGAGATCTTTGATGAAATCCTCCTCCACATTGATGTATTGATAAAAAAGCTCACTCAGGTATTTCTGATCAATATCACCCCGGGTCCGCATCAGGGAGAATTCGAAAAAGCCGATCATGGGCGGGGGAAGGACAAACTTGCGCATCCCGCGGTCATAGGAGTCTACCAGAAGCCCTTTCTCACAGAGACGGTCCAGGAGCTTCTCCGCTTTGGCTTCCGATGTGCCCCAGAGCTTGGCGGCTTTTTTCAGGGAAAAGGGGCGGATAGGAAGTTTGGCAACCCATTTTGCCTCTTTCTCTGTAAAAAGGACCTGCAGGATTTTTGTCAGCGTCTCAGAGGCCGGCGCGCCCTGCGTGAACCAGTTGATTCTGTCTTCCAGATTTCTATATGCATCTCTCGATGTCAGATGTCCCATATCATAATCTCCATTCTGTGAAGCTTCACGCGTCTTAAGGAGACAGGGGACGGTTCTCTGTCTCCCTTTATCTATCAGGAGACAGAGAACCGTCCCCTGTCTCCCTTGTCTCCTCAATTATCATACCATATCCGACGCTGCTTCAGGATATCCACCCGGGATCCGGGTCAGGAGTCGGGTCAGGTCCCGATTTTACCATCCTGGTTCCCGAAATTTCTAAATTTCTCGGCTTTTTGGCCATGAAATGACAAAAAAGACCTAAAACAAGTCTTTTTTATTTGGCTGAAAAGTGAAAAAAGCTGTCCCGAATGATATTTTCCGGACATACCTCTGATGGTAGTATATACACAGATCAAGGGAAACGACCTGATCAAACAAAAACAAATAGCAATAAGTTATCAATAAGAACTACCATTCAAAATCATCCGAAAGA
>ONKG01000175.1 GCA_900318375.1 uncultured Lachnospiraceae bacterium
TAAACCGGTAATCATTGGCGACAAGCCGCTTAAGTCCCTCCAGGCACCAAAGAAAGATACTCTCTTTTTCCGCGATCAGCTTTTCGACAAGATAGGGATCGTCAACACGGCCTTCCGGCTTGTCCTTCGTGGTGATTACGATCTGCCGTCTAAAGAACCCATCAGACCGATCGTGAAGTGCGGTAAGGGCTCCGTTCCCAAAGCAAAGGAATCGGACATACAGGAGGCTCTGATAACTCTGGATGCCTTTCCGTTCGACATCCATCTGGCACTCGGAAGTGACAATGGATTTGATATAGTTCGTCTTAGTCAGCGCACTCATATCCATATCGTCATCCACCATGAGCAGCTTATCCTCCAGGTCTGCCCTGGCAAAGCGGTTTGTCTCAACTTTCTGAATGCTGGTGGTGTTCATATTGATCCCGAGGATCGACCGCATCACCAGTCCGATCCGGGATTTGCCTTCGCCGCCCTTTCCGATCATCAGGAGCATCTTCTGGGCCTTCGTAGTAGGAAGCAGGCAATATCCCAGGTACTCCTGCAGGGTCGGGATATCTTCTGGGACCAGAAGCTCCGAAAGGAAGTTCAGCCAGACGTTCGCTATGCCTGCCGCCGAGTTGTATGCGACCTCCAGCCGGTTCCGGCAGTATTCCTTTTCTTCACTGAAATGACCGTCCAGATACCAGGTACCGTTTGAAACATGGATGCGGTCCTGATGCAATGGTGGCTCATCAGCGAAGGCCATCATCCTGACTGCCTTCAAAAGGTCCTCTACCTTTCTGGCAGTTCCTGATTTGACCCAATCACAGATCTCCATAAAGATTTCGCGCTTTAAGGCGGCCTCGTCAGAGATAAGACCATCGACGGTATACAGCTTCCCATGGACACATTTCATAGGATGCGCCTCGAGAAACGAACAGCAGAATGTCATCTCATCGATCCTGCGGTCTTCCGTGAGCCATACCGGGGCATCAGGAGGCAGCGTTGATTTTCTCGGCATTATCCGACCTCCTTTCCTTCTCATGGGCTCTGTTCACGCGGTCCTCAAGTCCGGTGATTTTGCCATCCTTCATCAGTTCCATGACCACAGCCTTCCGCTGTTCGAGGTCGCCGACCGTTAAAAGGTCTGCCAGATATTCGATATAGGCGAACATCTGGCAGGCTTCCACAAAGCGGTCATCCGGCTCTTCTTCCATCGAAGTGGGTGCATACTGCACCTTCCAGTTCTCCAGAAGGTGCAGATAATCACAAAGCACCCGCTGACAGTAGCGTTCATCATCACGGAACGCCCTGATCATCGGGTGCCTGGGTTTTGCAAGTGCAGCGACCTTCGGCGGATTATCCGGGTCGATTCCAAAATCCTCCGCGATCTTTCTGGCCGCCTCATAGAGACTGAGATCAAACAGTCCTGCGACCAGGTCGATCACATCACCCTTCGCTCCGCATCCGAAGCAGTAATAGAAGTCCGGATTGAGCTTAAGGCTTGGATGGCGGTCATCGTGGAAGAGACACCGGGTCATGTTATGGCGGGTCACGGTAAGCCCGTATGCCCTGGCAGCCTCCGGCACGCTGACACTTGCTTTAACAGTTTCAAAAAGGTTCATAGTGCATTTCCTCCTTCAGAATTATTTGGATTTTTCATCCTGGTTTCTTATACGGAGAAAATGCCGGGGAACTTAAAAATGAGGCGGTTCTGGGATTTGGAAGAAGCAGAGAGGGTGAAAATTGCAAAAATGCAATCGAGACCGGATTATGGGACAGTTATATGCGTAAGATAAACTCGTAGAAACAATGGCAACGAATCCCACTGGACAATTTTTCGGTTTTGAAGAAAAGTGTCCAGTAAGACCACGAGACAGCAAAATCAATGAGGATTCCCATCCTACAACAATTGTAATCATTTGATTGCATTTGTTTTCTTTCTGTGGTATGCTATAGGTGGTTAAGGTATGACCATAAACCATTATCAAGTCAGGAGGATAATACGATGGCAAGCACGTTAGTTCAATTCAGGACAGAAGATACAGAAAAACTCCGTGCCGTTCAGATCCTTGATCGTCTCGGGCTCTCTCTTCCCGCATATCTGAGGATGTGTGTTTCAAGGCTGAACCAGGAAAACGGTATTCCTTTCAGTATGAAAATAGAGGAAGAAACCAATCCCGGTATCCGCGCTCTTCAAAGGGCCAGTCGGATCGCAGAGGAATATGGCATCTCAGACATGACTCTCGAGGAGATCAACGCTGAAATCGCAGAAGCAAGGAAATAAACGCCTATGAAGTATTATGTGGTTATCGACACGAATGTCCTCGTCTCAGCAGTTCTGAAGTCACACTCTGTTCCGGGGAGCATCGTTGAACTTGCCTTTGACGGGCCAATCATACCCATTCTAAATGAGGCGATAGAAAAGGAATATCGGGAAGTACTTTCCCGTCCAAAGTTTCATCTTCCTGAAGATCTCATAGAAGGCATTATGAGCACTTTTCATAAACGTGCCATTTATGTCGATGCCGAGCATCTTGACGTTGAAGACCGGAAATATCAGGCATTTCCCAAACAGACCCTTTATCGTGACCCCTCGGGAGATGCTGGACATTATCCTAAGGGATCAGGATTTCCGAGATGAGTAATCCCTGACCAGAAAAGAGGCCGCCATGTCCGACACTTATCTCCCCGGCGATACCCGACAGCGTATCCAGGACCTTATCAAAAACAGGAAGATCACCCAGGCCGAACTTGCCGAAAAGGTCGGCCTTTCAAACAGCGCCCTCAGCCGGTATCTCCAGGGGCGGACAACGAACCTGGGCGATGGTTTCATCATCCGGATCGCCAAATACTTTGATGTGTCGACGGACTTCCTTCTTGG
>ONKG01000172.1 GCA_900318375.1 uncultured Lachnospiraceae bacterium
CTATTTTTATTTACTTCGGTCTCCTCCGCGACCTTCCATCACATGGCAACAATTTTCTTTGATATGCCCTGGAACAGGTTGATTTTCTCAGGCCATATTATTCTGAACTTCCAGTAAGTCTTCAACTCAACAGGAGGTAACACTCAAAAATATCGTTAAAAAGCCCGGAAAATCAAGGAAAACCATTGATTTTTCGGGCTATATTTGTTATACTTATTGAGTAGGATATCATACTTATTAAGGGGTAGGAAATGTACTTCGATTTTCATGTTAAGATCCCTGAAAATACAGGTAGAATCTCACTCAATAAGCGAAAAGGAACGACCTATGTGGAGTACACATATGGCCGAAAATATATCCCTGAAAAGCGGTATAATGTTCCCCAACGCACAACGATTGGTAAGATGGATCCGGATGATCCGTCGCAGATGTTCCCCAATCCAAACTTCATCAAATATTTTCCGGAGGTGGAACTTCCTGAAGAAAAAGACCGGTCCAATCGCAGTAGCTGCCTGCGTATAGGCGGATACATAGTTATCAAAAATGTCATTGAGAATTATAAGCTGGATGAGATGATGGCGCGGATTATCGGGAGGGACAGCGGACTTTTTCTTGACTTGGCAGCGTACTCCATTATTACGGAGAACAATGCGGGACAGTACTATCCCGATTACGGTTATAACCACCCTCTTTTTACTTCCGGCATGCGGATATATAGTGATTCCAAAGTTTCAGATTTCATCACCAACATCACGCAAGATCAGAGTATTGGTTTCCTGAACGAGTGGAATGCATCACGAAACCATCGGGAAAAAATCTATATTTCCTATGATTCAACGAACAAGGCCTGTCAGGCCGGGGATATTGAGATCGCGGAGTTTGGGCACTCAAAAGACGGTAAGGATTATCCGGTCTTCAATTATTCCGTTGCGTATGACAGGAATAACCGGGAGCCATTGTTTTACGAGGAGTATCCGGGAAGCATTGTTGACATGACCCAGCTTCAGATCATGCTGGAGAAGGCCAAAGGATACGGATATAAAAAGGCCGGATTCATTTTGGACAGGGGGTATTTCAGCAAGGCGAATATCCGCTTTATGGATAAGAACGGCTATGATTTTGTGATCATGGTCAAAGGGATGAAGAAGTTGATCCGCGAGATCATTCTCGAATACAGGGGAACTTTTGAAGATGTGCGTGCTAACAGCATCCGTCAATATAAAACATACGGAACCACAATAGAAAGAACGCTGTTCCCGTCAGATGAAAAGAAACGATATTTCCACCTGTATTTCAGCAGTTCACGGCACGCATCCGAGCAAGAACAGCTGGAAGCAAGGATAGACCGGATGAAGAAGAACCTGAAGAAGACCTATGGGAAAGCCAGAGAGATGGATCACGGCTATCAGTACTATTTCAACCCGATCTACTATCATGAAGGCCAGGAAGATCAGCTCCTGCAGGCAGCACAGGAAAAAGGGGATGTAATTCAGGAGGAGATCCGTCTGTGCGGGTATTTCTGCATTATCACTTCAAAAAAGATGAGTGCCAAGGAAGCGTTGGAACTGTATAAGAGTCGCGATGAATCAGAAAAGCTGTTCAAGGGAGACAAGACTTATCTTGGGAACAAAGCTCTTCGGGTGCAGACAGATGAAGCTGCTGCGGCAAAGATCTTTATTGAATTTGTGGCGCTGGTAATCAGGAATAAAATATATACAAGTCTGAAGGATTCGGTTCTGGAAGATGACAGCAAGGCGAATTATATGAATGTGCCGGCGGCGATCAGAGAGCTTGAGAAAATAGAAATGATCCGTCAGACAGATGGTGAATACCGGCTTGACCACGCGGTTACAGCAACACAAAAAGCGATACTGAAGGCATTTAAGATGGATGCGTCATATATCCAGAAAGAAGCGGCGAAGATCAGAGGTGTGCTTACGGAGGAAACATAATGGCACGAGGGAGAAAAAGACTTTCTACTGCAGAACAGATAGAAAAGACGGAAGCAATGGTGCTTCAGAAGAAGGAGGAACTGGATGAACTGGTGGCAGAACTTAAGAGGCTGCGTGAGATAGAGAAAAAAGAGAACCAGGCAGCCTTACTCGCAGCGGTCGCCAAGAGTAAGTGGAGCTTTGAACAGATCATGGAGTTCGTACAAAGTGATCCTGCAGACAGGGATGAGGAGTAAAAGAAATCCTACTCGTTTCAGTTATTCAACTGGTGCGAGTAGGATTTTTTCTGGAAGTACAGAATGTGATAAAATAATCACGGAAAGTTAAAATTCTTTATGTTATAATATATAATATACACATTGACAGTCCCGAAGAAAAACATCGGGATTTTAATCTCTGACGCAGAATCCTCAGATCTCTGAGCCTGACATCTCTGTTAGCTGATCACAGCCAGTCATATTTAAGTCCTGCCATTGTAATACTTCGTACAGTTCAACGTGAGAATCATTCCCTTCGGAACGATGCGTGTCCTGTGTGAGAACTGCATTCGGTTAGAGATAAAAAAATACTTAATTTTAACACGCCGTGAGCAAGAAATCCCCTTCCTCTACAGGTGGTGGGATGAATTGCGATAAACACGGCGTTTCTTGACGTTTGTATTTCGCAGTATTATAATATAATTATAAATCAGTCGTATATATCAAAT
>ONKG01000171.1 GCA_900318375.1 uncultured Lachnospiraceae bacterium
ACCGTTAAATAAAACCGTATAAAACAGGTCAGCGACTCCTGTTTCTGTTGTTTCAGGACTAACGGCTGTCCAATCTGTGTATGTCTGGCGGCAATTCTCTTCGCAAAAACACATGCTCTGCAAAGTTGGTGCATTGCCGTTGCCCATACACTGCTGTATCGAAATGTCCCACAAGGTACAACTAATGTGATCTCCCGGTCACACCAGCTTCCCTGCAGAACAAAAATTCTCCTTACACCGCCTTGTCTTTATATCCCTGTCCCCTTCGGGCTATAACGTACGCCGCCCCGTTATGGACAGGGATCTTTCTTATCTGACAGTACTTCTTTTTTGCGATCCGGCTTGTATTTGCAGGATTTACTTCGATCAGATCAATTCCGTTTCTGACTGCCATATTCCTTATATCGTCCTCATATCTGGAATAATCCAGTGTATGAAGCATTTTATTGTATCGCCTGCCTGATCCCTTTTCTGTCTGAGACTTCTTCTTAACGAACGACAAGTTCTCTTTTACAATGCTTTTTCCTTTTGACAAAGCATATTTTCCTATTTCTGCTATCACCTGACGCATCTCGTTTGCGGCTTTTCCGCCTGTTCCATGATGTTTCAGCCTGTATCGGGCCTTGGAGACCAGGTTTCCTTTGCCATCTGTCTCGGCCATATCAATATGTCCATCGTTAAAATCGAGACCGATCGCACCATTGACCATTGTTGTCATAACGGGCCGCTTTGCCATATCGAGCGTCACGATCGCCTGCAGGTAGATCTTCGTTCCCCGTATCTTGATACGATATGACACAGGCCTGTCCCGATTCCGGAGACTTTCCCTGAGCTCATCATCCAGATATTTAAAACGGCATTTCCCGTAGACATATCTGCCGTCGGAATCGTATTTTCCATCCTTGCGGATCTTGATATCATAACCTTCCGCATCCGGGCTTAACTGGAACATCTGGTTCCCTGCCGTTTCATCCCTGCTGCCAAGATAGAAAACATTACAATCGCGCCTTTTCCTGTAATCGTTATACCATCCTTCGTGACTGCGGTATCCGTTCTCTTCAAGACGATGCTGCTTATCGAATGTCTTCTTACCGCCGAAACCTAACGAATATCTGCCGCTCCTCATGTCTTTTTCCAATTGCGCCAGCCTGTCCCTGAACTTCTGTATCCTCTGATGCTTATAATAGAGCGTTTTCTTCAGATTCCGATATTTTACAAGCTGCTTCCCATCCAGCCTGTTTGCAGCGGCGTCCTTCTTCAGGATGTTGACGACAGCGGCTGTCTTTTCCGCCTGCTGCTCCAGACACAGGATCTTGTTCTTCAACTGGCCCTTCTCTGTCTTTTTCAGTTCCTGCAGGGCCTTATAACGCCCTTTCATGTCGTATATAACAGAATTCGCAGTGCGTTTTGTGACCGAGAACTTTCTCTGGATCTCCGTATTCAGTTCCGACTTGTTGATGACACCTTTCTGTCTGACAATCACAAGCCATACATAACGCTGAATAATTCCGTAATCCACACGGTATTTCTGTATGTATCCCATGATGTCGTGCGCTTCCTTTTCAGTAAGCCGCGTCTCTGTCGTCAGGACAGGCATTTGATTAACACCCCCTAATGAATAATTTGAAGTCTGACTTAATGCTCCGGATGACTATTTTGCAGTCACCCGGGCAGGACAGGAATTTGAGGGCAAAATATTCTACGTTTTATCACCCTTCTTCGAAGAACATATCAGGACTTCTTCTGATGATATCCAGCAGCTTTTTCCTGTCGATCTTGTCTGTATCGGAATTCTCAATCAGTTCTTCCAGCATTTCCAGCGTATCCTTCGCATGGATTGCCATGAGCATTTGTTCCATTAATTCCCTGTTTTCCATCTTCATAATATCAATTTTGATCCTCTCTGTCCGAAGCAGCAGGTCCATCCTTCTGCTTTTTCTTATTTTTACCGCTCCGGAGCCCATACAGTTTTCCGCTGAAACTCGCGATAAGCGCCATCATGTCTTCGACCAGTTCTTCCTGAACGGATTTTTCATGAGCCTCGTCCCGGATGACTATGATCCGGACACCTTCGTGATTAAAAGTCGTTTCAAGATAATGAAACCCAAACCTCGTCAATCTGTCCTTATATGTCACAAATACTCTTGAGACCTTGTGGTCGAGCACCATGACCATCAGTTCCTGCAATTTCCTGCGTCTGTCGTTCAGGCCCGAGCCGACCTCTTTCATAATGATAGGGTTATGAAGGTCATGCACATTTTCAAGCAGGAACATTGCCTGCCTGTCAAGGTCTCCCTTTTGTTTTTGTTCGTGGCTGGAAACTCTTGCGTATATGATATCATGTTTATTTACGGTCTCGGTATCATCATATAAAAGGCCTTTACTGTCCAGATAATTCAGCAGGTCTTCTCTGAAGATGGCCCGACGGCCTGTCCCTGTCCGTTTTATCGGAAGAGTACCGTTTTTATCATACACTTTAATGGTGGAATAACTGATATTCAGTATCTCCATGATTTCCCCGGTCTTATAGACCGGCTTGGTAAAATCACTGCTCTTGTACATACACAGAAACCGCCTTACTTTCAAAGTACTTATTGATACACATATAGGATAGCATAAAACGATATCTGAGTAAATATATAACAGTATATAACAGTGTACTAAAATACCGTTATATACTGTTATTGGCAACTGCAAAATCACCCGTCATTTACCGCTATGATATGTTTCTGCTGTGAGGAAGGATAGATCCTCACTTCCGCAGCAAAATGATATTTCATGTCCGCACATTTACGCATGAT
>ONKG01000169.1 GCA_900318375.1 uncultured Lachnospiraceae bacterium
ACCGCTGCCAGCGAGGGTAGAGCGAGAGCGTGCCCAAGGCGTTTGTGCAACTTGACGAGACGGTGTTCCCTTAACCACCTTTTGACCTCAACATCATAAAAAATAAAAATAGTGCCATATGATGACACTGGATGGAAACAGCCGTGAACCTGGTGAAAGAAAGCAGAGGCTTTCCGGAGTGCTGTGAGAAAGGGAATCGGAGAAAACGGTGAGCAGTTTCCGCCATGAAAAATACCAGAGGAGGAGTAAATTATGCTGAAAAAAAGAAAAATCGCCATTATCGGTCTTGGGCATGTAGGGACACACTGCGCATATGCGCTGGCACTGAGCGGTCTTGCGGACGAGCTTGTCTTTGTTGATAAAAAAGAGGCAAAGCTCCGCAGCGAAGTCCAGGATATCCGGGACGCGATCGCCAATTGTCCGCATACTGTTGTAGTCAATTCCGCAGCCTATGAGGAACTGGAAGATGTAGACATTATTGTAAATGCCATCGGCAAGATTGAGCTGTTGGCAACTCTCAATCATGACCGCCTGGATGAGATGAATTTTACCATCCCCCAGGTGACCGACTATGTGCCCAAGGTGATCGCGGGCGGTTTCCATGGACTCTGGATCAACATTACCAATCCCTGCGATGTTGTGACCGGACAGATCGCAAGGCTTTCCGGCCTGCCCCGCGGCCATGTCTTCGGAACAGGGACCGGCCTGGATACAGCCCGCCTGAAAAACATTCTCTTCCAGCAGACAGGAGTGGCTCATAACTCTATTTCCGGCTGTATGATGGGTGAGCATGGCAATTCCATTATGATCCCCTGGTCTCAGATTTCTTTCGGAGGACAGCCTCTTGCCGATCTGGCCAAAAAGGACAGCCGCTTTGTCTTTGACAATGACCAGGTCAAAAAACAGGCAGTCGCCAATGCCTGGGTGACGGTCGACGGCAAGGGCTGCACCGAATACGGTATCTGCACCGCACTCTGCCGCCTGGTCGCAGCGATCCTGCACGACGAGAAGGCGATCATTCCTGTCAGCACCCTGCTGGACGGCGAGTATGGCGAACACGGCGTCTACGTAGGCGTTCCGGCGGTCATCGGCGCGGACGGTGTGGAGCAGATCGTGGAGTATGACCTGCCCGCGGACGAAATGGCGGCCTTCCATACCTGCTGCGAGGATGTCCGCGCGAATATGAAGCTGCATCCGCAGATTCTTCAGTGATTTTTTGATAAACAGTTCTGCTGCATCAGCCCGGCTTTCGTCAGAATTCAGACGAGACATTCAATGGATTTCCCAATGAGGTATCCGACAGTCTCTTCGATATTTTTTATGTCGGATTTATCCGTTGAAAAGCCCGTCACCCCGGGGCAAACCGCGAATGGGCTGCGATTGGCCGGAGCTGGCGGCAGGCTGCACAGAGGGGAGAGAGTATGCTCAGTTTTATTCTTGCAATCAGTCCGATCGTCATCGTACTGGTCGGAATTATGGCATTTCGTGTGTCGGCGGCAAAAATTGCGCCGCTTGCGCTTCTGTGGGGAATGTTCCTCGCACTGACTTATTTCAATATCACAGACCTCAGCCTGAAGGATAATATTGCTGTCCTGGACGCGAATGTCTGGAAGGGACTCAAAGAAGGCTTCAAGATCGTCGTCATGATTTTCGGCGCCTTTACCATTCTGAATGCACTCAAGGCTACCGGCGCCATTGAGGACGTGAAGGCGGCGATCACGCAGTTTTCCGGAGATGACCGGCGCGCGCAGCTCATCATTATCGGCATCTTCGTACCGATTTTCCTGGAAGGCGCGGCGGGAGCAGGTGCGCCAGCGGCCCTGACAGCTCCTTTTCTGACAGCTCTGGGTTTTGACCCCATCATTGCAATCGCGGTCTCCCTGCTGGGCGACTGTACCTGTACCTCCTGGGGAGGTGCGGGACTGACCACCATCAGCGGCGGCGCAGCCCTTGTGAATGAGGGGATCTCCACCACTGCGCTCAACTCCGCCATGGTAGGCAGGATCAATTCTCTGGGACTGCTCATCGTTCCGCTTATGGCGGTCCTGATCGCCTTTGGCCCCAAAGGCCTGCGCGGGATCATGCACTTTGTGGTCTTCGCCGGTGTCTCCGGCGGCCTGGTCATGTTTGCGCTCTCCAATTTCGTGGGACCCGAGATCACTTCTCTGGGGACCGGTGTCATCGGTGTTATTTTGTGCATTCTTTTTGTCAAATTTGTGCCGATTAAAACACCAAAAGAGTACAGATACAAATCCGAGGGAAAGATTAAAAGGAAATACAGCACTTTCCAGGCTCTTTCTCCTTATATCTATATTCTCATCCTGATCCCGCTTGTCCGATACGGGGTTCCTGCCCTGTTCCCGGAGAATGGATTTGCCACGATGTGCCTGTTCGGCTATATCTGCTGGGTCGACGCTGTCATCCTGCTCTGCTCCCTGCTGGGCGCGATCACATTGGGAATGAACATAAAGCAGATGAAAAAAGTGGTCAGGCAGACCGTCAAGTCACTGGCGCCCGTCATGATCACCATGGGCAGCCTGCTCTGCCTGTCCTACGTCATGCAGTCCGAGACGACCGGCATGATGTCCACCGCAGCTAAGACCATTGCCGGCATCGCAGGACCTGCCTACCCGGCGGCAGCCGTCTTCATCGGCTCTTTCGGGTCCTTCATTACCGGCACCGGACTGGGTTCCAATATTATGTTCGCCGGTATGCACATTGAAGCTTCCCAGCTCCTAGGAATCAACCCCATCACGGTCTTTGCCGGTCAGAACGCCGCGGGTTCTCTGGGCAATCTCATCTGTCCCAACAACGTCGTCGCAGCCTGTGCGACTGTCAACTCGATCGGCAGAGAGGGCGATGTCCTGCGGATCACCTTCCGGGCCTTTTTTATCATCCTGATCGAATATATGGTCATCGCAATGCTCTATACCTATATGATTTTCCCGAATTTCGGACCGTGAGGAAC
>ONKG01000168.1 GCA_900318375.1 uncultured Lachnospiraceae bacterium
GACCAGGCTCGAAGGAACTACGCGGAGTTCTATTGCGCTCTCGATCATAGCGATGAACATCGACAAACTGGCGAAAGCCTTTTTGTGCCAAAAAACAGTCCTGGAATTTTCAAGGTACAATTGCGGAACAAAGGCAGGGATCCTGTTATTTATTCCGCATAATCACTGGGATTATCGTAAGTTGGCTTAACAGCCACTTATTGAGCATACATTAGTTATGCTATTGTTTTCAACTGTACTGGACATAAAGGATACTTTTACAGGAGATGATTTCATCCGTATGGTTCTGGAATGGAATGAAGGCAGTAAGTATGCGGAGAATGTGGTGAAGGGTATAGACTGGCATGGGGAGCATACAGCACGCTACGGAACAGAATCTCTTTGGTTGGAGTTTGCAGAGTATGAAGAAAAGAATATAATTGCTGTCCGACATGAGAAAAGGACAGCAGACGGAGTTCTGTGGGATTCGGACTTCATCATGGATTTTGCTAGTATGCAGATGTCCATTCAGCTGGATCGTACCTATCACGAAGATGCACTGGTCATGAACGCCGCATTTTCGACACCGCATTTTATTACATTGCTGATTGAGCATGACTATTTAAAAGAGGATAAAGATATACCGGTTCTGCGCACGCCAATTTATATTACAGATTCAGATATGGACTTGTATCAGAAAGTGTTCACAAAGGAAAGTGATAACAGACTTCCTGTGGTGTTGGTATTCAGGACGGCAGATGATCAGGAACCCTTGAGTGTGGCGTGGCTTGCTTCAAGGCTTAAAGGGGCAGCTCATGTGCTGGTAGAGAAGTCAGCTCAGGAGTGTTGTGGCATTCGCGATTTCTGTGGAAAGTCGGAAGAACCCTTCGGTGCAGTATGGGTCTATTATCCCTCTGGATCAGTTCGCTGTAAGAAGTTTTGTTATCGCAGTGTGACGGGCAATGCGGATTCTCGTCTGGAGATGGTCATTCGGAGCGTGATCCAGTATGGCATCACGCAGAGGAAGGATCGACTTATGACCTGGAACGGTGTTGTTGGCGCGATTCTCAATGATCGGCTAATGCAGCAGATCCGTGTCCGTATGATCGAGGAATCTGCCAGAAAAAAGGCAGAGGACGAAATTGATAAGATTTATGATACCTTCGATGAGGATCTCAGACAGCTCCATGACAAGGTTGCGGAACTCACCAGATCTAATGAAGCACTTCAATATGAGAACCAGGGACTGCGGGCAAAATACTCCGATGTTACAGCTTCTCCTTTACTCTTGTCGGGCGGCGAATTGACAGCGGAGGTTTTTGCGGATTATTTACGGCATAAATGCCTCTCTGACTGCACCTTTTTATCAAAGAATGCACGTTGTCAGCAGACTGCAGGCACACTGTCAGAGGAAGACGCTGCTCCCCTACAACGAGACAATAACAAAAGCCAGGCCACAAGGTTCCTTGCAGCCTGACATAAAGCATCACCCAAGATTCTGGTTGTTTACAGCGGAAAGGATCACATCCGGGTCGATCACGGAGCGCTCCATCTGTGCTCCGATTGTGAGGGCATCTGTCATGATGTTGTCTATGATGCGCGGATTGCCCTGGGAGAGGCTGTTGACGGAAGCCATCGCGGCTTCTGTGATGATCGAAGGCGCGCCGCCGGCAACAGAGATCTTGTGACGGACGTATTCCGGGACTTCCGCGTCGGAAAGCCCGGCAAAGTCATAGTGGACAGTGATACGCTGCCGCAGTGCTTCATGCACGGGTTTGCGCAGCGTATTGTTCAGATGGGACTCTCCACAGAGGATCAGAGTGAAGCAGTTAAGTGAATCATATCCGTAATTCATGATCATCCGGATGTCGTTAAGGATGGCGGTGTTGAGGAACTGGGCCTCGTCCACCGCCAGGATAAGGGGCTGCCGCTTTTCCCTGTAGAGGTATTCGATCTGCTCCTGTATCGCCTTGAAGCGTCCGGGTTTTCCTCCCCGCAGGCTGACTCCCAGGATCTCGCACAGTTCGCGGTAGAATTCGGCAACGCTGACAGTCGAGAGGCAGATGTATTCCATGTGGTCCTTGTTGGGGACAAGCGACTTTGCGAAACATCTCAGGCCGAAAGTCTTTCCCATCCCCGGCCTGGCCGTGAAGACGCCGATCCCGCGGACGGTCTTCAGGTAGTCGAGGCGGCTGGTCATCTGTCTGAAGTCAGAAGACATGAACCCGTCCTTTTCTTTGAGGCATTGTTTGTCAAACGGATTGAAGGAAAGTGCGTAGTAGTCCAGAAACGAAGCCATGGGTCACCCTCCTATCTTAGAGTAGTCGATGGGAAGTGGATTGTTCCGTTTTGTATGGCAGTTCGCGACTTTATCTGTCTGCCTGATCGGGAACCTTTCACCTTCATAGAAGACACAGGCGGTGTCCATGTCGCTGGGGACATAGCGGATCTCGACTTTCTGGGAAATGAACTGCATGGGGACATCGTAGCTGACAGAATCGATCGATACAGTTGAGTCCTTACGTACCTTGCGGATGACGCGGTTGAGGAAGCATTCATCCAGCCACTCCCTTGAGCGTGCAGGGCGGATGGCATCTTTTGTTGCCTGATAGCGGTCAAAAGGCCTGCAGCAGATACCGGAATGGATGGAGAGGTTGTAGGCGCGGATATAATCCCGGAGCATGTCGTTGAACTGTGACAGTGAATGGATGGAGCTGATATCAAGCCCGTACAGCCAGGTCTCCGCCACTGGCGCTCAATTTTCGCCTTGCTTGCGCCGTCCCGGACACGGGTATGGATCAGGACTGTCCCAAGGCTCCCGCAGATCAGGGAAAGCTGTTCGTTTGAGTAGCTGCAGCCGTTATCAACATAGAGCTTTGTCGGAACACCGTAAGTGGAAACTGCATCCTTGAAGACTTTCTGGAAGTTTGGCGCGTTGTCGTTGTAGAACAGCTCCCCGCCGACGACCATACGCGAATGGTCATCGATGATGAGGATGGCATAGACCCTGCGGAGCTTTCCATCTTCCGAGATATGCGGAAGGTAGCACGTGTCCGCCTGCCACATGCGGCCGAAAGCATCTTCCTCAAAGGCTTTCCTGTCACGCATGTCAGGGTCACGTGCTGACTTCAGGTCATTGCGGCGGATGAAACGCTGTACAGCACATACGCTCACAGTCGCCGGTATGTATCCATCCCTGATAAGCTGGAGATGGATCTGTGTAGCATTGAGCCTTGGAAAGTCCTTCCTGAGCCGGAAGATCCTGGAGACAGCCTCGTCGGAAAGGACGCGGGTTGTCCCCTTGTCCGAGCGTGTTTTGGGCATCAGCGCGTCAATGCCGCCGCGGTTGTAAAGCGATACCCATTTTTCGAGGGTCTTGTGGTTGTAGACAACGACTTTCCCATCCGGCTGAGTGAGCGGCTTCTCAGTGATCCGCTTGTAGTACTGTGTCCGGCTCTTGTCCGGGTAAAGATCCTGGATGACCGGGGCGATGAGGGCAAAGCGGAACTGCGCGATCTCTGCCGCCCTGGCGATCTCACTGTTTGATATTTCCTGTTTACTCATGATAAAAACCTCCTTACGGAGAGATTACTGCCGCAGGAAGGCGGGATGCCATGCCCCTGTTGTGTGACTGGATGCAGACGTCACGGGTGCCTGCCGGGCTGGAAACAGCAGTTCGCCGGATTTGCGTGTGACTGGAGAAAGGACATGAGGGTCTTCTGACAGAATCCGTCGGAGAAGGTGCAGTACACAGGAAGGGACACCAGCCGCCTGAGGAAGGCAAGAGGCTCCTGTTCCAGATCCGCCAGGATGCCCAGCCATTCTGCCTTGTGATCCTGGAAGAGACGGAACCAGCGGTAAAGCATGGAGTGGGTGATGCCGAAGCGGATGCAGAGTCCTTCAACAGTCTGCAGATGGAGAAGGTATTCACCGATGACTCGCAATATAAAGAAAAGGCTGTAGGAGCGGTAGGGGACCAGGGAGTCAGTCAGGATGGCATGTGTACGCCTGCAGCTCCCGCATCTGATCCTGGGGACCCGGACCGTCTCACATACGGGATGGCCGTCGAGAAAGTCGAGGACATAGCGTTCATAGCTGGCGAAACGGATGCAGCAGCCCCGGCTCCCGCAGTAAGGGCAGATCTCCATCTCTGGTCTGAACCCTTCTTTCTGGCTCTGATAGAGACGGGATGCAGAACTTTTTATACGAATAAGCTTGCAAGCAAGGACGTTCTTTCTTATCATAGTAGCTGATGAACGGTATAAGGCGCCTGCCACAAAAGCATCTGCTTTTTGGCGCACATGCTGTTTGTTTGGTGAATGGAGAGAGGACGAACTGTGGTAGGGGCTGTTCTTTCTCCGTTTTTTGTTGTCAGCAAACAAATATAGGATGCATTAAAAAGATAGTCAAGGGAAATCCGGCAGGGAGAGTTTCTGCAGGCTGATGCTCTGCCGGATCAGTCCAGCTGCGGACAGAGTCCATTGCGGCCCTGCGCTTCGCGCACCCCGCACCCCACCCTTATCCAGCCTGTTTGATTGATAAAAAAGAAAAGAGCATGCCGTGGTAAACAGCACACTCTTATAGGTATCATCAGTAAAATAGAGAAAATAATTTGCAGTTTTCTTACAGTAGGCGGCAACTTCAAAATGCCGCGGGACACTTGTCGGGCGATGAGGAGGATTTCTATCAGGGTGAAATCCGTGATATAATATTGACCACCATAGAGGAAGCTCTGTCTGCAACGGAAAATGGCACACGAAAAAGAGATGTTTTACAGGATATCCTGGACAACAATCCCTGCGCTCACTTAAGCGAAGAGCGCAGGCAGAGGGTGAAGAACCTTTTCAAAGGATACAAGAGTCTTACCGGAGCCATGCGCCAGGAACTGCAGCGCCTTGGTATTGAGATTACCGAGGACGGAAAGCATTATAAGTTGACTTATTGCGGAGATCCGCGATATATGGTCACTGTGGGCAAAACCCCCAGTGACAACCGCAGTGGCAGCAATAATGCTGCGCTAATTAATAAAAAGATGTTATGACATAGTTGCTTGAATGTTGAGTATTGTTATAAACAATAACTGATTATTCCGGTATGAGAAAGCGCTGTCTGTAAATACGGGAACACCTGTGGAAGTTCAGAGATAAGGAAAGCAGCCTTTCATTTTGTGGCCTATTAGGATTGCACCTGGGTTATTGCCGGTTTATCTCAGTGTTGAGTTGATATAATATTTGACATCTATTCTTTGGATACCTATAATAAATTTGTATATAAAGGTTGGTTATATGGATTAGATTTCTGACTAACGGACGAGCAACTCGATCGTTTTCAATATGATCAATAAAGGCATGTACCCATTATGAAGGTAGACTGATAAATAACGCGCATAGAAACGAACGAATGATTCGTTTCCTATGCGTGTTTTTTAGTAGATTATGATTCCCCCATTTTGGTGGGAATACGATACTCCTGATAATGATATATTTTATGTATCGGTATTAATACTAAAGAAAGTGGGTAAGTGGAGCACCTTAATAAGAATTATTATAAATAATAAGAAAGGGCAATAAAATGTAAGCGTCAAATTTCATGTAACTATTTTTTCGAGATCAATTCCCTTATGATGGAGGGTAACCGGATACCCATACACACCTAAGGGAGGTTCTCATGGA
>ONKG01000166.1 GCA_900318375.1 uncultured Lachnospiraceae bacterium
CCCGTATTCCGCCAGATATTTGCGTATATCAATGGCTTCCAGCATCGGCTCATGCGTAATGGATTTGTGCCGGATCGGAAGCTTGAGAAAGACCGGAAGCCGGCAGTCAGCCCGGGTTTGGTCTTCGCAGGTACAGCTGATATGGACATGATCCCATCCCTTGCCCCAGTCTGCAGGGAGGCATTGAAGGATTCGCTCCGGGCGTTTGGTGATCATAAAGAATGAGCAGTCCGGCCGCCGGCGGATCATATCCCAGGCTTCCGGACGCCAGTCATCCGCTTCTTCAATGAAGAAGTCGGAAGTGAAGCAGGTATAGATCAAAGATCCCGCCGGGATCCGATTGAGTCCTTTATACGGTCCTGAGCGGTATTTCCGGACCGGCAGGTTGAAACTGGATGTCTTGTGAACATTGGTGGGATCTTTTCCGTATTCCTCATCTCTGCGGAACATGTAGCAGTTCGCGCATCCGGGACTCACTTTTTTGCAGCCGTGCCATAGGTTCCAGGTCACCGTAACCGGTGGCCGCGGATCAGTCTGGCTGGCTGCTGCAGGCAGATCATCATTATCATGGAACAGGTCCATCTGCTGATATGTATCCATCATGAACCTCCCGGGACTGATCCTGTCCCAGATCATGCTTTCTCAATGATCAGTTCGTCGGATCCCTCTTCTAGGGAATTGTATTTATCATAATGAATGTGGCTGCCGGCAGGCTGTTCCGCCAGCATTGTAAGCTGCTCTGCCAGGGACAGCAGTCCTTCCCGGTTTGCCGAAATGAGAGTAGCCCCTCCATCAATGCCGATTCTGATCTCAAACCCATCTACCCATTTGATATCCATTTCAACCTCCTGACAGCTCGCATCTGATCTTGAACTGTGTTACCGGAAATATCTTTTTACCAGAGATACCTGTCAATAAACTCCCTGCATACTACTTCGCCATCATCTCTTCCGCCGGTCTGCAGGGAAGCATCCGGCTCATGGACCATCCTGTACATATCAACATCTTTTGCCGTTGCAATGCATTCCGGATCCAGTTTTCCCAGTACGCGCCCGATCAGGTATACATCAGCTTCTTCTTCAAAGCGCATCAGGGGGTAACGGGGATTGAGGGAGACCAGACCTTCTTCCGAATATTCCTTGATATATGTCTCGTTTCCCATGATGAAGGCACCGATCTCTCCGGCGTCCAGATGCGGAGCATCCGGTATGCGCTCGACAAGCACCATGTCACCGCTGCGGAACCCGGGCTCCATGCTGTCGCCGTTGACAACGAAGACGCAGTCCGCCCTGCGGCTGATGACTGAACCGGCGGTATTCCTGAAACGGTCCATATACAGGAAGATGGGCATGCCCCGTCCCTCGATCTCCGTGGGGTCGCCTTTTCCTGCGGAAAGGGCCTTGCGGAAAAAGAGGAGCCTGCCGATCTCGGGCCTGTCCTCTGCTTCCTGCACACCCAGTATGGTATCGATCATGGAGTCGACGATGGCTTTATTGCCCGGACGCAGCCGGTTGTATCTTTCTAGCAGGCCCTGCTCCCGCGGAGCAAGCCTGGTTTTTCTTTCCTCCGGATCTTCTATGCCGAAAAGCTCAGACAGGCTGACATGCAGTGCTCCGCAGATCGCGGGGATCAGGTTGATGTCGGGCCTTGAACGGCCTGTTTCCCAGTTGCTGATCGTATTGGGACTGATGCCGGTCCTTTTCCCGAGTTCCTTCTGTTCAATCCCGGCATGCTCCCTGAAATACCGGATCCTTTCACAGATGACCGGTATGGGCGGCGGGCTTACGGGCATCCCTGTCTTCATGTCTATGACGGAGCTTGTCCGGAGAACTGACCTGTCTATCTTTCTGCGCGGCATAGGTGTTTCCTTTCTATCGTCAGCGTCTGTCCCTGTATGTGAGGGTAACAGATCTGTTGAGTGTATTGAGGGCGGTGTTATTTCTGCGTATAACGGGAATAAGATATATACCGCCGCATAACATAAAAATACATATATGTATCGAAATAACTATTTATAAACATAATAATACATGATATTATGGGGTTTGTAAAGAACATATGTTTGATTTGCGCCTGATTCTCAGCGGCTGGAGGAGGAGAGGGGACAAACTGACTGACTGAAATACCGTGACCAGTGTACAGCAATCGTCGTTTAAGATGAGAAGCGGCAGAAGAAGAACCGATTTTAAAGATTTTTATACTAACGGTAGAATGACTTTTCCGTGGAATCGATTTATCATCAGCTTGTAAGATCCAATTACTGAAAGAAAGGGTTTGAGGTTTACTAAGATGAAGGTTATGTTTGTTTTGTTCAGCTCATACGCTCTGTATCTGTCCCTTCTGCTTTCCGGCTGCAAGGTTACTTTGGCGTGTGAGAATTCTCTGGCAAAACACTGGCTTAACTGAGCTTCTTGTGAAGTCTTTTTTATCATGAGCCGCCTGCCTGGAGCATTTCCGCGCAGGCGGTTTTTTGATGTTCACAGGTTGGTGTTTCAAGTGTTCTTCCCGACCTGAAATACGCTCCCGTACCCCAACGGAAGAGGGACCCGGGAGCGGCGCTCAGTCAGGGGAGCTGCAAATTTTCCCGGCTTTTTTTAAAAACCTGTAACAAAGCCCTGAATTTATACTACAAGTATAATGACAAGGCTTTAAAATGGTGTTATAGTGGATGTCAGAAAAAATAGAACCACAGGTTCGGAAAGGAAAGGCAATGCTGCAGATACATATATTCAGTTCACGCAATACATATCGCCCGAATGATCTTCAGGGAATCATTATGCCCGCAGCTGAAAAAGCTGAGAGGCTTAATAAGGTATGCCTTTTCAAGGCCGGATCAAGTGGATATCTGGATCCAGGTGTGTTTGCACATGCTCTGGATTGAACAGACTGATCTCAGCTTATCTTGCTGATTCTTCCGCTTGTCCGAAAAGGCAGGCGGTTTTTTATTTGCGCGAAGCAATGAGCCATGCACAGACAAGACAGATGACAGCCGATGTGAGCTCGCTCACAATCGGATGGCAGCTGGATTGGATGTATACGGCGAACGCCGCGACATCGAGCTGAAG
>ONKG01000164.1 GCA_900318375.1 uncultured Lachnospiraceae bacterium
TTTTTGCCAGCTTATGCCGCGTTTTGCCTTATTTTATGCGGGTTTCCGCGATTTTCGATTTCATTGAAATCCGGCATAAACTGGCATCTCCTTGCATATCTTGGACTTCAATGTTGATAAAATGTTGATAAAACGGGCCGAAAAACAGGCCGAAAACCGCGTTTTATCAACATTGGATTTTTGCGGTTTCACCGGTTTTCCATCCCTTTTCATTCCCCTGAGGACTTTCTGCGCTGCTTCCGGCGCTCGATCTTCTCACTCATTTTGACTTCTCTCTGCATGCGTTCCAGCTCCTGCTCCGCATCGATCAGTCCCAGATGCGTGTAGGTGTTCAGGGTGACGCTGATATCCGTATGGCCCATCAGATACTTGAGGGTATTCGGATTCATTCCCTTCTTGGCCTTCTCGCTGCAGTAGGTATGCCGGCAGACATGGGGCGTGACCTTGGGCATCTGCACCCGGTAGATCTTGTTGTACTTCTCAGTGATGTGCTGAAAATACTTTTCCCAGTGCATCGCCACCATGGGCATCCCGTTCTTATCCATGTAAAGGAAGCCAATCCTTCCATCCACCATTGGCTCAACTTTCGGCTTTTTCCTCTCTGCAAGGATTCTGCTGAAACACTCGTACACATCATCCTCCATGGGAAGGATCCGCGTACCTGCATCCGTCTTCGCCGAATCAACTATGATATATTGCATGTCCGAAGTGCGCTGAAGCTGATGATCGATATTGATGGTACGTCTGTCCAGATCAATATCCTGAATGGTGAGTCCACAGAATTCCGAAATTCTCATTCCGGTATGAAATAGGATGTAGATGCCGTCGTAATACCTGGAGAAATGTCTGTCTTCCCGAACGAACCGGAGAAACTCTCTCATCTGGGCGGCCGTGATGGCTTCCCTCCTGACGCTGTCATTCACGATCACATCACAGAGCATAAAGTCGAATGGATTCTTGACCAGCAGGTCATCCTCCACCGCCATCGCAAATGCCGGTCTTAAGACACCGCGTATCGTCTGAATGGACGAATAGCCTCTGTGTTCCTCCTGCTGGAGTTTCACGAGCCAAGCCTTCGCATCCATGGTTCTCACTTTATCGATCCGTTTGGTTCCAAAGGGATCCTGGTACAGGATCTTCAGGACTGTCTTGTATCCGGCCCTTGTCGTATGCTTTACGTTCTGCTTCAGATCGACATATCTCCGCGTCAGTTCATAGACCGTGTAATCATCGCCCCGAAAGGCAACGCCTCTGTCATGCTGCCGTTTGTAGTCGGCTATCTGATCCCGAAGGGCTACACAGTCCCTCTTGCCCGCAGGCAGCCGGTCCGTCGGTTCCAGTTTCCATGAGTAGAAAGCTCTCTGCTTTCCGCCCTCATAAAATGTGTATTTATATCTTCCATCTTGTGTCTGGCTCTCTCCGCTGCGCAAGATCCGGTTCTTCTTATCCCGCCGCTTTGCACTCATCGCCTTCCCTCCTTCGCAGGAGAGCCTTTCGTTACGACATGGTGAGTATACCATATATCACTCTCCCATATCAAACTTCTGAACTCCTGTCAATAAAATTCTCAAACTTTTTTCGCTTGATCAAAACCTTCACTCCGACGTGCAGAATGAAGTCATCGTTTTCATGTGTCTGTACAAGGCTCCGGATCTTTTTCTGCCCGATTCCGAAATAAGCCGCCGCTTCCTCAATCGTCAGTGTATATTTGTCACAGAGATTGACATAGCGCGTCAGAATCGGAGCCGGCGGATCACTCGCCCGCTCTTCTATTTCTGTTATCATGATTGGTTCCAATGCATTCACCTCTTCTGTCAAAACCTTTTATTCCAAGGCTGATCAACATACCCTCCTCGACCTTTTTCATCATGCTCCGGTCTATTCTTCCGAAATACCGGATCACCCGTTGCTTGTCTATGGTCCGTATCTGTTCGAGCTGAACCACAGACAGAACATGGTTATAACCGATCCTGCCGATATTTACATGCGTCGGCTGTCCGGTATTCTTTTCGACCCGGGACGTGATCGGCGCTATGATCAGGGTGGAACTGTGCCGGTTGCCGATATTGTTCTGAAGAACGACGACCGGTCTTTTGCCTCCCTGCTCTGAGCCCTTGAACGGATTCAGATTTGCCAGGTAGATATCTCCCCGGCGGTATACCCAGTCTGCTTTCATGAAGCTCTGCCTCCTGTGTAAAAGCAGGCCTCTGCCCAGGTATTTCTGCCCATGCAGCAGGCCCGCTGTCATTTTAACTATGATCGCCCTCCTATTTGTCCACGACACCCCGGAGAACACAGGCTATCTGCCTGTATGGGAAATTCATCAGGCGGCAGATCTGCTTTTCTGCGCTCATGGGAGTCTCACCCCTCCGCGGTTCTCGCCGAGCCGTCCTTCGACGGAAGTATCATTATCCCCTTCTCCAGGTCATGGCCGCCGCCGGGTGCAGCCCCGGCATTTGCAGTGGATTTGTACCGCTCCAGACAGGAAAATGCTCTCTCTTAAAAGTGCTTCATTTCCTGGCTCTCATGGCGAATCCCTCGCAGGCTCTCTGGAAAAATCAAGAATCAGAATGTGCCTGATGAAATGTATATTCGGTTGTCAAGGTGCGTATAGCAGCTATCTCACTGCTCTGAAGTTAGTATAATAAGAAGCGACTGGCTCTTTTAGAGCCTTGGAGGCACGGTTTACCGATCCAATCAGGCACGGTTCCTGTCTTTTCTTTACAGCATGGCCGTGATCCGCTTCAGCTGCTTTTGTACCTCCCGTAATTCCGCTCTCACTTTCCCGGACTGATCCACCTTTCCGAGAAGGAGATAATCCATCGATACCTCAAAATAAGCTGCGATATCGATCAGCAGATCTATGGAGCCAGTCCTTGTGCCGCTCTCGATCCGCCGAAGATGGCTGTCCGTTATATTCAATTCCTCTGCCAGTTTTTCCTGTGTCAGTTTATTACCCTTGCGAAGCTCTCTGATTCTGGCCCCGCAGGCTTCTGCATCAAAGCTCATTGATCTTTCCTCCGAATTCTGAAATCTGGTTGTCAGGCAGACTTCAGTTCCGGAGGTGAGCGGCACTTTTTTCCTAAAAATGAGCACAAAAATAGGAGGCGGCTGCTTCTGCAGTTTTCTGCAAAAACAACCGCCTCCGGTTGGTTACCTTGTTCCAATTCAGTCACCCGTCCATTTCGTCTACAATGCTGTCGGCTGTGACCGGCCTTACTTCAGGACCTGTGACAATCCTGTTACAGTGAAACTTTTAAAAAATATTATTCAGTCATAAATCGATAGCTGTGACAGGGCTGTTACCGTAGCTGTGACAATCCTGTGACAGGGACATTTCAATCCATTTCATCGTTTTTTTATCGGGAAATAGACCTCCGTCTCCCAGTCTTCCGGCGAAAGGGAATCGAACTGTGTTTTGATATACAGATCAAACGGTGATCCGGCGATCTCATATCCGTTCTCCATGATCCAGTTCACAACAGCACCGTAAGCTTCGGAGAGTGTGGAATATCCTCCGTGATGTACTGTCATCGCGCACTCGCAGGGCTCCATGACAGTATCTGCTTTATCTTTCTCACGGATCCCGATAAAGACTTCAATATCCGAAGATTCCGGATTGAACTCCTGGTCAAAATACCGGGCTCCGTTCATACCTGTCGGGGTTACATGATCCTTAGGGACACGCTCAAACAGTGTACCGTAATACTTACCGAACTCATCCACGCTCATCTCCGCTCTGGCCGCCAGCACATTCATAGCGGGAGAATTCTTAATCTCAATCTGATATCCTTTCTGATACGTCATAACATCACCAGTCCTTTCAAATATGGAGATATGCGTTTGCAACTCATTCAGGATTGCGGCCTTTTCCTGCTGCTCACGCTTCAGTTTGTCTCTCTGTTGACGCAGAAGTCTGGAGATCTCCTTTTCATCCGAAAGGGTGATGATCTGCTGGATTTCCTCAAGGGAAAAACCGTAACGCTTTAAGCGCTGGATATAGTTCATGGTGTCAATCTGCTCCACCTGATAATAACGATAACCTGTAACCTGATCCACTTCCGCCGGAACCAGAAGACCAATCTTATCATAGTGATGCAGCGTCTTGACGCTCACCTGACATATCCTTGAGAATTCGCCTATCTGAAGCAAAACGATCAGCTCCTTTCATGATGTTTGATTCGAATCTGATGTCAGTGTATCTTCTGACCTAAGGGGAGAGTCAAGGCCTTTTTCCAGTATTTCTTCCCAGAGCTCATTGCCTCGCATATAAGAAAATGACTCATCACTCATTCCCCCGACCAGGCTTTTCCGTAACCGGTCTGCGAAACCGGGATCCATCTCCTTGAATGTCATGTGCTGATACAGGCTCGATTGAGAGAAATCCCCAATATGATCCAAAGCCTCCAGGATCTGCTGCATGATCTCTGCTGTTTTAGGAACATCCTTCTCCCAGGCGGCGACATCCAGCCCGGTGCTGACTTCATTATATCGGCCCATTTCAAAGGCCCTGGCTGTCTGTTTCTGGACATTCACCAGTTTCCATGCCATCGCATGTTCTTCATCTTTCATATACAGGATCCGGAGATCATTCAATACCAGGCTGATGAATTGATAGTTGGTAAAGAGCAACTCTTCGTAAGCACGGTAAGCCTCTTGCTTTTTCCCGGTCTTGCTGAAAACAACTGCTTCTTTACGTTTTCGTTCCGGACTGTCCACAGCAAGGTAGGA
>ONKG01000159.1 GCA_900318375.1 uncultured Lachnospiraceae bacterium
TGGAAGTGAAGTCCGGTACAGGATCTTCAGCCGGTTGGGGAAGGCTGAAGAGCGGGATCGGATGGATTTCGTTGGATTTCGTCCGCAGGATTTAAAGAAAACGGTCAGTGGAGAGTATTCTCTGCTGACCGTCTTTTTTTATTGGCTGAGAACTGCTTGAAGCGAGTCTGGATCAAGAATTTCAATGGTGTGTGTTTCATAACGAATAATTCCCTGAGTTTCCAGACGTTTTAATTCCCTATGAAGCGATGGCCTTGAAACATTCATCATCATAGACCATTTCGTGATGGATTCCGGTATTTGAATGCGATCAGAATTGGTTTTTCTTCTTTGCAGGAGCATGTAAAAGGCTGCCTTCTGGGCTATTCCGCTATAAGAGAGCAATTCCAGCCGCTGCTGCAGCATGTATGTTGCGGAAGCGATTTCAGTTGTGAAGTTTTCCAGGATGTGCACATCCTTTTGCATCAGGTTAAGAAGGTCTGCACGCCGGAACATCATAACGGTGGTCGGCTCTATTGCCATCACATCACAAGGGTATCTGTGACTGGATGCGAATACGGCTGCCGGACCGATCATTTCGCCTGGAGTACGGATTGAAACATTTACCTGGCTGCCATTTGGAAAAGGTTTTTGTGCTTCAGCACGTCCTTCCAGTATGATTCCAATCCGGTCTGCCTCTTCCATCAGATGGAAAATGATCTCGTCTTTATCATAGCATTGAATATGGTGGGGAACGGATTCCAGAAATTCACGAAGGCTCTTTGAAGGAATTCCGCGAAAAAGGGTGCTTCGTTCCAGAACAGTATAATCCATTTTGGTTCTCCTTTGCTTGATCAGATAACTATATTATACACGAAAAAAGTTTGAACGGTGTATCTGTAGATACAGAATTTTCGAAAAACTATGTGTATACTAAAGCCAGAACAGACAAGGAGGGATTCTAAATGATCCGAAAGATCATACATATTGATGAAGAAAAATGTAATGGCTGCGGTTTATGCGCAAGCGCGTGTCATGAAGGAGCTATAGATATTATAGACGGCAAGGCGAAACTGGTTCGAGAGAATTTCTGTGATGGCTTTGGAGACTGTCTTCCAAACTGTCCTACCGGAGCTATTACTTTTGAAGAGAGGGAAGCACCGGCGTATGACGAAGCGGCTGTGAAAGAAAGCCAGAGAAAGAAAATGGAGGAAAAGGTAATGGCGGAGAGAGAAGCACAGATGAGAGCGGAGATGGAGCAGCATGCTGCGCATGCAGGAGGCTGCCCGGGATCAAGGTTTATGCAGTTCGATCATAATGAAGAACATCAGGAGGAGCAGGCACTGGCTGCCAATGTGAAACCGGTATCGAGACTTATGCAGTGGCCTTGCCAAATCAAACTTCTTCCTGCACAGGCACCGTTTTACGATGGCGCAAAGCTCCTGATCGCCGCAGACTGTACAGCTTACGCATATGCCAATATGCATGAGGATTTCATGAAGGGGAAGATCACTTTGATCGGATGTCCAAAGCTGGACGATATAGATTATTCCGAGAAGCTGACGGAGATCATAGCAAATAATGATATTAAGAGTGTAACCATTGTCCGCATGGAGGTTCCATGCTGCGGCGGCCTGCAGAGAGCGGCGGAAACAGCACTTAAAAACAGCGGCAAGTTCATTCCCTGGCAGGTGGTTACGATCTCAAGGGATGGAAGAATTTTAGACTGACAAATAGAGAGGGGTAATTAAGATGGCATTTCAGGATTGGAAGACAGAAGAATTTAAGAAGGTTGATGTTCGTGGCATTCAGGGCAATTTCTTCCCCGGACTTAAGAAGCAGGCGATGGGATTACCGGTTGGCGCCGGAATGGAAGTGATCCAGAGCTTTGACCCGATTCCCCTGTATGAGGTGATGGAGGGCCTTGGATTTGAGCACCACACAGAGCAGAAGGGTGACGCGGAGTTCCATGCATATTTCTATCGCAAAGAAATGAAACAGGAAGAGAAGGATATTCCGATGCGTCCTGCCGCACTCACTAACATGCCGCTGATTGATGAAGGACTTGGCAAGGTGGCAGTGGAGTTCTGGAATCTTACCTGGAACGATGAAAAGCGCCATCTGCCGTATGAAATGCGTCTGCTCTTATCCCTTACGAATGCAGTCGGTGCCGGCAGAATGCGTCAGGCGACCAGAGAACTTGTAAAGGCATATATTCACGGTCTTGACAGCGCGGCTCTGGACGATGTGTTTGAGCTTCTGGCATGGAATCAGGGCATCGGATATTTCAGCTCTGAGATAGGCCCTTCGACGCTTTTCCAGGCATATAAGACAATCAAAAACATGGAAAAACAGGGCAAAGAACGTGGTGAGATCTGCGAGCTGCTTAAAGAAAAGTTCGGCGAAAAGAATCCGGATGTCAAAGTGCAGTAAGGAGGACAGTCATGAATATCACAAAGGAAACAAAATTAAAGGAGCTGTTGACAGAGTATCCTTGGCTGAAGGATGAAATCGTCAAGGTAAACGATAAATTCAGAATGCTGAATACACCAATGGGAAAGATCATGCTTGGGAAGGCGGATATTGCAGAAATGAGCAAGAAATCAGGGATGGATGCAGATACCATTATATCCAAACTGACCGAGCTGATCAGGAACCATTGATGCTTGAAGAGAAGGTGTGATATGCGGGAAAAAGTTGGAGCGGTTTTTTCAATCGCAAAAGAAAATGCTCCGGTACCCGGATGTACTGTATCGAAGGAAATCAGCGAAGGAGAGAATTATATATCTGTGTTTTCTTTGGCAAAAGATACGGATATCAGTGCTGAGATCTATCCTTATCATAAGCTGCTGATCATCTCAGATGGAGGTCTGACAGTATATCGGACAGACGGAGATAAGAAGCTGCTTTCAGCCGGAGAATCCATCGTAACAGAGACAGACATTCCGGTCGGAATGAGAACCGATACCGGTGCAGTATATACAGAAATAGCAATCAGGAGGGAAGATATCATGAATGATGCGGTAAAGGCAGGAGAGGTTTTTAAACTGGTAGAGCTTGTTCCTTATCAGGAGGGAAAGATCGTCAATATGGATGTCGTACATAACGATAAGATGAAGTTCGTTGTTATGGCATTTGATGAAGGCACAGGACTTTCGGAGCATGCGGCTCCAGGGGAAGCGCTGATCTTCGCACTGGATGGTGAGGCTGTGATCGGTTATGAAGGGGAGGCTCATCCAATCAAAGCCGGTGAGAACTTCCATTTTGCAAAAGGCGGGATGCACTCAGTGAAAGCGGAGAAGAAATTCAAGATGGCGCTTTTATTAACTCTGGAATGATTAAGGAGGGAATTCAAGATGGCGCTTTTATTAACTCTGGAATGATTAAGGAGGGAGTGACACTATGATCAAAGTAGCTTTTTATGATGCAAAAGAATATGACAAGGTATCTTTTGAGCATTATGGAGAGCAGCATGATATACAGTTCAGATTTTTTGAAACCAAGTTAAATGAGGATACTGTTGAACTGGCTAAAGGAAGCGATGCAGTCTGTGTCTTTGTTAACGATTCGGTTACTGCTGTAGTAATCGCTAAACTCTATGAGTATGGTGTCAGAATGGTTGCGCTTCGTTCTGCCGGATACAATAACGTGGATGTGCAGGCTGCCTTTGGAAAAGTTCATGTGGTTCATGTCCCGGCTTATTCACCCTATGCTGTTGCCGAACATGCCATAGCATTGCTGCTGACTTCTATTAGGCGCATACATAAGGCCTATAATCGCACACGGGAATTTAATTTCTCTCTAAGCGGACTTACCGGGTTTGACCTTCATGGAAAAACAGTCGGAGTAATCGGAACGGGAAAGATTGGACGTATTTTCATAGATATCTGCCGTGGATTTGGAATGAAGGTTATTGCCTATGATGCTTTCCCGGCAAAAGACAGCGGGATAGAGTATGTTTCTCTTGAAGACCTGTTTAGGAAAAGCGACATTATTTCCCTTCATTGCCCGCTTACAGACGGGACGAAGCATTTGATAGATGAAAACGCCATCCGCCTGATGAAAAAGGGTGTTGTCATCGTCAACACATCAAGAGGCGGTCTGATCGATGCGGAAGCATTATTAAATGGAATCAAAGAACGGAAGATTGGAGCGGCATGTCTGGATGTATATGAAGAAGAAGCTGACATCTTCTTTGAGGATCGATCCGGGCATATCCTGAACGATGAACTGCTGTCACGGCTGATCTCTATGCCGAATGTTATTGTGACATCCCATCAGGCGTTTCTGACAGAAGAGGCTTTGAATAACATCGCAGAGACAACGGTGAACAATATTCGGTCGTATTTCAGCAAAAATGGAATCTGCGATAACGAGCTGTGTTATCGTTGCGGGAATATCGAAGAGTGTAAAAAAGATAGAAAAGAAAGATGTTTCTAAGGAGGGATTGTCATGAAGTATGTAGTGAATGATGGATGTATTGGATGTGGTCTGTGTGAGGGAACCTGTCCGGAAGTTTTTTCTATGTCAGATGCAGGTGTAGCAGTTGCTATTGATACTGATGTGCCGGATGATGCTCTGGACACAGCAGCTGAGGCAAAAGACGGATGTCCGGTCGGTGCCATTGAAGAAGCGTAAGGAGGGCGAGTATGAGAAAACATGTGAAGGGCAATGTCAGCTGGGTAGGATATATAGATTGGGAACTGGAAAGCTTTCATGGGGATGATTATTCCATCATGAACGGTTCCAGCCAGAACGCCTATCTGATCGAGGAAGAGAAGACTGTTCTGATCGATACGGTATGGACGCCTCATCGATTTGACTTTGTAGAGAATCTCAAAAAGGAGATCGATCTGAAGAAGATTGACTTCATCGTAGCCAACCATGGGGAATGTGACCATTCAGGATCTCTTACCGCCCTCATGGATGAAATACCAGATACACCGATTTATTGCACGGCGAATGCGGTAAAGAGTATTGAGGGTCAGTATGGAAAGCGTGGCTGGAATTTCCATGTGGTTAAGACCGGTGACTCTGTGGAAATAGGGAATGGCAAGAAGCTGGTGTTTGTGGAAATGCGTATGCTCCACTGGCCGGATTCAATGGCAACTTTCATGACTGGCGATAACATCCTGTTCTCCAATGACGCTTTTGGCCAGCATTACGCAGTGGAAGAACTGTTCAATGATAAGGCTGATCAGTGCCTGCTGAATAAAGAGGCGATGAAGTATTTCGCCAATATCCTGAATCCTTTTGCACCGATCCGGACCAAGAAACTTGCGGAGATCGCCGGCTTCAATCTGACCTTTGAAATGATTGCTCCGTCTCACGGAAATTCATCGTCAGAGCCCGGATACGGTAGTGAAGGTTTTCAATATCGCAAAAGCCGATAAGAATGAGATCATGACGGAAGTATTTAAGTCCAGAGCCATTGCAGTCGGTTCACCGACGGTCAGCAACAGCATTCTGTCAAGCGTGGCAGGATGGATGGAGTTCTTAAAACAGCTGAAATTCAAGAACAAGAAGGCAGCGGCTTTTGGATGCTATGGCTGGAGTGGAGAGTCTGTGAAGATCCTGCAGGAACAGTTAAAGGGGGCGGGATTTGATGTGATCGATGAAAATATCCGCTCCCAGTGGAATCCTGAGGAAGAAGATTTTGCCGGCATCCCTGCTTTGGTAACCGCCCTGATCGGTGAAGAAGAAGCTGAGGATGAAGAAGAAAATGATTCAGATGGCAAGTCTGCAAAGTATCAGTGTGGTCCTTGCGGGTATATCTATGATCCGGAAAAGGGTGATCCGGATAGCGACATTGCTCCGGGAACAGCCTTTGAAGATCTGCCGGATGACTGGTGCTGCCCAGTTTGTGGTGTGAGCAAGGATATGTTTGAGAAGGTAAAATAAAGATTAAGTTCGAAATAAATACAGCTGATGGAAATTTTGATTCTCTGTCAGCTGTTTTTCTTTTATATAGGAGTATAAGATATCGGATTTTCTTTGACTGGGATATGGAAGGATGAGCCGCATCCGGCGAAGGGAACTTTAGGGAGTAGAAAAAAACTACTCTTGGAGGTGCCCGATGGATAAGCTTGAAATGACACCGGAACAGCAGCTTGCCTTTGATGGATTTATCGATGTCATGGTTCAGATATACAAGATGACATCAGATAAAATAGATTATTCAAAGCTGGATAAGGACAAAGGAGAACCTAAGACAAGTGATAGTTCAGAGGATACGGCGGAGGCTTAAGGGCTTCCGCCATTTTCGTTTTGGAAGGAGAAGTGATTGAAAAAATGGCCAAAAGTGATTATAATGGAACTGTTGGGACACAACACGTAGGACTTGTAATAAAAGGAGATACTATGGCAAATAAGAAAGTCAAAGTCTATACATACAAAAGAGTATCTACTTCCATGCAGGTCGATGGATACTCATTGGATGCGCAGAATGACCGTATGGAAAAGTATGCGGAATTCAATGATATGGTGATTGCCGGATCTTATTCTGATGAGGGTAAATCCGGTAAGAACATTGCCGGAAGAACCGACTTCCAGAGGATGCTGAATGATATCGCGGCAAAAAAGGACAACGTGAAGTTTGTGCTGGTGTTCAAGCTTTCGCGTTTCGGACGTAACGCTGCGGACGTTCTGAATTCCCTTCAGTTCATGCAGGATTATGGCGTGAATCTGATCTGTATCGAGGACGGGATCGATTCCAGCAAGGAATCTGGCAAGTTGATGATTTCGGTTCTGTCAGCGGTGGCAGAGATCGAGCGCGAGAACATTCTGGTTCAGACGATGGAGGGCCGCCGGCAAAAGGCAAGAGAAGGCAGATGGAATGGTGGTTTTGCTCCATATGGCTATAAGCTTGTGGACGGTGAATTACAGATTGCTGAAGATGAGGCAGAGGCGATCAGGATTATCTTCGATAAGTTCACTCACACAAATATGGGTTATACAGGGGTGGTGAAGTACCTGGCTCAGCAAGGCATCAACAAAAAAGCAAGGCAAAACGGGCATCTGACAAGGTTTTCGGTCTCGACTGTAAAAGCAATACTGGATAATCCGGTTTATTGTGGAAAGATCGCTTACGGCAGACGGAAAACTGAAAAGATTGAAGGCACAAGAAATGAGTTCCATATTGTGAAACAGAATGAGTTCTCCGTTTATGACGGGAAGCATGATGCCATCATTTCTGAAGAAGAGTTTGAGCTTGCTAAAAAGAAGAGAGCAGCCACTGCAAAGCGCCTGGAGAAGAAGCATGATCTGGAGCACGAACACCAGCTCAGCGGCATTGTAAAATGTCCTGTATGCGGAGCCGGTCTTGTGGGTAATGTAAACCGCAAAAAGAGAAAAGACGGAGCATATTACAAGGAATATTACTTCTATGCCTGCAAGCATCGTCTGGAGGTGGATGGACACCGCTGCGATTATCATCATCAGTGGAATGAGGCGTTAATTGATGAGGCGGTCGCTCATGTGATCAGCCGTCTGGTACAGAATCCTGACTTCGAAGAGAAGATGAAGGAAAAGATCAATATGTCTATTGATACCAGGGAAGCGGATCAGTCTCTTGAAGCAGCAGAGAAGCAGTTGAGGCAGGCAATCGGAGTGAAGGACAAACTGATCGCTCAGCTTGACAATCTTGATATCACAGACAGGGCATACGACCGTAAGTATAATGATCTGCAGGAACGTCTTGAAAATGCTTACGTCAAGATCACAGAACTTGAAGATGTGGTCGCTCAGTATCAGGAAGAGATCGAGAGTATCAGGAGAGAAAAGATCAGTGCTGATAATGTCTACAACTACCTGATTTTGTTCCACGATGCCTATGATCAGCTGCCGGATATCTGGAAGAAAAAGTTTTTCCAGAGCTTCATTCAGGAGATTCAGTTATACCCGGAACAGCAGGAAAATGGGCAGGTTCTGAAGTCAATGAAGTTTAAGTTCCCGGTCTTCTATAACGGTCAGACGATAGAGGAAATCCGTTGGGACAAAGAAAATACAGTCGAGACGGTTTGCCTTTTGTCCCAACGCAAACCGGACACGACAATTGAAGTGGATCTGGATATCTCAGAGCTTGAAGTATCCAGTGCGGAAACCAAGGCAACCTATGAAGAAATCAAGTCCTACGTGTTGAAAAAATTCGGGCTGAAGGTATCGAACCTTTATATCGCCCAGGTAAAAAGAGAGTGCGGAATTGTGGAGAGGATCAATTATAATCTTCCGAAGACGGAGGGGAACAGAGTTCCTCAGTGTCCGGAGGATAAGAGAAAAGCCATCAAGGACGCGTTCATACATTTTCAGATGATTTAAGAGAAAAGGCAGTCAGGAATCAGATCCCGGCTGCCTTGTTCATTGTAGTTTCGATTGTCATCATTTCTTTTTTGATTCCTTGTCGCGAGCCATTGTTTCGTCAATCGCTCTGTTGATGAAGGCGGTGGTGCTTTCATCCATTTCCTGAGCGTGCTGCTGAACCTCTGTGCGGTGCTCAGGAGTCATTCTAACCTTCACCTCTACGAATTTATCAATATAGCGCTTATTAGCTGCCTTACGAGCCTCTGTGAGAGTTCTGTGGCGGCTGTCCTTTTTCTCTGCCATGTTC
>ONKG01000158.1 GCA_900318375.1 uncultured Lachnospiraceae bacterium
AGTTACTGTTGCCGCATAGTTTTTCAATTCCGCAACATATAGCTTCATACTCAGTTTTTGCTGCTGGCGCATACTTTTTCAAAGATTCTCTTTCGATATCATTAATTGGTCGCATTCCTGTAAGCGCAACTACCGGAATAGGAGTTCCTTTATACATCTGACATACTTCGTGTGCCCCAAGACACCTGTCAAGGTTTGCCATTCTGGCACCGCCCAGCGGCAAAATATAATCAGGTTGCTTATTGGGTTCTGTAACATCATTCAGTCCAAGTAAGAACATACACTCCATGATCTCAGACTTTCTATAGTTTCATAGTAATATTGGGACAGCCATAATAATTATAGCGTCTTGAACATAGCAATTCACTAGTTTGGCCCTGATTAATTGGGGCTGGCAGTGTTTTGACCAAAAAGACGACCAATATGCGAATAAATGTCCCCTATAGGTCGTATTCTAGATAAATCCGATAAACCGTAAGCGCCAAATTTTGGGGCGGATAGTCAGTTTTCTGGACCTTCCTTATAATTGTAGAAAGATTGATATTGGATCATTTTACTACAATCAGGAGGATAGGAAATGCAGACTACTCGCAAACAACGTGTTTCTATGTCGGAGCAGATCAGGCTTATCACCGAATGCCGCAGGAGCGGCATGACAGATGCTGACTGGTGCCGTGAGCACGGTATTGCTCCAAGTACCTTTTATAACTGGGTCAGCAGGTGCCGCAAAGCGGCAGCTGACCAGATCCCTGCTCCATCCTACGGGCACCAGGATTCTCCCCGCCCAAAGCAGGATGTAGTTGCTATCGACCTGGTTCCGGACACGATTCCGGAGCAGTCCGGAGCACCAGCTGCTCTGCAGGCTGATATGGACCTTGACAATTCACATACGATCGAGATCACAATGCAGTCCATGTCCATCCGCATCAAAAACGACGTGGATCCGGCACTCCTTACCAGGACATTTCGTCTCCTGCAGGAATTCACATGTTAGGCGATATATCCGGGCTGGAAAAGATCTATATAGTCTGCGGCCACACCGATATGCGCAAGTCGATAGACGGACTGTGCACCATCGTTGAGAAACAGCTGAAGATGGACCCTGAATCCAGTTCTCTTTTCCTGTTCTGTGGGAGAAGGCGGGACCGCATCAAAGCGCTTTTCCATGAGCCGGATGGCTTTGTCCTGATCTACAAACGGCTCTCTGTCAAGGGTGGTTACCAGTGGCCGCGGAAAGAATCCGAGGTACGGAACCTGACCTGGAGAGAGTTCGACTGGCTGATGTCAGGGATAGATATTGACCAGCCGAAGGCCCTGAGACTGGAGTAAAATACTCCATCCCATGCTCGCAAAAATGCCGGAAAACCGCATAAAATAAAGGTTTTTCGCCTCTCTTCACTTTAGATAACAGACGATATTTGATATAATATAAGTATCAAATCTAAGGAGAGAGACCGTGGCATCCAGTGCTAAAGACATCCAGCTCCGGGAGCTGAAAGATACCGTTTCACAACTGAAAACGATGATGTCTGAGCAGACAGAGATGATCCGTTCCCTCCGTCTTATCGTCGAAGAGAAGACGGCCCGTGAAAAATCCCTGCAGGAAGAAGTTGATTATCTTAAGAAAAAGCTCTTTGGGGCTTCGAGCGAAAAAAGGACGCTTGATATCCCCGGCCAGCTCAACCTATTTGATGAAGCTGAGCAGGAACAGGATCTTTCCAGACTCGATGAGGAGGAAGAGACTGTTGTAAAAGAGCATGTCCGTAAAAAGAAATCAACCCATGCGGATACGTTCAAGGGCATCAAAGTCAATAAAATCGTGATCCCTCTCTCCGATGAAGAGAAAACCTGCCCCGAATGCGGTACACAGATGGAGCTGATCGGCACAGAGTATGTGCGCCGTGAGATCATATTTATACCCGCTAAATGCGAGATCAACGAGTACTATACAGAGAACTACGGATGCCCTGAGTGCAAACAGGGAACAAACGATACCGGAAAGCCGGTCATCGTAAAATCCCGTGTTCCGAAAGCTCTTGTAGGAAAAGGACCAGCCTCCTCCTCTGCTGTTGCATGGACTATGTACCAGAAGTACGCAAACAGTATCCCGCTGTACCGCCAGGAAAAAGACTGGGCCCAGTACGGCGCCATGATCACGCGGACGACCCTGGCCAACTGGATCATCTACTGTTCGAAGAAGTATTTCCAACCGGTGTATGATTACTTCCATCGCGAACTCCTGAAACGGAGTTTTGCCATGGCGGACGAGACCCGGGTGCAGGTACTGAAAGAACCGGACAGAAGGCCTCAGACTCAGTCATTCATGTGGGTGTTCCGCAGCGGAGAAGACGGCCTTCCGACGATCCTCCTGTTCGGATACTCCCCGACCAGAAACGGCGATAACGCAGCAGAATTCCTTGATGGATTCCAGGGATACCTGGAGACTGACGGTTACCAGGGATACAACAAAGTCCCCGGGATCAAACGATGTTCCTGCTGGGCTCATATCCGCCGGTACTTCATAGATGCAGTACCGAAGGGAAAACAGTTTGACTACAGCCAGCCGGCGGTCCAGGGCGTCCAGTACTGCGACCAGCTCTTCCGGATAGAGGACAGGATCAGCAAACAGTATCCCGGCGATCATGAAAAACGCAAACAGCTTCGTCTCGAAAAGGAAAAACCTGTTCTCGAGGCTTTCTGGTCATGGCTTGACGAGCAGGCTCCGGTACGTAATACAAGGATGGCTAAGGCAGTCACCTATGTGCAGAACCGCCGCAAGACCGCGGAGACCTATCTGGAGGACGGAAGGTGCAGCTTTACCAACAGCCTGAGCGAGAATTCGATCCGTCCGTTTGCCGTCGGGAGGAAGAACTGGCTGTTCAGTGACAGTGTGCAGGGAGCTAAAGCAAGTGCCATGGTCTACACGATGGTAGAAATGGCCCGGGCTCATGATCTCAACATATATGACTACCTGAAGTACATCCTGGACCAAAGGCCGGATCAAAGCTGGACTGATGAGCAGCTCGCCGATCTGGCACCATGGAGTGAAAAACTCCAGCATCTCAAAAATCGCATGTGAATTAAAGTGAATTACTCCAACTCGCAAGATTTGGAGTAATTTTTTGTAACTATCAACGCGTCATTATTTGGCGCTTACCTTTAACGCAATTTCTTCTTTTCTCCACACGTTTGAAATCGGGAAACTACTTCGCAAATGCAATGCACAGAAGGAAAAAGGTGTTCCTGTACTGGATATCTTCAAATACAAGCTGTGCAATGTCTTTTCCGATCGCAGCATGTACATGCAGCAGAAAACAGGTTCCTTCCGGGAG
>ONKG01000157.1 GCA_900318375.1 uncultured Lachnospiraceae bacterium
CCCCTAAACAGGGGCAAAATCACAGTCAGCAGTTATGTCAAATAGAAATACTATTTTAATGATGTATTAATGGATTAAAAACACTGTGAATAGTAACAGACGGGGGACGGTTCGGGGGAGACAGGGGACGGGCATGTTGCAGTTTTCGGGCAAATATGAGATGATAAACGAGACTTGAAGAAGAGACACAGGATGTTTTGCCGCAAGGCGGCCCGGACATCCTGTAACTGGATTGCGCAGCTGCTCTGACAGGCGGTATGTCAGGGAAAATGGTGTCCCGGCGTAAAAACGCTTCGGCATGGAGATGAAATATGGTAAAACTGCAGATTGATATACCTGAGGAGTTTCTGAAAGAAGAAGTGCGCTGCGGCTATACGATTTCCGCAGAAATGAAAAAAGTCTGGGCAGTGGAACTGGATATGCTCCATCTGCTCGATACAGTGTGCAAAAAATACGGCCTGCGTTATTTTGCTGACAGCGGTACACTTCTGGGTGCTGTCCGCCATCACGGCTTTATCCCCTGGGACGACGATATCGATGTCGTTATGTTCCGTGATGATTATGAAAAGCTCAAGGCTGTTGCGGAAAGGGAGTTTCAGTATCCCTATTTCTTCCAGACCTTATATAATGACGAAAAGCTGATCCGCGAGCACGCCCAGATCCGCAACAGCGAGACCACCGGATATCTTCCCAATGAGGAGAACCGGCCCTACAACAAGGGCCTTTTTCTAGATATTTTTCCGCTGGATATCCTGCCTGACGACGGTCTCAAATACAAAATACACATGGCAAAGATCAAGCTTCTCTGGCGGACGATCGAATACGGCGGTTATGTCAAGGACGCGCCCCATGAGCTCAAGGGCAAGATCTTCCTGCAGGGTACGAAGCTTCTCTATAAATTCACGGATTACAAGAAGCTTTTCAAAAAATATGAGAAGCTCTGCGCCAAATACAACGACAGCGATTACGAGAGGATCAGTTATGTCTGTTTCTCCCGGGGGAAAGAAAAGAACATGTTCCGCAAGGAGTGGTGGGACGAGACCATCGACATGCCCTTTGAATTTACGACCATTCCCTGTCCGGCAGGCTATGACGGCCGTCTGAAACAGGAATACAAGGATTATATGACGATCAAAAATGTTCCCTCGACCCACATCAATGCTTTCGGCGGAACTATCCAGAGCGCCGAAAAGCCCTACGGAGAATTTATCCGGGACAAGCAGAAGGAAGAGTGAAAAATCTTGTCGATACAAGATTTTTCGCTCCGGATGTTTTTGCCGCCAGGCGGCTGCAAACATCCCCTGATGTCAACGAGAAATCGTCTTCACGAATTTCCAGTTGACTATGCCTGCGCACAAGGTGCTCCGGCATGATGCGGAAGAGGGAAAATAAGCCAGGATGACAGGCAAAGGAGGCACTGTACAGAAATGAAAAAAGACGATTTTGTAATCGGCGTACTCGGAGGTATGGGGACCTATGCCACGATCCATCTCTTCAAACAGTATGCGGACGTTTTTCCTGCGGAAAAGGAATGGGACCGTCCCCGGATCATTATTGATAACCGCTGTACCATGCCCAGTCGAGTGCTGGCATTTCTGCGGGGCGTCAAAAAAGAGGAACTGGTCCGGCAGATGAGCGATTCCATGCGTCACCTTGCTGACGCGGGCGCGGGCAGAATCATCCTTGCCTGCAACACATCCCATCTGTTCCTTCCCCAAATCTATGAGACGGTTCCGGAAGCGGAAGAAAAAGTGATCCATATCATCCATGCCTGTGTGGACAGGATCAGGGCGGATGGCCGGAAGAGCGTCTTTCTGCTCGGATCAGAGGGGACTATTGATTCGCATATCTATCAGGATGCCCTCGCCGCAGAGGGAATCGAGTGCCTGGTCCCTGCGCCGGAGGAATACGCCGACCTGCGCGAATGCATCGAGGCGGTCAAACAGGATAAGTACACCGAGGAGGCCAGAAAGCTTTTCCTGGGCCTTGTCAACCGCTATGATGCCTGCATCCTCGGCTGCACCGAGCTTCCCATCCTGTACGAAAAGTACGAGGATGAGGTGACCTGCGGCAAGATTTATGATCCCCTGTTCGTTGCTCTCGAGCAGCTCAAGGCAGAGTACGACGCGGCGGAATGAGCATGTCTGAGCCGGATAATAATAATTCTACAAGGAGTTAAATACATATGAAAAAAATACTCACCTTCGGTGTCTATGATTACTTCCATATCGGACATCTGCGCCTGTTTATGCAGTGCAGACAATATGCGGATTATCTGATCGTGGCGGTGCAGGACGGCGATTATATCCTGAAGTTCAAGCCGGACGCCCATATCCTCTATTCTACAGAAGAGCGTGTCGAAATTCTCAAAGCCCTGCGCCCGGTTGACGAAGTCGTTGTTTACCAGACTGTCGGCGTGGAAGCTCTGGAGAAAATCGACTTTGATATACTTGCCCTCGGGGAAGACCACCGCGGCGGCCGCTTTGACGAGTGCGTCAAGTGGTGCGAGGAGCACGGAAAATCTGTCGTCCGTCTCAAGAGGACTCCCAATATCTGTTCCTCCGATATCAAGAAGGAGCTTTCCAGATCCTGATAACATCAAAGACAAGATGCATGTTAATAGCAAATAAAATATTGATTATTATGTGATTTTACTGTATGGAAGAGAGACACAACAACACAATAATCAGAGAATTTAATCGTAAAGCAGCACTGCTTCTGGCGGTGCTGCTTCCGCTTGTATGCGGGTTGGGGACCTGGGAAAGATACGCACAGCCAAAGCCCCCTGAGACACTGGAAGAATATATGGAAGAGAACGGTAGGCAGCCTCTTTCTTTCTCTGCCGAGAGCGGGTTTTACGAGGAAGATGTCGTGCTGGAAATAGATGCGGCGGGCCTTCTGCCCAAAGGGGCGAAGATCCACTACACCCTGGACGGAGAAGAACCGACACAGAACTCTCCTGTATACAAGGGTCCGGTCCGCATCACTGCAGGCGGCGCTGTTCTGCCTGACGGCACAGAGGCAGACGAAATAATACCGCTCAAAACAAATCGCCGAATATCAAAAAAACACCTTGATTCGGAAAAATAATTGTGTTATCATAGTCATCCGTGGGATTTATCCCGGAATCATTTTTCCTTGCTCCTGTGATGCGTGAAACCGGATCACTGTTTTTGGAGAATGAACGGCTCTGGTTTATGAGTTTACTCTGGAGTGCAGATTTGTTTTTTGAAAACGGGAACTGTTTTACGGCGGAAGCGGGGGCCAGAGACCACAAGGAGGTAAACAGAATGGGTAAATACGAGTTAGCCGTTGTTGTGAATGCGCAGATCGATGATGAAGCGAGGA
>ONKG01000155.1 GCA_900318375.1 uncultured Lachnospiraceae bacterium
TTTGTTTCACCTTCATTTGCCATCTTCGTTGTTATGATGATCGGCATCGTAACATTTGTCGTATATTGCATTTTCAAAGAGGCCTTTTTCCAAATCGGTCAGAACGGAACATACTACATTGCTCTCTGTGCATTTATCGGACTGTTAAATACAGGCATGGGTATCCTTCGGCTCGTTGACGGCTCACTCTTTGAAAATGGCGTCATCACGTTTGCAAGCGGAGCGAGCTTCATATGCGGTCTCAGCTTTGTAATAGTCCTCATAGCTCTTGTCATTAAGAAAGTCAGCATGGGAAGCGAGGTGACAGAATGAAAAATCTGAAAATGAAGTCCGCTCGCGCGGCAAAAGACTTGTCCCAGGAACAGCTTGCCAAAATGTGCGACGTTTCGAGACAAACGATCAGCGCAATAGAAAAGGGGGATTACAATCCCACGATAAATCTGTGCATTGCGATCTGCAAGGCACTGGATAAAACACTCGATGAGCTGTTTTGGATAGAATAATTGAAAATGTAAAGCATTATTTGCCTCGTAACCGAAAACTGAATTAACTAGGCGTAGGAATATTGCATTATTAACATATCTTTCATTGAACCAAATCGCCGCCCTGCGGCGATAGCCTGCCACAATTCTCGTCTACACGGAAGACTACCTCTTGCCAAGGTGGTCTTTTTTGTTTACTCTCATTTTGCACCTGACAATAAAAATCCCCATAGATGAGTGTCGTTAGTTTGCCGACCAGCACACTCATCCATGGGGTCTCTACAGGTCGTATAACGACCTGACAAGCAAGATGAGTATACTTGATTTAAAGCTTTTCTTCAAGTGTACTCGTGCTCCTCCTTCGAAATAGTTTCTCGATTGTTCCCGTAAATCTGTTTCGAAAGGAAAGGACATGAAGTACACAAATTCAACTCTTTACAAATCTGAGCTGCAGAGCATTTCCGATGTTCTTGAGCTGATCAATTACCGCCCCCGTACGATCGACAGCTATCTGCAGTCGATCTTCGAATGCTGCACCTGGCTGCAGGATAAATACAACATTTCTCTGAATGACGCGGATGTCTCACACCTCCGTGCATTTCTTCTCCATCTGATACGATCCAAAGATGACGGCGGTCTCGGATATGCACCTCGTTCTGTCAACATCTATAACTGTGCCCTCAAGAAATATTTCCGCTTTGTTCTTCGCAAACCTCTTACAAACGATGATCTCCCTCTTTGCAAGGTGGATCATCCTCTTCCGAAAGTTCCCTCAAAAAAAGAAGCCATGCAACTGATCCTCGGAACAAAGAACCTGAAACATAAGGCGGAACTTGCCGTTGCCTACGGTGCTGCCCTGCGGCTCAGCGAAGTCACCACCCTTCGTTTCCGGGACATCTCCTTTACCGATGGTACGATTACGATCTCTGAAGAAGTCAGCAAAAGCCGGTATGCCGGTAAAGTTGAACTTCCCAATCGTCTGAAGAAGATCCTCCACAAGTACTGGGAAGAGTGCTGCCGTGGGGCAAAGCCGGATGACTGGCTCTTTCCCGGACAAAGGCCGGGATCCCACATCAGCAAAGCGTCCCTGTCCCAGATGTTCAAAAAACGCATCTCTGAACTCAGATGGGAAAGCCGGGGTTATACGTTCCACTCCCTTCGGCATGGCCATGCCCTTCATTATTATCAGGCAGGCGCAGACCTGTTCCAGGTCCAGCAGCGTCTTCGCCACCGCTCGATCACAAGCACTCTGATCTATGTACAGCTGGACGCGAAGCTCAAGGAAAGGAGACACATTGAAAACCCCTTCGATGACCCCGCATTCCCCGGATATTGATCCATTCCGCTTCCAGTGGGCCGAGGAGGATCTTTCCCCTGAGGACGCTGAAAGCCTCCTGGAACAGTATTCACATAAAGATGACCGTAAGCAGCATATCCTCCGTGATTTCTTCGCGTCCCATTTCCCACAGTACTGTGTATCCCATCAAGTGCCGGAGGAGAAGCTGAAGGTCATGAATTCCCTGACCGCATGCAAGACAGGGAAACTCGGGTATACCCTTATCCGCTGCAAAGAATGCGGACGTATTGAAATGCGTGCCTGCGCCTGTGGAAACCGCAACTGTCCGAGCTGCGGATATCTTAACGAACAGCGATGGATCGCCCTGCGTCAGGCCGAAGTGATCCCGGGTATCCCCTACTTCCATCTTGTGTTTACACTGCCGCATGACCTTTGTGAGATCATGTACCAGAACCAGCGCGAAACGCTAAACCTCCTGTTCCGTTCCGTAAAAGATACAATCCTGACGCTGTCACGGGATAAGCTGAAGATGGTTCCGGGGGTCCTGATGGTACTTCATACGTTCGGTTCCAACCTCTCCCTCCACTATCATCTGCATGTGCTGGTTTCCGGAGGCGGCTTGACAGAAGATAAGCAGGAATTCAAACGCTGTCTTTCAAACCACTTTTTCCTTCCCGTAAAAGCCATAAAGCGGGTCTACAGGGGCAAGTTCATGGATGGCCTGAAGCAGTTGAGGGAAGATGGCCGCCTTAGTTACTTCAACGAAGCGCAAAGATACCGGAACTCCTATACCTGGAAAGAGCTTCTTAATACCTGTTACAGTACGGACTGGAACGTGGAGATCAAATATCTCGCGCCTGTTAACGGCCCACAAGACCCGAATGGTGAAAGCACGGACAATGCCATCTCATACTTTGCCAGGTATACAAACCGTACTGCAATATCAGACAGCAGGATCGAATGTTTTGATGACCATGGCATCCGATTCCGTTATAAGGATTACGATGGGACCGCCTACAAATGGAAACCCATGGATCTTAATGCAGATGAATTTATTCGCCGGTTCCTGATGCACATCCTTCCTGCCGGCTTCACACGGATACGGTCTGCCGGATTTCTTGCGGGCTGTGTCCGGAAGAAATACCTGGAGCTGATACATTCTCTGCTTGGCAGTACATATGAGGAAAGCCCTGTAAAGTCGATGAATGCCAGGGAACTGATTCGTTACTTCTATCACAAGGACGTGGGCATTTGCGAAAAGTGTCACGGAGCTCTCGAAATATATCCGCGAATGAGCAGGATCAGCGTCGCCCGAATGATCCGAGCCGCCTGACGCAAAGACAAGTGAATGCAGTTCAATGTGCTTCCTGCGGGAGGTTTATTCGTCATGCGAAAAATCACCTTTCTTACCACAGATTTCTTTCAGCATCAGTTATTCAAGGCGCAGACAAAGCGTTCTGAAAAATGATTAATCCTATGTTTAAAAAACTTTCTCTATAGCGCAGCAGACCGGCTCCGGACGGGCGTCGACTTGGTCCAAAGGAAATATTTTTCAGGCAGACTCGTGAAAACGGGTCTTTTTTTATACCGTGCCCGAAAAACATTTCTTGTTAATTC
>ONKG01000152.1 GCA_900318375.1 uncultured Lachnospiraceae bacterium
ACCTTGTTGGGCGCCTGACTGTCAATATTTATCAGCAGACCGTTATCCTTCCGGACAGCGATAAGGTCAAAACGGGTCTTTCTGCCCTTTGAACAGGGTTCGGTGAGATAGACTTCCGAACCTGGGAGGAGCAATTCTTTGCACCTTCCCGTGTTTTTCACATGGACCGTTTCGGCGATCCCATTAACGCTGACATTGGCAATAAATCGGTTCGGTCTGTCGATGAAGATAGCAGGAGTTATGTTCTGATATTTCAAGAGACTTCACTCCTTCAAAGCTTCCAGCATCTGAGCAGGGTTATCCGCCGCTTTGACTTTATCGAAAGCTCTGATAATGATGCCGTTTTCGTTGATCAGATAAGTCGTGCGTACAACTCCCATAGAAACCTTGCCGGCAGTTTTCTTTTCCTTCCAGACATCATAGCTTTGTATGACCGTTTTTTCCGTATCGGAAAGCAGGGGGAAGGGAAGTCCGTATTTTTCTTCAAATCTCTTGTGTGACTTCACGGAATCCTTGCTCACGCCCAGGACGACTGCCCCCTTCTCGCGGAACTGGGGATACAGCTCGCCGAAGGCGCAGGCCTGCTTCGTACATCCCGCCGTCATATCCTTGGGATAAAAATAAAGAATCACTTTCTGTCCCCGGTAATCGGCGAGGGACTTCATTTCTCCGTTCTGATCCGGAAGAGTAAATTCCGGTGCTTTGGTTCCGACTTCCAGCATAAATTCTTTCCTCCTGACCTGCTGCCCCTGCACTGAATGAGGGGCAGCAGGTTAAAACCTCGTCATATGAAAAATTACGGTTACATGAAAAAGCCACTGTCATTTATAAAACCCACTGGCGCAAGAAAACACCACGCTTACACTTATCAGGTGCCGGCACATATAAAAAATTCATTGTCCTCTCATAAACAGCCGCTTCCAGGGGCGCCAGCACACCTTCCACGCCGCCGTTTCCGCTTTTTCCTGCGGAGGAAATCACCAGCTCCGCTCCCTCCAGGACAGAGGCATCAAATTCAGCTTTCTCCCTGGAGAAATTCGTCAGGACGATCGCCTCAGCAGACTTGCCCCTGCGGACAAAGGCATAGATCTGCTCGTTCTCATTTAAAATCTCCTCGTAACTTCCCTCAGTCAGCTCAGCGTGGCTGTTCCTCAAAGCAGCCATTGTGCGGTACCAGGAGAGGACCGAATCCGGATCTTTTTCCTCCGAATCCGCGTTGCAGGTTCTGTAATTATCGTTTACCGGAAGCCAGGGCTCTCCTGTTGTAAAACCGGCGTTTTCCTCCGCAGTCCACTGCATGGGGGTTCTGGCACTGTCCCTGCTGAAATGACGGACTGCCTCCAGAGCCTCTTCCTCGGTTCTGCCCTCGTGTATGAGGAAGTGGTAGTGCCTTCTTGTGGAAATATCGTTATAGTCGTCGATATTGTCCCAGGTCACATTGCGGAAGCCCAGCTCCTGTCCCTGATAAACAAAAGGGGTCCCGCGCAGGGTGAACATGAGGGTTCCGATCACTTTTGCTGCCATACTTTCTTCGGATCCGTTTTCACTGTCGGAAACCCACGGAAAGTAGTGGTCAATGCACCGGGGCTGATCGTGGTTTTCAAAGAAAATCGGATACCAGCCGTTTTCAGCGGTGTTCCGCTGGCTGTCACCCAGAATCCTCTTCAGGTCCGCAAGAGACCAGTTTCTGCGGCTGGACCAGTCGATCTCATTGTTGAGGTCGATCAGCATATGGGAGAATTCGAAGACCATATCAAAAACACCCTCGTCTCCGACCCATTGGGAAAGCTCTGACGCCCGGACACCGTTTGCTTCACCCACGGTGAAAATATCTCTTCCACGCTGAACCCGATCTTTGAATTCATGAAGGAAATCCAGGATGCCCTCTGTATTGGCTGTCATTTTGTGGATCGCTGCCCTTCCGTCGCGGCCATCGGGTTCTCCGTCTGTCAACGCGGGTTTTTTGATATAAGTGACCGCGTCCATCCTGAAGCCTCCGACTCCCTTGTCCAGCCAGAAGTTTGCCACGTTGTAAAGAGCCTCCCGCACCTCGGGGTTCTCCCAGTTGAGGTCCGGCTGCTCGCTGAGGAATGTGTGAAGATAATACTGACCGCGTGTCTCTGACCAGGTCCAGGCGGAACCGCCGAAAATGTTCCGCCAGTTTGTCGGCTCGCTCCCGTCGGGCCTGGCGTCGCGCCAGATATACCAGTCGCTCTTTGGATTGTCTTTCCCGGACGCGGATTCCAGAAACCAGCTGTTTTGGTCGGAGGTGTGGTTGAAGACGAGATCCATGACAATGCGGATGCCCCTCTTTCCTGCCTCGGCAATCAGATGATCCATGTCCTCCATGGTCCCGAAGGTTTCATCGATCTCATAATAGTCGGCACTGTCATAGCCGTTGTCCGCCTGGGGGGACTTGTAACAGGGAGTAAGCCAGATGGCTCCGATTCCCAACTCCTTCAAATAGTCAAGCTTTTCAGTGATTCCGTTCAGATCTCCGATGCCGTCTCCGTCAGAATCGTTGAAGCTTCTGATATAGATCTCGCAGACATTCGTTTTCTGCCACCATTTCATTCCCTCGGACATTTGCCCCTCGCTTTCTTTCCTACCCGGCTGACCGCCTGCTTCATCCTGCAGACCGCTGCTTCCGCCTCCGGGTACTCCGGACTGAGAACTGCTACGGAATCCGCAGACATTGATCATAAGACCCACTGCCAGAACAATAACGATCAGCTTCTTTAATCCGACTTTCCCTTCCATAAGATCCGCCTTTCCGTCATTCAAGACCCGCTTGTAATTATGAATATGGGTATGAGCCTGATTCCCAGACCCACGTTTAGATTGATTTATTATAACATTTACCTCAGCTGAAAAAAATAAAAGAAAGGGGGGAGGGGACGGCTCGGAGACAGGGCGGCTCGGGAGACAGGGGACGGTTCTGGGAGACAGCTTCCTGTATTGTTTAAGACATGACCGGAAACTGCCTTGACATAAAAAAGATACCTCAAGTACATTTGAACAATTACTGACCGACCAGAGTTAGTAAAATCCATTTATACAAGAGGTATCTAAAATGAATAATAAAATCGGCCAGGAAAAAAATCAAGTAATTAATAACAATCCCATCGTAAAGGCACTCTCCCGGGAAGAGATCTCCAGAAGGATCGCTGAGATACAGGACAGTCTGAAGGCTTCGACCTGGAAGGAACTGGAAACGAAAGGGAAATTCACCAAAGACGACAAGCTTACATTCATCACTGATGACATGCTCATCATCGGATGCGATGTCGGGAGTGAGACACATTATGCCAGAGCGATCGATCTCAGAGGCCGGGAATTCAGCAGGAAACCTTTTTCATTCAGGAATGATTCCGATGGTTTCCAGTCCGCAAAACAATGGGCCCTGGATCTCGCTGCACGGCATCAGAAAAAGCAGATCGTACTCGGACTGGAGCCGACAGGACATTACTGGTTCTGCCTGGCCGCCTGGATGGTGTCAAACGGGATCAGTGTCGTCCAGGTAAATCCTTATGCCGTGAAGCAGACAAAGGAACTGGAGGACAACAGCCAGCTCAAAGATGACCGCAAGGATCCGAAGCTGATCGCGAACCTCGTCAAGGACGGGAATTACGGAATGCCGTATCTTCCGGAGGATGTATACGCAGAGCTCCGAAGGCTCTCAAGGTTCAAAGACCAGCTGTCTGAAGACAGGATCCGTGCGATCAACCGCCTGCACAGGGAGATGTCGATCTATTTTCCGGAATATAAGGACGCATTCGGAAAGATAGAAAGTGCTTTTGCCCTGGAAGTGCTCAAAGAAGCCCCTTTCCCTGAGGACATACTCGCCATAGGCGCGGACGGCCTCCGTGATATATGGCGGAGAGCGGGCCTCAAGGGACGCGGCTACGGCAGGGCGGGAAAGATCGTGGACCTGGCTTCCGGGAGCGTCGGCCTGGTGCACGGCACGCAGGGCGGCCGGAAAGCGGTCAGATGGTTTGCCGCGGAGCTGGAACGTCTCAACGGGGAGATAGCAGATACCGAAGAGATGCTGCACACCAGATGCCGCGAGATACCCTCCGCCTCCAATGTACTGGAGATACGGGGGATCGGAGAGAACATCCTGTCCGGGATCCTTTCCGAAATGGGTGATATCAGCCGTTTTGATGACGCGAAGGAGATCCAGAAGATGAGCGGGCTGAGCCTCGTATCTTCCAGTTCCGGCAAGCACAAGGGAGATACAA
>ONKG01000149.1 GCA_900318375.1 uncultured Lachnospiraceae bacterium
CTAGTGTAATATATCATTCATTTTTTAACGTAACGAACACTAATTTTTGCACTTGTGACGAGATTGCATAATCTCTTACAAGTGCAGGCAAATCCTTCAGGGACTATGTCAATGACTGTCCTTAAAAACGGACACAAGTACCTTAGTAGCTTCAGAACGAGCGGATATTACTATTCACTCCTGTAGTTCTTCCAGCTTCTGGATCTTTTTCAAGCGGCGTTCATTACGCTCGTTACGGTACTTATCAATGTCCGGATACAGATGCCTGAGTTTCAGCCTTGCATCTTTTGTTGTGAACTGCCAGTTGACCGGCGAGGGATTTTCATTGTAGCGGGTATTCCAGCATTCCATCTCTGACCGGAGACTCTCGATACTCGGAATCCTTCGATCCAGACATTCACGAGTCATGATATTTATTCCGATTTCAGCGATATCCAGCCAGCTTCCATGCACCGGTGTGTAATGGATATCGAGTTTACGGCGGATTCTGGCAGCCTCTTCAGGAGGAAATGCCTTATACAAAGATGCAATGCTGTGCGTGTTAAGGTTATCCATCACCAGAGTGATCTTCTCAGCTTCCGGCTCAATAACGTCGACCAGGAATCTGAGTTTTTCTGCAAAATCTACCGCTGTCCGGGTCTCTTCAACGCTGTGACGGATCTCCCCGGTATGAGGCTTGATAAAACAGAAGATGCTGACAGTCCCGTTGCGTTTATATTCGGAATCTATCTTTTTGATGTCGCCAGGGCGCATCGGCAGGGGCTCCCTTGTTTCGCCAAGGATCTGATATGGCTTCTCGTCAATACACCACAGCGGGTATTTGGGGTCATAAGGCTGTTCGTAGATATCCAGGATGTCTTCCATCCTGGCAACGAACTCGGGATCCTCTTCAGGAGGGATGCACCAGTATTCATCAAGATGAGGATGCAGAGCGTTGTTCCTCAGCACGCGTCCAATGGTCGATATGCTGACCGGTTCTTCAAGGATGACTTCCTGATCCAGGAGTTTCAGAGTCCACCGGCAATACCCTTCCGGAGGAGCAGAGCATGCTTTTGCTATGATCCTGGCTTCATCCGCACCCGTGACCTTAAGCCTCGAGGTGTCGGAGTTAGGGTTGCGCAAAGGAGTTACAGCTTTCGTAATTCCACCCGTGCAGAACTTTTTTAATGTGTCTACAACAGTAGGAATGGAGGCACCTGCTTTGGCAGCGATCTTCTTGTAGGTGAGCGCATGACCATACCGCTTTTCATCAGCCGCAAGGATGATCGCATATCGGACTCTTCTGTTGTCCGTGTTGGCTTTCCGTTTTGCATGCTGGATCTTTTTTCTCTCCACAGGGGAAAGAGATACTCTGTAACTGCGAGACCTTGCCATGAAAACCTCCGACAAATTCAGGGATGCGAAATTGATGAACAGAAATCTTGCAATTACCGTTATTTTGATAAACGCTTCATCACTTCATCGTATTCGGATCTTACTGATTTTAACTCGGAAGTTAAACTTGAAATCATGGATTCCATAGCTTCCAGCCGCAAGGAAAGTTTAGACATTCCCTGAATAATTTCATTGTCAGTAACATGTTCCGGCGTTTTGCCTTGTCTGGAACTGTCAGGCCATTTTTTTACTGGTCTTCCTCTTTTGGCTGTAGGGATGATTTCTTTTGTCACCGGGTCATATTTACCTATACAGCGCCGCTTTTGTACTTTGCGCTGTTTAGCTTCATCATATACATACTCGGTTTCGTAGGCATAGTAAGTATCATTCTGTTTGTTATAGGATTTTGTTATTGACATACCGCATCTCCTTTAAACTAATATATACTAATATTATAACATATAATACCTATTAGTTCAAGGATAATTTGGTTTATTTTAGTTTAAATTATGAATGCTACGTTACACTAGAAGCAGTCCGGAAATCATGTTAAAAACTGTCATAGCGGCCAGGCCTTCATTTCCTGAATAAATAAGCAGAACCCGGTTGATCACCAGGCTTCTTGCCGCCAGACAGAAAACCAGAAGAGCCCCGGGGAAACCGATCATCACCAGTGTGGGGAAATCACTCCACAAAATACTGGAAAAGTGAAAGGAGAGCTGGGCTTCCCTGGAAAAGTAATAGGTGACAAGGATCAGGAAATAGACCCAGTTACTGATCGAAGTGGCCAGAGCGAGGCCCATGAAGTCCATTTTCAGGAAAACAACCAATAGAATATCCAGGCCGATATTGGTCAGGATCATAGCTGTTATTCCTATATAGCAGCGTTTACCCTGATGCTCCAGCTGTAAAAAAGAAGCCAGCTGCTGGCCCAGAAGCATAGGAAGAATGCCGATGGCATACCACTGAATATAGGGGATCAGACCATTTTTGAGTGTCTGGTCTGCGCCAAGCCAGTCTGCCATATGAGATGGAACCGCCAGACTGAGAATTGTAACAACTGCCCCGCAGATAAAAGCCATGCTCAGATTCAGTGAGAAAATTCCGGTGGTCTTATCGATCTTTCCTCTCCCCATATACCGACCGCATAGCACGGCTGATCCTCCCAAAAGAACAGCACTGACAGCTTCCAGGATACGGAGCAGAGAATAATACAGTCCTATGACGCCTATCATTGCAGGCGATATGCTCCTGGCAGCGGCCACTCCATCCACAAGGGAATTGATAGATCCCATTGCCACGATCAGTGCCTGCACAGGAAGCAGTCTGAACACCAGATTAATCAGTAATTGATTCTCCTGCCTGACTCTACGAATATTCATCAGGGTTCCCCTCCCCGTCGTTTTTGTCCAGAAAAGCGTGAAAGGCATTTTCTATGCCTGCTTTTCCTTCAAAACAGTTCCAGATTGTTCAGGCAGCTGATCCATTTTCCAGCAATTGTTTCATGTCCGCGCGCTGTCGGATGAAACCCGTCAAGTGTCTCACATTTTTCAGTGCCCCGGGCAAGATCCGCAAGATAACAATCATTCTCCTGCGCCATCAGCCCTATCGTCTCATTGTATTCTTCCAATCCAATACCTGCGGCGTTTTCGGATACCTCCAGGCCGCTCCGGTCTTTTACTACAGCAGGCATCAAAGTTCCGCAGACAATTTTTGCCGACGGATAATTCCTTTTTATGGTTTTGAGCATGATATCATAGGAATCCTCAAAGCCAAAAGAGTCCAGGCTGGAAACCAGATCGATCCCGCCTGCGAAATCATTCAGGCCCATATAGATCAGGATAAGATCCGGGTCGTTTTCTTCCGTTCCGAGATTCCGCAGCCTCTCTTCACTTGCACCGGCGGGAAATGTCTCCCCGGTCACCCTGCTTCCGGAATAGGAATTATTTACACATAACCGGGCATGCAGACTCCGGATCACCCTGGCCCACCATGTGTCCTCCACATTCCGCAGTCCATTCCAGTCCTGCATGTATTTGTCATAATACACGGCATAATCTTCAGGATTATATCCTTCAAAAGTACTTATTGAATCTCCCAGAACAGAAACCAGCTTCACCGCCGTCAGGGAGTCGCCGCCAAGGCGGACGAAATCATCATTGATTCCGACCTGCTCCAGTTCAAAGACTCTTTCAAAATCCTCTTCCAGTTTGAAGACTTCCGCAAGGCCGAGCAGGAAC
>ONKG01000147.1 GCA_900318375.1 uncultured Lachnospiraceae bacterium
TACTGTTTTCTCACGTTGCCTTCTTACATGAACAAGCCACGAAGTTGCAACAATCCTGCCACAGATTTTCCCATCTTCATATGATAATAACAAACTCAGTCCTGTTATCCCGGGCGGCTGCACTTATCTCACCGCCATGCAGATTGACATATTCCTGCGCCAGTGCCATGCCGAGTCCCGTCTGCCCCTTGTCACCTTTATAAAAACGATCAAAGATGTGCGCAATCTCTTCATCAGATATCGGCACGCCGTCATTGATAAACCGGATAATGGTCTTATCCTGCTTTTCGATCCGGACAGAGATTTCCCGCTCTGCATAGCGCAGGGCGTTCGTCAGGATATTGGAAAACGTAGAGAATATCATCCTCTCATCGCACTCCATAAACAACGGTTCCGCTGCCTCTATATTTACCTGAATGCCCCTTTTATCTGCCTCCGGGAGAATAATTCCCGCAGCATCATATAATATCTCGCGTACGTCATTCATTGTCACTTCCATGTGAACAGCCCCGCTGTCCAGTTTTGACAGATCGAGAATACTTCCGATCAGAGCCGACATGCGTTCTGTTTCTTTTTCTATCACATCATAGGCCTTTTCCGGTTCCACATAGCCGGAACGTATCCCGTCTACATTACCGCGGATCGCCATGAGCGGCGTTTTAAGTTCATGAGACGCATTGGCAAAGAAGTTCCGCATGCCGTTATCCTTCTTCTCCAGAAGTATCAGCAGCCTCCTGCTGATAAAGAAGAGTAACAGTACCGACAATGCCGCCCCGAGAGCCATGATGACCAGCGACGAATGCAGCGCATGTACAGAATAGCTGACATCCGTATACAGAATAAGTCTTTCATCTTCTGAAATGAATTCATCACCCCTTCTGGCAGCATTGATCGGCGTGAAGTACATATAATGTCCGTTTCCGGTAAAGCTATAAATGCTTCCGGACATATACTGACTGCGGTTCTCATTGTAGTGATTCAGCAGATCTGTTTCGGCTTCGTTCAGGATCCCCTCTGCCAGCTCTTCTGTATAAAATTCATATGCCGGGGGAAGCGTACGATCCTCATATGCTTCATTCACCATTGTCTGACGGATAGATTTTTCGGCGCGGATCCTGATCTCCTGACTTTCGGACAGCCAGAAAACAGCCAGAAGGATCATCATGACAGCAACCATTGCTGTCATCATGAGCATGACTGCTTTTCTGTTAGTAAGAGTTTCGTTTTTTCCGGCACTTTTCATCAACGTTCACCACGTTTTGTCAGCTTAAAGCCATATCCCCATACTGTCTGCACATAAATATCCGCTCCTGCTGCGGTCATTTTCCGCCGCAGCCTGCGATTCGTTTCATCCGCAACACGCGACTCGATATCATGATTGATATCCCAGATCGTCTCAAGCACGACCTCCTTGCTGACCGCTTCTTCAAAGTGTTCCATCATATAGATGAGGAATTTCAGTTCTGTTGGTGTGAGGGAAAGCGGCCTGTCATTTACCGCCAGTTCATGTTTCACATAGGAATAGCGTACATTGCCGCAAATGAGATCTGTTTTCTTATCTGTGGATCTGTCCTCATTTTCAAAGCGTATGCGGCGCATAAGAGCGTTAATTTTAGCGGACAGCATGATCGGCTTGAATGGCTTTGTCAGGTAATCATCACTACCCAGAGCCAGGCCGTTGTAGTAGTCGGCATCTGTGTCCTTCGCTGTAAGCAGGATCACAGGCACCTTTGAAATACCTCTGATCTTTTGCAGAATCCCGATTCCGTCCGTTCCCGGCATCATAATATCAAGGATAACAAGATCGCATTCTTTTTCCTGAAACGCCTTAAAGAGAAGGTCGCCGTTTTCAAAGGTCGTGACCTCATGCCCCTCACTTATAAGAAAAGATGAAACTACATCCCTTATTTCCTGTTCGTCATCTGCATAATATATGAAAGCCATCAATCCACCTTCTTTACTGCCACATTTCTTGTGAGCATATCCGTTTCAAATCTGCTGCTGATCGCATCCACAGGGCAGACCGCTTTGCATTTCCCGCAGCGGATGCATTCCGGGCTGTTGATATGCTCCGTTACCTTCACCGCCATCGGACATACATTCTCACAACTTTTGCAGTCTACACATTTTGATTTGTCCAGATCCATCCGAAACAGACTGAACCGGTTGAACAACGAATAGAAGGCACCGAGCGGGCACAGGTATCTGCAGAAGAACCTTGGGACAAACACAGATCCAAGGATCACCAGAATCAGGATACCCAGCTTCCAGTTCCACAAAGCTCCGGCCGTTTTGCGCAGACTTTCGTTCATCAGAAGGTGCGGAATTCCTCCCTCCAGCGTTCCTGCCGGGCAGATGTACTTGCAGAAATAGGGAGGCGCTATGCCGAACTGGTTTACCGCAAGCATCGGGAGCAGGATCACCAATACTGCAAGGATCACATATTTCAGGTATCTGAGAGGCTTATCGATCTTTTCGGGCACATGCAGCTTTCTTGCCGGAATCCTGCCAAGCAGATCCTGCACCAGTCCGAAGGGGCACAGAAATCCGCAGATGAGCCTTCCGAATAATACACCAAACAGCATCAAAGTGCCGAGGACATAAAAGGATATATTATGTTTTGCCCCGCCCTCGACTGCCTGCAGGGAGCCGATCGGGCAGGCACCAAGCGCTCCGGGGCAGGAGTAACAGTTCAGCACCGGAAGGCAGACCATCTTGCTCGTTCCCGTGAAGATCTTACATCCCGCAAAGCCCGCTGCATAGCCGTTCACAAGTGCTGCAGATGCCAGCTGGATCAGCAGACGGAACCTTTCATGCAGCCCGGGTCTGTCTTTGGTCTCTACCCTATCCCGATGCATTCCAGACATATTCTCACCGCCTTTGCAAATACCTCAAGATGTTCTCCCCGGAGCACCCCGAGAAGAACAAATATCATACCGATGCTGAATGCCGCAATTCTCAAAAGCCGGGTCAGTTTTCTGTCTCGTCCAGTCATGAGATCGGCTCCTTTCCCATCGCTTCCAGAGCCTTGTTGATATGCTCCGTATAAACCGTCTTGATATCATCTTCCGCCCCGATGATGGCCTCGCAGGCCTGATTGCCGCTGCTGTCTACAAAGATCGTAGTCGGGGTATACTGGATCTCCTTGGTGAAAGTCTCCAGATCTCCGTCTCCGCGCATCAGTGTAACGCCATCGAAGTCTGCCGTTTCCAGAAAACTGCTGACAAATTTCATATCATCTTCACTCAAGTCCTCAAGCCCATCCAAACAGTAGGTGATCAGTTTTACATTATCCGGAAGCGATTTCCCGAATGCCGCCAGCTGCGGCAGTTCCTCTGTACACGGCTCACATGTTGTCGACCACACGTTGATGATCGTCAGATCCGCTTTCGCCAGATCATCCTGTGTGAACTTTTTCCCATCAAGTGTACTGGCTGTGAAATTTGCGAGAGCACTGAAGTCCGTCCTGGCTGCGGATTCGTCCTCATCCGGATCCGCCTCGCCCGTGCCGCATCCTGCAAACGCGAACATCGCCATGACAGCGATCATCAGGATCGCAGCGATTCTTAATTTCTTCATTGTATTTACCGCCTTTCTGTTAACTGGTTTCTTTATAGTCCCATTAAACAGAAAGCAAAAGGCTTCTTCCTGCGTGATCCTGTCACAGATTTGCCACAATCATGCAACAACAGTCTGTTTTTCTATCAGCGCTCT
>ONKG01000143.1 GCA_900318375.1 uncultured Lachnospiraceae bacterium
TTTATGCCCGAGGTACCTGCTGAGGTATGGGAGCATAGAGCGGAGAGGTATTCCCTGTTCCATCCATAAATTCATACGTTTCACTACATATGTATGCCTTAAGCTGTGGACCGTCGGTTTGTCCGGGCAGGTCTGGGAAAAGGGAGTCGCGTTCCAGGCTTCGTTGAAACGCTTGTCGATTTGGCTGACAGACAGGAGATTATCCATCTCCCTTGCCGGGAAGAACAACACGGAACAGTCATCATAGTCTTCCCTGAGCCAATCCGTATACCGGACCAACAGCACCCGCAGGTCATCCGGGAGATATACGATCCTGTCCTTGTTTCCCTTGCCGTTCCTGACCAGCAGGGTCCCGTTCTGCAGGTCAACATCATTCTTTTTCAGCTTCCTGGCTTCGGACACACGAAGCCCGCAGCAGAGAAGGAGCCGGAACAGGACACGGTACTCAATGGCAAGCCGGCAGAAGGAGGCTGCATGTACTCCGGGAGAGTATTGGTCGATCTTTTCGAACAGGGCATTGATCTCATCATCGCTCAGTACATGTATCTGCCGCTTTTTACCATGCGGCTTACTGCCGGGCACATAGGCTTCCCTTCCGATGGAAAGAAGGAACAGGCTGAACTGCCTTATCACGGAGGCCCTTCCTGCGACCGTTACGGCACAGCAGTTATCAAAAGACCCGAGCCACGAATTCACCAGGTCTTTTGTGACTTCCGGGGCAGTTACAGAGCGGTCAGCACAGAACTTATCGAACCGGCGGAGCGTATACTCTGCAGAATCATACTGGAACCCTGCATCCTGCTTTTTTCGGAGGAACCGTTCGAGATCCTCCGCAAAACAACTGACAAAAGGAGCTTTCATAATGCATCAGGCCTCCCCTCTTTATTTATAGACTCTCGGAATCTCCGAGCCGCATAAATACTGGCTCTCAGAGGTTCCATTATATAAATTCCCCCACTTTTTCTGCAGAAAACAGTTGACATAGGGGCTGAAATGTGCGGCGCGCCTCGCTTACAATGCCTCGCAGAGGAAGCGAGGCGCGCCCTTCAATTAAGAAATAATTTCGCTCTTGATTGGAGGTGCACATTTTGAAACCTGTTAATATTGGCGGACATACCGCCTATCAGGACCATGTCCTGACTCAACTCCGTAAATATTATCCAGATGCAGATACGTCTTTTGATCCTGCTACATGGGAAGTAATGGAACAGTTCTGGAACCTTGACCTTTCTCCTGTAGACCAGATCATGCAGGACCGCTATTCCGTGTTCGGACCTCAGCCAAGGCTTCCTTCCGATATGCTGCGCTCTTATCTGCTGTCCATGAAGTTCAAAGTCACTTCTCTTACTTCCTGGGCTTCCTCTCTGAAGCAGAACTATCTTTACACTATCCTCTCCGGGTTTACTGTCGGTGATACACCGGGAGTCGGGACTTTCTACGACTTTACACGGCGCTTGTGGCTGTCCGATCGGAACAACCTTTCCGATCCTCTTCATCCTCCGAAGGAGAAGCCCAAAAAGCCAAAGAAAAAGGGCGAAAAGGCAGCCCCGGTCGAAAAAGTAACGGTTTATGACCTTCTGGAGAAATTCGAGATTGAACCCCCTCAGGATTTCGCTCCGGCAAAACGGCTCTTTGATATCTTTAAATCCCAGTTCCTGGATAAATCCGTCAATGAAGGACTGATTGATCTGGGGGACCTTGCCGTCTCCGGTGATGGTACCCCTGTTTATACCGGAGCACGGGAACGGAAGACCCGCACCTGTGATTGCCTGAAAAACGGGATACGTGACTGTAAATGCAACCGCTTCTATCATCAGCCGGACTGTAATATCGGTTGGGACTCCCACAGGAACCATCACTATTTCGGATACGATCTCTATATGCTCACGGCTTCTGACTCTGAAAGCGACCTTCCCGTCTTTCCTATCCTGGGGCCGGCTTCCCGGCATGACTCACATGGATTCCTGTATAACTATTTCTCCATGCTGCAGTTCCTTCCGGAAGCCCATGTCAGCAAGCTCCTGCTCGATTCAGCCCATGATGCCATGGCTTACTATGAATACTGTCGTGACCATGACATCCAGCCATTCATTGATCTGAATGGCAAAGGCGGCCGTCCGCCAGTCTACAAAGATGATTTCACAATCGATGACGATGGCGTTCCCATCTGCAGGGAGGGCTTTCGGATGCGTAGGGATGGCACGGAGACTGCAAAAGGAAGAACGAAGTTCAAATGTCCTAAGATCAGTTTTGCCGGAGGCTCGCCTTCCTGCACCTGTGAGCATCCTTGTTCGGATGCCACCTATGGCAGAACCGTCCATCTTGTTTTGAAGGATAATCCAAGACTTTTTAATGATCCGCCCAGAAGCAGTAAGGAATGGAAGATGGAATACAATGCAAGAACATCTTCAGAGAGGTGCAATAAGAGGGAAAAGATCGATTATAAATTAGAAGACGGCAGACACCGGTCATCTAAGATGTGGTACTGCCGCCTCTTCGCCATCATGATGTGTCAGCATCTTGATGCATGGGACTTGCCAAAGTCATCACCGCTAAAAGATCTCTTTGAACAAGCCGCTTAACTGAATAAGCAATACCAGTATAATCCGTTTTTGTCGCATGGTCTATTAAAGTGCGCCATTTTTCTCAATCCGATTACAAGTCTGATCCATTCTGGATAATATATACTTTTCAAGGTTCATCCGACCGATGAATCTTGGTCGGCAGGCTCAAGATTCCGAGAGCCTATATTTATATGCAGGTCTGATAACGAAAGCGGGCACAGCCTCATCCGGTCCTCGTCCATGGATAAATATTTCATAACGCTCGTCGGATCAGTGTGGCCCAGCGTGTCCATAACATCGCCGGCACCGGCGCCGCTGCGTAGTATGTTTGTCGCAAAGGTCCGCCTGGTGACATGGAAGCCTCCGTGTACGGATCTCCTTTCCGGAAGGACGCTCCACAAAGCGATTGTGCAGGTCTTGTTAGAAAGCTTCCCATAGGGTGCCTTATGGCGGATGAATACATAATCCGAACGGACCCGGGGCCGGCCTTCTTTGATGTATCTGTAGATCGCATTGCCTACGGGGACAGGCATGGGCAGCGTAAGAGGAGTCTTTGTCTTTTCCTGGATGATGGAGATGCTCCTTTGGCGCCAGTCTATGTCCGTGAGCTTCAGGTTGATGACATCACTTGCCCGGAGCCCCATCCTGATGCCCGTCATTACCATGGCGATCCTCCGGAGAGCTATAGGGCTGTCAGCACATTCCCTGTACTGCTCGATCTTTTTGCACTGGTCTTCCGTGAGGACATCGACCACTTTTTCCGCGGGCGCACATCCGGGATCAATGCACAAATGGAGATGTTTGTTCTTTATCTGGCCGGTATCTTCCAGAAAGATGATAAATCTCCGTACGACCACGAGGCAGGAGGACTTTCCGTTGAAAGTCTTGTGCCGGTCCTGAAGGCAGAACTTCTGGAGAGTATCTGCGTCTATGCTCCCAAATCCGGAATAATTATGGTCTGCCAGATACCTGCATAAGCGGATGCATGGATAGCGGTACGTCCGAAGGGTGCTGACATCATGGAATTCCCTCTCCAGCAGGTCAAGGAAACCTTCAATCGCTGACCTGCACCATTTCGGCAGGGCATCGTACGAAGTTGGACCATAAGTATACTTTCCTGACGGAATGATATCACCATTCCCGCAGAACTCGGCGAACAGGTAGACCAGCCTTCTCCAGTGCTTCCAGTTCTTTGGAAGTAAAGGCATAACGCCGGAGAACCAGGCGGAGGCAATCTCAGGATGATACCCGAGGGAATGGATATCAAGGAACAGATACAGCACGGTCAGAGCGTGTCCTGCAGTCTTCAATGAAGTGCAGCCATAGCCATGTGACCTCAGGGAATCTATGTAATCATTGACTGCAGCAAGGAATTCATCTGCAGGAAAGTCCCGGCTTTCGTCTGCCACGGCAGCTATCCTGTTTTTTATAGCTTCATCGAATTCCATCAATCTTCCAACATATGGGGCATATCTGTCATTGAGGAACAGAGAAAATCCTACCGGACACTTCTGCTGGTCACAAAAAAAAAAAAAAAA
>ONKG01000142.1 GCA_900318375.1 uncultured Lachnospiraceae bacterium
TTTTGTAAAAAAAGCAAAAAAAATCAGAGGATATTTCACCTCTGATTGAATAAGAAACTATTGTTTTGGACACAGGGGGGGCTTACCTTAATGTCATTGTCACCGTCCCCGGTGTCCCATTAATATCATATCCGCCTGGAAGTCGCTGTACTGGACATAATGCGTCAGTGCAGCGGCTTTTTTTAAGACACGGCCTCTGTAATGATATTCCCGGGAATAGTAATCGGCATCTTCTATCGTCTGTTTCATTATACGCTTACCTCAATGTAAGTACATAACATAAAAGTAGGTACTTGTAATATAATCAGATACTCGTATAATGTACGTGGAAATAAGTCGGAAGTCAATTCTTTAAAAAAATAGTTATAAAACGAAAAAATACTTATAGCCAAAAAAAATTCGTATACCAATACAATAGGATACTTAAATCTAAAAGAAATCTAAAAGAAAGGAAGAGATCGAAAATGAAAAAGAATCTTGGAGTTGTACAGGCGGTCTACCCGATGCCGGTTCTGATGGTGGCGGCTTATGATGAAAACGGCAAAGTCAATGCCATGAACGCTGCATGGGGAATGATCTGCAATGAAGACAGAATTGCCCTGTTTATTGATGAAGACCATAAAACTACCCAGAACCTGCTCAAGACCAGGGCCTTTACGGTCAGTATTGCAGATAAAGAGCACATGGATGTGGCAGATTTCTTCGGCATTGCCACCGGAAACAAAATGGAAGATAAGTTCGAGAGAACCGGCTATACTGCCATCAAAAGTTCGTTTGTGAATGCACCGATCATCGACGAGTTTCCGGTAGTCATGGAGTGCGAACTTGCTGAGGTTTCCGAGACAGAGAGCTTTTACTGTATCGTTGGAAAGATCATCAATACCGCAGCTGAGGAGAAGGTCCTGTCCGAAAACGGAAAGGTGGATCCCATGAAGCTGCAGGCCCTGATCTTTGATCAGTTCCAGCATGGATACTATGTGACCGGCGAACAGGTCGGTAAAGCATGGAACGCCGGAGCAGGGCTGATGAAGAAATAAAAAGAAATAAAAAAAGAGGTAAAAACGGTTCCGGACCGATAGGAGAGCCGCATGGTGTTCATAGCCAGATGCTGCCCAGATGACGCCCGGATGCTGCAGATGAGCCGCATGGTGAATGCATAACCGCTCAGCGCATGCTAAACGCAAAGGTCAGTGAATGTTGAGTGCAGATGCAGATGAGCCATGGTGCCGCAGGCGCCCAGGCGCCCATAGGCTCGATTTTACCATTCCATTTCTCAAAATTTCCAAAAATATCGGCCTTTGGGATATGATAGGACAAAAAAGACCTAAAAAAGGTCTTTTTTTGTATGGCTCAATTTTCATGGTATTGGTCCTCAAATGCATTTCCCAGGCCTGTTTCCGGTAGTAGGATGTACAAGGATAATGAAAAGAACAAGATTTTAGAAGAAGAAATTGTCTTATGAGATCCGGGGTGCCTGCAGGGAAATACAAAATACAGGAAAATGTCGGGAAGTCAAAGACAAAGAGAGAAGAAAAAGAAGAAAAACCATGAAAGAGACTAATCGAATTAAAAAGACGAATCGCGTAATTTTTCTGCCTGTAGGACTGATGATCATGTTCCTGTGCGGAACAGTGTATGCCTGGAGTATTATTTCCAGATCTATTGCCGCAACATTCCCGTCCTGGAATGCGCAGACGCTGTCCATGACCTTTACACTGACGATGATGTTTTATGCGCTGGGCGGCCTGGTGAGCGGTTTCATTCTCAGAAAGACTGGACCTCGTCCGGTTCTTACGGCGGCTGCGATCCTCTATCCCAGCGGTATGATGATCGCATCTTTTGCCCAGTCACCGGCCCTTCTCTACCTTGGCTACGGCGCTATGTGCGGACTGGCCACCGGACTCTGCTACAATTCCGTAGTCAGTACCGTTTCCGCCTGGTTCCCGGACAAGCAGGGAGCAGTATCAGGCAGCCTTCTGGCAGCTTACGGACTGAGCAGCTTTATCTCCGGAAAAGTTTTTGCAGCCTTTGCGCCTGCAGACGGCGGACGTGCCTGGGCGACAGGACTGCGCATTCTGGCAGTTCTTCTCCTCGGAGCGATCCTGACCGCCATTGCCGTCTTCCGCTTTCCTAAAGAGGGTGAGATTACTATTGATACAAGGCAGAAAAAAGGACATCGTGAGCCCGCATGTGATATTCCCCCTTCACAGATGCTCCGCACAAGTTCCTTCTGGCTGTATTACGTCTGGGTAGCCCTTCTGACCGGCGCCGGCCTGATCCTGATCGGACAGGCGAGCGGTATTGCGGAGGAAGTCGGCAGAGGCCTTTCCGGAAATACCATTGCCACCGTCGTGGGAATGATCTCTATCATGAACGCCATCGGCCGGATCTGCAACGGAACAGTTTTTGACCGCTATGGCTACCGCGGCACCATGAGGATGGTTCTCAGCACTTTTGCCTTTTCCGCTGTCATGATGCTTATGGCTTATCAGACCGGATTCTTCCCCCTGCTTGTCATCGGCTTTATGACCGGAGGATTCGCCTACGGTGCTTTCTGCTCCACAAGCCCGGCTCTCATGTCAGACTTTTACGGCAGGACATGGTATTCCATCAACTTTTCGATCATTCCTACCAACACACTCTTTACATCCTTTGCGACAGTCATCGCGGGCAGACTCTATGACAGCACGAACTCCTTCTACAGCTCGATCATGCTGCTCTTTGCCTTCGTGATCGCCTCCGTTCTCCTGGCATTTGTGATCAGAAGACCCGGAGAACATAAGGTTACTGCAGGCCGCAGGTTCAATCACCACAAACACCACAGAGTGCAGATGGCATAAAAAGAGTGCAGATGACATAGAAAAGGAAAAGGATAATACTCGGGACGGTTCTGATTGTCCCAAACTACAATATCTTCAAAAGAACAGGCCAGAGGGCATCTGTCAGCAGCAGAACCTCTGGCCTGTTTATACTTTTGCTTTATAGTTGAACAGGAAGAGCGGGGGAAGAGCATGGGGCCGTCCCGTTCCCTTCTGATGAAAGGACCGCCTCTTTATAAGGAAATAGTATAATACTCAAAGATACTCTGCACAGCATCAGAGATGTCCTGAATCTGCATAAACGGGATTTCAGTGATTTTTCTGTAGAATCTTGCCTGCAGATCAATGCTTTTTATATGTTCCAACAAAGCTGTCCCCTTAAAGACAGGGGTTTCCACAGGAATATGGAGCGCATCTTCAAAAGCCTCCCTCCTGACGGGGCAGACTACAGCAATCCCGGATTTGTTAAAAAAGTCTTTGCTGAGTACGAGAATGTACATTGAAGTCTTTTCCAGAAACAATATGTCTCCCTGCCGTACAAGGTCCATTACAGTACCTCCCGTCCTTCAGGTTCTCCCCAGTCATATTCGGTATATGGCCCCAGTTTTCCCCCGTACGCTGCGGCCCTTTCCTCCAGGGACCGATGCCGGAATGTCTTTTTGCGCAAAATGATCTTTCCGTCTTCGATTTCCATTAAAAGTGTATCGTTGACACGGATTCCCAATTCATTCATTACCAGTCTCGGAATCCTGATTCCCTGTCCATTTCCCCATTTTACAACCTGCGTTTCCAAACCGTATCCTTTCCCGGCAGATCTGCCGAATCATAAGCTGCAAACAGGGGCAGCTATAAAGGTAGTATATACAAAGTATATACTACTACAGCGTGTTTAGGCACGCAAGTGTTGAGCAGGGGAAGGGAAGGAAAAAAGCAGGAAAAGAGCAGGGGAAGAGCAGAGAGACGGGACCTTTTGTTTCCGTCTTTCCGTCCCCTCTTCGAATGAGCAAGGGGACAGAAACAAAAGGGCCGTCCCCGTTCCCTCTCACTCGAACATATGCTTGCAATTGTGTCCGTTTTTATGGATAAGTGATGGGGCATTATTAGAGAAGAGGAAAGGTGAGATTGGAAACTGATAGATTACAAACGAAATGGATTATATATCCGGGTTACAAATCTGAGACAAATAGACAGAGAACATTATAGGTAGTTGCAAAACTCGTTCCACGAGTGAACGCTCCTGACTAAAAGGATCAAAAAACGATTATATCGACTTTGTCCAGTCAGGATATGTGGAGAATC
>ONKG01000160.1 GCA_900318375.1 uncultured Lachnospiraceae bacterium
TGAAAAGCTAGGAAGTGCTAATCATTTGTTAGGGAGAGGAGCAGGATTGTCAATAACTACTACTATATAGTTAGTGGTTGATATTCCTATCTTCCAGATGGGATGTTGTCCATCTTATTGCTTAAGCTGTTAGAATGATGGGGCAATCGGTCTGGCCCGTTAATTACTGGACTTTTCGTCCGTTCATGAGTCAGCCAACCAGCCCTCATTCGCAGCGTTCGTTTTACGCAGGTTGAACCTCCCGTTCGTGTGAAACACCCAGTAGATTGAATAGGCAATGAGAAAAACTGGTATCGACCATTGCTATTAAATCTTGAAGGAGTGGTTTCCATGAACGCAGTTGGTATTGATGTTTCCAAAGGCAAGAGTACCGTGGCAATATTTCAGCCGGGAGAGAAGGTCGTTCTCAAGCCCCGTGATTTCCGGCATACTCAGTCCGGCATAGGTTCTCTGATCGAGATTATCAAAGGACTGGACGGCGATACAAAGGTCTGCATGGAACACACCGGGAGGTATTATGAACCGGTCGCCACCTGGCTCTCTGATGCCGGCATCTTCGTCAGCGCTGTAAACCCCACACTGATCCGAAGCTTCGGCGATGATTCCCTTCGAGCCCCTAAAACCGATAAGGCGGATGCGAAGAAAATTGCCCGGTATACCCTTGACCGCTGGACCAAACTGAAGCAGTATGGTCATATGGACGAGACACGAAACCAACTGAAAACCATGAATCGGCAGTTCGGGTTTTACATGGACCAGAAGACCGCTATGAAGAATAATCTCATCGCGCTCCTCGACCAGACCTATCCCGGTGCCAACGCCTTCTTTGACAGCCCTGCACGCAGTGACGGCAGTCAGAAATGGGTAGACTTTGTCTATACCTACTGGCATGCAGACTGTGTACGCGGTAAGTCCCTGAATGCCTTTACCGAGCACTACAAGAGCTGGTGCAAACGCAAAGGCTATAACTTTTGTGCTGCTAAAGCCGAAAAAATCTATAATGATTCTGCCGACCTCATCGCGGTGTTTTCCAAAAATGCCAATACGAAGATGTTGGTCCATCAGGCTGTGGAAATGCTGAACCTCGTTTCCAAAACCGTTGAATCCCTTCGAGAAGAAATGAACCGTTTAGCAGCAACCCTTCCCGAATACCCGGTCGTCATGGCCATGAACGGCGTAGGTCCCACTCTCGGTCCCCAGCTTATGGCCGAGATCGGAGACGTTACCCGCTTTGAAAAGCGGGGTTCTTTAACGGCATTTGCAGGCGTTGATCCAGGTAAAAACGATTCCGGACAGCATTCACAAAAAAGCGTACCCACTTCAAAGAAAGGATCTCCACACCTAAGAAAAACGCTTTTCCTTATCATGGAAAGCCTGATCCAGCGTGCACCGGAAGATGATCCTGTTTATGCCTTTATGGATAAGAAACGTGCCCAGGGTAAACCGTACTATGTGTACATGACGGCTGGATCTAATAAATTTCTTCGGATCTATTACGGACGCGTGAACGAGTATCTGGCATCGCTTTCTGAAAGCAACTAATTACCGTTTACAACCATCCATCAGACCAGCGCCTTAAGATGGCGTTTTTTGTGGTACCTTTAATTCAGCCTGCGTATGATTTTCATAGAGTATACATTTCTGCTTGACATTTTATTTGCAGACTCATGACTAAAGTCACGAGCTTGTACCTGCCCGGTGGTGCAGACGGCAGAGCCTCCCACCTTTGGCAAACGCTTTGTTTCGCAATGCTTCTGCGAAGTGGCGGTACATTACGGGACGATTGACGGCGCCCCTCCTGCGGGAGATGTGCTCCCGCAGGGCGGTATCTTATGCAGACACCTGAGCCTTTGGGAGGTACTGGATTCCCATCCGCCAAAGGTTCATAGCCCCGACACGGTCGTCATTCGAGCGGTATCCGCATTTACAGCAGCGGAACAGGTGCTGCTCGTGGTTACGGTTCTTCCTCTCCGCATGACCGCAGACAGGGCAGGTCTGGGACGTATATGCCGGGTCAGTATTTATCACATGGCTCCCGGCCCGTCCGGCCTTGTACTTCAGTTTCTGTTCCAGGTCATAGTACGCCCAGCTGACGGATACATATCTGTCTTTCAGCCGGACGCGTTCCGTCGCGGAGCGAATGCCGGTAAGATCCTCCAGGACGAAGAGCGTACCTGCGGGGTAGTGTGAGACGAGTGCCTTTGACAGGCAATGGTTCACATCGCCCATCCAACGGTTTTCTCTCTGCCCGAGGGAACGTATCCTCCTTCTGGCGGACCGGGTCCGCCGGAACTGGAGCTCTTTGCGGAGCTCTTTGTAATGTGCGCGCTTTCTTTTCACAGGGGCGCCGGAAGCAAAGCAGGTCTTTTCCCCGTCAAAGGACACGGCAAGGAAGCGGATGCCGCGGTCCAGCCCGACCACCCGGGTCTCCGGACAGAGGGGGACCGGGTCAGCATGATCCACCGTGACCGGGATATGCAGGTAATATTTTCCATGCCTGCACACAAGCTTTGCTGTTCCGAAAACAACGCCTTTTTCAAAAGCCCACCCGAAGGCATCTGCCCTGAATGGGACACGGATCCTTCCCGCGAGGGTGTTCACGCTGAAGAGCCGCTGTGTATGTGACTTGTCCCACATAAGGGAATAGTCCCTGTTCCAGACAAGGCTGACCTGGGGCACCCGGAAACGGGGGACAGTCAGGCTGTTCCGCTTCTTCTTTGAGAATCTGGATGGATGCCTCTCCTTTGATGTTTTTATGGACCTGAAGGAAGCTGTAACAGTCCTGATCACACTGGCAGACATCTGGGAAGGAAGGGAGAACTGTTCCCGGCAGGACCTGTAGACAGCCTTGTGGATACTGCACCTGTTCAGGGGAAGGTGGTCTTCAGCGATCCTTTCCGCAACAAAAGAGCAGGCCCTTGAATAGGCTGCCATGGTCTCTTCCAGCAGCTTCTTCCCGGCCTCATCAGGAAGGATCTTCAGTTTAATGGTCAGTACCTGCTGCATCAGTTCGCTGCCTCCTTAAGATAATTATAACACAAAAGAGGCAGAAATGCGAATGTATGTTCGAAGAAAGGGGGTTATGGCGCATTTCCTCTCATGACTGAAGTCACGAGTATCCATGCGCCAAAAATTATGAAAACTGTCGTGATCGGTACTGTTGGCGCGGGATATGCAGCTTATCTGCACGGAAACGGATATGAGAAGGTCGGCGGCGTCCCGATCCGCCTGAAGGGCGTCTGCGACATGAAGATCGACCTGGCGGAAAAGCTCAGGGATCGCTACGGATATGAATATGCCTGCACGGATGTGAAT
>ONKG01000138.1 GCA_900318375.1 uncultured Lachnospiraceae bacterium
ACTATATAAAAACCGATTGTCTAAGCTGAAAGAACAAGCACCAGGCTTTCCCGGCTAACTCATGTTTAAAAACACGAGAATGCGCCGGTTATTTTTCAAAAATAGGCGAGAGACTCTCAACCTTCTTGAAGAAACTGCTCATCATCATATAAAGAGCGTAGTCCATAGCAGCTTGATCGTTAAGTTTAATTGATGGAATACGACGGTTTGTTTTCATGCTGATACCTCCTTGTAAAAGATATCACAGATGCGGGCGACGGCACTTATACCTTCAAAGTCCCGGACAAACTGGGAGCGCTCGTCACCTACCACAAACATACACCGGGAGACCCCGTAAAGGAAAACGAAAAGGAAGCCTCCTGTACAGAAGAAGGAAATAAGGAACACTGGATCTGCGAGGGCTGCGGAAAGCTCTTTGCCGATGAAAAGGCACAGAAGGAGCTCAGCCCGGAGGACGTCACCATCCCGCCCGACCGGCCATGACTGGGGCGACTGGGTGGTCACCAGAGAGCCCGCTGCCTCCGCGCCCGGTGAACGCACCCGCACATGCAGGAACGATGCCTCGCACGTTGAAAGAGAAAGGATCCCTGCGGGCGGAGAGGCCGGTACCGGGGACGAAGATGATAAAGATATCGTCTATACCTTTACCAAAGGGGACGGCAGCAAATGGACCAAGGGCTCCGAAAAGGACCTGCCCTTTACGGTCAGCCGGAATACGGCGGACAGCACTACCTTCAGCCGCTTCACCGGCATCCTGGTGGATGACAAGTCCGTGGATCCTTCCAGTTACGCAGCCGACCCCGGAAGTCTGAACGTCTCCCTCAGGCCGGACTTCCTGGAGACCCTCTCCGTCGGGGAACATACCATTACTGCTGTTTTCGATGACGGCAGGGCGGATGCCGGATTCACCATTGTAAAGAAAACCTCCGGCTCATCGTCTTCGACGAAGAAAAGATCTTCCGGCAGCAGTTCCGGGACAAGATCCTCTTCCGGAAATTCGGGTTCCGGCGGCAAGAAAGGCCCCATGACCGGTGACACGGCTCCCGTAGCCATGTGGGCGGCCATTGCAGCTGCCGCAGCTGCAGGGATCGGTATCCTGGTCTTCCTGCGCAGAAAGACAAAGCATGTTTAGACAGATATCGGTTATGCGATTAAATATGGTTTACATTCCGTTTCTATGATAGAATAAAGCGTAGAAGTTCTGCTTCAGCGGGCCCCGGGCAGGGCCCAAAGGCCCTGCATTATTTGAGGCTTTCGGGAATCGCACAAGCAGTGTGTTCCTGCCCGGCCCTGACAGCGCACCGTCGTGTCCGGCCCCTTGCAGAAAACAGTAATATTATTTTTTCACAGGCGGGTGGAAATGTACTGTTCATTTGCCCTACCTGCCTGCGGCAGACAATCGAAGGAGTTATTTCATTTTGGTACCTATCACAGATCTACAATTTCTCATTAACGCTTCCGAAGACAGCCTGATCAAGTTTGATCCTGCTGTCAAAACATATCATGTAACCGTCCCCACGGACTGCTTCGGAGCACTTCTGAAGCTGCAGTTCGCACCGGAATTTTATATCAGTATCCGTTCCGACCGTGATGCCGGCCGTTTTGGATTTGAAACTCTTGAGCCGGAAATGGGCGACTATATAGCCGGAACGGAGATCCCCTATTATGACTATTACGGCGGCTACATCATCCGCCTTGACAAGCGGGAGTCCTGCTTTGCCAATGACCTCGATGCGGCTGTCACTATTGACGCGGGCAGTGCAGAGCACGGGACGGACCGCTATGAGATCCATATCCACAGAGATTCAGGGAAAAAACTCCGGGACCTTTTCAGGGAGGAATCCTTCTACGATGAGGAGTTCCAGATCACAATGCCCTACAAACTCTATGTTCCCGGAAAGTATGACCGCAGAAAGAAATATCCCATGGTCATATGCCTTCACGGAACCGGTGAAGTTCAGGAGCCTATTGACTCAGTGCTGATGAAAACACAGATGGCGACAGTCTTTGCAGAGGATTCGGAAGCCGGCCGCAACGAGTGCTTTGTCCTGGTTCCCAAATGCAACGTCCGCTATGACAAGGATGACAACTGGACGACCCTGAACCAGTTCGTCAGGCAGAGAACGGATTCTCCTTTCTGGCCGATGCCCCACCTGACAGTGGCCTGGAGACTGATCGAGAAACTCAAAAAAGAATACAAGATTGATGACAGACGGCTTTATCTCACTGGTATTTCATCCGGTGCCTTCGGTGCCTATGTGCTCGCGATGGAGCATCCGGACGCTTTCGCAGCCATGGTCCCTGTCGCGGGAGCAGCCAACCCCGCGAGGATCGGGGCATTGAAACACATACCTATGTGGATCTTCCACTCTGCGGATGATCCGGTCATCGTCCCTTCATTTACACTGGATCCCACCCTGGCCGCGCTGGATGGAGCCGGCATCAGCTACCGCCTGACCCGTTATCCCGAGAAGCAGATTTTCTGGCAGTCCGCCCACTTCTGCTGGGAGAAGGTCTACAAAGAAGAGGAGATGCGGGACTGGCTGTTTTCACAGCGGATCGGCGGTATAAAACAGGTGAAGAAAAAGATAGGAATACCTGCAGGAGATAAGAAAAAAGGGCATGCCATCAACGAAGATGTGCGCAATATTGCCGCACGGGCAATTGATGCCGCTGAAATCGACGCCCTCTGATGCCCTCAGACATTCTATGAATGAAAGCCGGCCTTCTATGTTTGCTGTCCCTTCCGGGACGATTGATGTAGGGAAAGGAAGTAAGAAAAGGAAGTAACAAAAGGAAGTAACAGTCGGTCTGGAAATCCGGCAAGATAAACCAACAAGGAGAAAAACGATGGAGAAAAAACTTTATCCCCTGGATGTAGGTCAGATGCTGCAGTATCTGCCCATCCGAGAAACCGGCACTCAGCGCTGCTGCAATATCAGTGTTTTTTCCGGTCTGCAGACAGAGATTGATTTTAACCTTCTGAAGAGATGCATTCAGGACGAGTTTAGGCGTTACGAGTGCCTTCGTCTCCGGTTTACTGCACCGGATGAAGACGGGAATGTAAAGCAGTACATTGCGGAAAGAGATGACCGCGATGTTCCCTTCCTGGATCTCTCCGACCTCACCATGAAGGAAGCCGACGCTTTTCTGCAGGAAAAGACCTATGAGGAGTTCAAAGAGCCGGAGATCCCCATGGTGGAGATCACCATGGTGAAGATGCCGGAAGGCTACAACGGAATGTATATCCATATTGACCACCGCCTCGTTGATTCCTCCGGCCTCATCGTGATGGTCAACGACATTATGGAGCTTTACTGCCATTATCGTTTCGGCTCTGAATATCCCAAGCCCCTCGCTTCCTTCGAAGAAGTCCTGATCGGCGATCTGAAAAAGGCAAAGAACGAAAAGCGCCGGGCCAAGGACGAGAAATTCTGGCGCGATTACCTGACGGAAAACGGCGAACCAATTTATTCCGACATTAAAGGCTCCCGAATTCTGCAGGAGAGCCGGAGAGCGCACGGGGACAAGTCCCTCCGCGCAGCGGATGTGGAGACAAAAGACCGCTCCGTTGGTGTTGCGGACTTCCATCTGGAGCCCGAAGCTACTCAGAAGCTGATGGATTTCTGCATGATGCACGGCGTTTCCATGACCAACCTGATCCTCCTCACTATGCGGACCTATCTTTCCAAGGCCATGGGCGGTCAGGATGACATCACGCTGAGGAATTTCGTATCCCGCCGCTCTACCCAGGCTGAATGGACCTGCGGAGGAAGCCGTGTGCTGTCCTTCCCGCTTCGTACTATCATCAGCCCGGATACAGAATTCCTGGATGCCCTATATGAACTCCAGAACGTCCAGAACAAGATCTATCTTCACTGCAACTACGATCCTGTGGCGGTAGACAAAATGCTGAAGGAGCTCTACGGCGCGCCGGATAACACGGAGTATATCTCCATGTCCCTGACCTATCAGCCCATGCCTGTCCGTATGCAGAATGAGCATCTGGCGGGGATCAAGACCCGTTCCGTCTGGTATCCAAACGGCGCCGCTACCAAGAGGATCTACCTGACTGTTACCCACAGCTCCAATGACTGCGGCCTCATCTTTGATTATCATTATCAGAGTGCCGTCCTGTCCTATGATGACATTCAGAGACTGTATTATTACATGATGAAGATGATGTTCCGCGGCGTGGATGAACCGGATGTCACGATTGGAGAACTGATCAGCACTGTGTAAAAGATTCCTGCCGTGCTGTGCCGCGCGCGAGGAAAGAAGATAATTGTGAGACACTGCGCCCTGTAATCGCAGAGCGTCAAAAAACATTCAATAAAAAATGGAGGTTTCAGCATGGATAAGAAGCAAGAATTTCTGGAGATTGTGGCAAAATACTGCGACAAGGATGCATCGGAGATTACTGAAGATATGCGTTTCCGCGAGGACCTCGGCTTTAATTCCCTGAGTTTCATGACCTATCTGGGCGATCTGGAGGATACCTTTGACGTGGAGCTGGAAGAGGAGGAAGCCATCCGTATCACGACAGTCGGTGAGGCCCTGGAGTACATGAACACGCTTTTTGATGAATAAAGCAGATCAGGAGAAGAGGACGTATATTAACTCACAGACTGTATACAACTCACAGACTGTATATTTTTCATAGGAGAATTAAGTATGGACGATGGACACATCATTGCCAGGCTGCTGGAAGATACGGTCGCAAAATATCCCGATTATCCGGCAGTGCGCTGGATCGTAAAAAAACAGATTCCTGAGAAGCTGTATCGGGAACTCAACGAAGACAGGAACAAGGTTGCCGGATCCCTTCTGAAAAATGGTTTTGAAGGTAAACAGGTGGCCATGATCGGCACAAGCTCTTATGAGTGGATCGCTTCCTATCTGGGAATCGTCAGCACGAAGATTACGGCTGTCCCGCTCGATCCGATGCTGCCGCCGCTGGAACTCTGTGATCTGATCAACCGTTCGGATTCCGAGGCTCTCTTCATTGCTCCGAAACTGGCATCCATGATCGACACTGTAAAGGAAAACTGCCCTGCCGTGCGGCTCTATGTGGTTCTTGACGGGAATCCTTCACCGGAGGACCCCTCTATCGTCTCCTTTGCGGAATTCATTTCCGGAGAAGACGGGGCAGCGGTTGCTGAGGATAAACGCCCTCTGTCCGATGATGTCTGCACCATCATCTTTACCTCCGGTACGACCGGAAAGAGCAAGGGCGTCATGCTGACCCAGCGGAATCTCTATGACGACGTGACCAATGTGATCGTCACATTTGAACCGGGGACGACCATGCTCTCCGTGCTCCCTGTCCACCACGCCTACTGCCTGGTCATGGACTGGCTCAAAGGCTTCTCTCTCGGAGCGACTCTCTATATCAATGATTCTCTGCTCCACATGGTCAGGAACATTGGAAAAGTGAAACCCCAGGTCCTTCTGATGGTGCCGCTCATGATCGAGACCATCGGCAAGAGGCTTGCCGCCATTGAATCAGATCTGCCAAAACCCGAGATCGGGAAGCAGCTGATGGGAGAGAATCTGCAGTACATTTTCTCCGGCGGCGCACATCTGGATCCCGCTTATATCAGCCTGTTCGAGGAGTACGGGATCAAGGTATGTGAAGGATACGGCATGAGCGAATGCTCCCCTACGATCAGTACCAACGGACAGACCGGCAACAGACCGGGCTCCGTCGGTAAAGTCCTCGCCAATATGCAGGTCCGCTTCGTGGACGGCGAGATCCAGGTCAAGGGCTCCAATGTCATGAAGGGCTATTATAAGATGCCCAAAGAGACTGAGGAAGCATTCTCCGACGGCTGGCTCCGCACCGGCGACCTGGGACGCATGGATGAAGACGGCTATCTTTACATCACCGGCCGCCTGAAGAATCTCATTATCCTCAGCAACGGTGAAAACGTCTCTCCCGAAGAAATCGAGAACGTTATGCTGACCCATGACCTGGTCGGTGAGGTTGTCATCAGCGGCGAGGAGAACGGACTTGCGGCACGGATCTACCCGGATCCCGATGTCGTGGAGGCTAAGGGACTTTCTCCCGAGGACGTTGCGGCACAGCTGCAGGGGATCCTGGACGACTACAACAAGACCCAGCCTCTTTACCGCGCCATCACCACCCTGAAAGTGCGTAAGTTCCCGTTTGTCAAAAACGCTACGAAAAAGATCGTCCGCGCAAAAATGGATGTGGACGAGGCTCCCGAAGAGGGATAATACTGTCTGATCAGATCAGACCATCCCGTATTTTCTTAACCCAATTAAAAACAGCAGAGCCCTCACGCGGGTTCTGCTGTTTTTTAAGTAGGGCATGCTGAACGGTACCTATTCCGCATGCCCTAATTACGTTTTTGTTACTGGTGACTCCGGGTGACTCGGCCAAATCCCGAAAAGCCCCTAAAATAAAGGCTTTTTC
>ONKG01000184.1 GCA_900318375.1 uncultured Lachnospiraceae bacterium
TATCTTGCATGTGGAAATGATCTGCGCAAGCAGATCGGAAAGGATCAAAACCGATGATTCAGAAATCTATCGTCAGATAACTGAATAGAGGCGCAGAGCATGTTGGAGGGGCGTGCCTCTCGGGTTTTGTGCGCCGTTTTTGAGTAACTTTCGAATAGTGGGAACCGCAGGACGCAGCCACAGACGGGAGCTGCTTCGCTGCGGTATTTTTATGCCCTTTTTCGGAAACAGACTGATTTCGAAACTGCGATGAAAATACATTCAAACAACTAACATTAGGAGAAAAAATCATGAAAGAAGAAATCAAGGAAAAACTGGAAACCGCCGCTGTGGTCGTCTTCTCCCCGGTCCTGGCGCTGGCCAATGGTGCCGTGACGGCGATCAACCGGAAATATATCAAAAAACCGCTGGGGCAGTTTATCGAAGTCGATGGACACAGAATGAGCGTCCTGGTGACCGGCCAGGGGGACCGCACGATCGTGTTCCTGCCGGGATTGAGCCGGACCTGCCCGATCCTGGATTTTAAGCCGCTGTTCACCCAACTGAAGGATCGGTTCAAAATCGTGGTCCCCGAAAAGTTTGGATATGGACAGAGCGACATTGTGAGAGAAAACCGGGATTATGAGACCATCGTGGAACAGTACCGGAAAGCGCTGTCTGTCCTGCAGATCAAGCCGCCGTACATCCTGTGCGCCCATTCGCTGAGCGGACACGACGCGGAGATCTGGGCGCAGAAGTATCCGGAAGAAGTGGAGGCGTTTATCGGGATCGACGCGAACATAGCCAACTGCCCGGAGATCAATTTCAATTATGATCGACTGTGGTGGGAGGATAGATTCCTCGAGCGGTTTTACAGCATCACGGGATACGTCCGTACCGCCGACCTGTACGGACTCGACAAAGCGCTTACCAAAAAAGAGGTGCGCATCCTGAAAGAGCTGGAGGTCAGAAACACCGGCAACTATGACGTCTACAGTGAAGAGAAAAATTACCTGGCGGCGCATGCGCTGATCAACAGCAGGCCGATGCCGACCCAGCCGACCCTGCAGTTCGTAGACACGCCCGAATGGTATAAAGACGGCGTTGCCCAACCCCATGAAAAGGGCGAGTGGGATGATTACGAGATCGCCTGGGTCAAAGCCCATGAGGATTTTGCCGCCGCCTCGCTCAACGGGAAAGTGCTCTACTACACCAGCGGCCATGTCATGCATCACTACGACTACGTCAAAATGGCAGGAGAGATCAAAGAATTCTTAAACGCGGAGAAATGAAGGGTAAAAACAAGATTTCGTCAGTAGTTAATGAGTGAGGGAACTGAGGATGTCTAAGTTCGAAAACTAAGTAAATACAAGGGTTTCGGGCAACAAGTCTGGCGATAACGGATTCTTTCACTGTAATCTGATGGATTTTCTTCTTGGAAACATAGAGCTGTTCTGATGCTCAGGACTGCCTTTCGCAGTCACTTTTCACACTGCTCCGGTCCCAGACCATTGGGGGCCTCGGTAGTTGCTTTTTGCGCAGGAATTTCTATTGTATTATTCGGGGCAGGATTATCATGGAGAAGGCAACAAGAAAATACCTGGCGGAGGTTGCGAAGAAAGCGGCTCAAACCCCTTTTCATGGTTATATTGAGGGGAAGGAAATACTATCAGTAGTATTTTCCGTGAATTATCCTAGGATTCATTCATTTGGATCATTCTGGAAATAACTTCTTTTTTACTCTGGTACGTTTAATATTTGCCGATGCTTTTGATACAGATTTAACAAATGGACGTATCAGGGGGTTTTTTCGTACTTTTTTACAACGACCGAGAGGTCAGACACACTAACTATGCCGGAGCTAACATATCATAGAAATGGGGATGTGATAATACAATAATCAGAGATATGAGCAAACTGACAGAAATTAGGGATTTCTTTAAACGATTACACGAAACACAGTGAATCAAAATAATACTTATCACAAAGGAGATGAACAATGAGAAGAAAACTGAAGACATG
>ONKG01000137.1 GCA_900318375.1 uncultured Lachnospiraceae bacterium
CAAAAGGGGATATTGTAGTCTCCTGCGGTCACTTTTTGAGGAAGCAGGGCTACTCCGTAAAGATCTTTAATACCCAGAACTTCCGGAAAAGCATGAGGTATAACCCTTTTGCCTATATTCACAGTGAGAAGGATATCCTGAAGCTGGTCACTACCCTGATGGCGAACACCAAAGGGGAAGGAAATGCGGGGGATCCGTTCTGGGAGAAAGCAGAGAAACTGCTGTATACGGCACTGATCGCCTATATCCATTACGAAGCCCCGGAGGAGGAACAGAACTTTGCAACGCTCCTGGAATTCCTGAATGCGATGGAAGTCCGGGAGGATGATGAAGAGTTTAAGAATCCCGTGGATCTGATGTTTGAAGCACTGGAAAAGAAAAAACCAGGATGCTTCGCCTGCCGGCAATACCGCCTCTTTACTCTGGCGGCTGGCAAAACGATGAAATCCATCCTGATTTCCTGCGGTGCAAGGCTGGCTCCATTCGATATTCAGGAGCTTCGGGACATCACAGCTTATGATGAACTGGAGCTGGACACCCTTGGAGACAAAAAGACAGCACTGTTCCTGATCATGTCAGATACGGATGCTACTTTCAATTTCCTGCTCTCCATGATCTATACACAGCTTTTCAACCTGCTCTGTGAGAAGGCGGACGATGTGTATGGCGGGAGACTTCCGGTGCATGTCCGGTGCCTGATCGATGAGGCAGCCAATATCGGCCAGATCCCAAACCTGGAAAAGCTGGTGGCCACGATCCGAAGCCGTGAAATATCCGCCTGTCTGGTGCTGCAGGCGCAGTCCCAGCTCAAGGCGATTTACAAGGACAACGCAGATACTATCATTGGCAACATGGACTCGCGGCTCTTTCTTGGAGGCACAGAACCGACTACGCTGAAAGATCTCAACCAGGCACTCGGCAAGGAGACCATCGACACCTACAATACCGGGGAGAGCCGGGGACGGGAGCAGTCCCATTCCTTGAATTATCAGAAATTGGGCCACGATCTTTTATCCGTAGATGAACTTCAGGTCATGAACGGCGGCAAATGCATCCTGCAGCTGCGCGGCGTCAGGCCCTTCCTCTCGGACAAATATGACCTGACCCAGCATCCGAATTATAAATACACGGCAGATTATGATAAGAGGTTCACTTTTGATATTGAGAAGTACCTCGACCACAGACTGAAGCTGAAAGCCAATGAGCAGTTTGATGTTGTGGATGCCGGATAACAAACAGAATCAGGAGGACACACCGATGGAGTCATAGGATTTACAGGACAACGGAATAATGACGATAGAAATGAAGTCCTTTGCTATAAGCACACTTGATGATATAGCAGAGGGCTTTTTTCATGCCCGGATTTCGGATCTGCCGGAAAGCAAGCCGTGCTGGCAAGAGATAAGAAAGATAAGGCTTTCCGCGGCGGAACGATCCGGACGGCAACAGGCTGCAAATGCAGCAAAACAAAGTCCAGCCGAAAAGGCTGAAAAAGAAGGAGGCCCTATATGGCATTTTTCAACAGCGCAATCACCGTTTTACAGACCCTGGTCGTAGCCCTTGGCGCAGGTCTCGGTATCTGGGGAGCCATTAACCTGCTGGAAGGTTACGGCAACGACAACCCCGGCGCGAAGTCGCAGGGAATGAAGCAGCTGATGGCAGGAGGCGGCGTTGCCCTGATCGGCACGACGCTGGTTCCCCTGCTGTCCGGACTGTTTGGCTGATCTATTGATCCTTACTTTCTCGCTCTTATCCTTTGGGATCAAGAGCGAGAAAGTAAGGCGATGAGATGAATTGATTTGATTACAGATATGGCTTCAGAGTTTCGATCAGATGATGGATCATCGTTCCTGGAGTGGATCTGCTGGGTGTCTTTCCCGTATTAATCTCTTCCAACATCTTTGCGTTCCGGATCGCATCATCCATGTAAGGCCGGAGGACATCAAACATATCCGTCCGGTTTTTATAATAGGTTCCAAGGTTTTTTGACTTCAGGCTTTCGGTAAGTTTCGGCCAGTATTCATCCCGATGGAGGTCCGCCTGCAGGAACATGAAATGGAGCAGAAACCATAACTCGATGCACTGGTTGGACCATATAGGATGATACCTGGTTTCGTCTGTGCTTTCTGCGGCACATAGCTCTGCAGTACGGTCAAAGTGCTCAGGCGGGAAATCGTCCTTGTCAAAGACCAGCCAGACATGCTTATAAACGTTGTTGCTCCGGGCTACGTCTTTCACCGCCCGGTTAAAGAGGTTTACCGTGTTGTCGCCTTTACCCGAGATATCCAGATGGATGCGATCCCGGTACTTGGCATCAATCGTCTCTTTGATTTTCTCGAAATACTTCGGTTCGGTTTTCGTCCCTTCGGAAACGATCAGATGATATTCCGGAGAGATCATCTGCCGGGAATCACGACGGGGCTTCATCCAGGACTTGCCCATGTCCGATTTTTTAGGAGGCTTACGGCTCATCGTCACACCTCCCAGCTCAGCATATTCCTGAGGTAGGGGTCAGCTCCATACCGACCTTCCAGATACTGCTTATCATAAGCTGCGGTATTGTTGATAGGATCGTTATTCTCCTTGCGGAGCTCAGAGAGAGAATAGACCTCACTGCTGTTTTCCGAATTCAAAGCGGCGAACCAGATTTCGTCCCTGCGGAAGATGCTGTTCTTCATTGTGGACATGTCGTGCGAAGTGAAGAGCAGCTGAGCTCCGTTTTTGTTGATCTCCGGGTTTGTAAAAAGCCGGATGACATAGCGGAGAAGCTTCGGATGCAGCTTGGCATCCAGTTCATCAACGATTACCAGACGTCCCTCCTTCAGGGCCATCAGGATGACCGGAAGAGCGGCAAAGAGCTTGCGGGTTCCGTCGGACTCACTGGAAAAGGGGAGCTCATAGAGCGTATCATGCAGGGTCCTCTGCAGGTAAAATTCATTGCTCTGCTGATCAAACCGGTACCCGGTGATGCCGATCCCCATGTCGTTCATCATGGTAAGGAACTGCTTCTTTGAAATGTCGTCATCGGAGAGAAGGATCTGCTGCTCGGCCAATGGATTCGCATAGTTTCTGATGATACACTCTTCAAACCAGCGAATGACTTCTGCAATCACGGGGATGGAATAGCCTATCGCAAGGAAGGAGAGCAGCGGCATCTTGGCATTTACTTCGGTGTTGATGTTCTTACTCCCGAGAATGGTTCCAAGTGAGATTCCTTCATGATTTCTTTCAAAGACCTTTGCTGCCCGGCTGGCCCCGAGCTTGCGGCGATAGAGTGTTTCTTCCTCTATTACGCCGCCCCGAAGCACAATATAGTAGCGGTATTCATATTCACCGATGCGGAAAAAAAGCTGGAAGCGGGAAGGCTCCTCCCGGGAATCCTCATCGAACAGATAGGGGACACAGGATACCTTCTGCTGCATAATGAAACGGGCGTGATTCTTGCCAAGCTCATAGACGGGCTCAGTAACAAGAGAGATCACGCACCCCAGGGCGGCAAGAAGGTTGGACTTGCCGCCGCCATTCGGGCCGTAGATCACACCAACCGGCAGAATATCATTTCCCTTTTCAGTCTTTATAAGGCTGTCCTTGAACTCAGAAAGAGCCGCAGCCTGGAAATCGAATGTGGTTTCATCTCGATAGGAGCGGAAGTTGCTGAATGAAAACTGGCATAACATGATAGCCACCTCCTTCAACTGGTCTCATTCATGCCAATGATAGCATGAACCCATTGAGAAATCAATATTTAAAGCCTAAATACAAAAAATAATTACGAAAAACGACTTTAAAACTGAATTTTGGGCAGCTTAGGAGAAATACGAACCCGTGAACCTTGAATCCTGAAGCTGAGCTGAATACTACATAGCCTGTGTTCATTAAACCGAACGCGGGCTATTTTTTATGTCCTTTTCTGCAGGTGCACATGCAGATAAAGGGCATTTTTGTTTTCAAACCATATCAAACCGGTGGAGAACCTGCCGGTAACAAGAAGGAGGACTCTAATATGGCATTTTTCAACAGCGCGATCACAGTATTGCAGACACTGGTTGTAGCCCTTGGCGCAGGTCTCGGTATCTGGGGAGCTATTAACCTGCTGGAAGGTTATGGCAACGACAATCCCGGCGCGAAATCGCAGGGAATGAAGCAGCTGATGGCGGGCGGCGGAGTCGCTTTGATCGGCACGACGCTGGTACCGCTTCTTTCGGGCCTGTTTGGTTAAGACACGGGAGGTAACGCCTTTTGAACACAATTCTCGAACAGATTACGGAATGGCTCAAAGGGATGCTCATTGACGGCATCATGAACAATCTGTCGGGGATGTTCGACGCGGTCAACCAGCAGGTTGGCGACGTGGCGGCTCAGGTAGGGAGATCACCCTCG
>ONKG01000136.1 GCA_900318375.1 uncultured Lachnospiraceae bacterium
GCCTGCCCCTCTAAGAAAGGTGACAATGAAATGAGAGAACTCATAGAAAATGTAAGCCTTTTGCAAAAGCAGCTGAATGAACTTCAGTTGGAAAACCAGTTGCTGAAGAATATATTGGACCGTTCTGGAATTTCCTATGCCCGGGAGCTGAAGCGTCTTCGAAATTCTGAGGCAGAGGAGGAATATGATCCCAATCAGGGCGCAAGAATTGTCCATCCGGAGGTTATTACTGAAAAAATGGCGAATGTCTTCTATTCCTGGTTCTGGGGAAGGCAGGATGTGTACGCCAAAAGGTCTGTCAATAAAAGTGGTAACGCCGGATATTATCCTCAGTGCTATAACTTCTGGAAGGAAAATTGCCCGAGAAGACTGGGGCTGAAAATAAAGTGCATCGACTGTAAGTTCAGAGAGCATAAGCCTTTGAGGAAAGAAGATATCATCGCCCATCTTCAGGGAAGAGCCCTTAACGCAACTGATGTGATTGGTGTATATCCCCTTCTGCCAAATGGAACCTGTCGTTTTATGGTATTTGATTTTGATAATCATGAAAAAGGCGCTGATAAACAGGATTATGCGAATACGGACGATGAATGGATTGAAGAAGTTGATGCAATGCGAAAAATCTGCAGCATGAACGGTATGGATCCTCTGGTGGAGCGCTCCCGGTCCGGGAAAGGGGCTCATATCTGGATCTTTTTTGACAGGCCTATTGCAGCGGCGCTGGTCAGAAAATTCGGATACGCACTTTTGGAAAAAGGAGCAGAACAGGTAAACCTGAAGTCATTCAAATACTATGATCGCATGCTTCCTGCTCAGGATGTACTGCCGGAAGGCGGTCTAGGTAATCTTATTGCTCTCCCGCTTCAGGGAAAGGCGCTGCAAGAAGGGAACAGTGCATTTATTGACAGAAACTGGAATGCCTACCCGAACCAATGGGAGGCTCTGTGCAGCAAGCCCCGGCTTTCCAAAGAATTTCTGGAACTAAAGATTAAAGAGTGGTCAGTTTTCGCAGAAGAGATTATTGAAACGAATGGTTCTGATACAGTGGAAGAACGTGAAAAACCCTGGAAGAAAGGGAAAAAGATGGATGCCGGTGACGTAGACGGTAAGCTTGATATCACCTTGTCCAACGGAATATACGTGGACTGTTTGAATCTCAAACCCCGTATCCAGAACAGGATCCGGAGAATGGCAGCTTTTTCCAATCCGGTATTTTACAAGAATCAGAAAATCGGCACGTCTAATTTTGATACATCCAGGTGGATCTACCTTGGGAAGGATTATCTCGGCGGATATATTCAGATTCCAAGAGGCCTGCAGGAGGAACTTATCCAACAGGCAGCAGAGGCCGGAATCAAGTATGAAATAAAGGATGAACGGCAGGACGGCCGGAAGATAGATGTTTCATTTAACGGCACTTTGCGGGATGAACAAAGACCGGCTCTGGAGGAAATCTTAAAGTACGACAACGGTATTCTTCATGCTGCAACAGCTTTTGGAAAAACGGTTGTTTGCAGTGCTATGATTGCAGAAAGGAAAGTAAATACTCTGATCATCCTTGAATCTTCTGCCCTAATGGAACAGTGGGAAGATGCCCTGCACAGATTTCTGGATATTAATGAAGAACTCCCCGAATATAGGACAAAAACAGGCAGGATAAAAAAACGTAAAAGCCTGATTGGGAAGCTCCAGGCTCAGCATGATTCTATGACCGGCATCATAGATATTGCAATGGCAGGGTCTTTGTGTAAAAAAGGTGAGTTCCATGCTTTTCTTAACGATTACGGCATGATCATTGTCGATGAATGCCACCACGCTGCCTCGGATACCATTGCGGATATATTAAAAGAAATCAAAGCCCGATATGTATACGGTGTAACAGCTACGCCAAACAGAGGAGATGGGCTGGAGAAAATCAATTATATGCTTCTCGGACCAATCCGATACAGATATACCTCCAAAGAAAAAGCAAAAGCGCAGGGAATTGAACATCTGGTCTATCCGAGATTTACCCACACTGTTCCACCCAGAGGAGTTCAGATATCCGGCATGCATCCCAATGAAGCTTACGAAATTATCCGGAACAATGATATTAGAGATGAGCAGATTATTGAGGACGTCAGGGAATGTGTCTCATCTGGAAGAACACCGGTCGTACTGTCAAAATATAAGGATCACTCCGAGAAGCTGTATGAGAGGCTGAAATCATATGCTGATCATGTGTTTCTCATGACAGGAAATAATTCAAAGAAGGAACACAGAAAAATACTGGATGAAATGCAGCAAGTACAGTCAGAAGAGAGTCTGATTCTGGTGGCGACAGGAAAGCTGATCGGAGAAGGATTTGACTTTCCGCGGCTCGATACGCTTATCATGGCAACTCCGGTCTCCTTTAAAGGCGTTGTTGAACAATATGCCGGCCGCCTGAACAGGGATTATGACGGCAAAGAAAAAGTGATTGTTTATGATTATGTGGACAGCCATATCCCCATGTTTGATAACATGTATGCTAAGCGCCTGAAGGCATATAAACAGATTGGATATGAAATCTGTTCCGGCGTGCAGGGCGAAAAACAGACTGCAAATGCTATTTATAACTGTGATAATTACCAGACTGTATACCGACAGGACCTTCTTGATGCTGCCCAAAATATCGTGATTTCAAGCCCTGCCATCAACGGTAAAAAAGTCCGTGAACTGATCAGTCTTTTGCAGGAACAGCAAAGCAGAGGAGTCACGGTCACAATTGTTACTTGGGAGCCGGATGCATACGATTTTGGCGATGCTTCGTACTGGATGCAGCTTCATGAGGAGATGCGGCAGGCTGGTTTCTATATGAAACTGGTTGATGATTACTGCGAACATTTCGCGATTATCGATCAGGAAATCATATGGTACGGCAGCATAAACCTTCTGGCAAATTCAAAATTGGAAGACAGCCTCATGCGTGTAATGAGCAAAAGAATTGCTGCTGAATTGATGGAAATGACATTCGGATAAAGAGGAAATGTACAGAGTCAGCATGATTTATTGGAGGAATTGATTATGATCTATTGTCCTCGATGTGGAGAACCGATGAATGGCGGAATATGTAATAATTGCGGCTTTCCGCTTACAAAAATGGTTAAGAAGTCTACTGTTGATAATAAAAAATCTGATAAGAAAAAGAACGGAAATACTTAAAAGGTTTATCGATCCTTAGAAAGAGAGGCGGCAATATGCCCAAAAGAACTGTCCAAACCATGGTTGAGGAATATCTTTCTCTGACAGACAGTAGAGGCCTGCTATATGACAGGTCATCCTGCAGGGATGCTCAGAAAGAAAAAGAACTGCGGAAGAAAGCACATACCATCTTTGAAGCTTTTCTTAAAGACTGTGATTATAAGGATGATTCTATACGGCGAAAAAGTATTGGCGAAGATATTTGGCTGTCTCTGCGAGATGTTATCTGCACAATGAAACGAAAGTCAGGGGAGGAATATCTGATCCTCAATGATTTCTCTGCCTTTTTATGGGATTGCTGCAAGGTGAAAATCAAACCTTTTGACCGTCAGCTGACCTCTCTGGAGAGACAGCTGTCCATCGCAAAAGATATGCATGATTTTAATCAGGCAAGAACATTTGACCGGCATACAGTGGCAGAAAAGTATCTAGTGAGTGACAGAACGATCGATAATGACCTGGCGGCTCTTCGTGAAGGGATCTCCGTTATGGATCAGAAGCTTGCTTTGAAAAACTTCCGCCTGAAGAATCACAAGGTCACGGCAGTTTCCACCATACATCCCTTGTTCCTGACACAAAACCTGACCCAGATCATCTGTATGCTGGAAGGGATGCGAATGATGAAAGATAACTGGACTATGGCATCCTATGCTGAAACGACGGCGGTCAACATATGGTGCCAGTTGTCGGACTATGCCAGGGACAGGATCACAGGCACCCTTGTTGATCTGATGGGCTTGGATGCCAGCTGGTACAAAGAAATCAGCCACAGGGCAGAATCTGTCAAAGACAAGATGTTTTATGACGAAAAAGAAGCCGGTGACGGGTTTGGTCTGTTAATGTACGCCCTGAAAGGCTCTCTGCCCTGCTCTGTCTGTTATATTGATCCTGACGATACCTGCAGGGAGATTAATGGCAAGGTGATTCAGCTTGAGAACGATACTGATACCGTTAAGGTCCAGCCAGATTCCGGAGGAACCCCTGTATGGATCGAAAAGGACAGGATTCTGGAAGTAGAAGTCGCAACTGAGTTGCGATGACGATAGTCCTCCTTCATGAGACAATACGTGTATCAAAGGAAAAGCACGGATTCGAATGAAGGAGGATTTTACTATGAAGTACGTTTTTACTGGACAGTGAAAAGTTCTCATCGTCAATTACATCTTAAAAATTGAATATTAGTTGCTAATACAAGCGAGTGTTCCGCTTGCATGATATACTTCTCTT
>ONKG01000135.1 GCA_900318375.1 uncultured Lachnospiraceae bacterium
ATCTTCTGGGCGATTGCGAATAACGGCCTGAGTATCCTGGAGAATGCCGCCCACCTCGGCCTGCCTGTGCCCGAACAGCTGAAAGCGGTGCTCGAGCAGTTACACGACAGGGCAGGAAAGAGCGGCGAAACGGAAACGGTGGTCGGGGAAGAAGTAAGAAAGTAAAAGAGATCCCAGAGATAGGGCGTTAAGGCTCTGCCTCTGGGATTATTAGTTCTGTCTGCTATATTCTTTATAGGTGGTAACTCGGATAGAGGGGGTGGTCCGAACAACAGAAAAGTGGTTAATGATTTCCAGACTTCTGACGGTATGAAAAGGGAGAGGCCAAAATACCTCTCCCCGAATCAATTCTTTTCAATTCTAACCGCTGTGCCATTTGCACAGGCAAGGATCATGTTTTGACCCATGATATCCGGGAGCTGCTTTAGAAGAATAGTTCATCCCGGCTGCAGCAGATGTAATAGAGGTGATGTCTTTTCCGTAAGCATCCGTACAGAACATCCATGCCACAAGGTCATACTTGTCTTTGAAATGATAATAGAACATTGGGCGTTCTATATCTGCAGATGTACAGATCTCTGTTACGCGAACCTTGTCGATGAATTTGTACGAGAAAAAGCCGGCAGGTATGCTCTGCCGACTTTTTCCCGGATATCGCAGTCAGAACCAAGACACAGGCCTGTCTTGCTGCGCAGCTGACGTCTATGCGAAACCGTTTCCCCTCATGTTTTACGTCTTGCTCTTTAGTTCCCCCGAATTTCCTGTCTCATGAAGCCGACGTACGAGATCGTAAATGCCGCGAAGGAAAGGGCAAGCAGACCAACCAGATGCGGCCAGACCAGAAGCAGGCTCTGCCCAAGAGACAGATAGCTGCTCAGTGCGCCGACCAGCTGTGCATATGACACAGCGTTGATCGCCCGGGTTGCCGGGTTCATCAGAACGGAACTGGCTTCTGAATACAGATAGTAGGGAGAGATTCTGTTCAGATTCAGGTTCAGATTGTAATTGTTCAGCGCGTTGACCGCCTGTTCATACTCTGTATTGACCGGGTAGACCGCATTCGCCATAATGCCTGCCAGAAGGCTCATGAAGATTGCAAAAAATAGCCAGAGTGCGATCGAAGCAAGTGCCGACGTTGCCGCATGCCTGGTGAAGACCGAAAACAGCAGTGCCATCGCCAGCCAAAAGCAGATATACACGATTGTATAAAGCAGATAGATCAGAACCCTGACAGCCTCCTCGCCTGACGGCCGTATACCGGACGCCAGGAAACCTGCGCATCCGACTGCAATACCTGTGCTCAGGACCATAACCACGACCAGTGTCGAGGATGCCAGAAACTTGCCGATGATGATGGCATCTCTGTAAATTGGCTGAGATACCAGCCGGTTCAGTGTCCCGTTGTTTTTCTCGGCGTTGATCGAGTCAAATCCGAGGATCAGCCCGATGAACGGACCGATCAACGCGATCAGTGACATATATGACGGGATGGAACTGCCGCCGGTGGTAAACAGTTTGAGGAACATGTAGCTTGCATCAAATGAAGCATTCTTATCTATGGCAGCATTCATAATCGCACTTTTAATTCCCGTAACCGCGCCGTATACGCTTGCGATCGTCATCGCAATCACGAGGATCAGAATAATGATGAACCTTTTGCTGGTCACATGATCCGCCATTTCCTTCCGATAGAGCGCCTTCAGACTGTGGTAGCGGATGCTCCTGCACTTATGCTCCTCTGTTTCTGAAACGGTGCTTCCTGCTGCCGCTCTTGTCATGGTTCTCATCTCCTTCTTTTTCAGCTTCCTCAAAATAGACACGGTAGATTTCGTCCAGATCTCCGCCTTTCTGATGCATATGCAGCAGTTTATATTCATGTGTTCCGAGGAACCTTGTGATATCGGTGCGCAGATCTTTGGAAGAACTGATCAAAAAAGTACTGCCTTCCATGGATATTCCGGTAATCCCATCCTGTTCTTTTAAAAATCCCAGGAATCTCTCATCACAAGGTTCCGCTGAAATCTCCAGTGTATAATGACCCTGTGCCGCAATCTGTGATCCCAGTTCGCTGATTCCGCCGCACGCGATCAGACTTCCATCCACAAAGATGCCGACCCTGTCGCAGATCTGCTGGATCTGGTAAAGTTGATGGCTGGAGACCAGGATCGTTTTTCCATCCTCCACACTCAGCTGTTTGATCAGGCTTAAAAACTCGCGCATTCCTTCCGGATCAAGTCCTGCTGTCGGCTCATCCATAATAATGACCGCCGGATCCTTGATCAGGACATCTGCAATACCAAGTCTCTGGCGCATGCCTTTCGAATAGGTTCCTGTTTTCTGGTTTGCTGCGTATGTCATTCCGACTTTTTCAATCAGTCTGTCAATCAGCGGATCAATCTCTTTTTCCGGAATTCCGTTCAGTCTTGCCGTAAAGCGGAGGTTTTCCCGGCCTGTCATGTCACTGTAAAAGCCGACGTTGTCCGGCATATATCCGGTGATTCGCTTGACCTGCATGGATTGCCTTGTGCAGTCATATCCGTCGATCAGTGCCCTGCCCTGCGTAGGCTCGGTCAGACCCAGAAGCATCAGTATCGTTGTTGTTTTTCCCGCACCATTTGGTCCAAGCAGCCCGAATATCTCCCCCCGCCTGATCTCCAGGCTGAGGTGGTTGACAGCTACCTTTTTGCCGTAGGCTTTGGTCAGATCTTCGGTACGGATAATGGTTGTATCCGTCATGATTCTCATCTCCTGCCAAATTTGCGAATGATCTGCACCAGTCCGAGAACCAGGAACGCAACGATGGCAACTGCCGCGATTCCCCAGCCTGTATGGTTCTGCACGGATATTCTGAGCGCGCAATCCGACGAAACTGCGTCATTAAACGCTGTTATCACAGTCACATAATCGCCGAGGATCGCATCCTTTGCCGGCGTAATATGTGCAGTCACTTCTACATTCCCTCCTGCAGGAATGCTGTTAATCGTATCCTGGTCAAAGGTGACCTCCCAGTTCGTAGAAGCCTGTGCTTTCAGACTGATGGCTGTCAGATCGATATTCCCCGTGTTCTGTATGGAAAGAACTATATCTTTGGGCTCACCCGCGTAAGCGCTGGCGGAAAGATTGCCGGTTGGTGTCGTAGTCGTCAGGCTGTATGTTCCTGTAATCCTGACCGTGACCGGAAGTTCGAGTGTCTCACCTGCGCAGGCTGCGACAAATGTGATCGGATACTCACCGGCCGTCACATTCTGTGCGGGAACAACGGCAGCCTTGATTGTAGAACTTGCACCGGCATCCACGGGTACGGAAGAAGTGGTGGTGGTTGTGCCAGATGGCGTAAATGTCACGTTCCAGCCCTCCGGAGCTCCCTCTGCAGACAGCGAATAGGTCATGTTCTCACCGCTGTTATTGGTCAATGTGGTGGTGTAACTGAACTTCGTGCCGGCAACGCCTTCCTGCTGCGCATAGTCTGTTGTGAAATTACCTGCGCCGATCTTTTTTTCTTCCGCATCCACTTTTACGGTCAGCGCCAGTACCTCATCAATGTTTCCGCCTTTCGCACTGAGGCTGACGGTGTAAGTATCTTCCTTCGTATCTTCCGGAACAGTCAGCGAATAGCTCAGAGAAGGAGAATCCTCCTTTGTCTGGTACGCACCCACATGAACCATGGAAATTTCATTGGAACTGCCTTTAAATCTTCCTTCCCACCCTTCCGGAAGATCTTCGGCGCCAAGTTCGACAGTGGCTTCTTCCGAACCGGTATTTGTAATATAAAGAGTAAATGTCGAGGTCCCGCCGGGTTTGACAGTAACCCCGGGATAATCCGTACTGAACGTTACTTTCCCCGTTTCAGCTTCCGTAATCATCTTTGGCTGAGCTTCTTCTTCATCTGCAGCAGCCTGCATCGGCATTGCCGTCACGGTCAGCAAACCTGCCGCCAGCAGTCCGAACACGGACCGAACAACCCTTTTCCGCAACATCCCTGCAGTCTTTTTCATGATATTTGGCCTTCTTTCTTTTTGCTTCCCGGATATTTCCCGCCCGGAAGCCTTATCGTTTTTCCAATTAAAAATTGTATAGCTTATTTGTGACGCAATTTACAAAATTCTGTGTTTTTTCTGTGAACAACTGATTTGCTGTCCTGGGCATGGATTTTTTCTCCGTGCCACGTGGAGACTGTCGCTTTCTTGAGCAAAATGATACGAGGCTGAAGGGGTATGTTGAGATTGGTGTGGATGCTGAAGCTTGTGTATTCCTTCCGGATCCTGGCGATGGAGGTTATGCCGGATCATATTCACCTACTTCTGAACTGCAAACCGCAGTTTAGAATTTCCGATATGGTGAAAATCATGAAGGGAAATACCGCGAGATGGCTGTTCCTGAAGTATCCGGAACTGAAACAGTCTCTGTGGGGCGGGCGTCTGTGGAATCCGTCCTGCTGCGCTGTGACAGTGAGCGGCCGCAGCCGGGAACAGGTGACGCATTATATCAACAGCCAAAAGGAACGTGCGTAACAAAGGGAAATGAGGTGCAGGGCATGAAGGTGGCATCCGGCTATGGGGTGG
>ONKG01000141.1 GCA_900318375.1 uncultured Lachnospiraceae bacterium
TGATGTCATCGCAAAGCTCAAAGAGCTCAGTGAAAAAGAGACCGATCCCATGCCCAAGGTCATCTATGAGACCATGTTCCGCAACCAGGAGCTGGCCGTCAAGCTGAACCGCCCTTCCTGCCAGGACACCGGCGTCCTTCAGTTCTGGGTAAAATGCGGCACACAGTTCCCCTACATTGATGATCTGGAAGCCCTGCTCAAGGAAGCTGTCGTGCAGGCCACCTTTGACACGCCCCTGCGCCACAATTCCGTGCAGACATTCGATGAGTACAACACCGGCAAGAATGTCGGCAAGGGTACCCCCACAGTCTGGTGGGACATTGTTCCTCACTCTGACAAGTGCGAGATCTACACCTACATGGCAGGCGGCGGCTGCACCCTTCCCGGCAATGCGACCGTTCTGATGCCCGGCGAAGGCTATGAGGGAGTTACAAAATTCGTACTCGACCGCATGACAACCTATGGACTGAATGCCTGTCCTCCCCTTCTCGTGGGCGTAGGCGTCGGAACCTCTGTCGAGACTGCTGCTCTCAATTCCAAGAAGGCTCTGATGCGTCCCATCGGCTCTCACAATGACAACGCAAATGCGGCAAAGATGGAGAAACTCCTTGAGGACGGCATCAATGCGATCGGCCTCGGCCCCCAGGGCATGGGCGGCAAGTTCTCCGTCATGGGCGTCAATATCGAGAATACCGCCCGCCATCCTTCCGCCATCGGCGTTGCAGTCAACGTCGGTTGCTGGAGCCACCGCAGAGGCCACATCGTCTTTGACAAGGACCTCAATTTCACCATCGATACCCACACCGGATTTGAATACAAAGAGGCATGATCATTCCGGCCGCGGCAGGGAACGAGAGAAGATTGTGAACAGCTGAAACATAGCTGCAACAGTGTGAATAGCGATAACAGATAGAACAAGAGCAGTCAGGAGAACAGTATTCTCCGGAATGAGAGGTATAAAATGGCAGTAGAAATCAAAGACGGAAAGAAAATCCTGGTCACCCCCGTTTCCGCGGAAGACCTCAAAGATATCCACATCGGCGACATCATTTATCTGTCGGGCGATCTGACAACCTGCCGCGACGTAGCGCACCGCCGCGTTGTGGAAGAAGGCAGAGAAATCCCCGTAGATGTCCGTGACGCAGCGATCCTTCACGCAGGCCCCATCATCCGCCCTCTCGGCGACGACAAGTACGAGATGGTCTCTGTTGGACCGACCACATCCATGCGTATGGAGAAATTTGAGTATGAATTCGTGCAGACTACCGGTGTCCGCGTCATCCTGGGCAAGGGCGGCATGCGTGAAAATACCGAGCGTGCCTGCAAGGACTTCGGTGCCATCCACTGCGTATTCCCTGCTGGAAACGCCGTAGTCGCAGCGACAGAGGTCGAAGAGATCGTCGAAGCACAGTGGAAAGACCTGGGCATGCCCGAGACCCTCTGGCACTGCCATGTCAAAGAGTTCGGCCCCCTGATCGTTTCCATCGATTCCTACGGAAGAAACTATTTCGAAGAGAAGAAAGTGGAGTATAATCAGAAGAAGGACGAGCAGGTGGAACTGATCAGCAAGCAGGTTGGATTCATCAAATAATCAAAAGAGAAGATCCTGGACAGCATTCCGGTACAGACGAGGCGCTGTGAACAGGTAAACAGCTCAACAAATCACATGATTAATAGCTGCGCAGAACAGCCCCCTCGCTTCTGCGCAGCTGTTGCATGTAAAAAATGCGCAGGAAAGAAAATACAGGTATGTAAGTACAGGATAGAACATGCAGGAAAGTGCGTGCAGGAAAGTAAGTACAGTGAAGAACGTGTAGGAAAGTGCGTGCAGGAAAGTAAGTACAGGGAAGAACGTGTAGGAAAGTACGTACAGGAAAGCAAGTACAGGAAAACGTGGAGGACAGACAATGAAAGAATACAGGATCGCAGTGGTCGCGGGCGACGGGATCGGCCCCGAAGTCATGGCGGAATGCAAAAAGGTACTCACAGCAGCGGCGGAACTGGACGGCGGATTCCGCTTTGCTTTCACAGATTTTCCCTGGGGATGCCAGTATTATCTAAAGACCGGGCAGATGATGCCGGAGGACGGCATCGAGACCCTGCGCGGATATGACGCCATCCTGTTGGGCGCCGTGGGCTATCCCGGAGTTCCGGACAACATTTCTCTGCGTGACCTGTTGATCCGGATCCGCCACGACTTTGACCAGTACATCAATCTCCGTCCGGTCAGGCTTCTCAAGGGAGCAGACTGCCCGCTGAAGGATGTGAAGATCGAAGATGTCAACATGACATTTATCCGCGAGAACACCGAGGGTGAGTACTCCGGACAGGGAGCATGGCTCTATAAGGGACAGCCGGGCGAAGTGGTCATTCAGGACAGTGTTTTCTCCAGAAAAGGGACCGAGCGTGTCATCCGCTATGCTTATGAACTGGCAAAAAAAGAGGGCAAGACCCTGACCAGTATCAGCAAGGCCAATGCCCTCAACTATTCCATGGTCTTCTGGGACCAGATTTTCCGCGAAGTCGGACAGGAATATCCCGAAGTGGAGACCCATTCCCTCCTGGTGGATGCGGCCTCCATGTTTATGGTCAAGGACCCCTCCCGCTTCCAGATCGTGGTCACTTCCAACCTTTTCGGTGACATTCTCACCGACCTTGGCGCGGCTATTGCCGGAGGTATGGGCCTGGCAGCGGGCGCCAACCTGAACCCGGAACGGAAATACCCCTCCATGTTCGAACCCATCCACGGCTCCGCACCGGATATCGCCGGTACACAGACGGCCAACCCGCTGGCGGCCATCTGGTCTGCCTCCCAGCTCCTCGATTTCTTCGGCCACGAGGATCTGGGCAAAAAGATTCTGGATATCATGGAGGACATGCTGACCAATCACAGAGAGTCGCTGACCCCCGACCAGGGCGGAAATGCGACGACTTCCGCCTGCGGCGATGCTTTTGCAGAACTATTAAAAGGATAAATGATGAAATGACAGCTGACACATGACTGTTATGAAGTCATTAGAATGCGCCGGTTATTAAAAAAATAACCCGGCACACGCAGCAATTCATCACGCATGAATCATGGCGTAGCGGTTGCTGCCCAGCACGCGCAGCATATGTGCCATGGGGGTGATGTTTCCGTCGAACTTATAGCTCATTGTATGGGTGGCGGCTCCGCTGGACAGGGCAGTTCCGCGGGTGTGCGCGGTGACGGGTGTCTGCATCTGCCAGCTGTTCACATTGTGGAATACCACTGCAGGCATCTGATAGCCAAAGGCTTCAAAGAGTTCCCGGGCGTTTTCATATACGGTTTTGTCTGCATTGCGCATGCAGCAGTTGAATTCCATATCTGAAAAAATGTAGATCACCTTGGGGAGCTCTTCCTGAGGAACCTCATATTTTACAGCTGTCTCCAGAATCAGATTGAACACTGCTTCCAGGTTTGTGCTGCCGCCCCAGGGTAATGTGGATAAGTATCTCAGCTGATCTCCCAGAGAGGCTCCGTGGATTTCTACCAGGTGAGGAGTGCTCTGGAACGTGATCAGATGATTATGAAAAATGCCCCTGCATCTCTCGGCGCAGTATAAGCCCATGGCCTGGGAGATCAGCGCCGGCACCGGACCTTTCGTATTCCAACGACAATACATAGAACCGGAAGTGTCCACCACAGAGATGGCATTTGCATCGCCGACAGCACCGGGAAGGAGTTTCCACAGCTGTTCACTGAAACCAGTTGTTTTTAAAAAACGGTCTGAGCACTTCATAGGGAAACAGTGTTTCCGTGTGCATCCGCTTTTCACCGGAACCCACGCCGAGCAGATATTCTGTAAACCGATTGCTGTCGTTTTTTATAAAGGCACTGCGGTATTTGAGCATTGCCTGGGCAGGCACCGCTTCGTAGTTGATTTTTTCCGGGTGCCTTGCAGTCAGGCTGCGTTCCACCAGGCCGATGCGGGCGCGAAGAGCGGTTACCAGAGTGCGGTATTCCCCCTGCTTCATTCCCAGGGCATTGATCAGGCGTGCCGCAGTCCGGCGCGTGCGGGGGCTGGAGGCATTGTCAGAAGGCAGCCATTTTGCCAGCAGCGAAATGTGAGCATCTTCCTCACCTGCCTGCCGGCGCTCCAGGGCTTCTTTGTCCTCAGCCAGCTGTTTCCGAATGACTTTTACAGCTTCTTTTTCCGCAGGTGTTTTCAGAAGACAGAGCAGATCGTCCCAGCGGCCGAACTCTGCAATATAAGAAACATTCTTTCGGGCAGATTCCGGCCATGTAAATGCTACATGACGGAGCAAAGTACGGAAGAGTTTTCTCTCGCCCATTCCGCCGCGGATGTCCCGCAGATGGAAGAGCAGCTTCATGGCGAGATCAGGAGTTTCGATGTAGGCTCTGTCGAACAGATTGATTTGATCAAGAGGGCGGCGATAGCGCATACCGCCTGCCACTGCAAAGAAATCCAGACAGGCGTCTCCTGTGCTGCCATGTGTTTTCGCACAGTTCAGAGTACGGGTATAATTGGCTTCTGTTTTCAGATTATCCAGATAACTCATTTCTTTCCTCATTCCTCCTTTCCTCCGTGCTGACGGCATTTCAGCCGCCGCGAGGATGACGATCCACGCCTCTTGAAAGTGCCCGGGAAGGCGTTTTCCCGGGAATTGATCTGTCCGGAGCATGCGGTTTCGCCGCAGCATGCTTCCGTCAGCAGACAGCCGCTGTACCTCCTTCGCCCTCAGAGAGACACGACATGATAGACGTCTCAGCCCTCATGCCGCTGCAGAATGCCTGCGGAGGACCTTTATCGCCCCCCGATACCTTTTTCGATTTGTGTATTGCCTTCCTCCCCGTTTCGGGAAAAAAATAAAATACTTCTTCCTTGCAATTAGGAATTCAATTGGGAATTCAATTGGGAAAAAGATGCGGCAGAGAATGCTCTGCGATGAGCGGATCGATTTAGTCCGCCTCCTGTGTTTGGGGTGACCGCCCTTTGTACCGTTCCATTTCCTCGGGGCTGATCCACAGTCGGTTTTCTGCCTCTCCTCAAACTGCATCGCTTCGCACGCCGGTCGTGGCGGGCGCCATGATGAACGCAGTAAAATCACCGGGTGTTAGGGTCAGACGCTCTGATTGATTAGATCTATTCTTTTACCGCCTGATTACCATTTCGACTGTACCTCTCATTCCGGAGCGGTTATAGTGCATGGTTAATGGGTGCCGCACGACCTGGGAGTTTCCCTTCTCTTTTTTCTTACGGGTCTGCCCTGTTCACGCGTTTCCTCTTAAAAAATCCCATTATTGGCGGCGCTGCTGTATGCGCCTGTACCCGGCAGGAAATCCTTTGTCCACCGGAAGTTGGTTCTCTGCCTGACTTCCTGAGCGGGAATTGTTTGTTCCCTGTCGATGAACTAATCATATCAGCACTGGATAGGGGCTGTCATTGAAGCGGTAGTTTAAAAAGAAGTCATGTTTTCCACCTTTTTGCCGGCAATTGTATTCTCAGGCGGCAAGATTAGAAAACTTGTCATATGACAAGATAAATGCTAAAATGAAGCTGTCTGGATTTTTTACAGGAGGAGATGGAAGGAGATGAAAGACCGGAAAGTCATTACGCAATTAAATGATTTACGTCATTTGGACTGGACGAAGACCCGCCGCTCTTCGGGAACAGCAGGATCCTTTCTGAAAGCCTCGGAGACAAGAAAAGGAGTACATTGGTATTACAAATTGTCTGATTATGATGCCTGGCGCGGAATCGTCGGTCATGAATGCATCAACGAGATCATTGTGGACCGGCTTCTGACACTGCTGAAAATTCCGCATCTCTCTTACCAGCTCATTTATGCAAAGATTATTATTGACGGGAAGGAATACATTACTTGGCTTTGCAGATCTGCAGATTTTAAAAAAGCAGGCGACAGTAAGATTGCACTGGATGCTTACTATCAAATGGAGAGGATTCACGGGGAAAGTCCACTGGAGTTCTGCCTTCGGCAGGGGTGGGCGGAGTACATTTATCAAATGTTGATCATTGATTTTCTGATCCTGAATCGGGACCGCCACGGCGCAAACATGGAGGTGCTTCGCAATCGTTCACATAAGACAGTGCGGCTTGCACCCCTTTTTGATCACGGGTTATCACTGTATTTTTCGGCACATGAAGAAAAACAGCTGGTCCGCGCAGATCCCCTGTCGGACAAAAGGGTTCAATGCTTCGTCGGGTCACATTCGGCAGCAGAGAATCTATTACTGATTCCGTATGAACACCGCAGGCTTCCCGGATGCCTGACAAAAGAATCCCGTGAATATCTTTTTGCAGATCTGGAAGACGCACTCCCCGGCCCATGGAGAGATGCAATCTGGGAGATGCTCTGGAAGAGATGGGAATACTATGAAGATTTTTGCAATTCGTGACGCATCTATTGCCAAGGACCGTGATCTGGCATGGCTGCTTTATTATCCTGCAGCAGATGAATTCCATATTGAAATTTGTGACGGAGTGGATGAGTGGGAGGCACCTCTTCTTATTTCCTCTTTTGTAAAGCGCGGAAAAAAAAGCCTGGACTCCGATTCCAGCAGGCTCTGGGCAGAACTGAGAATCATTCCTCCGGACCGCCAGAACCTGGGTATGATTCTGCGGGATAACGGCCTGGACAGTTATGATCCATTCCGCCTTTTGGTTCTTGCCGGAGGGAGATGTGCCCAGGATGACTGCTTTCTTGTTCCTCTTAGAGAAGATAATATGCCGGAGGAACTGGAAAAACGCCTGCAAAGGACGATCCAGTCTTTTCTTCCCTCACAAAACCACATCAAAACTGACAGCGGCGATGTCCTCTTTTTTTTCCGTGACGGAATGATTCGACGATTGTCCGGGGCAGAACTTTTCTCAGAAACAAGTCTGCATCAAAAACAAAGGGAGCGCCTCTCTCTATACAGGAATTCTTTTTCGGAGATTTCGCTGGCAGCAGGAGGTCATGGGGTGCGTCTCGGCGAAAAGGTCTTCCTCTCTGCAGATGAGCTGCGCAATAAAGGAATGCTTCTCCCGCTGACAAAGGGAGATTTCCGTTCCTATATCGAGAGTAATGTGATTGACACTGCCACAGCTGCTGAACTTCTGCACTGTACTCGTCAGAATATCCAGGACCTGGTCCGGAGAGGAAAGCTGCATCCGGTATTGACACTCAAAAACAACTTTCTGTTTTTGAGGGATGATATTTTGAAATGAAATACAATGAATCAAAAAAGACGGATCATGTGAATCCTCGCGGCTCACATGATCCGTCTTCGGTTTTCCAAAAAAAATGGCCTCCTGGTCCTCACAGACCAGGAGGTCTTCCATCCTCACGTGGAGGATCCTGGACAGGGCCAGGAGATTATCCACTGTGGGCAGGCACTCCCCGTGCTGCCATTTGTAAATGGCCTGCGGGTACTCGAAGCCGAAGTAGGCCTGCAGTTCCCGCACGCTCATGCCCGCATCGCGGCGGCAACGCTCGATGTTGCGGCCGGTCTGAGGCAGATTAATTACCGGAAAATTCGCGCTTGTCATCATAATCATTACCTCCAAGCTGTTACTGCAATTATATAACAAATGAGCAGATCATTTTGAAAAATGATTCCAAATCTCTCTCATTAACAGATCAAAACAGGGTCACAGCAAAAAGGCAGCTTCAGGCACGGGGGTTGGCATCGAAACCGGCCACACCGGCTGCAAGAATCATTATACTAATTATTTTAA
>ONKG01000133.1 GCA_900318375.1 uncultured Lachnospiraceae bacterium
CGTTTTCATTGCCATCCGCTCCGGGATCCGCTCCGGGATCCTCTCCGCTCTCCTTCCGACCTTTTTGCAGAAAGACCCCTCTCATCTCGTCGATCACCCAGATCGCCAGAAAGCCGATCGCCAGTGTGATCATCACATTTGCATGGAAATACCTCGCCCGGGGAAAGAAAGCTTTCTGAAAAGGATACTGGGAAAGGACGGCAAAAAACAGGATCCGCAGGAAGTATCTGATCCGGCTCCGTGTCTTCATGAATCCTTCCACAAGGAAAAAACAGAAAACAGGGAATGCCTGCCTGCCGATTATCCGCATGAGACTGTCCACAAGCTCGCCCTGCGGCAGGGAATACATGAGAGCCTCATTGTCTGCCGTGTGCACGTTCTCCAGAAAACAGTAGGCGATATGATCAATCAGCATAGTGACCAGGGCAAAATATTTCATCCGCCCCGCATCTATGGGAGGCAGGTTTACCCGCATCCGGTCGAACCGCTCCAAAAAAGTAGTCATTCCCGCTTTCTCCGTGTATTGCAAATCATCTTGCTGCACACAAAAACCCGGAAATCTTCTATGGATTTCCGGGTCTAAAAGAGCGATAGACGAGGCTCGAACTCGCGACCTCCACCTTGGCAAGGTGGCGTACTACCAACTGTACTACTATCGCATTTCTATTGACCGTTACTTCCGCAACGGACAATAGATAATATACCGCAACAAGGGACGAATGTCAACAAATATTTTTAAAATGATAGCGTAAGGCGTTTGTAGGAATACTTGGGCGAGATGCCCCGATGTGTAAAAAGAGAAGTATTAATTCTTCCAGTACACTCTATTCCCTGACTGTTATTTTTTCAAGTGCTGTTTTTTCCTGCCAAAATTCACCACATGACGCAGATACATTTGGTTTCTGCATTCCTTTAAAGGGCATGGACAGCGTGGATAAGTCCTATTCCGTTGCGGGTATGCCATGGAAAAGCTGTGGACACACTTTGTGATGTCCACACCTTTCCCACAGCATTCCCACAACTCCATGAACAGGGACTTATCCACCCTGCCCACACCCTCGACGATGACGGTTTCTAACGCTTTTTCCCATCACCTTTTTATTATTAATGATCTCACTGGCACTCCACTTCTTTAGTCACAGTCCTCTTATATTTGCTTTTAACCATGCCTTTTTTCTGGTCTCTGCACTGATGCCTGCCTGAATAGCATCATAGTATTTCCCGTCTTTTCTGCGATGCTGTGATTCCCAAAGACTTATCTCCGCTGCGGAGAACACGATCATATCCTCCGCTCCGGCAGCCTTCCCGGCTTCAACTGCCGCAGGCTGCATTTTTACCAGCTTGAGCATACTGTATCCATTCTGCTTGTATGCCCTCAGACGTGCCATGTGATCGGCTCCTTTCACCGACCAGCCCATCGGCCTTGAACTCATCCTGCTGCTCAGCAGATGGCTCACATGGCCTTCTGCGCTGCATCCGTAAACCAGCTCTTTTTCTTTGAGGCGTGTGACAGCCGCCTGCCAGTTGTCCAGGATATACTTTTTCCCTTTCTCTACCGCCCTGACTGTATTCTCCTTCTCCGCGTACGTGCACAGTTCATCGGCATAGTCTGCGAACTCTTTCTTTTTCCCTTTCCTGATGAGTCTGCACAGTTCCGTCCTTGCATCTTCTCCGCTGTCCAGCAGATGCCCGGTCATTTTCCTCAGATATTTCTGCATGTGGAATTCATCCAGTACATAGGTCACTCCCGGGAGCCTGTCCCTGAGGCCTTTGATCCAGCCGCCTCCATCTGCACTCAGATAGATCTTCTTCACTTTTTCCAGTTCATATGTCCTGTCCAGGTATTCATAGATCTCTTCTGCCAGCACTTTGTTTTCCGGACCTGGATACCCTCCCGCAAAATAATGAGGATTGATCAGGCGGTTCCTTCCGCCTTTCGGTCTGTCCTTCCCAACACCTTCATGCACATACACCAGTTTTTCTAACACGGTATTGTCCTTGTACCCGTTTTCGTTTGTTGTCAGGTCGCCTCTTCTCTCATGGAACTGAAGTGAGACATGATCCTCGTCTGCCTCAATATAAAGATACTCACACTCCCTTTTCTTCTTCTCATCTGCAAGCTCCCTGTCCTTCGGAAAAACAAGTCCATGGATCTTTTCTTTCACCGTTTCTTTGCTCACACTATCCAGTATGCTGGAGGCTTCTCCTCCTTTACGGTAGGACGTCTCCACTGCCTCTGTGAGCATCTGCGCAACCGCGTCTTCTGACATTCGTTCTCCCGGTGCCAGGTGGAGCATACGGTCTGCCAGATAAGCCCTTTCGTTTGTGTTGTGGTTGATGAACAGTGTCCGTTCAAAGCATACATTCCCCAGGCTGGTAAGAATGGTACGTCTGTCATCTTTGACGACATACCAGCCTTTTGCACGGCGTTCCCTGCTGTCCCTGAGCATCCTGTTTATCTCTTCAATCACTTTCTTTACTATGCTTGCTCCCAGCCGGACAGACTCCTCTTTTATTTCTGTGTTGAATACGGCAAAATCCTTTTCTTCCAGATATCTTTCAATTATTTTTTCATAGCCAGCTACCATTTCTGCCATTGCCTGTTGTATAATGTCTTCGTACATAAGCTCTCCTCGTGTGGTGTATTGTTGTGGAAGACTTCACTTTAACACAAGGGGGGCTTATTTTTATACCCACTATTTACTTTTCCTACTAAAACTTTACGCTAGCTACCTTTTGATTTGGAGATCATGATCCCGAATAACGACCCGGTTCGCCTTCTGAATGCATGCGTGGAGGGCATGGACCTTTCTGAACTCTATCAGACATACACAAGAGTTCCGAAAAATCCGGCGACACCGAAACAGTTATTTAAGATTGTGGTCTACGCAGCAATGAACGGGATCTTTTCCAGCAGAAAGATAGAGACTGCATGCCGGCAGAACATCAACTACATGTATCTGCTTGAAGGAAGAGAGGTACCTGACAACGCCACCATCGCCCGCTTCATATCGCTCCATCTCGCACAATGTTCAAAGGAGATGATGGCTGAATCCACCTGGCTGCTGCGCAGGAACGGCCTGATCACTTCTGAGACTGTCTTTATCGACGGGACCAAGATAGAGGCCAATGCCAACAAATATACTTTTGTATGGAAAAAGACTGTTACAAAAAACATGGCAAAAATGCTGGCCAAAGTGGCAGGCTTTGTTGCTGAGTGTGAAGCAATGTACGGATTCCGGGTCGTTTATAATGACCGGATCTCCCTGAAGGTCCTGAAGAGGCTGGCCAAACAGCTCAGAAAGATCTGCAGGAAGGAACGGGTGGTCTTTGTTTACGGGAGCGGAAAACGGAAAACACCGCTGCAAAAGTCCGTAGAGCAGGCGGAGAGATACCTGCAGAGGATGAAGGACTACGTGTACAGACTTCATGTCTGCGGGGAAAGGAACAGCTATTCAAAGACTGACCATGACGCGACTTTTATGCGCATGAAAGAAGACGCCATGCTGAACGGCCAGCTTAAACCGGCATACAATCTTCAGCATGCCGTAGATGCGGGATATATCACCTGGGTAAGTATAAGTGCATATACCACAGATACAAGGACACTGATCCCCTTACTCCGGGAAATGGAAAAAAACCTGAAGTTCAAATATCGTGACATTGTTGCAGATGCCGGGTATGAGAGCGAGGAGAACTATCTGTTCCTGACAGACAACGGTCAGCTTTCGTATATCAAACCCACGAATTACGAGATCTCAAAAACAAGAAAATATAAAACAGATATCGGCCGCCGGGAAAACATGGCCTATGACAGGGAGACAGACAGCTATACCTGCCGCAATAACAGAAGGCTGGCTGTTACAGGGATCAAGAAGCACAGGACATCATCCGGATATGTCGGGACCGCGACCGTTTATAAATGCGCGGATTGTTCCGGTTGTCCTTATAAACTGAAGTGCATCAAAGGCAACAACTGCAAGACCCCCATGGACCAGAGGAATAAAACACTGACAGTGTCAAAGGTAAAAGAGGAAAAGCGGGCTGAGAATCTGGAACGTATCCTCAGCGATCACGGGACAAAACTGAGGATGAACAGGAGTATCCAGGCGGAGGGATCGTTTGCTGTTGTAAAAGAAGACATGGGTTTCAGACAGTATCTCTATCGCGGAAGATCCAATGTTCTGGCGGAAAGCATACTCGCCGCTATCGCGTATAACATAAACAAACTGCACTGGCGGATCCAGTCAAAGAAGACAGATATACGTCTTTATGAGCTGAAAGAATCAGTGTGATTTTAAACTTTCAAAATGAAAGAGTCCGCACTTTGTCAGGCATCATAAGATGCCTGTTAAAGTGCGCCCAAACGGAAACTATAAGTGCCGGATGGCAGCCAGTGGCTGGCATCCGGCACACTTTACTCAAAAAACATGCTCATTTCAGGTAAAAACAGGGCTGTTGCATCCACTTATTTTAAAACAGATGCGACAGCCCCTTTTGCGTCTTTGCGTCTTTGCGTTTTTTGCATTCGTGCATTTCCTGCATCTTTGTTATTTATATCCCTCTGCAGACGGATCCCATTCGGCTCATTTTCAGACGGGAT
>ONKG01000129.1 GCA_900318375.1 uncultured Lachnospiraceae bacterium
TCGACCTTCGTTCCGCAAAGCAGCTTCTCGATATCCGGTTTCTGACCTGTGCAGTACAGAACAGTAGAACACTGATGAAAACAGTCTTTTTCATCCGGTTTTTCTATATAGACCTATCCCTTTCCATCCTTAAGCATTTTTTAATGGACTATTTCAGTTCCATCATTTAATGTCATAAATAGATACATCATAGTTCTGTCTCCATATAGAAATCCGAGATGTTTCGAGAGATACTGAAACGACAGATCGGGAACTTTTCCCTATCATTCTGTGTATTATATATAATCAACTACACCACACATATGCTGCATTCGAAACAAAAAGCATGCAGGCTTTTTTCCGGAATCCCGTCTTGCTCATTCCTCCGTATCCCTTGTAACGGTCAGGACAAAGCCATCACATCAATCTGCCTTCCATCGTCACCGTAAGGCTTTCCCCGGTCGAACCGTTATACAGGAAAGAACATCTGATACAAAAAGATGACGAGCGGCATCGTAATGACACAGAACAGTGTGGACATTACATTATATACTCCCGCTTTGGCGGCATCGTGGCCCGTAAGCACCGAAAGCTGGATCACAGAGCTGGCAGCAGGCGCAGATGCTGCAATCATAATTGCCATCAGAACCGGCGTGTACTCGGGGCAGCGGGAAAGAAAGCCGCTTGCATACAGGCACAGGATGGTGAGGATCGGAATGAAAAGAAGCCTTCCTGCGGAGATAATGTAGGCTCTCTTATTCATAAGGATCGCCTTGAGATCGCTGCCTGCAATCACGACCCCGACCAGCATCATGGATGTCCCGGCCACCATTTCATGAAAATTCTCCATTGCCGTATCAACCACCGCCGGCACCCTCAGACCGGACAAAAGACCCAGAAGGCCGGCGAAAAGGGCGATCAGATTGGGGTTCAGCAGAATCCTGCGCCAGGGAATACTGCCCCTGCCGCTCATCAAAATATATCCGTAGATCCAGACAAAGAGATTGAAAGGGAGCTGAAAACCGCTGCAGTAAAAGGTCATCTCTTCCCCCAGCGTCATCGCAACAACCGGGAGGACAAGATTACCGACATTTGCGAACATAAGCGTCGTCATGTCTACTGCGTCCAGATTGAAAGGTCTTTTCAGGAGATTCGCCGCAATCGCCGCGATGATCATGCAGCAAAATGCAAACACAACAGCTGCTGCAAAACCTTTTGCCCTTTCCGGGGTCAGGTCGATCTGCATGCTCCGAAAAATCAGACATGGCTGAAGGGCATAGACAAGTAATCCTGTCAAAACACTGCTGTCCTCCTCTTTCAGTACACGAACTTTTACCAGCACATATCCGACAACGGCCATGAGCATCATAGATGTTAATTTACTCAGAAGTATAAGACTGTATCCCATTGTTCCTCACTGCCTGTCTTTTTTTGCCGGATCCTCAGCTCGCCAGACGAACATTCCTTCACCGGCCGCCAGCTCTCTGACAAGTAAGAGCAGCTCTTCATCCGGGTCAAAGATCGTCCTATGTGTGTCTTCCGGATCGGAAATGATCATAGCCTCGTTCACCAGAATATTGACCTTGATCGTGGAAATGGAACGGATGTCGTCGATCACCTGTCTTGCAGGTTCGCATTCGGCCGGTTTCATCATACCACGGGCTCCGTTCTTTTTACATCATTTCTCCGACTTACTACTACTCACGTTTAAAAAAGCGAGAATGCGTCGGTTACTTTTCAATTGCTTTTAATCCATTTAATTTTCTTCAATAATCTGTCATAATGGATCATAGAGAAGAAGAACTCCTTGCCTTTTACAGCGATCTTCCGCAGATTCCCTATGTCATGGAGGAGTTCCTGAGCGGTGACATTTGCACCTGCTACGCGATCATGGAAGTGAATATGCGGCCTGCCCTGTTCCTGTTCCTCCGGTTCCCGGATGTTTCTTATAAGCCTGATGACTTCGAAAAGAGGAGTAAATGCAATGTTTCAAATTATGACTGCCGCGGAAGCGGCCAGATTCATCGAAGATCACGCCGTGATCGGTCTGAATTCCTTTGCCGCTATGGCAAATCCCGAAAAACTGCACGATGCGATCACGCAGCGGTTCCGTGAGACCGGCCATCCGCGCGGTCTCACCCTCATTTCTTCTGCCGGGTTCGGTCTGCTCGATCCGGATCGCGGAGCAGAGCCTTATATCCGGGAAGGTGCAGTCTCAAAAATCATCGCCAGCCATTACGGAACCCTTCCCGTTGTCCGGAAGCTGGTCCTCGAAGATCGTTTTGAAGCATACAATCTCCCGCTCGGTCCGATGTCGCACGCTCTCCGCGCGCAGGCAGGCGGGCATGACGGATACTTTACCAAGACCGGACTCGGCATTTTCGTGGATCCCCGCGTGGAAGGACCCGGACTCAACAGCATTTCCAAAGACGAATCCCTCGTAAGACTCGTGACCATCGAAGGCGAGGAATATCTTCGCTATCATCTTCCGGCGCCAACGATTGCCCTCATCAAGGCGACCAGCGTGGACGCCAACGGAAATGTATCTTTTGAAAATGAGTACTGCTCGGTCGACGCGCTCTCCCTGGCGCAGCTGACGCGGCGCGCCAACGGGAAAGTCATCGTGCAGGTGGACCGGCTGCGCTCGGATTTCCGCAGGCCGCGGGATGTCATTCTTCCGGCTGCGCTGGTGGATATCATTGTGGTATGTCCCCAGGAAAGAAATGACGAGTTATTCGGGACTCTTTCCGGAGATATTCATGTCCCGCTGACCCATATGCAGTACTGGTACGCACGTCTGGAAGAGGAAAATGCAAAGATCGGCTATGAGAGGGACGATCTCCCGTCCTCCATTATCGGAAGCCGGGCGGCGGATGAGCTGCGGCCGGGCGATATCGTCAACATCGGAATCGGAATCCCGGAAAAAGCCGCGAAATATGCAGCCGTAAAAGGCATTTTACAAAGTCTCACGCTTTCTGTGGAATCCGGAGGTATGGGCGGACTGCCGGCAGGAGGACGCCAGTTCGGCGCCATGATTGGCGCAGGTTCGATCAGCGATATGTCCATGCAGTTCGACTTTTATGACGGCGGCGGCCTCGACCGGTGCTTCATGGGAGCGCTCGAAATCGACCGGCACGGGAATGTCAACGCGCACCGCAGCGCAGATCACTATGCCGGGGTCGGAGGATTCTGCAATATTACAGCGGCGACCGAAAATGTTGTTTTCTGCTTTACGTTCAGCGCAAAAGGACTTGAGGTCTCCCAAAAAGACGGCCTCATCCGGATCGAAAAAGAAGGGAAGATCCCCAAGATCGTAGAACATGTGCGGAGCATCAGTTTTTCAGGCAGAAAGGCGGTCGAGAACCGCCAGAACGTTCTCTATATCACGGAACGGTGCGTATTCGCGCTCCGTCCGGAAGGGCTCGCGCTCATCGAAGTGTACCCGGGGATCGACAAACAAAAGGATATTCTGGAGAAGCTGCCCTTTGCGGTGGCGGATGAAACTGCAGCGCAGCAGGATTTATCAGATTGAAAAAATCAGGGATAGCTTCAGTGCAATTCCAGTCGGATACCAAAATAATACCAGTAAATCTGTTACGGCCGCAGCCCGGGCCTGCCGGTCGTCAGCCGACCACGTTCACCAGCTCCCCGATCCCGCCGATCCCGCACCGGACGACATCTCCCTTTTTCAGGAACTTCGGCGGATCCATGCCCATCGCAACGCCGCCAGGCGTCCCGGTCGCGATGATCGTTCCCGCCTTCAGCGTCATCCCCTGCGACAGCTCCGCGATAGCCTCTTCGACCGTCGTGATCATGTAAGCCGTGTTGCTGCTCTGCCGCTTCTCGTCATTCACAAAGCAGGAAATATCCAGGTCATGGACGTCCCCGATCTCGTCCGCAGTCACGATGCAGGGCCCCATCGGAGTATAGCCGTCAAGGCTCTTGCCCCGGTACCACTGCTGGTGCCTCCGCTGCACGTTCCTGGCGCTCACGTCATTGATGATCGTATAGCCCAGTACATACGACAGCGCCTCTTCTCTGCTGACGCAGAACGCGTCCCTTCCCAGGATCACGCCAAGCTCGACCTCGTAATCCAGGCTGTCCACGAAGTCATACAGCGGTATCCGTCCGCCGGGGTCGTTCGCTCTGTTCACTCTTTTGGAAAAATAGATCGTGTCCTGTTTTTTTGTGAAATTGAGCCCCTGTGTCATATCGCTCATATGGGACATGTAGTTCACGCCAAGGCAGATTACGTCCTGCATCGGCACGGGGACAGGCGCAAGGATCCGATATGTGCCGGGCGCGCAGGCGACGGTATTCGAGACACAACCGTCGGCCTCAGGCGCCACACCCTGTGCGAAGTCGGCAGCGCCCGCCCCGTCAATCTTTTGACCGATCTCTTCCCTCAGCGAATCGAACCGCACGATCAGTTCGTTCATATCCTTCACATGAATGCCGAGGGACTCGAGCGTGTACATCGCTCCACTTTGCCCCATTACAGCGGGAAGTTCCTGTCCCTTGTATTCGATCGTATAAAGTCTCATATTGCTCCTATCTTTACTATATCCGGGCTCCTGCACCGGTCACTCTTTAATAGCTGTTATCCAGCAGAAAATCTGCGATGTGCATAGTCTTCACGCCTTCGTAATTTCCTCCTGCAAAGTCATCCATCCGTATCACATACTTGGGATAATTATCCTTGATCGAAAGCAATCGTTCGTACTCCCTCTTCTCCGTCTCCCTGTTGTTTATTTCGTATGTGACCTGAATGTATATCTTCCCTTCCGGCTTGAATGCGACAAAATCAACCTCAGCCGCATCCATCTTTCCTACCGTAAAATAAAACCGTATAAAACAGGTCAGCGACTCCTGTTTCTGTTGTTTCAGGACTAACGGCTGTCCAATCTGTATAAGTCCGGCGGCAATTCTCTTCGCACTGTTGTTTCAGGACTAACGGCTGTCCAATCTGTATAAGTCCGGCGGCAATTCTCTTCGCAAGAACAAACTCTCTGCAAAGTTGGTGCATTGCCGTTGCTCATATACTGCTGAATCAATATGTCCCACAAGGTACAACTAATGTGATCTCCCGGTCGCACCAGCTTCCCTGCAGAACAAAAAGTCCCGCTTACACTGCCTTGTCTTTATACCCCTGTCCTCTTCGGGCTATGACATACGCCGCTCCGTTATGGACAGGGATCTTTCTTGTCCGGCAATACTTCATTTTTGCAATCCGGCTGGTATATGCCGGATTGACTTCGATCAGATCAATTCCATTTCTGACTGCC
>ONKG01000174.1 GCA_900318375.1 uncultured Lachnospiraceae bacterium
ACTCGTAACCAATTAAAAACCATGAACCGGCAATTCGGATTCTATATGGATCAAAAGACGGCAATGAAGAACAACCTCATCGCGCTTCTTGACCAGACTTATCCTGGTGCCAATACTTTCTTTGACAGCCCTGCCCGCAGTGACGGCAGCCAAAAATGGGTGGATTTTGTCTATACCTACTGGCATGTGGACTGCGTTCGCGGGAAGTCACTTGAGGCCTTTACGGAGCACTATAAGAACTGGTGCAAGCGCAAAGGCTATAATTTCAGCGCCGCTAAAGCTGAAAAAGTCTACCGTGACTCTGCCGATCTGATCGCTGTCTTTCCCAAAGATGCCAACATCAGGATGCTGATACATCAGGCCGTAGATATGTTGAACCTCGCGTCTAAGACCGTTGAATCTCTCCGCACAGAGATGGATCAGACAGCAGCAACGCTTCCGGAATATCCAGTTGTAATGGCTATGAATGGCGTCGGCCCTACGCTTGGTCCTCAACTTATCGCTGAGATTGGAGATGTCACCCGTTTTGTAAAACGAGGCTCGTTGACTGCCTTTGCCGGTGTTGATCCAGGCAAAAACGACTCTGGCAAGTATTCTCAGAAAAGCGTACCAACCTCGAAGAAAGGCTCTCCGCACTTAAGAAAAACTCTTTTCCAGATCATGGATGGCCTTATTAAACGGTCACCCATTGATGATCCAGTTTATGCCTTCATGGATAAAAAACGGGCTCAAGGCAAGCCTTATTATGTGTACATGACTGCTGGTGCCAACAAGTTCCTTCGGATCTACTACGGGCGAGTCAACGAATACATGTCCACACATTCAGACGTCTAATTACCGAATTTCTATTCACACACTCAGGCCAGCGTTTTACGGTGGTCTTTTTATGATACCTCAAGTTTAATCTGTATAAAGGTTCCAAAGTTCATCATTTTTTGCTTGACTATTTATTTGCAGACTCATGTTTGAAAACACGAGAATGCGCCGGTTATCCTTCAAGTGCCGCTCTTCTCGCGCAGAAGATCATCGACGATCTGCGCCGCTTCGCCCACATGCCTCAGGCATGGTCTTGCGGCATAATACTCCGGCGTCCTCGCCTCCGGCTCGTTTCCGGGCTTCGTCTTTACGCCGCTCAGAAGCTCCCGGCAGATGATCGTTCCGTTGATCTCCCGGAATCGCCGGGCGAATTCCTGTACCAGGTGGTAATGGTCTATTTTGGCCTGCGGGTCTTTGGGGTCCGAGTATCCGCAGAGCTGCCCCAGTACGAGCAGCGCGCCGCTCACAGTGCCGCATACTTCCCGCATGCGTCCCATCCCCCCGCCAAATGAGGAAGCAAGACGCGCGGACGTCTCCCGGTCAAGTCCGGTCAGATCGTCAAAAGCGCATACCACAGCCTGCGCGCAGTTGTAGCCCTCCAGAAACAGAGCCCTGGCCTTTTCAGCATGATCCATTTGTATATCCTCTTTTCCTGTTTGCCCGAAGCATAATAAAAGGCTCCCGAAGATACTTCGGGAGCCTTCTTACACTTTGGATTACTTGGACATTGCCTCCTGAACAGCAACTGCAACTGCTACAGTCATACCGACCATAGGGTTGTTGCCTGCGCCAAGGAAGCCCATCATCTCAACGTGCGCGGGAACGGAGGAGGATCCTGCGAACTGCGCGTCGGAGTGCATACGGCCCATAGTATCTGTCATACCGTAGGAAGCGGGACCTGCAGCCATGTTATCGGGATGCAGTGTACGGCCTGTGCCGCCGCCGGAAGCTACTGAGAAATACTTCTTGCCAGCTTCCCAGCGCTCTTTCTTGTATGTGCCTGCTACGGGGTGCTGGAAACGTGTGGGGTTGGTGGAGTTACCGGTAATGGAAACATCCGCGCCTTCATGCCACATGATCGCAACGCCTTCACGTACGTCGTCTGCGCCATAGCAATTGACCTTTGCGCGATCGCCGTTGGAATAAGCGGTCTTGTTGACAATGGTCAGAGCGTGGTCTTCTTTAACATCTGCGGACAGATAGTCATACTTGGTCTGCACATATGTGAAACCATTGATGCGGCTGATGATCATAGCTGCATCTTTTCCGAGACCGTTCAGGATAACGCGGAGGGGTTTTGTACGAACCTTGTTAGCGTTAAGAGCGATCTTGATAGCGCCTTCAGCAGCTGCGAAAGACTCGTGTCCTGCAAGGAATGCGAAACATTCGGTCTCTTCGTCGAGCAGCATTGCGCCCAGGTTACCATGGCCGATACCAACCTGACGCTGGTCAGCTACGGAGCCGGGAATGCAGAATGCCTGCAGTCCAACGCCGATCCACTTAGCTGCGTCAGCAGCCTTTGCAGCGCCTTCTTTCATAGCGATTGCTGCGCCGAGCTCATAAGCCCATTTTACGTTCTCAAAGCAAATCGGCTGTGTGCTCTCTACGATGCTGTAAGCATCAACGCCCTTGCCGTTTGTAAAAGCCTTTACATCCTCGAAGCTCTTGAAGCCGTACTTGTCAAGAACGGGCTGCAGCTGGGGCATGCGTCCTTCATAGTTTTCAAACAAAGCCATTGCTGCACCTCCTTCTTATTCTTTGCGCGGATCGATCCACTTGACCGCTCCGTCCTCTGCTTTAAAGCG
>ONKG01000128.1 GCA_900318375.1 uncultured Lachnospiraceae bacterium
CTGAAATGTACACCTTTGTCACGATCCATAAAAAACGTGGAAAGGAAGCTCTCGATGCCATAGGATTTCTCACCACATACGTAGGCACGGTCGTCCATGACTGTCTTGCCGCCTACTGGTGTATGGATGAAGAAAACGACGGACTTACGCATGCGGTATGCAATGGGCATATCGAAAGGGAACTTGCAGGTCTGTCAAAGTTCTTCCATAATGCCAGTCTGTGGGCCGATGATATGCTGAAACTTCTTCAGGAAATGCTCCATACGAAGCACGAGCTCCAGAAAAAAGGAGAGGAATGCATCGGCAGTGAAGAACTTGATTCCTTCTCCCGAAGATTCGATGCTCTGATCGAAAGAGGGAAAGAACTTCACCCGCTCCCTCAGAAAAAAACCGGCAAAAGAGGTAAGCCAAAGAAGGGCCGGGCAAGATGTCTGATCGAGCGTATGGAACTGAGGAAGGATGATATCTTCCGTTTCCTGACCGACTTCGACGTTCCCTATACGAATAATTGTGCGGAACGCAGTTTCCGGCTGCTGGCCATCCGCAAGTCCGTTGGGATTTTCAGGAATCTGGATAACGCACAGGATTTTTGCGTTATCTGGTCCTATCTTTCAACGGCTAAAAAGCATGGTCATTCTTATTACACAGCTATACGCGAAGCGTTTGCCGGGAATGGTTACAGCCTGATATTTTCGAATGATAAAGACTGTGCTAAAGAACAACGTACTGCATAAACGTTGGCTGTTTGCTATATGACTGGGCAGTTACGCTGTTTAGATTGTATCCTTTACAAAGTCACTAAAAAAGGGACAAGTAAGTTCTAAAAAAAAGGGATAATGACAGCTTCCGACTGTTATTTAGTCAAACATATATTGCATATCCTGTTGTGCTCTCTGCCTGAATCATATCTCTGGCCGGCGGAAACCAAGAATTCCGGAAAGGATCCGGATACCTTCCTCAATATCCTCCATGGAAATATTCTCATAACAGATACGGACATACAGCTGTCTGCTGTCCCTTCCCCATCCTGAACGGGCATCGAGACCCAGTCCTGCTTCAGCCGCCCTGTTCATAATCACAGAAGCCTCTTCCGTGCACGGTACAGCGGCGATGATTTCCGTCCCCGACTCCGTCCTGTGCAGTACGGCGCAGCTTCCGAAAGCCTCTTCCATGCAGCGGATCACATGATTTCTCTTCAAAAAGTTCCGATAGTAGTATTTGCGAAAATGGTTCGGCAGCCTTTCCCAGGAAAGGATCAGATCGAGCATCTCCAGCTCCAGAAGCGAAAAGCAGCTGTCCCTGCAGATTCTGCTGAGCACAGATGTTTTTATCTCCATGATCTCCTGTGGAAACACGACATAATGAAGACTAAGAGCGGGAACGAAAAAACGGTCAAGGGTTCCTGTCAGGATGATTCTTTCCCCCGCCCTGCCTCCAAAAAGCGTGGAAAAAGGCTTTCGGTCATAAACCACCTCACCGTCAGCGTCGTCTTCCAGGACATAAAGCTTTTCCTGTTCCATCCGTCTGTAAAGTTCCTCAATCTCCTCCGGACTTATGTGATTGCTCCCCTGCCCTGCATGATGGGGAATAGTATAAAGAATACGAGGCTGAACCTGCTGGACCATCCGGACTGCCTGTTTATGACTTCTGCACAGGAAAATCTGTTCTTCTGCACATGTGACACCGCGATATATTTTCAGATATCTTCGAATCAGGGAACAGACTCTCTCGCCTGCCAGGATCTCCCCGCTGTCTTTACAGTCCTGCAGAAGCCTTGTCTCCAGCATGCTCCCGATTCCCCGCGGGAACATAGGCAATATAGGCGGTTTCCCCCTGAAATCAATGCGGATGGCCTGTTCTGTTTCTCCGTGCCGCTTTATTCCGGTTCTGTCCTCCATGGACTGATCCGGCGCTTCCGCCGCTGCCTCCCGGCCGCCGCTTCCTTCCGCCTGCGCCGCGTGTTGTACGGCACTCTTCAGATATGACAGTTCTTCTGCCTTTTCCCCGGAAACATCCTCCCCAAAATAGAGGGAGCGCCAGGCATCCGATATCCGGCTGCCCTGCCCGCGCTTTGCCTGAATATAGCCTTCCTCCGCCAGCATCAAATAGGCATTTTCAATCGTGTTTCTGGCGACGCCAAGGCGCTTTGCCTCTTCCCGGATCGGAGGCAGATACTCTCCGGGCTGATAGATCCCTTCCATGATGTCTTTTCGAAGTTCTTCATAAACCTGTCTGTACAGCGGTATTTTCTTATTCAATGTCGCTCTCCTTTCAAGTTTAAGTTTTACCTTCTGACGAACTTTGAACCTGTAAAACATCATCGGCAGCGTCTAAACGACAATGCTGCCGCCGCATGCTTTGTTGTTTTCAGTCTTCGCGGATTCCGGAATTACAAAGTAATCTTTTCCAATACGACTGCCTGAAAAGGCTCCAGGCAGACCGTGCCTTCCCCTTCCAATATAAATGCGTCTGTATTGTTTAGGAGCACACGGCAAAAGGAAGGATCTATAGGCACCTTTACAATCTGTCCGCTGATATTTGCAAGGACGAGAATATCCGCCTCTCCCGTCCTGCGATAGGCCATCAGATCATGTTCGTTCTCGCAGACCGGCGTAAAGGATCCATACACAAAAGTGTTCCGGTAAGCGGGATCTTTGCGCAGCGAAATCATCTTTTTATAAAAGGAAAGGACTGATCCGCCGTCGCTTTCCTGCTGCTTTTCATTAATCAGGACATAATTCGGATTGATCCGCATCCAGGGTTCAGCGGTTGAAAAGCCGCTTCCCTCCAGATCGTTCCACTGCATAGGAGTGCGGGAATTATCCCGGCTGAACTGCTGCACGACCGACAGAGCCTCTTCTCTTGTCAGACCGGCGCGGATCGCACAGCCGTATTCCCCGAGGGCGGATACGTCATCGATATCTTCAAAGCGCTCAAGCGGCATATTTTCCATGCCGATCTCCTGCCCCTGGTAAATACAGGGGATCCCGTGCAGGAAGAAATACAGCACCGCCAGCATCTTTTTCCCTTTTTCCGCAAGAGCCTGTTTTTCATCTTTTGTCAAAGTGTTCTTCCCGGTAATCTCATGCATTGCCTCCTGCAGGAACCGGTCCCCGCAGCGCGGGCTGTCATGATTTTCCAGCACATTAGTCTGGAAACCATAGGGGTTGAATGCTTTCTGAGCAGCGTAACACATATCCCTGTACTGTCTGAGCGTGGCAGGTTTCCTGTCGTACCATCCTTTATCACTCATCCCCAGAGTCATCTCCCGGAAATCAAACATGGAAGAAAAGAATCCTTCTCTGCCCATAAGCAAAGGCAGATCCTCTTCCCTCTCCCCGCACACCTCCGCCACGGTAAAGGCATCATAGGGATCCAGGACCTCTCTCTTCATCTCTGAAAGAAACTGTTCAATCCCGCGGGTCTGTCCGATCACAGTCTCCATTTCGACCATGCCGTCCTCACGGTCCGGATTATAGTTCCGCAGCGGGAAGGGCTTTTTAATATTCATGATGGCGTCGATCCGAAAACCCCGCACGCCTTTGTCAAGCCACCACTTCATCATGGAGTATATATCCCTGCGCAATTCCGCATTTTCCCAGTTGAGGTCCGGCTGTTTTTCATGAAAGACATGGAGATACTTTTTCCCGGGATTGCCCGGAAGCGGCGACCAGACAGGGCCCCCGAAATAGGAACGCCAGTTCGTGGGCAGCTCGTCCTCCCCGGCATCCATGATATAGAAATATTTCCCGTACTTTCCCTGGGGATCGCGGCAAGCCTCCCTGAACCAGAAATGCTCCGAACTGCAGTGATTTACGACCAGATCCAGGATCACATCCATGCCCCGCTCCCGCGCCTTCCGGAGGAGTTCCTCCATCTGGGCATTTGTCCCGAACACCGGATCGATCTTGTAATAATCGCTGATATCATAGCCCTGGTCGATAAACGGCGACTGATAACAGGGGCAAATCCACAAAATATCCACCCCCAGATCCTGCAGATAATCCAGCTTTTCTATGACTCCGCCCAGATCTCCGATCCCGTCTCCATTGGTATCCATAAAACTCTTGGGATAGATCTCATAAATAATCTTGTCGTGCCACCATTTTCCGGTCCTGATGTATGCGTCGTCTCTCTCCATCACATCCTCCTTAAGGAATCTTTTTATAAGCGTTTTTTCTTCTGTCTGAGTTTGCATTTCCTTTCTTCTATGATATATTATCATCAGAATTTTTAGTTTTTTCCTCATTAAACGCCAAAAAAATAGGACAAAACATCCATTTTCAGGATGTTTGCCCTTTATGTCTTTTTGAAAAACAATCAAAACAATCTCTCAGGAAATTGGAAAGGAACCCTTATGCCGCTTCTTCGATATGATGAGACAGTCAATGTCAACGGGAGAGAAAAAAACATCCACTCCACCCGGCTTCTCCCTGTCGCAGTCTATGATTACGATGTTGTGGAGCGTCCGGTCCCCTGGCACTGGCACGAGGAATTGGAACTCTTCCATCTTTTATCCGGCAGCATCGTCTGTATGATCGGAACCAGCCAGTTCCGCCTGACGAGCGGAGAGGCCTACTTTGTGAACACTGAAGTCCTCCATGGAGCATGGAGCGATACTTCCGCCTCCTGCCGTTTTCATTCCATCGTCTTTCACCCTCGTCTGATTGGCGGGGACACGACCAGTGTTTTCTGGCAGAAATATCTCCATCCGCTGCAGCTCAACCAGTCCCTTCCCTTTATGGTCTTTCAGCCTGTCGAAGGATGGCAGAGACAAGTCATCCTGCAGATGGAACAGGCCTGGGAGCTGATCTGTCAGCAGGAGGACGGTTATGAGTTCCGGGTTCGTAACCATCTTTCAGATATTTTTTTACAGATCTGGAAACACGGCGATGTAAATGCCGTATCTTCCATACATCGAAATCTCCGCGAAGAAGATCGCATAAAAAAAATGCTCCTCTTTATGGAGGAACACATCACGGACGAGATCACCAACAGCGAGATTGCCTCTGCCGCCTTCATCAGCAATACGGAATGTATGAGATGTTTTAAAAATGTTCTGCACACAACCCCGGGGAAATACCTGCGCCAGCTCCGCCTGAGCAAAGCGAAGCAGCTGCTTCTGTCCACCCCTATGAAGGTTGAAAAGATCGGGGAACTGTGCGGTTTTCG
>ONKG01000127.1 GCA_900318375.1 uncultured Lachnospiraceae bacterium
CCAGCAAAGATTCCTGTTATACCGCTTTCATGTTCCGGATCCGATCCATTTCAGCCAGGCATTCCGCATGACGATTGATAATATGGGATGGACAGGCCCGAGGTATGACGATTACTCCAGTGTGGCATACTGGTATCAGTCGATTCCCTCAGCAGTTCTGAAACCGTTGCCGGATGATTCAGAACTTTGCATGCGATAAATGCCGGATTTTCGAGATATTCAACAAACATATATGTTGATTAAGACCAATCGGAATAATGGAGGCTGAGAAGATGGATATCAACGCTTTCTGGCATGATGTACTGTCCAAGAAACGGGAAGCGTTACGCCGTTATTTTTCTGATGACGCAGTCATCCGATGGCACTGTACAAATGAATCCTTCACGGTAACAGAGTATATCAGGGCAAATTGCGACTATCCGAGTGACTGGGATGGAACGATCGAACGCATTGAGGAAGTCGGAAACACCATCGTTCTGGCGGGACATGTTCTGTCGGCAGATAAAAGGATATCATGCCATGTTGTAAGCTTTATCAAACTGAGGAACGGTAAAATATCCGAACTGGATGAATACTGGGCTGATGATGGTGACGCCCCGGACTGGCGCAGGGAAATGAGAATTGGAAGGCCCATCCGGTAAACACCAATTGGCAAGGAAACTCGGAAGTTAATCACGCAAATTCCAGTTTCTCGGCCTGTTCCCGCGAACGGGCAAATGTTCCCGGGCACCAATTAGCGAACGGTCAAAACCGTGGACAAGTTCCTGACCGCCGATTAGCGAACGGTCGAGATTCTGTGTTAGTGCGATCGTTGTCTCATGCCACGTCGAGGTCGTATGTCAGCTGAGCAACCACAGAAAACGTCCGGATTCTTACGTGAAGCTGGAAGTGGATGCGGAGGATTACTACAGGATCAAGGATGAAAAATGAGAAGAGAGAAATGATCTTCCAGGTTCATGAAGAAGCAATATAACAACAAGAGCCAGCGCCCGGAACCGCCGGGTGCTGGCTCTTGTTGTTTTTGCATGGAGCATTAGATTATTCATAGTGCTCTATGGCTGCGATTGTGCCCGCGCGCGGCTGTTTTTTCGCGCGATTTACGGGCGGCAATTTCGGAGCAGATCAATCTTCTGGAGATGATCTGAGGGAGTGGGAGATTTCCGGATTTAATGGGAACAGAAGAAAACCATGCCGCCGCTTCAGAGAGGAAGATTCTTTTTGCGGAGGGCTCTGAGTCAGGTGCTTTGTTACCATTTATGGAGTCCTTTTCCCTGATAATTCGCAAATGTTGGATTGCCATTTGTCTGACGATATCAGAACTGGTAATCAGTACCAGGTTGCAGGGGCGTCTGCGTCGGCAAAACAGTTCCCAATTATGCAGCGCAGTATTAAAAGCCCAGGATGAATCAGTGTACAGGTGCCAGAAGAGCCAGTTTCCATCCTCAGTTTCTATATAAAGTGGAACATAGGCCTTTTTCTGATCTTCCATATTATAGCCATTGCAGATCTCAAAAAAGCGAAATCCCGGGCAGGCAAGTAAACTTTGAAGGATAATCTGGTTAAAGAGAACAGTATCCATGTAAAAATGGGCAATTTGGGTATCCCGTTCTGCTTTTCCCAGGGAAAAGATGCGATTGTCTGCAGGAGCGCCTATTTTGCGGAGTATTTTTTTCCCTCTTCCAACTACACGCCAGGTCGTCATCGGGAAAGGCTGATTATTTACAACAGTTTGGTGTTCTGGCATTGAAAGGGCGGACCTGAGAGATGGGGGTGCCGGGCTTATACTCACTTTTTCAACGAGTCCATCCGTCAGAAATTTTTCCAGCATGGCCTGAACTTCCGGAACAGAGAGCTTTATTGCTTTTAGTTTCAGAAAAGCGGCTAGCTGACTTTCAGTCATATTTCTTCCGGCAGCAAGGATACCAAGTGCATTCAGCTCTGTCACCGACAGATCAGGGAAGGGGGTCCATGGATGTAGTTTCCTCGACTTAACAAGTTGGTAATCGTGAGTTCGCTCATCATTTGATACTGACATGTAAAAGGGTAGATTTGAATATGTGTGCCATGATTTATAGAGCGCAGTGCGAACAGGATAAAAGGATCCTGACCGCCAGAAACAGTATTTATTAGCCATATTCAGTTCCAGATTCCTTTCCTCATCCGGATTTCCCTTCAGATACCGAATCATATACCATCCGGTCAGTGTGTTGAAGCCAGGGCATTCATAAAGGGCATTGAGAAGGCAGATGCGGTCTTCTTTTTTTATTCTGTGGAACTCTTTTACAAGTAGAGATACTTGGAATTGCTCGGCTTCGTTAAGAAAATGTATCATTTCTATCATGCGGACCTTGCCAAAGTATTGGACCCACCCACGGTTGAAGCCCCCCAGACGTTCCCATAACATGGAAGGATTTCGAATTATCTTTTTTCTGGATCTATCAGCTGGCAGGGAGCGGCGGATATTGCGCTTCATTCTTTGCAGCATTCGAATTTCTGTCTTTGTGTCAAGTGCCAGAACGTAGTGGGGAAAAGAGTTTTCATTTTCCTGAATAAAGGAATGACCGAGGAAGCGTACCTCCCAGGGGCGGATGATCTTTGTTTTCTCTTCATTGAGTGACAGGTGAAGATAGTCTTTTAGATAATCCTGGACTAGCTCCAGCAGGTTTAGTGCATCTTCCCGGGTTTTGCAAAAGAGGAGCATATCATCGGCATAACGCACATAATGCGCATCAATCCGGTAAAGGAACAGGTCGAGTTCATTTAGATAGATGTTGGCAAGCAGTGGACTCAGGGGCCCGCCTTGGGACAAGCCGCGTCGCTTCCTGTAAACGGACCCTCCATTCATAACATCTACGCCAATATAAGCACTGATTAAATTCAGCAGTCGCTTATCTCGGATCGTTCGCTTTATAATGGACAAAAGAATACCGTGATCCACCTTGTCGAAAAAATGGCGGATATCCAGATCGATGACCCAGGATGTGTTGAGCCTGAGTTCTCGAAGACAGCATTCCAGAGCCTTATGACAGCCTCCACCTTTGCGAAAGGCATAGCTTGAAGGTAGAAAAGATGGTTCGAAACAGGGTGACAACACGTATAACAGGGCATTCTGCAGCATGCGGTCAACAACACAGGGAATTTCGATTCGTCTTTTTTCGGTGGAATTGGGTTTAGGTATTTTTATGGTTACTACAGGATGGGGACGATAGATTCCATGTAATAGGCGTTTTGTGATTTCCTGGCTGCTTTTCTCCCAGTATTCCGGTAGATTTTCTCCTTTAATTCCATCAATCCCGGGAGATCTTTTCCGATGGCTTATGCATCGGAGGGCGCTGGTCAGTGTGTCTTCATCAAGAACATCTAATATTGTTACCGGACCGTGATCTTTCATGTCAGATATTCTCCTTGATATATGGCACGCCTGCTATTGCTTCTTTTCTCCAGATTCTTTGATAAAGGTGCGCTGTATACCGTATCCCGGATGACGGAGTTTTCCCGAGGCATTGCCCCGGTATGGTTCCCATCCTCCAAGCTGGCAGAGAATTCCTTCGAGTTCATAGGCATCAGCACGACGAAAATCTGACCGGTCTTTATGAAGGCATTCACACCAGAGCTCCATGAGACAGATCCGGTCTTTTCCGGACTGGGAGAGATAGTCACCGACCAGACCCTGGCGTGGATCAAGCTCCAGAACTTCCTGCTGAATCTGCTGTGCTTCCTTATCGAGGTCAGGGGGCAGAAACAGCGGTTCTCTCTGGCGGAAACAGGTGACTGCCTCCGCCCAGATCTGGTCAATCTCTTCCCTTTTGAGATCCCATGGATTTTTGCCGATGGAAGACGATACCCTGACCGGCCAGAAGCGGCGGTTTCCAGTGATATCGCGCAGAAAGCCGTTTGATGAGTTCGTAGACCCGACCAGAATGCTGCTTCTTGGATGAGCCTCCACATAAGACTGGTAAGGAGCTCGATATTGGTCGTCTGTACGGGAGAGAAATGATTTGACTGTTTCTACGTCGACCTTTCGGATACCGGCCAGTTCACTCAGTTCCATGATCCAGATACCCTGAAGCTTTTCCGCCGCTGTTTTATCTTTCATGTCGGCAATGGTCATGGAATCGGAGTACCATTTTCCGCCAAGTTTTGAAAAGAGTGTGCTTTTCCCAATCCCTTGTTTGCCGCACAGGACCAGCATATAGTCAAATTTAATGCCGGGATGATAGATTCGTGCGACTGCGGCGGAAAGGGTTTTGCGGGTAACAGACCTCACATACCGACTGTCCTCTACATAGAAACAGTCCAGAAGAAGGCTGTCAAGGCGGGGGTACCCGTCCCATACAAGCTTATCCAGATATTCCTTAATGGGATGATACCGTCGACCGCAGTTCAAGGCGGCATAGAGGGCGTCCTGGCATTTTCTGGGGGAATAAATCTGATAATTCTTTTCAAGATACATTTGCAAGCAGGCAAAATCTGTATTGCTCCAGCCGCCGCTATGTCTCTGCCAGGGAACATCACCTGAGATGTCAATGAGTTTGTTGAGTTCGTTGTAGAAAATATTCTTCAGCGAGGTATCATTCTGGAGAATAAGGGCAATATTGGATAAGGTGTTCATCGGCTGACCCTGTGCATTGAGGGAAAGCAGCCCTGCAATTTCATTCATTTTGTTATTTCACCTCCAGCAGTTCAGTATAGGATACCGGCTGAAAATCTTCCTGTGCCGTAATTCGGGATACGATACGGCTTCCGCTCTTTACCAGCTGGATATTTCCAAGCCAGACACCTATGCCCTTGTTGGCGCCATAGTTGAAGGGATAGAAAATCAGGCTGATATTTGCAAAGCACCCGGAATAAACAAGTTCCGGATTAGTGATCGGCTGGACATTCTGATCCACGATCTGTGGAGGCTCCTTACACTTTGCATTCAGATAATAACAGTTTTTAAAAATAGGGTTATCCGGTTTTTCGATATCCCCGTCATGCAGGGGTGATTTGCTGCCGGACAGAAGGGCGTTACCCCACTTACTAACTGATTGCTGCCGGACACTCTCGATGGTCGAGCGAAGCAGATTTACTGTCTGCTGATCATCTTTATTTACCAATGCTACAAGGGAGTAATTCTGCTTACCGTACATTTGGGCCGGCTTCCAGCAATTTAAATAGGCCAGGCGACAGTAGATTACGATTCGATTATTCCGTGCCATAAATAAATCCTCCTTATAAAGATAAAAAATGAAAGACGGGTGGAAAGATAAAGTTTATGCCGAAAACATGCTTTAGTGTCTTATTGAGTATCCAAATTTATGCATTTCTTCGTGCAAGAGGTGGAGCTTTCAGGGCGAAGAGGACAACGGCAGCATGTTATATTGGCGGGAAAGTACAACATTGGGCAGTTTAGCCGGTTAACAGATACGGATGTTGAAGGGGAACCAAACTCTTCTTTTTCACAAATCGAAGTTTGATAATGATGCAGAATGTAATTCAATGCGTCTGAAAAAGCATCCACACATTCTATTGTCTGTTCCAGGAATCCTTTCATGAGTTCATCAGGCATTGGGGACACCTACCTTTCACATTCATAGAACCGGCGAAGAGATTTCTTCAGTCGGCCTTCCACAAAGATCGTGAGTTTCCGGTTCCTGAGCCAGTCCCGATTGTCTCTGAGCTCTCGAATACTCCTTCCGTCTGCAAAATATAAATGGAGGCAGCGGCGATAGGGACAGGAAAAGAGATAGTGCTTATCCCTTTTGGAACGGTAGTAAAAATCAAGGCACAGAACCGGGCCAGAGACAGGCTGAACCGCATAGATAACATTCTTCCGCATGGCTTTTATCTCCTTTCATTTCAGCTGTGACTTTGCTTGTGATAAGGATACTGTACATCGCTGTGGTAACCGAAAGGTAACCGGAATTGAGAAAGTTATAGAAAATCACCTGAAAATAAGAAAAGATACTAAGGCGTTGCTGATGTTGCCATTTTTTTGTGGCCATCTGTGCGTCCATGTTTGTCACATACGTTTTCAAATAAATAGAAACGGCAACTTATAAACACCGTGAGTTGCTTGAAATACTGATTAAAATATGATTAAATCATAGAAGCATAAATTGATAATCATATATTTAAGAGACATGAAGGAAAGCAGACGAAGAAAATAAAAATATACATTAACAAAGGTTGACAGCTTATGACGGAAAAACATAATGCTTTGACAGACAGACAGACAGACAGACAGACAGACAGACAGACAGACAGACAGACAGACAGACAGACAGACAGACAGACAGACAGACAGACAGACAGACAG
>ONKG01000126.1 GCA_900318375.1 uncultured Lachnospiraceae bacterium
AAGCAAAAAAAATCAGAGGATATTTCACCTCTGATTGAATAAGAAACTATTGTTTTGGACACAGGGGGGGCTTACCTTAATGTCATTGGGACGGTTCTGCCTGACTCAAAAATGAACTGCAGAAAGAAAAACCCCGGTGGAAACCGGGGTAAATCCTGTAGATCTGCTGAGCAGATCTGTATCTTATACTTTTTCTTTTTCCATGTGCACATGGACCTGGGGAAAGGGGATGCTGATCCCTGCTTTGTCAAAACGAAGCTTGATTTCTTCGGTGATCTGCCATTTTGCCGCCAGAAAGTCGGGAGAATTGACATAGCAGAACAGCCCCAGATCGACGGAACTGTCTCCCAGACCGTCCACAAACACAGTGATCTCCCTGCCGGGATCATCCTTAATGACATACTGACATTCCCTGGCCGTTTTTTCCATGATCTCTTTTGCCAGACGGATATCAGCGTCATAGCTGATCCCGACAATGGTATCGAGCCGCCGGACAGGGTTCTGGGTGCAGTTGGTGACTGCGCAGTTGGAAATCTGGCTGTTGGGGATCGTGAGAATCCTGTTGTCCTTTGTCGTCAGCGTAGTGTAGAACAGTCCGATCATGGAGACCGTTCCCTCACCGTAATCAGAGATGATATAGTGGCCGACACGGAAGGGCTTCATGAAGAGGATCAGGATGCCGCCCGCAACATTCGACAGACTTCCCTGCAGAGACATGCCGACCGCCAGCATCAGGGTGCCGAGCACTGTGATGATGGACGCCGTATTGACACCGAGCTGTCCGAGGATCATAAAGATCAGGAACACGTGCAGTATGACATCCAGGGCAGACCCAAGAAATTTTGTGATCCCGACATCCGCCTGCGTTTTTTCCAGTGTCCGGTTCAGCATCTTGTGGACCAGACCGATCAGTTTTCTGCCGACTATATACAGTACGATACAGACGACAATATTGAAGGCAAGCGAGCGGATTCCGGGAAGAAGCCCCTCAAAAAAGCTCTTTAGATTGCTTGCAGTCAAATCGGAAGCTTCAATCTGTTCTATATCCTCTATGGGAAGGGATTCCGCGGCTGTAGTGAAGATATCCGCCAAACTGTATTACCTCCTCTGCTGAATGATTTTTCATCGGGCAAGACTCGCAAATAAGTCTTGAATTTTCAATAATTATGCGCCAATTATGCGCCGATGGCCTTTTTGATCGCTGCCAGCAGGTCATCATATTCTTCAAAAGCAGGCAGGTCGGGATAGTCCTTTCGGATCTGGTCCGTTGTGCGGAACAAAAACCCGTCCTTGCCCGCCTGGATCATTGCCAGATCATTATAGCTGTCACCGATGCCGATTGTCTCGAAGCCGATAGACTGCAGCGCCTTGACTGTAGAGTACTTGGAATTCTCAACCCGCATCTTATGTCCGATGATCTCTCCGTCAGGACCGACGATCAGGGAGTTGCAGAAAAGAGTGGGCCAGCCGAGCTTTTTCATCAGGGGCATGGCAAACTCCGTGAAGGTGTCGCTGATAATGACAGCCTGTGTTATGCTTCGCAGCTCATTGAGGAACTCAAGCGCGCCGGGCAGCGGATCGATCTTTGCGATCGTCTCCTGAATCTGGGGAAGTCCAAGGCCGTGCTCACGAAGGATGCTCCTGCGGAATGCCATCAGTTTTTCATAATCCGGTTCATCGCGGGTCGTTCTTGTGAGTTCCGGGATTCCTGTCACCTCTGAAAAAGCGATCCAGATTTCCGGTACCAGTACGCCTTCAAGGTCCAAACAAACTATATGCATTTTTTAGTTCCTTTCTGATCTGTAAATGATTTTCTGCTGATCCAAAGTATTCCGAACAATCACTCTCTTATTTGCCGAAACGGGATTTAATGCCGCGGCTCAGCTTCTGTGTCATTGTAAGAGCCCTTACAAGATGGTCAGCCGGCACATGTTCCCGGCAGGCCCGCAGCAGGGGCTTGGTATCTTTTCCCGCTGAAAAGCGGAAGTTACCGGCGCTTTTGGTCTGTACTTCAAAGCGGGGAAGCCATTTGCCGCCGAAGGCGACATCCGCAACAATATATGTGATCTCCTCCCAGGGAATCTGGATATAATTTTCGACATTGCGGTCATCATAAAACTCAAATGCCTTGTCGCCGGTCATAATCTTGCCGTACTGGTGCAGGCCCTGGAAAGAGGTCGCGCTGCAGACATATTCAACTTGCTTGTTCATCGATTCTGCCATTTTCAGATCTCCCTGGTTTTGATTTGGATTGCATGCCTGTTTAAATGAGGCTTCGTCCGCATATTCATCCCCTTGACAAAGGCACGGGATTCCCGGACAAAAGCTTAAACAGGATTGCATGCTGTTCTATCGTACCATGCAAGAGTTTATTTTTCAAATCAATTCACATCTGTACATGTATCCTGAAAAAAAGATTCCTGAAAATACTTCCTGAAAATACTTCCTGAAAAAAGCGCCCCCATAGCGGCATAAGCCGTCTGCGGGGGCGCTCAAAAGTATTTGATTGTCAGTAAAACAGATTACTGTTCATCCTCCATGCTGACAGGTTCTCAACAAGGACCTTAAGGCTTGTCTCCCCGTCCGGGCATGGTGCTTTGCTTACGCGCTGCTTACATGAGTCCGATGGCGTGGAAAACAATACCGACGACGAAGAGACCGAGGATGATGACGATCGGAGATACTTTCTTCTTGAGCAGGTACATGCAGAGGAATGTCAGCAGCAGAGCTGCAAGACCGGGAACCAGGGAGTTCAGGTTATCCTGAAGAGTGGTTACCTTGGTGGGATCCATGGACATGCCTGAAGACCACTGTGCGATTGCCTGCTTGATTCCTTCAGCGCCCTGGGGAAGCTTATCCCACTCGATGTAGGCGCCTTCGGAAAGAGCAACTTCAGAGACCTTGATCGGGAAGTTTACGGAAACCCAGCGCTGAACCAGGGAGCCCAGAACGAACATACCCAGAATGGAAGCGCCCTGCGTGACCTTCTGCAGGAGACCGCCGGAAAGGTCCTTGGTGATTGCGGTACCGGCCTGATAGCCGAACTCCTGTGTGTACCACAGGAAAGCATAACGGATCACATTCCACAGAATGAAGAAAAGGATGGGTCCGATAATGTTGCCGCTCATTGCGAAGGAAGCAGCGAGCGCGCCGAGGATGGGACGTACAGTGAACCAGAAGATAGGATCGCCGACACCGGCAAGAGGTCCCATCATACCGACCTTGACACCCTGGATTGCGGCATCATCGACCGGAGCGCCGTTTGCGCGGTCCTCTTCCAGGGCCAGAGTAACGCCCAGGATAGGAGCAGCGACATAAGGCTGTGTGTTGAAGAACTCCAGGTGGCGCTTGAGGGCAGCCGCCTGCTCTTCTTGTGTAGTATAGAGTCTTTTGATCGCGGGGATCATAGCGTAGCAGTATCCGCCGTTCTGCATACGTTCATAGTTCCAGGAACCCTGCAGGAAAGTGGAACGCCAGCAGACAGCTATTCTGTCCTGTTTTGTCAAAGCGACTTTCTTTTCATTTGCAGCCATTGCGCACTTCCTCCTTCTCAATAATCATTCAGGATATCGCCGAGAGGATCGCCGCTTCCGCCTGCTGCCGCGCCGGCACCGGCACCGCTTCCGCCTTTTTCAGACAGGTTCAGGTAGATGAACGCGATCGCGACCGCGACAATACCAAGACCGATAAGGGTCAGATCCGAGATGGCTGCCAGAGCGAAGCCGATGAAGAAGAAAGGCCACACTTCAGCTGTAGCCATCATGTTGATGACCAGTGCATAACCAACTGCCACGACCATGCCGCCGCCGATGGACATACCTTCGGTCAGCCATGCGGGCATGCTGTTGAGCAGGTTTGCGACGACCTCTGCAGGAACGACGCAGAGAGCTGCAGCGGGGACTGCGATACGAAGACCCTGCATGCAGATCGCGGCCCACTGAAGGAACTCGATTCTCTTGAAATCAGCCTTCTCAGCAGCTGCGTCCATGCCGTGGACGATCGGGACTGCCAGAGTACGGGCGATCATGGTGAGGAAGAGACCTGCTACTGCCAGCGGGATTGCAACCGCGATAGCGGTGGAAGCACCGTCAGCGCCCTGTCCGCCCTTCATGAGGATGATAGCGGAAGCAACGGAAGCCAGAGCTGCGTCGGGAGCAACCGCTGCGCCGATGTTCGCCCAGCCCATGGCGATCATCTGAAGGGAGCCGCCCAGGATGATACCTGCGACAGGCTGTCCGCAGACGATACCGATCAGTGTGCAGGCCACGAGAGGCTGATGGAACTGGAACTCATCCAGGATACCTTCCATGCCTGCAAGAAAAGCTACGATAATGACCAACACTATGGATATAGCGTTCATATATACCTCCAATTCAGTTCATGTTCATGTCACATCATGATACTCAAGCGTTTGCAAGCTCTGTACGCGCCTTCTCGATGATGGCGTTCATGTCCTCCTTAGAATCCGTAGGAACTTTACGGACATCAAATGTGATGCCGAGCTTCTTGAGCTCATCGAAAGTCTCTACATCTTCTTTGCCGAGGGAAAGAACCTTGTTGACCGCTACTTTACCGAGTGAATGTGCCATGGAACCGACATTGAGCTCCTTGATATCGACACCGCCCTTGATCGCGCGGAGCGCGTCCTGAGGGGTCTCGAACAGAAGCAGTGCCTTGGTAGCTCCGAATCTGGGATCCTTCGCGACCTGGATGATCTTGTCAATAGGAACGACATTCGCCTTGATTCCGGGCGGTGCTGCCTGCTCGATCAGGGTCTTACGGAGATCATCGTGCGCAACTCCGTCGGAGCAGACAATGATACGGGTCGGCTGAGTGGTCTTGGACCACGCCGTCGCAACCTGGCCGTGAAGAAGACGTGAATCGATACGGGCAAGAACGTATTTGATGTGGCCGTCGCCGAGGACTGTTCCAGGAGGAATAGCGCCTGTGGGCTCTGCAGCGGCACCGGCAGCTGCTGCAGCAGGAGCCGCATCAGCGGGCATCAGGGACTCGGGATGAGTTACAATACCCTCCCTTGCCGCGCTGACGATCGCCGTAGCGACCTCTCCGGCCGTCTCAAAATCATCTCTTGCCCCATACGCTTCTGCGATCATGGGCAGGTTCATGCCTGTCACGACCGCCCATCCGGGATGGTCAGCGCTGAGCAGGAAGATCTGGTTGTAAGGCGTGCCGGCGAACAGGTCGCACATAAACAGCACGTTCTCAGGATCTTCCAGTTTAGCAACCGCTTCCTGGATCTTCGCGCGCAGGTCATCCGGCGTCTCGCCGTTGTGGAACGTTACAGGAATCACATCATCTGCTTCACCGAAAACCATGCATGCAGAGGAATAGATACCTGTCGCAAAGTCACCATGACTTGCAAGGATAATCCCTACCATT
>ONKG01000192.1 GCA_900318375.1 uncultured Lachnospiraceae bacterium
AAACAGTTTCCATGCCGGAAGTACAACGTAATCAACGCCGTCGTTGATGGCTACAGCCGGTGTTTCGCGGTCATCCGGCGCGAAGGTATTATCTACCATTCTGCCGTAAGTAAAATAACTGGCCACGAGCAGCGCCAGACAGATCAGAAAACTTAACATGACATATCACCTCCATTTAAAAGACTTTAAGCTTTCTGTTCCTTAACATTTTTTGCAAAATGTTATGTTTTCGAGTTAGATTCTAGTCCTGTTTATGCAGAATGTCAAATTTCTCCATCCGATTTTCTTAGGAAAGGATCCGGACAAAGGAAAAAGGAACGCCTTCCGGCCCCCCGGCCAGAAAGCGTTCCTCCCTTATGCTCTTATTATTTTTCCCTTCGCCGCAATGCCGCAAAAGTCCTTTAAAGATCCGGCTCCTTCCCTTTGCATACCGGCACGGCTGCCGGACGGCGCCTTTCAGGCCGGGGTCTGTTCCCTGACCGTAAGACCAGCCCTACTCAAGTCCCATGACCCTGCCGTATATGAGCACCGCATTTCTGACGCATTCCTCGCAGGGGCAGAGGGGCTTTCCGTCTGTCACGGCCTTCAGGTCTCTGCATGTGATGGCCCCGCAGGCCTCTCTGAAAGCTTCCTGGATCTGGCGGGTGACCTTCAGGGTCCCCTTTCCTTCCGTTTTCAGGCCCGCGATCATACCGGCCCCGATCAGTGCCCCGCACGTTGCCTGCATATTGCCCATGCCTGCGCAGAAGCCGGCAGAGATCTGCTTCATCTGTTCTTCCTGCAGGCCGGTCTGGTCCGCCAGGGCCGTGGTCACAGCCTGGGCACAGTTATATTTTCCGGAGTTCTTGCGCTGCACCGCCATTTCGGCTCTTTCGTTCAAATTCATGTCTGTCTCCTTTTCATCTGTCCTGATTACGGGCCTTCCTGCACAGGGAATCAGGCACCAGGCACCGTTTTTTTAAATATTACCTTAAAGCGGCGGTCTTATCAATGAAACCAGAGCGCTTCTCATTCTCTCCCATGAAATAAGGGGGTGTGAAGAAACAGCATTTTGTCACAGATCTCACTTATTCATACCTTTATGATCGTCCTGTAAGTCTAACCAAACGTGAAGAATGGACTGTTTTCCTGCAGGATAATCTCCCGGAAAAGACAGCAAAAGAATTTGGTCGTCTAAAAGGCGTGATTAAAGGAATCCTCCAATATGCCGAGTAATTCGCAGAGTACGTGCTCCCAAAAACTGCTTTCTTCATCCAAAGAAAAACCTTGAGAACGAGATTTATTTTTCAGATGAACTCGAAGCATTACGGCAATACTGTGTCGATCATCCTGATCCGTATACTCGTTGTATTCTACTTGAGTCTATTGTTGGCGAGCGCGCTGGTGAGCTTTGTCCTATCATGGTTGAAGACATCGATCTTGAAAGCATGCAGATATCCATAAAGCGCACCGAATCTCGAGACTATGTAAACGGCAGGCAGATAGATGGTGTACATGAAGGTACAAAGACAGACAACGGTTTGCGTCGTATCAGTATTCCGGAAACTGCCAGATCGTTTGTCGAAGAATTGGTACATATCGCCGAAGAATCCGGTGGGGGATATCTGTTCAAACAGGAACCTGGCCGGTGGGGGATATCTGTTCAAACAGGAACCTGGGCGTTTCAAAGATCGGTACGCTGGAAATAGGATAAGATCCCGCCAGCTCCGTCGCCATCTTAAGGAGATTTGTGAGGAAATCGGTATAACTTATAAACCGCCTCATAAACTCCGGAAGACCTACGCAAGCATACTCAGAGAAAATGAAATTGATGATCAGACGATCACAGACATGATGGGGCATGCAGATATAAAGGTCACGCAACAGTATTATATTCGCAGCCGCACAAGAGCATCCGAGCGCTCACGAAAACTAGGGCAGATTGCTGAATTACAACTTCCGAAGCCGTCTGAAACCTCAAATGACAGAAAAAGGCTAAACGAGAGTTATTTGTGAACTCTCTTGTGAACCTTTCATCTATTACAAAAAAATGAATCCCGGAAAGCTCCTAACTAAAGGCTTTCCAGGATTCCCGAAATGGAGACGGTGGGACTTGAAGCCATTGGAAGAAAGGGAAAATCCTTTGTTTACGGCACTTTTCCGGATTAAGGTAAGTCACCCCGGAATCTCCCGATAACTAACATAGGATTATTGTAGCATAGAAACAAAAGAATGTGCGGATGCTGCCATTCCGGACTATTTTTTGTCTATAAAACCCTGACCTGAGAAACACTCGGGTCGGGGTTTATTATTGCCAGCCAATTCCTGTCGAAGATACGAAACATCAAAATGCATAATAACCGAATCAGATTGACGAGGGGGTGTT
>ONKG01000125.1 GCA_900318375.1 uncultured Lachnospiraceae bacterium
GCTGAGCAGATCAGGTCTACACAGGTATCGACCCCGAATGTGGAGCTTTTCAGCGAAAGGTCATAATAAGCGCCGTTTCCAAATTCAGTGTTTGTGTAGTGCTTGCAGTACTTTCTCCGGGTCTTGTCTACGGAACGGATCTTTTCCAGGGCCATTTCATCTGTGAGGTCAGGTATGTCCTGCTGAACGCGTCTGATCCTGAAATGGTCAGTGGCGGAAATAAAAACATGCAGTGTTCTGTCATATTCCTGCAGGACTATATTTCCGTTTCTTCCTACAATAACGCAGTTTCCTTTTTCAGCTACTTTTTTGATCGCGGCAGATTGGGCTTTGAAAAGCCGTTCGTCCAGAGGTCTGTTGTAGAAGTCGAAGAGGCTCTGTCCAATCCCGAACTCAGCGGGAACTCTTTCGTCGTAATAATGGACCTCCTGGGGCGTGAGAGTACCGCTCTCGAGTGCAGCCCGGATGATCATATCTTTATCACAATAGTAATAGCCCAGTCTGTCCGCAACTTTTCTTCCGATCGAACTTCCTCCGGCACCGAACTGGCGGCTGATAGTAATGATGTTTTTCATATTCCCTCATTATTTCTCATAATACTTTATTCAGGAAATCAATTGTTCTCGCTTCTTTGGGATTAGCCAGAAGTTCACCGGGAGCGCCTTCCTCGATGATATATCCGCCGTCCATGAAGATGATCCTGTCGGCCACTTCTCTGGCAAAGCCCATTTCATGGGTGACGATCACCATGGTCATGCCGTCCGCTGCCAGGTCCTTCATGACCTGGAGAACTTCGCCGACCATTTCGGGGTCCAGGGCGGAAGTGGGCTCATCAAACAGCATGATATCAGGCTCCATGCAAAGGGCTCTTGCGATAGCAACCCTTTGCTTCTGGCCGCCGGAGAGCTGGCCGGGATAGCTGAGGGCCTTATCCTCAAGTCCTACTTTCTGAAGCATTTTTTTGGCGCGCTCTGAAGCTTCTTCTTTGGAACACTTTTTGAGCATATTCGGAGCAAGGGTAAGATTATCAATTATGTTGAGGTTATTAAAGAGATTGAAATGCTGGAAGACCATTCCAATATTTTCTCTGACCTTATTGATATTAGTGCCCTTGTCCACAATATTTTGCCCATTGACAATGATCGTCCCGCCGGAAGCTTCCTCGAGCCGGTTGAGGCATCTTAGAAATGTGGATTTACCGGATCCGGAGGGACCTATGATGCACAGTACTTCGCCCTTATAGACATCTGTGCTGATATCCTTGAGTACCTCGAGACTGCCGAAGTTCTTTTTGAGGTTTTTAACGCTGACCTTGATCTCTTTTCTATCTTCCAACGCTGAGCCTCCTTTCCAGGACTTTCGCGCTGCGCGAAAGAATTGTTATGACAATCAGGTACATAATTCCCACGATCGTCCATGTCTGGAAGGACATAAAAGTATTTGCCTGCACATTCTTGGCTGTATTGACCAGTTCCGGGAATCCGATGACGGAGAGGATCGAAGTGTCCTTGAGCGTAATGATAAACTGGTTGATAAAGGTGGGGATCATGGTCCGGATCGCCTGAGGCAGTACCACCTTTCTCATAGCCATTCCGTATGTAAGACCAAGAGACCTGGCTGCTTCCATCTGTCCTTTGTCGACGGACTGAATGCCGGCTCTTATGATCTCCGCCATATAAGCTCCGCAGTTGAGGGCCAGACAGATCGTGCCTGCCTGCAACGCCGTCAGGTTGATCGAGAAGCCTCCAATGATCGTGTTGAACAGATACGGGACGCCGAAGTACACGAAGAAAGCAAGTACGATCATCGGTACACCGCGGATCACATCTACAAAGATCTGGGAGATGACATTGCATACTCTGTTTTTTGCTACGCCCATGATCCCGAAGATCATGCCGATTATGCAGGCAAAAAAGAGACCGAGCAGTGCCAGAAGCAATGTCCTGCCCATGGCAGCAAGGAGCATTCCGCCATACACTGTAATAATTTTAATCATACTTAAGCCTTTCTGATCGCTGCGGGCCGTTTACCGGCCCGCAGTTTTCTGTATGTTGTCCCGCTTACGCGAACTGTGTTTACTCGCCCAGATATTTGGCGATGATCTCGTCGTACTTGCCGCTCGCCTTGATGTTTGCAAGACCTGCGTTGAACATATCTACAAGTTCCTGGTTGTCAGCGTTGAAGATTGCGAAACCGTAAGCTGCAGGATCGTTTCCTGTGCCTTCCACTATTTTCATGGCGATACCGGTATCTTTGATGTTGGAAGCCATGATCGGCGTGTCGTCGAAGCAGGCTGCCACCTGTCCGCCCACGACTGCCTGATACATAGTGGGAGAGTCCTCGAAATAGGTAATGGTAAATCCATACTGTTCCATAAGGCCCTCTGCATAAGCGGCGCTCATGGTGCCTGTCTTAACGGCTACAGATTTGCCGCTGAGGCCGTCAAAGCCGGTGATATCGGAGGAAGCCTCTACAGCCATGCTCTGGTTTGCGTCGTAGTAACCATCTGAGAAGATCCAGCCGGATGCTTTTCTCTCTTCAGTGATGGAAGCGCCTGCGATCATGCCATCCGCCTGACCGGCCTGGCATGCTGCGATGGAAGCGTCCCATCCAAGGATCTGCAGCTCATAGGTAAAACCCTGATCCTCGGCGACCGCTGCCAGGATATCCATATCAATTCCCACAAAATCGCCGTTGTCATCGGTGTATTCAAAAGGCTTGAAAGCTGTATCTGTGACGATCTTCCATACCTTGCCGGAAGCGCCTGCAGTTTCATCGGCTGCCTCAGCGGATTCTGCGGGCGCTTCCTCTGCCTGGGTTTCTTCTGCGGCTGCATCGGCATTACTGTCTGCCGCAGGAGCGGAAGAGCTTCCTCCGCAGGCGGCCAGAGAAAGTGCGAGAGTACCTGCCATTAAGAGGGAAATCAGTTTTCTTTTCATTTGTTTGTTTCTCCTTTCTTACTTTATGTACAAGCATCGATAAATGCTTGGACAAGCTTTATACTGTCCGGATCCGTCTTGTAGGAAAACTCCGGATGCCACTGTATTGCCACGGCAAACTCCTGATCTTTGACTTCGATCGCCTCGACCAGGCCGTCTTCCGAATAGGCCATTACATTAACGAGGGGGGAAAGCGCCTTGATCGCCTGGTGGTGATAACTGTTGACGCCATGGATGCCTTCTCCGATGATGCCTGCGAGCTTTGTGCCTTTCAGTACCTCCACATTGTGGGCTGTCCTGTCGTAGGGAGGTGTCATGTGGTGTTCCACCCCGCTTTCATATTCACTCGGCAGATCCTGGTAGAGCGTGCCTCCGAGACGGGCGTTTATGAACTGGATGCCTCTGCAGATGCCGAGAAGCGGCTTATGATCCTGCAGACACTTGTCCAGTAAATACCCCTCCATTTGATCTCTGGCCGGGCATGTCCGGCCGCAGCTTTCCTTTTGAGGCTCTCCATATACAGAGGGAGAGACATCGTGTCCTCCTGTAAATAGAATCCCATCACACCATTGATACGCCTGAGAGAGGTCAGCCTCGTCATTTGTGAGCGGAAGCATGACAGGCAGTCCGCCGCATGTTTCAACGGCTCTCATATAGCCCGGCAGCATCCAAAGGCTTTCTTTGTCATCGTCATAAAGCGGAATCAATCCGATCACTGGTTTCAAGCTGATACCTCCGTTTGCAGATCTGATACAGCAAAAAAGGAGCCTACTGATCCTGCCAGTAGACTCCTTCGCCTTAATTGATACAAAATATATCATCGTTTTGATGAGTATGCAAGTATAATTGTATACCGATTTTAGAAAAATGTGATGTTCCGATCTGGATCAATTGATCAGCAACTATTATTGACATCGTGAAAAAAGTAATATAGAATACATCAATGGCAAAGATGTCCCTTGACCGGAAGGTCAAGGGACATCTTTGCCTTTTTTGTTGAAAGAGTTTTTTCAAAAGGCGAAAAGGAGTAGTTATTATGCAAACGATCACAGATGTCAACAGTTTGATCAATGGTCTTGTCTGGGGATGGCCTGCACTTATCCTTCTGGCGTTCACAGGAGTATTGATGACCTGCCTGACCAAATTCTACCAGATCTCTCACTTTAAGTACTGGGTGAGCCATACGATCGGACAGATCTTCGGAGACAGTAGAATCACGGCACATACAAAGGATCAGTCGATCTCTCAGTTTCAGTCCCTGTGTACCGCATTAGCGGCAACCGTAGGTACCGGTAATATCGTCGGTGTGGCAGGTGCCATCGCAGTGGGCGGACCGGGCGCGGTTTTCTGGATGTGGCTGATTGCCTTCTTCGGAATGATGACCAACTTTTCTGAGAACGTCCTGGGTATTCTTTACAGACGCAAGAATTCAGAAGGAGAGTGGTGCGGAGGCGCCATGTATTACCTTCGCGACGGACTTGGCGGAAAGAAGAACTGCAAGCAGCTCGGCGCGGTTCTGGCGGTACTGTTCTCTGCGTTCTGCGTACTGGCTTCCTTTGGTATCGGTAATATGAGCCAGGTAAACAGTATGACAAAGAACATCAACCATGCTTTTCATATTCCTAATCTGGCCATAGGCATTTTCATTTTCCTTGCAGTTGCCCTGGTCATCGTGGGCGGACTTAAGAGAGTAGCGGCTTTTACAGAGAAGCTGGTTCCTTTTATGGTCGTCCTCTATCTGGTTGGCACACTTGTGATCATCATGATGCATGCGACGCAGATCCCTGCAGTTTTAGTGTCGATCTTTAAGGGTGCTTTTGCTATGAAATCGGCTGCGGGAGGCATAGTCGGAGCCGGTATCGCGAAGGCGATGCAGATGGGTATGAAGAGAGGCGTGTTCTCCAACGAGGCAGGTCTTGGTTCTTCTGTTATGGTACATTCAAGCTCCAACGTTATTGAACCTGTAAAACAGGGCATGTGGGGCATCTTCGAAGTGTTTGCGGACACTATTGTGGTCTGTACACTGACTGCGCTCACGATCCTCACATCCGGGTGCGTGGATCTTTCGACCGGACAGCTCACAGCTGTGGCGGAAGAAATCGGTTCGAGCTCTTTGGTAAGCTATGCGTTCGAGCAATCTTTTGGCAAGGGCGGATCCATGTTTATCGCCATCGCGATCTTCCTGTTCGCGTATTCAACGGTTCTTGGCTGGAGCCACTACGGTTCCAAGGCTTTTGAGTATCTGTTCGGGACCAAAGCGATCATGGGCTATCGCGTGATTTTTTCGATCGTAGTCCTTCTCGGTTCTGTTATGGAAGCTCAGCTCGCCTGGGATATTTCTGATACCTTCAACGGCCTGATGATGATCCCCAACCTGATCGGTGTGCTCACCCTTTCCCCTATGGTCATGAAGTGCACGCAGAACTATGTGGACCGCCGCATCCGGAAGCAGTCCGGCGTCGAGCCGATCCTGTCCATGTTCCCTGATATCCAGAAG
>ONKG01000161.1 GCA_900318375.1 uncultured Lachnospiraceae bacterium
GGCAGAGTCCAGGGAGGAAGCGGAGGCAATCGCTTCCGAAAACTGGAACAACTCCATGTATGACATGGATTCTGCCGAGGACTATGCGGATGTCTCTTTTCAGGCCGGTGAAGAAAGGGATATCAGCCCGCCGGAGCTGATGGATGTGCTTCTGGTAAAACCGGGAGAGTATCCGAAACCCGTCCAAATCGGAACGGAGCTGGAAGACCTGCAGGAAGCGGTCGGCGGATATATTCAGTGCGTGTACCCGTATGAGGAACCGGTCGGTATCATCTGCAACGAGGAAGGAAAGCTGAATGGTGCTGTTCTGAACCGTGCTCTTTATGGAGAGGATGGAGAGCTGCAGGACATCATCGCCGGGGACTTCCTGGTGGTCGGCCTGACGGAGGAGAGCTTCGGATCCCTGACCGATGAGCAGATGAAACGGTTTGAAGCGAAGTTTCATCAGCCGGAGACTTTCGTAAAGATGGGGAAAAGCATTATGGTGCTTCCCATTCCGGAGGATCAGGTGAAGCGGACCATGGCAAAACGGATGAGCCGGGAAGGCCCCGGAAGGGAGGAGTCCCCGAAGGGAGACCATAAAGTGATCCGGTTTCCGGCCGGTCACGAGATGTGAAAGGAGGGATAGGCTTTGCAGGAAGAAGTGGAAAACAGGACTGTAAATCTTGCGGTCACGACAACAAAGCTGACTGCCCGGAATGTAGTGGCTGCCTGCATGAAATACCTTCGGCACCGGGGACTGGTCAAGGAGAAAAAGGCGACGGAGAAAGCGGCAAAGGCCAAAGAAAATGCGATCCCGCACGGCAAACAGACGGTAAAAGAACTGATCGGGCAGAATCAGGGCGTATCCAACATGGATATCGCCAAGACAGATCTTCGCGGTTTTGAGAAGGTCGCCCAGAAGTACGGCGTGGATTACGCCATCCGAAAGGATGCGTCCCAGCAGCCTCCAAGGTATATCGTGTTTTTCAAGGCGAGAGATGCGGATGCGCTGACGGCGGCCTTTAAGGAATACTCTGCCGCAGTCATGAAAAAGAAAGACCGGCCCAGTGTCCTGAAAGTCCTGAAGAAGATGAAGGAGCTTGTGGCATCCATCCCGGACAAGGTGAGGAATAAAGATAAGGAGCACACGTTATGAGGATCGATACAAAGAAACTGAAACGGCTGCTCCTTTTGAATTTCCCCTATATCTTTGTCGGGCTGATTGCTACGAACCTGGGGGAAGGTTGGCGGCTGGCGGCAGGAGCGAACTCATCGGAAAAACTGCTGTCCTTTATGACGACGCTGCCGGTGGCGCTGCAGAATCCGCTCCCCAGCTTTCATCCCCTGGATCTTCTGATCGGCCTTGGGTGCGGGGCTGCACTTCGGCTGGCGGTTTACCTGAAGGGCAAGAATGCCAAGAAATACCGTCATAACACGGAATACGGATCCGCCCGCTGGGGGACACACAAGGACATCGAGCCGTTTATGGACGAGAAGCCGGAAAACAACATCATTCTGACGAAGACGGAGGGACTGACCATGAGCAGCCGCCCAAAAAATCCGGCCAACGCTCGGAACAAGAACGTTCTGATCGTTGGCGGCAGCGGCTCAGGTAAGACTCGCTTCGTTTTGAAGCCAAATTTACTTCAATGCACCTCAAAAACCTATCCGGTATCCTTCGTCGTCACAGATCCAAAAGGGGATATCGTAGTCTCCTGCGGCCACTTTTTGCGGAAGCAGGGCTACTCTGTAAAAATATTCAATACTCAGAACTTCCGGAAGAGCATGAGGTATAACCCCTTTGCCTATATTCACAGCGAGAAGGATATTCTGAAGCTGGTCACGACCCTGATGGCGAACACCAAAGGGGAAGGAAATGCGGGGGATCCGTTCTGGGAGAAAGCAGAGAAACTTCTGTATACGGCACTGATTGCCTATATCCATTACGAAGCGCCGGAGGAGGAACAGAACTTTGCAACACTTCTGGAATTCCTAAATGCGATGGAGGTCCGGGAGGATGATGAAGAGTTCAAGAATCCGGTGGATCTGATGTTTGAAGCACTGGAAAAGAAAAAGCCAGGATGTTTCGCATGCCGGCAATACCGCCTCTTTACTCTGGCGGCTGGCAAAACGATGAAATCCATCCTCATTTCCTGCGGTGCAAGGCTGGCTCCGTTCGATATTCAGGAGCTTCGGGACATCACAGCCTATGACGAACTGGAGCTGGACACCCTGGGAGACAAAAAGACGGCACTCTTCCTGATCATGTCGGATACGGATGCGACGTTCAACTTTTTGCTGAGCATGATCTATACGCAGCTTTTCAACCTGCTCTGTGAGAAGGCAGACGATGTGTATGGCGGGAGACTTCCGGTACATGTCCGGTGCCTGATCGATGAGGCAGCCAATATCGGACAGATTCCGAATCTGGAAAAGCTGGTAGCCACGATCCGAAGCCGTGAAATATCGGCATGCTTGGTGCTGCAGGCCCAGTCCCAGCTCAAGGCGATTTACAAGGACAATGCAGACACCATCATAGGCAATATGGACTCCCGGCTGTTTCTCGGAGGAACAGAGCCGACCACGCTGAAAGATCTCAACCAGGCACTCGGTAAGGAGACCATCGACACCTACAACACTGGGGAGAGCAGAGGACGGGAGCAGTCCCACTCTCTGAACTATCAGAAATTAGGTCACGATCTTTTGTCCGTAGATGAACTTCAGGTCATGAACGGCGGCAAATGCATCCTGCAGCTGCGCGGCGTCAGACCATTTCTTTCGGACAAATATGATCTGACCCAGCATCCGAATTACAAGTACACGGCAGATTATGACAAGAGGTTCACTTTTGATATTGAGAAGTACCTCGACCACAGACTGAAGCTGAAAGCTAATGAGCAGTTTGACGTTGTGGATGCCGGATGACAAACAGAATCAGGAGGACGCACCGATGGGGCTGTAGGATTTACAGGACAACTGAATAATGACGATAGAAATGGAGCCCTTTGCTATAAGCACAATTGATGATATAGCAGAGGGCTTTTTTCATGCCCGGGTTTTGGATCTGCCGGAAAGCAAGCCGTGCTGGCAAGAGAGAAGAAAGATAAGGCTTTCGGTGGCGGAACGATACGGACAGAAACACGCTGCAAATGCAGCAAAACAAAGTGCAGCCGATAACGGCTGAAAAAGAAGGAGGCCTTTCCCCAAAGGAGAGCGACAAAACAGCTGGGCCTTTAGGAACCCGTGTATTTACTGTACGTAGAAAGTTTTGTCGGTATTTTCTGTCCCCGACAAAA
>ONKG01000124.1 GCA_900318375.1 uncultured Lachnospiraceae bacterium
TTTTATTTATGCCTTTTTTATGCCTCTTTTTATGCTTCTTCTTTACTGCGCTTTTATAACACTGCCTGTGCAATTTGTTTTTCCTCAGGTTATTATGATATGCTATAAGTATTGTATACGAGAAAGACAGCAGGGGACAGAAGGCCGTACATAGGGGGCATGTTCCGGCTGTTTCGGAGAGAAGGAGGATGAGAGCATATGTCAACGACAATACTTGAACGGCTGGAGGAGTATGCCCGGCAGGATCCTCTTGCCCCGATCCTTTTTGATGAGACTTATACAAAGGGAATCACTTATCACCGGCTGGATGAAATGTCGGGCAGGGTCTATGCCTGGCTCAAGCAGGAAGGGATCGGAAAAGAGGATTTTGTCCTGATCAATCTTCCCCGCGGCGTCCTTCCGGTCATTGCCATGGTCGGCGTATGGAAAGCGGGCGCAGCCTGTGTCCTGGTCGAGGACACCTATCCGGCGGACAGGATCCGTTTTATCCGGGAGGACTGCGGATGCAGGAATGAGATCAGCTCTGCAAACTGGCAGGAAATCATGTGCCTGGAGCCCCTCTCCGGACATGTTCAGGCAGACCCCCATGACGCGGCTTTTGCAGTCTATACTTCCGGAACGACAGGAAATCCCAAGGGTGTACTCCACGAGTATGGAAATCTGGACAGGGCGATCGAATCGATCCGCGAAGATGGTAAAGCCCTGTTTTCGGAAAAAGACAGTCTCGCGACGCTCTCTCCCCTGAACTTTGTGGCATCCATCATTGTGATCTTGGCCGCCCTGAATGTTTTTCGTGCCAAAAACTACATTGCCTCTTACGAGACCATTAAAAACACGACTGCGCTGGCAAAGCTTTTTATTACGAAAAAAATATCGATCACATTCCTTACACCCTCCTATGTGCGCATGCTGGGAAATAAAAAACCCCCCTTCCTCCGCATGCTGTTTGTGGGCAGCGAACCGGCCAACAATGTATTCGTAGAGGGGCTGGAACTGGTCAACATCTACGCCTGCTCCGAGAGCGGCTTTGCTGTGGGATTTTTCAGGATCGACAGATCCTACAGCACCTGTCCGATCGGACACCCCGAGGTGGATACGAAAATTATGCTGCTCAGGGAAGACGGAAGAGAAGCGGTGGATGGCGAGATCGGCGAGATGTGTTTTGAGGATCCCTATGTGCGGGGATATATCAATCTGCCGGAACTGACAAAGGAATCTTTTATAGACGGATATTTCCATACGGGAGATCTTGCCAGAAAGGATGAATCCGGCAATTACGTCATTCTCGGGCGCAGAGACGATATGATCAAGATCAACGGCAACCGGATCGAGCCCGCGGAGATCGAAGCGGCTTTGAAATCCGTGCTGGGCCTGAACTGGGCTGCGGTCAGGGGCGTGGAAGAAGGCGGCAAAAGCTTCCTTTGTGCTTATTATAAGGAGGTTGTTTCTTTTGATGCCGATGAGGTCCGAAGGGAGCTGGGCAGGAGACTTCCCTACTACATGATCCCGGCCTTTTTTATAAAAATAAATGAGATCCCTTTAAAAGCCAACGGCAAGCTTTACCGGAAAGCGCTTCCCCTCCCTGACGCGGGAAGCTTTCACAGCGATTACACAGCGCCGGAGACAGAGACGCAGAAGATACTCTGCGGCGCTTTTGAAAAGGCCCTCGGTCTTGAACAGGTCGGCATCCACGACGATTTTTATGAACTTGGCGGGGATTCGCTGGCAGCCATCTCGCTGATCACCGAGTGCGAGCTCACCGGACTCACTTCCTCGGAGGTTTTCCAGGGCAGAACACCTGAAAAGATCGCGCTGCTCTATGAAAAAAAGATTGCGCAGAGCGGCGGAAAAACCGCAGAGGAACGGAACGCGGAAGCGATCGCCTCGGCGCATCCCCTGACAGCCGAGCAGAACTATATGGTGAACTACCAGCTGTATACGCCCTTTTCCACCATGTACAACCTGTTCACCATGATGAAGCTCGACAAAGACCTCTATGATATGGAACAGGCCTGCAGGGTTATGAGGGAAGTCATCATGGCCCATCCCGCCCTCCTGACGACCTACTACTGGAATGAGGACGGGGTGCTGATGCAGAAGTATTCACCCGGGATCTTTGAGGAACTTCATGTCGAGCACCTGACGGAATTTGAACTGAAATATGTTAAGGACACCCTGGTCTATCCCTTCAAGATCATAGGAGGCCGGCTGTACCGTTGCAGGATCTTTGAGACAGAGAAGGCAGGATATTTTTTCTTTGATGTCCACCACTCGATCTTCGACGGCACATCCTTCAAAGTCTTTATGGAAAGCATTGAAAAAGCCTTCATGGGGCAGCCTCTGGATCAGGATTATTACTATCTGATGCTGCAGGACCGCGAAAACGTCGCCCATACTGCTTTTTATGAGGAGAGCCGAAGATACTTTGAGGAGCGGTATGACGGAATTGAGTGGTCAGAGTATCCCTTTATCGACCACAGATCCAGAAGCAATGAGATGGGGGAGATCTTTGCGGAGCTGGAGATCGAACAGTCACAGATGCGGGAAGTGGAGAAGTCTTACCAGATCAGCCGCAACGAGTTTTTTATCACGGTCGCCGCACTGGCGATCTCTATCTACAACAAGAGGGATGACATCAAAATCTCCTGGAATTATCACGGCCGCGAGAGCTTGGAGTATATGACTTCCGTCGGACTTCTCTTCAGAGAGCTTCCTGTGGGAATCCGCTTTCAGCCGGAGAGCACGATCCGGGACGTGTTCACGGATGTTCAGGACCAGGTCCGCAGGGGAATCGAGCACTGCTGTTATCCATATGTTGATATCCACGGCGAAGTGGCAATCGGTGAATCTGCCTATCTTCTGTATCAGCAGGATCTGCGTGATACGGACTCACTGGAAGCTGCGGGGCTGGAGGTCATTGACGTGCGCCAGAATCAGGCTGCCTCACAGACCATCCTGGATATGGAAGTCCTGGACGGATCCGACGGGCTGCAGCTGATGATCGACTTTTCCGCAAGCTGGTATGACGAAAAGAGCATGGAGTATTTCGCCCGCATTTTCGCGGGTACGGCCCAGCTGATCGCGGAGCATGACGGGCAGGAGGAACTCACGATCAAAGAGATCACGCGCAGGATCCAGAAAGAAGTGAGGAGAGAAACTTTCGGAGAACAGGGCTCCGAAGAACGGACATTACTCGGAATGATTGGAGAGACGATCTCGGAGGGTGTGCTTAGACACAAAAATGACAGCGAAGAGACCGCTGACGGACCGGACACGCGCCGCGACGCGGGAGGAAATATCCTCTCTGAAAGTCTGCAATGGGGAAAAGAAGCCGTGATAAGAAGCGCAGAGGTTCTGCCAGGGGCAGGGCTGGTCAAAGAAACAGTCCGCGGAGGCGGAAGCCTTCTCAGGAATTTTTCTGCAAGGATCAGGAGAAAACGCTGATTGCCGCAAAGGAGACGGAGGAGACAGGAGGAGACAGGGGACGGTTCTGTGTCTCCTTTTCCCCAAGGAAACAGGAGACACAGAACCGTCCCCTGTCTCCTCCGAACCGTCCCCTGTCTCCGAATCGTCCCCTGTCTCCTCGCACGGAGGCTGTCAATATCAGGAGATTACAACTATGTCAGTCTACAATATCGAAAAATTCAGGAAGCAGATGCGGGAACGTATTGGAATGAACAGGGAGCTGACCGGTCAGAACTATGACGCTGCGCTTGCTGTGAAGTGCCATAACGGGACCTTTGTGGGAACGGAGAGAGATGGTGTCCGATCCTTCAAGGGTATTCCCTATGCAATGCCGCCCGTGGGCAGGCGACGCTGGAAAGCTCCGGAAGCTGCCGCCCGGGACGACGGGGTCTATGAGGCCCGTTTTTTCGGAAAATCCTGTATCCAGACAGAGGAGGCTTCGGAGAGGGCTTCCCTGTACATGCAGGGGGAGGACTGCCTGACCCTGAATATCTGGACCTGCTGCAGGAATGAAGAATCTTCCGCGGATAAGGCAGTCATGGTCTTTATTCACGGAGGATCCTACGGCTGGGGAGGGTCGTCAGACCCTTTGTACGACGGGCATAATTTTGTACAGAGACATGGAGAAGTAGTCCTTGTGACCATCAATTACCGGATCGGTCTCTTCGGCTTTATAGATTTTTCGAAGGTAAAAGGAGGAGAAGCCTACAGGGAAAGCGGCAATCTGGGCCTGCTCGACCAGATCTGTGCGTTGAACTGGATCCGCAGGAATATCCGCGGTTTTGGCGGAGATCCTGAAAAAGTGACCCTCTTCGGAGAATCCGCAGGGGCTTCCAGCGTCTCTCTCCTGCCGCTGATCGATTCCGCTCAGGGACTTTTTAAACGGATAATCGCGGAGAGCGGGTCAATCGCCTTTACCTACAGCAGGACAGAGGCACAGGCGCTCACCGCAAAGCTGCTTCGGGAAGCAGGCGCCTCCTGTATGGAGGAACTGATGGCCATCGATGAGGACAGGCTCCGCGCGATCAATCTAAAGCTCAATGACCACAACATTTTCCCGGTGCGGGACGGGATCGTCCTTCCGGAAGATCTCTATGAAGCCTATCAGGGCGGAAAAGGTGCCGGGATCGATATGCTGATCGGCACAAATGCGGATGAGACCAGGTACTGGATCGGGGAAATGGGGAGCTGGTTCAGATACTGGTGCGTGGTCCCGGTTTTCGTCCGGAGCATTATCCACGGTTTCAATAAAGAGGACAGGGCTCTGGCAGAATCTTTTTTGACCCTTCAGAAGGGCAGCCCTGCCCACAGAGCCACAGAATTTTTCAATGAGCTGGTCTTCCGCGTACCATCCATTGTTCAGGCTTCCCTGCATGCCGAAAACGGCGGAAATACCTACATGTACTTTTGGACAAAAAAATCCGCCATCCCCCACTACGGTGCCTGCCACGCCGTGGAACTCGCCTATGTCTTCGGCAATATCGGGGAGACGATCTATACGGGTAAAACAGCGGACAAAAAACTATCCGACATTGTCCAGGATATGTGGGCGCGCTTTGCCGGGACCGGGGACCCCGGATCAGAGCAATATCCGTGGGAGCAATATGTCACTTCTGCCGATACATCCCTCTCCGCCCGAATGCGTATGACCATGCTGCTCGGGGATGAGATCCGCATGGTCTCCGATCCGCAGAAGGAGAACCGGATCCTGATCGAACCGCTCCTTGCCTATCGCTGCAATGGAAATTATGACCAGACCGGGAAAATCCTGAGCTATCTGAAACGGTCGGCAGCCCGTGCCTCCCTGTCTCTTGCCCTGGGCGGTTCAGCCCTGTACGGACTTGCCCGGCTCAGAGACAAAGTCCGGGGGAACAGACCGGGCGTATGAGTCTCGGGGTGAGTCGCGGGGGACGGTTCTGTCTGACTCATTGCACGCAATGAGTCAGACAGAACCGTCCCCTGCGACTCACTGTCACGCCCCCGGGAGGGTGTGACAGTGACCAATAACAGAAAAAACCATCTCTGCTCAAAAAAGCATTTAAATTTTGGGCAAGATACCTTATTATATAGAAAGGTAATGACAAGACTGCACTTTTTAAAAGGAGATGAGTGCCATGACTATTTCTACACTTCAGAAAGCAAGATATAGCTACAACCCCAAGCTTCCGGGCATGCTGAG
>ONKG01000123.1 GCA_900318375.1 uncultured Lachnospiraceae bacterium
CTGCAGACACAGCCCAACATCTGCCTGGTCGGTGAGGAAGTCGCGGCCAAGAAGCAGTCTCTGTCCGAGATCGCTGACCAGATCGCTGATTCCGTAGCAACCCGCGGCAACAACGGCGACAACTTCGGTGTTGCCCTCATTCCGGAAGGCATCGTAGAGTTTGTCCCTGAGTTCTCCAAACTGATCGCTGAGATCAATGAGCTTCTTGCCGGCGAGAAGACAGCAGAGTTTAATGCGCTTCCCACATGGGCAGACAAGTATGCCTTCATCGAGAACGGCCTCACCAAGGAGTCCATGGCTGTTTTCGCAATCCTTCCCGTAGGCATTCAGCAGCAGCTCTTCCTCGAGAGAGACCCTCACGGCAACGTACAGGTTTCCCTGATCGAGTCCGAGAAACTGTTCGCAGAGCTGGTTAAGAACAAACTGGCAGAGCGCGCGGCAGCCGGAACATACAAGGGCAAATTCTCAACTCTGACACACTTCTTCGGCTATGAAGGAAGATGCGCATTCCCTTCCAACTTCGACAGTGACTACTGCTACTCCCTTGGCTACAATGCCTTCATGCTGATCCAGTACGGCTTCACAGGATACCTGTCCAAGGTCTCCAACCTCTCTGCACCGGCAGAAGAGTGGGTCGCAGGCGGCATGCCGATCACCAAGATGATGAACATCGAGCGCAGAAACGGCGAAGACAAGCCCGTTATCAGAAAAGCACTCGTTGAGCTTGACGGCGCTCCTTTCAAATACTTCGCAGAGCACAGGGCTGAATGGGCAGAGAAGACCTGCTTCCTCTATCCCGGTGCCATCCAGTACTACGGCCCGACAGAGGTCTGCGATGCCACCACAAAGACTCTGGCTCTTGAGCAGGCAAAATAATTAAATCCAGGGGGCGGAAACAGATCATCCATCCGGATAAAAGCTTTGATCCGGGAGATGACTGTCTTCTGATCGGCCCTTTTCAATGAAAGTCAGGACCACCGGCTTAGCCGGTGGTCCTGACTTTTGCCGCAAAGCGGCGCAAACCTGCGGCAGTCCTGACTTTTGCCGCAAAGCGGCGCAAACCTGCGGCGGTCCCATCGGAGAAAACGCTGACATGAAAGGCTCGCTTTTCATGCTGCGGGTATTCTTCCCGGCTGCCCCTCTGACGGGCAGCATTGGCGAAAGTAGACAATGTCAGAAAGAAGAAAGCGAGTGTTGGAAAAGGAGGACATCATGCTCTCTGCAAAAGATGCGCTGAAAAAACTGGAAGAAGGAAACAAAAGATACCTCTCGGAACACACCGGAAGCGGAGACATATCACCTTCTATCCGGCTGAGGACCAGCCGGGAAGGACAGAAGCCCTACGCAATCGTGATCTCCTGTTCGGATTCCCGCGTGATTCCGGAGGGCATCTTTTCCGCAGGGATCGGTGAGCTGTTTGTGATCCGCCTTGCCGGCAATGTGATCGATGATCATCAGCTGGGCAGTATCGAATACGCTGAGGAGCATCTTGGGTCCAATCTGGTGGTCGTACTGGGGCACACCGGCTGCGGCGCTGTTGAAGCTGCCATTCACCACGATCCATCCGGTTTTATTAAATACATCACAGATGAGATCCGTCTTGCCATCGGAGACGAAACCGATCCTTATCGCGCCTGCTGCCTGAATGTGGAACACTGCGTCAAACAGATCAGTCATGCCTTGGACATTGACCATCTGCGCCACGGAAATGACCCTGCAGTGGTCGGCGCGATTTACCACATCGATGACGGGCATGTGGAGTTTCTGCACAGCTGATCTTTTGTGCTGAAGAGAATCTGCGGCCGGTTTCGGCTGCTTCCCTGACCTGCTCTTAATCTGCCGTTTTCGTATGACACTTCTGTGACAAATGCTTTGATAAGATACTCTCAGAAAGAAACAAAAAAACAAAAAACGAAAGCCTGAAACAATGAAACAGAGCTTTCTGAAGAGAAAACAGCATTTATTTTAATATCAAAAAAATATCAAAAAAAACACAGAAGGAGAGTATAAAGAAATGATGAGAGAACTTACAGCAGTTCAGATGGCACAGGTTAATGGCGGATATGCAGTGGATGGCAGGAACGGAAAGTTCTACTCTGTAGATGATAATGATGGATTTATCTATACAGAATGCAATATCAACATCCAGTATGCACAGTGGGCAGCCGAGATGAACGGACAGTCCAGAGAGATTATTACCAAGGAAGAGTACGAGAAACGTTTCGGAAGATCACTCTACTGATCTAAGCAGATAAGCAGACGTTTATTACGTTTATCATTAGGGAGGAAGGGCAATGATCAGGAAAAACGGATTGATGAAGAATATAGCATCTCTTGTGCTGGCAGCCGTCTGTGCGGCGGGCATCTGCGGGATGCAGGTATGGGGAGAGACGGCACCTGCCTCATCCGAAGCGAAGACAGAAACGGCTGCAGCTCCTGCAGAAGACTCGCCCGAATGGGTGAGCAGCCTTGAGGCAGCGGCAGATGCGAAACAGCTGTTTGTTGTCGCCGGTGTCGGACAGACTACAGCTTATGTTTCCATGCATGAGAAAAATGAGGACGGAACCTGGAAAATGATCATGTCCACACCCGGCTATATCGGAAAGAAGGGCCTGGGCAAGGAAAAAGAAGGAGACGCGAAGACCCCGGTGGGTACCTTCGGTTTTAACAGGGCTTTCGGCATAGCGGAAGATCCCGGATGCGCGCTTGATTACAAGCAGGTGACAGAGGATGATTACTGGTCAGGAGACGGCAGAGACGGCTATCATTACAATGAAATGGTAAGTATAAAGGATCTGCCCGATCTCAATACTGAAGACAGTGAGCATCTGACAGACTATACGAATGAGTACCAGTACTGCCTGAATATCAGCTACAACGAAGAAGGCACACCCGGACTCGGATCTGCTATTTTCCTGCACTGTCTTGGAGCGCAGAGACCCTTTACAGGCGGATGCGTTGCGATCCCTCAGGACAAAATGATCACGGTCATGCAGAATGTCGATAAAGACTGCGTCGTTGTCATCGGACCTGCAAAGACCCTGTGTCCGGACCTGTATGAGAAATGGGGCCTTGCATCGGCAGAGGAAGCTGACAAAGCCGAAAAGTCCGGCCAAAAGCAGACAGCTTCGGCACATCTGGATCAGAATGAAAACTCCATTACCGTGACGGTCGATGTCAGCGGCGGATGGTCTGCCTATTTTGCCAGGGGAGCGGTATACCTCTATGACGGTGAATACACAGAAGACAGGGATGCTGTCGCGATGGGTATTACACTTGAGAAAGAAGTATTCGATGAATACATCAAAGGTGCCCCCGATCACGATAATTACAAAGAAATTGAAAACGGTGTCTTCTATACAGATGAGGACGGCACAGCCTATTACTTCTTTACAGTAGGCGAAAATGCATATTTTATGATCGATGTGGCAAAAGGCGCTGACAGCGATGCGGTCTACGAGCGTTTTCATGCCGAACCCTTTACAGGCTGAGAAAGCTGAAAAACCACTGATCTGATAAGCCGGGAATCCTTGATCAATTGTGCCTGATATTCTCAGGTTTTGAGTCACGGGGGACGGTTCTGAAAAACTCATTGCACGCAATGAGTTTTTCAGAACCGTCCCCCGTGACTCGTTCAATACCGCCGCCTGCGTCTCTCGCCTATTGTGACACAATGGCGGGTTTAGTATAATATTACTGAGTGATCGGGAATGATACGAGAATGGTATTAGGAGGTTGTAATTATGGAATACAGGCGTTTCGGAGATACGATCATCGCTAGAATGGACAAAGGGGAAGAGATCATTCAGCAGGTCCGAAAGATCGCGGAGGCGGAGAATATCAAGCTCGCATCGGTTGAGGCGCTGGGGGCGCTCAATGATTTTCACGTAGGCCTGTTTGATGTGACGGAGAAAAAGTTCCACGGCAATCATTTCCACGGAGCTTATGAGATGTGTTCCCTCACCGGTACGATCAACACCAAAGACGGGGAGTTCTATACGCACCTTCACATGTGCGCGGCTGACGCCGATGCACATGTATACGGCGGGCATCTCGTGGATGCCACGATCAGTGCGACCTGCGAAATGGTGATCAGGGTTCTGGACGGGACCGTGGACCGGCAGTTCAACGAAGAGGTCGGGCTGAACCTTTTTAAATTCTGACGGGAAGATATCAGTGCGGCGTCATAGCGTGTCCTCCGCCGGATTTTGTCATTTTAAAACACGAAGGAGATCATCATGAAAATTGTCGTTTTGGATGGATACACAGAGAATCCCGGAGATATCAGCTGGGAGCCCCTCGAGGCACTGGGGGATGTGACGGTTTATGACAGAACTTCTTATGAGGAGTCCCCTCTCATCGCGGAGCGGATCGGCGATGCAGAAATTGCCGTCATCAATAAGACGCCCATCAGCAGGGCAACGATTGATGCCTGTCCGAATCTGAAGGCGATCGCGGTCCTGGCGACCGGCTACAACGTGGCGGATTATGAGTATGCGAAGGAAAAAGGCATTCCGGTAATGAATGTGCCTGTCTACGGCACGGACAATGTCAGCCAGTTCGCAGTCAGCCTGATGCTGGAAGCCTGCTCCCACATCGGCTTCCACAGCGATTCCGTGCACGCCGGTGAGTGGGCATCCAATCAGGACTGGTGCTACTGGCGCTTTCCTATGATCGAAGTCTCCGGAAAGACTGCCGGCATCATCGGCCTGGGTAAAATCGGTGTCAACACTGCCAAAATCCTGAACGCCCTGAATATGAAGGTGATCGCTTTTGACACGTTTCAGTCGGAAGCTGGTAAGGCTGTCGCGGAATATGTGGATCTGGATGAACTCCTTGAAAAGTCGGACTTTATTTTCCTGCACTGCCCGCTGTTCCCCTCCACGCAGGGCATTATCAACAAGGACAATATAGCCAGGATGAAGGATGGTGTGATCCTCATCAACAACAGCCGCGGTCCTCTGGTCGTGGAGCAGGATCTGGCGGACGCCCTCAACAGCGGCAAGATCGCATGCGCGGCAGTAGACGTGGTCTCTACCGAGCCCATCAAGCCGGACAACGTTCTTCTTACCGCGAAGAACTGCATTATCACGCCTCACATCTCCTGGGCTACCAGGGAGGCGCGCGAGCGTATCATGCAGACTACCGCAGATAACATCAGGGCTTTCCGGGAAGGAAAACCTGTCAACGTCGTGAATAAATAATAAACAAACCGGAACTCACAAAAAAAGCGAGGAGAAAGGAGAAAAGGCCTATGATGAAGCACTATATCATTGTGAAGTTTACAGAGGGGACGGATGTGAAAGCACTGGCAGAACCCGTGCGCAAAATCTTCGAGGAGACTCTGGCCATCCCCGGAATCCATTCGCTGGACATCCGGATTTCCAATTCTGACATTGCCAACCGCTTCGATCTGATGATCATTATTGATATGGAAAAAGAAGCGCTTCCGGCCTATGCGGCCTCGGAGCCCCACCTGCGGTGGAAGAGCGAATACGGTGACAGAATCGCCAAGAAAGCCATCTTTGATTGTGACATTTGACCAGAATTTTTGCTTTATCCCTTCTAATAATTATGAAAATATTGAAAACGGAAGGGCGTTATGGTAGAGTTAGATTACGTACTGAAGTCCGCACTTTAAAAAGGAGGATAGGTGTCATATGCAATACACAAAAGAAGTAGCCGATCCCTGAAGAGGGAAAATGGATCCAGGCAAAAGAAGTTAAGGACATTTCCGGTTATACACACGGAATCGGCTGGTGCGCTCCTCAGCAGGGTGCCTGCAAGCTGAGCCTTAACGTCAAGGAAGGCGTGATCCAGGAAGCTCTGGTCGAGACCATCGGATGTTCCGGCATGACTCATTCCGCAGCTATGGCGAGTGAGATCCTTCCCGGCAAAACCATTCTGGAAGCACTGAATACCGACTTGGTATGTGATGCGATCAATACAGCTATGCGTGAACTGTTCCTGCAGATTGCATACGGCCGTACACAGTCCGCGTTCTCTGATGACGGTCTGCGCATCGGTGCCGGTATGGAAGATCTCGGCAAGGGCCTCAGATCCATGGTAGGCACAATGTACGGTACTGCAGCCAAGGGTACCCGTTATCTGGAGATGACTGAGGGCTATGTTGTCAAGATGGCGCTCGACAAAGACGATCAGGTCTGCGGCTATCAGTTCCTCAGCCTCGGCAAGATGATGGATGCGATCAAGGGCGGCATGTCTCCGAATGAAGCTTACGAGAAGAATCTGGGCACATACGGTCGCTTTAAAGCTGAAGAGGGCGCTGTCAAGTGGATCGACCCTCGCAAAGAATAAGGAGGAGGTGCAGCAATGGCTTTGTTTGAAAACTATGAAGGACGCATGCCCCAGCTGCAGCCCGTTCTTGACAAGTACGGCTTCAAGAGCTTTGAGGATGTGAAGGCCTTTACAAACGGCAAGGGTGTGGATGCTTACGGCATCGTTGAGAGCACTCAGCCGATCTGTTTCGAAAATGTAAAATGGGCTTATGAGCTCGGCGCAGCAATCGCCATGAAGGAAGGCGCAACCAAGGCTGCCGACGCTGCCAAGTGGATCGGCGTAGGACTGCAGGCATTCTGCATTCCCGGATCTGTTGCAGACCAGCGTCAGGTCGGTATCGGCCACGGCAATCTGGGCGCAATGCTGCTCGACGAGGAGACCGAATGTTTCGCTTTCCTTGC
>ONKG01000178.1 GCA_900318375.1 uncultured Lachnospiraceae bacterium
CGGTGCGTGTTATTACTCCCTATCCCCCTATGGGGCTTCCGACAGGAAAAAAAGGCATTTACAATAAAATCCCGTTTTTGACAGTTCGGAGAGCTAAAAAGGCAGAAAAACGTGATTCCCACGCGAAAAAAATAATTCTCAGTTTTTTGCCCCGATTTCCTAAACTTTCCTAAACGGGGGACATGGAGGGAGGATCTGCAGGAGATGAAAGACAGCATCACAGAGCCCGCAGTCGAATGGAATGTATAACAGACAGGATGGCCATGACGGCCATCCTGTTTTGCTATCGGGAGTCAGTTTTTTTCCGTTTGGATGTACCCTTGGTGATGCGGCAGTTCCCCCGCATCCGCCAGTCAGTCATCCGTTCATAGTCCGTATAGAATCCAAGATATCTGTGTATATCGTCCGTAAGGTCGGTCCGTGTATAAGCCGGCATATAGGAATCCTCATTGGGGTACTTTGCTATATTCATTTCCCTGAGACAGTCCATGATCTGCTGGTCTGTATAATGGTTTTCCAGTTTACGCTCCAGGATCCTGTAGAACAGAAGAGCGATAAATACGATAAGGAGATGTGCGCAGATCCGGTCTTTGCGTGCCAGGTAAATCGGCCTTGCCCGCATTTCTGTTTTTGTTATTCGGAAGGATTCCTCTATCTCCCATCTTCCTTTTGTGATCTTCAGGACATCGGAGGTTTCCGCCTCTTCAAGGTTATGCATGGTGGCGTAAAAACCGTCATATACCGATTCCCCGGCAATGGCTTCTTCGTCGATGAGATATTTCGTCCTGGTGGCCTTTTCCCCGCTCCGGGTCCTGCTCTCAGACTTTACAAACCTCCGGAAGTCGTTCTGGTTTTTTCTCTCAATCTTTGTCCTGCCCTGTTCAATTGCGCGTTTTGCCCTTTCGACCTGCGCATTCCGTATATTTCTTGTGTAATCCCTGTATTTAAGGGAGAAAGTCACCAGCAGAGTCTGGTTAAAGGAGATATCCCGCTCCTCGTCGTACGATTCAACATATTTTTCTTTATAAAAGATCCTGTTATAGTATTTGTCCCTGTCTTCATCGGTCTCTTCCAGCTTGGTGATGTCATACTGCCTTTTGAGCGTCCTGTCTTCACCTTCCATAAACCATCCGGTCGGGGAGAGGCACCATTCAGCATCCTTTGCGGACATCTTCTTTATAGAAACTGTTGTGATAAAGGCCCTGCCGGAAAAGTTGTTGAACTTCCGGTTCTCCTCGCTGGAAAGGCCTGAATCCGTACAGATGATGAAGTCATGGATACCGTAACCCTGGAGGATTTTTTTCTCTATGGGGACCATGGTCAGCTGTTCATTCCGGCTGCCGCTCGTGACAATGATAGCGATCGGAAGCCCAGTGAGATCCATCAGGAGCCCCACCTGTACGACAGGAGCCGGCTGATGCTGTTTGCTCTTTGCGTATTTCCGGAGCCCTTTCTTCTCCTCCATTTCCTCAAAAGAGCCGTGGCTGCCAGCCGGCTCGTCCTCATCTTCCTGTTCTATTTCAAAATAGTAGTTTGTGCAGTCATAAAAGACGACGCCGGCTTTCCTGTCGACCACCTTGCAGCTGTTTTTGTAGATACGCCTCTGTATGTCATCGAAATGCTCATGGATCACCGAAAGGGCGCGGAGAACCTGATGGTATTCAAACTCCGGATGCTCAAAAAGCTTTTTGCAGAGTTCTGTGACCCTGAGTTTTGAACCAGGAAAAAGGATCTGGCTGTAGATGAGCCTTGAAAAAATGGTATCCAGGTCATAATCAAAGCTGTGTTGCCTGGAAACAGCCCTGCAGATCGATGGGAATTTAAGATCATAGTAGATCTTCTGCAGGGGAAGGTATCCGACATTAAAGGAATTCCTCTCACCTTTTGGGATCCTTACATTGTCCCTGGCAAGAACAAAGTGCCGGCCTTCCGGGTCATTCTCTTCCCGATCCTTCATATCCAGTTCCAGCGCGTGCTGTTTTGCCCACTTTTTGGCGTCTTCACATCCATGGGCAGCAATGATCTCTTCAGTAGTACCGAGTTTTTCAATGGTCATGGTCGAATGTTTCCCATTTTTAGTAATGTCCTTGAGAATATAGAATCTTCCCTTTATCTGTACAGCATGTATGCTCATACCTGACTTCTCCTGTATATAGTGTTCTGATAATCCTATTATACACTATTTAGGAGTTTAGGAAAAGTAGGAAATCAAAATTTGACGCAAAAAAACAGGCGCAATGCGCCTTTCATAGATTCGAGGTGTCAAAGACCCGAGCTGCAAAAACCTTCATCTTACTATATATAGTGGATTACCTTGCCAGAATTTGGCTTAATTTGTAAAAAAACGGTGAGATTAAAAAAT
>ONKG01000121.1 GCA_900318375.1 uncultured Lachnospiraceae bacterium
GCTTGTTGAAGGAGTTGCTGAGATACTTGCAGTAATTATTATAAAAAAATATGAGGAGGCTTCAGAGACATGAAAAGCAAAAAAAGATGTGTAGCACTGGTATTATGTTTTACTCTATTTGCAGCAATCGCGATAGGAAGCGGATCTTCTGATTCAAGCAATAAGAAGGATGTTGTTACTTCGACTGATTCAGGCACCGATCTTGCCAATGATCCATCTACTGCGGATACTGAGGCAAAATCAAATGCTGAAAACGATGCAAGTGCATCATCTGTTCCTACAATAGAAGAACAGGTCCTAATAGATACAAATGGGATTAAAATCACAGCAAAAGAGTATCTCACCGATAAGATATGGGGTGACGGAATCAAGCTGTTGATAGAGAATAGCTCCGATAAAGATTATACAGTAGGTTGTGATGCTCTTATAGTAAATGATTACATGATTACTGACTTATTCTCGTCAAAAGTAGCTGCAGGGAAAAATGCCAACGAAACAATGTATCTCTCCTCTTCGGGTCTGAAAGCTGCTGGTATAGAATCTGTAGGCAAAGTTGAAATGTATTTCCATGCGTCTGACGCTGAATACAACATGGTATTCAAAAACGAATATGCTGAGATTCATACATCAGAATACGATAACATGGATACAACACCAAATGATGCCGGAACGGAGCTTTATAGCGCAGACGGAATTCGTATTGTAGGTAAGACCGTTGATGAAAATTCATTCTGGGGATCCGCTATTTTGCTTTATATCGAAAACAACTCAGGAAAGTCCGTAGGAATCACTGTTGATGACATGTCAATTAATGGTTATATGATAACTCCATATTTTTCAACAACGGTATACGATGGGAAGAAAGCTCTGGAGGATATTACTATTATGTCGAATCAGTTGGAAGAAAACGGAATTGAATCAATTGATAATGTCGAGTTGAAATTCCACATTTATAACTCGGATACATATGAAACAATTGCAGATACAGAACCCATTACGTTTTCTGCAAAATAAGGAGGTAAATTGCTAATGAAGACTTGGAAACTTGTCTCAGGTATTCTGTCCATCGTTCTATTTGTTTTAGTTGCTTTTCAGTCTTGCGCAGCCGGTTTATCAAATGCATTGCAAGAAAATGGAGAGGTTTCTGGTTCAGCTGGTATTATTGTTGCATTTTTGATGCTTGCTGGAGGAATAGTGTCCATTGCTACAAGAAAATCATCAAAAAAAGGTGGAAATATTGCGTTAATCATCCTTTTTGGTTTAGCTGCATTAATCGGATTTGCAAGCCATGGAAGCTATGGTGACTTGGTGCTGCATTAATCGGATTTGCAAGCCATGGAAGCTATGGTGACTTGGTCATTTGGTCCGGATGGTGTTTATTGAATGCGATACTCGCTGTAGTTGCAATTGTTACAGGTAAAAAGAAAGACATCGAGGCTGATGTGACACCAATAAAGTAAAAACATCGATATTATGTACTGAACAAAATATTAGACAGAAAGATTAAACTAAGGGCTCCCGAGGTGGCTGTTTTACAGCAAAACTTCAGAGAGCCCTGTTTTTTTCATTTCTTCGATTACTTATCTACTGAGCCATGTGAACAGGTCTCTTCTCTTGAAAGATCCAGGCGGCATAAGGTTCAGAAAACATTTATCGAATCTTATGCCCCACTTCGTTTTACCACCAATCATCTTGCATATAGTTTTTCGAAAATACTATTTTAGATTTAGTATATGACTTCTTTCACCATAACATTTGTTCCGGTGCAGTCTTATTGATCTATTCTTTCCACAATCGCCGCCGGAATAGTAATCGTCCCACCCATCGTTGACTGATAGCTATATAAGCCGTAATAGGTTCCATATACCGTAATATGATCATCTTCCAATACTCTCGAGCTTACGATGTCTGATTGATACTCGCAGTACAGTACTGTATCATAATCATCATTTACCGCCAGACGGATTTGTACGTTTCCATTCCCTTCCATTACCTGAAGAACTTTTCCGTAGAATTTTATTTTCTTGCCCTTATAATCATCCGGTGTTCTGGCGAGCTGGTCATAAGTTATGCCGGTCTCATAACCTTTAGCCTCTTCTTCGGCAGCCGCTGCAGCTGCAGCCTCTTCAGCAGCTTTTTGAGCAGCTTCTTCTTCGGCTTTTCGTTGAGCCTCAGCTTCTTCAAGCTGTCTCTTCTCTTCTTCAGCCTTTGCTTTTTCTGCCTCGGCCTGGGCTGCGGTCATTTCCTCGAAGGGTTTCATTTGCTCTTTGTACGCATCATACTCCTTCTGGAGCTCTTTCAGGCTTTCCTGGCTCTTTTTCAAATCGTCCTTCGTTTTCGCCAGTTCTGCATTTGCATCTTCCAATTCTTTCTGGTACTTTTCGGCCTCCGCTGTAGCCTTTGAATAGTCTTCTTGCGACACACCGGATCCGCAGGCTGAAAGGACAAGGATAACTGCAACCATAATCATAATTTTCTTCAACATAGCTTTACCTCCTCATATAACATGATGATAAAAGTATTTCTGTTAGCTTATGACTATAGAATGCCTGATAGTGGTGTCCAAAAGTACGGACTACTTCAGCTATCCAAAATTTTCGCCATTTTCACCAAAACATGATACGGTGAATTATACTTTTATACAAAAATGAAAAAACCATTTAATGGTTGCATAAAAATAGCTGTACTGGGCTCGTTTCCGATGGAAACGGGCCATACATTCAAATAAGTTGTGTAAATTCTGAGGTGATATTCATGGGCAAACGACGACCAGCATGGGATTACCAGCATTACCTCCGTTACCTCAAGGAAGGCCGCGGCCAGGGCATCGGAGTCGATTATAAACCCTGGATCTATATCCATGACTTTCCTTCACGGGGTATATCCGCACGCATACCGGGAAGAACAACCGGTCGCATTCACCATCTCCTGTCAAGGAACGAAGAATACTACTTTTACATCCTTGATGCAGATCCGGATGTCCAGGACATCCGGGAGCAGTTTCCGCTCCGCCTTACAGAAACCATGGAAATCGCCCGCCGGTTGAACGTAAAGCATCCATGGAAAGGGGATTTCCCATTCGTCATGACAACGGATTTCCTGGTCACCAGGACCGATGGCCTTCATGCCAGGACTGTCAAGTGTTCTGATGAACTGGACAATCCCAGGACCATTGAAAAGTTCTCTATCGAACAGTCTTATTGGGCCGCCCGCGGCATCGACTGGAAGATCGTCACGGAAAAGCAGATCAGCCGGGACCGGGCATTGAACCGGCAGTGGCTTTATACCGGTGAAACGCCGGAAGGTCTTATTCCCGACCCCGGAGTCCGTAAAAAAGCCCTTTCTTCCCTTTTGGAACTGATAAACGAAGAAAGCCTTCTCCCGGCAGGCTGTATTGAACCATTTGAAAGCACCTTCTGCCTTCCGCCAGGAAGCGCCATTGCCCTCTATAAGTCCCTCATTATTACCGGTGCCATCTCCCCGGATATGAGCAGGAAGCTCTTTTCCTGATCCGGTCTTTTCAAGGAGGCTGTTCTTATGCCAGAAAGTTTATTCCTCATTAACCAGGTCATCCATGATCTCCGGGAGGACTGTGATTACCGGATCCTCTGGACATCTTCCTCACAGGATTCCCCGTCCTACTGGCTCCGCCTTCCCGGCGGATCCAACGTCCCGGAGGAAGTATCCCTCGGAAAACTCTCGGAGGGGATCGAAGCAGGCCGCTATTCATTCGCCCCGGACATCTGGCGGCCTGTCAAAAGCGGTGAAGCCGGCGAGACCGCCCTCCGGCGCCGCGACAAGGCATGGGATCTGATCCGCGATGCTGTTACCAACGAGCCGGATATCTATGATTCCCATAAACGCCGTACAATCCTGCTCGGGATTGAGGCGGCAACCGGCACAAAGGTCCCTAACCTCTATAAATACATTGGGAAGTACTGGAGGTACGGCAAGATCCCGGATGCACTTCTTCCGGACTATTCCGCCTGCGGCAAAAGACGGGATCCCTACAAAGAGTCCTCCAAACGCCCCGGCAGGCCGAAGGTCCCTGGCGCGGCAGGGAAAAAGCTGGAGGCAAAAGACCTCCGGAACTTCCGTAAATCCTTTACAAAGTACTACCTCGGAAAAGAAAAACTCTCCCTTGAAAAAACCTACATCCGGATGGTTGGGGACTTCTACACCATCAAGGACAAGGATGGGAACAGCGTCGCACAGATGGATCCGGACCAAATCCCTTCCCGCCAGCAGTTCCTGTACTGGCACAGAAAAAACCGGGACACTTTGGAAGAAGTGCTCAGCAGGGACGGGGAACGCTCCTATCCGTTAAGGCACCGCGGGGAAACCGGGCGGACGGAAACGCACCTGCGGGGCCCCGGGATCGCCTGCCAGATCGATGCCACAACGGCCGACATCTGCCTGGTCAGCAGGGATGACCGGACAGCCATCATCGGGCGTCCGACCATGTACTTCCAGATGGACAGCTTCTCACACATCGTGACCGGCATGAACATCTCCCTGGACCCTCCGTCCTGGGAAAACGCAGCAAGGACGATCCTCAATTCCGTGGAGGACAAGGTGGAATATTGCGCAAAGTATGGAATAACAATCACTGAAGCGGAATGGCCCTGCATGCACTTCCCTTCCGTGATCCTTGCGGACCGCGGCGAGATGGAGAGCCGCACGGCAGACCTGCTCTGCAAGCATCTCGGGATCGCCGTGGAGAACGCGCCGCCGTACCGTGGCGACCTCAAGGGGATCATCGAGAAGCATTTCGACCTCATAAACATCGACATGGCATCCCTTCCCGGGAAGGTGGAAAAGGATTTCCGGCAGCGCTGCGCCAAAGACTACCGCCTGGATTCCGCGCTGGACCTCTATGAATTCACGGCCATCATCATCCGGTGTGTCCTGCAGTACAACAACTACCACTACATGGAGGCATTCCGGAAAACGCCGCAGATGCGCCAGCTTCATGTAAAACCGATCCCCAAAGATATCTGGGACTTTGGCATACGCTACATGAGCGGCGGCCTCAGGACCATGGACAGGGAGCATGTCCGCTACCATCTACTCCCGAAAGGGGAAGCGACCGTAACCAGGTTCGGCATTCATTTCGACGGCCGTTATTACAGCTGTGACCAGGCCGAACAGGAAAAGTGGTTTGATACTGCGAGGACGGATTCCTCCTGGAAGGTGACGGCGGCCTATGATCCGAGGGATGCCGGCCTGATTTACATCAGCCCGGTTGCGGGAGGCGAGCCTGTGGAGTGCCACCTGCTGGACAAAGACCGGGGATTTGAAGGCATGGACACAGAGGAAGCGGCACGCATAGCCGCCTTTGACCATGAAGAGAAGGCCGCCTACGGACCGACAGAGGATTTCCACCGGGTGCAGCTGGAAGAATTCATCGCGAAGACAAAAGCGGACGCCCAGGCAAAACTCCCGGGAAAGGCCGGCAAAAGCAAGGCGGCCCGGATTTCCGAAATAGAAGCAAACCGCAAAAAGGAAAAAGAATCCATCCGCGAAAGGAATACGGCCGAAACCATGAGGAAACACGGCATCCTTCCGGAAAAAGATGCTGATGCAGATACCGCAGGCACACCCGGGACAGTCTCCCCGATTACCAGGATGCTGCAGGAAGCGCTGGATAAGGCGCTGAAAGGAGGCCCCGATGGCAACGATCATCCATGACGCCCACTACCGTAACGAAACCCTGGACGAATTCCGCTATAATCCGCTGATCGAAGCAATACCCGCACCTTTTGAACCGGGTGACGCCATCGCAAAACTCATGATCCGGCCGCCCTATTCTGACAATGACCGGGAATGCCCGTCCTCCCGCCGGCAGCTGCTTACCCAGCGGATCGTCAGGATCCACCAGCCGATGGAACGGGAAGTGGATGTGTTCGGGCGGATCGACCGGTGCATCCGCTGGGGATATGCGGACAGGAACCCGCTGTCCCCGGCTTACGCGGCCCAACTTGCGGCAGGGACGTCCGCTTCCGTATCCGATGGGAGCCTGAACTATACCGGCGGGTACCATCCACACACGTATGGTTTTTCCATCCTCGGCATCTCCGGGATCGGCAAGAGCACGACCGTGGAGAGCATCCTCTCCCTTTATCCGCAGGTCATACGGCACACAGAATACCGGGGCATCCCGCTGGTCATGCACCAGGTCTCCTGGCTGAAGATCGACTGTTCCTGCGACGGGTCCCTCAAGGGGCTGTGCATGGATTTTTTCCGGGCACTCGATAACCTTCTCGGCACATCCTACAGTGAGCAGTACAGTTCCCGCCGCGCGACCCTTGACCGGATGATGATCGCCATGTCCCGCCTGTGCGTATCCCATAACGTAGGCGTGCTGATCATTGACGAGATCCAGAACTTATGCAGCGCCCAGAAAGGTGTCCCGGAGAAAGTCCTGAACTTCTTCGTGACGCTGGTCAATACGATCGGCGTTCCCGTGATCATGATCGGGACTCCCAAAGCCCTTTCCATCCTGCAGAACGAGTTCCAGCAGGCGAAGCGGGGAAGCGGCCAGGGGGATGCCTTGTGGGAACGCATGCCGAACGATACTTCATGGGAGCTTTTCTGCCGGGCCATCTGGACTTACCAGTATACGAAGAGGCATATCCCTTTTACAACAGGAATGAAAGACGCCCTCTATGAAGAAGCCCAGGGGATTCCCTTCCTCGCCGTCCATATCTATAAGCTTGTCCAGGAGGACGCGATCCTCTCCGGGAAGGAATCCTTCTCTGAAAAAGACCTCCACCGCATCTCTTCTGAAAAAATGGGGCTCACAAAACCGATGCGTGAAGCCATGAAAGCAGGCAAAGAGGTCGATCTGAAACAATACATTGACATCACATCCTTCTCCCTCAGCGATTACAAAGACAACTATTCCATCGCGGCAGAAAAGAAAAGTCCTGCCGTGGCCCCGCCAAAAGAGGCCACAGTTCAGGAGGAAGCCATCGTCACGCTCATGGGGCTTGGCCTCTCATGCGGAGAAGCCCGCACCTTTGTTTGTACTGCTATGGCGGAAGATAAAAGCGGCTGCTTTGCCGCTCCCGTCATAGCGAGGCGGGCTTATCAGCTGTACCTTTCCAAGCCGGAAGAAGTGAAGCCGGTTCCCGGCCATGCCTCAGGGCTGTGCGGTTATGAATCCCTAAAGAAAGCAGGGCTGATCGAAGATGAAATACCATGAATGCCATAAGACGAGGAAACCGGTCGGACGTCTGCCGCTTTTCCCATCCCCATACCCGGGTGAATCTATATATAGTCTTTTGTGCAGGTATCACGTACGGAGCGGGAACGTGAATGACTGGTATACGATCAGGCAGCTTTTTGGATACAACAGCAGCCTTGGTTCGACCCTGCTGTCCCCTTATCATCTTGAAAAAGCAAAGAAGTGGCTGGGCTCCGGAGCATCCATCAGCACGGAAACCCTGCTGCAGAAGAATACCGCATTCCCCCTCTTTTCCGTGACTGCTGCTGAATATGAACTTTCCCGCATATGCGACATGATCTCCGGGAAAGTGGAATCCACAACCTACCCGAGGTGGGTACAGATCCGCCTTTTACATCCTTCCCGCCGCCTGCGTTACTGCCCTGAATGCGCTGCCGCACAGGAAAAGCTTTATGGCGAAGCGTACTGGCAGGTACTGCCGCAGCTTGATGGAGTGGAATACTGCCCGGTGCATGGTATTCGGATAAAAAACAGCACTGTTTCATTGGAAGATATACGCTACAAGTTTTATCCTGCCTCGGATGTCTTGAAACCGATGTTATATGCAGACCAGGGCAGCAAAGACATCCAGTCAGAATTGTTCAGCTTCGAACGGGAGATATTTATCGGTCTGGCACAGGGGCTGGACTGGCTGCACCAAAACGGAATTCATTATAAGGGCATTCAAAAACTCTATCGCAATTACAACAGAATCCTTGGAAGAAGTGACAACCGGTACTGGCCTGCAATAAACCGGAATGAACTGCGAAGAATCTTCTCAGAAAATCACCAGACAGACGGACCTTACAGATACCTGATGTCCAAAGTGTCCTCTGTAATGAACGATGGTACAATCTTCCTTTATTGCATACCCCTTTGCGGGCATGTGATGATAATGAACGCGGTAAGTGGAAGTCCTCAGAATTTCTATGCTGTTCCCTAAAAGACAGAGGTGTCATTCCACTCCGTCTGTTATAAAACTATAATATATTTATTTAACTATGTTAAATGTTGATTCCCATTTTGTATCTATCTATAATTCACCGTATCACCACGATTGGTAAAGAGATCAAACTTCATCGCACTCTTACCCACAAATGCAAAATGCCTCTTGAGTGCAATAACTACCGCAAGTGTGTATTTGGGCGTC
>ONKG01000165.1 GCA_900318375.1 uncultured Lachnospiraceae bacterium
GGGCTTTTCTTTCATAATGTAGTCCCACTTTTTTTTTATTTTCATTCCGAAGATGACCGCCTCAGACACGCCGCACTTGTCCATGGCTTTCACCAGAGGGGGAAAGCCGTCGGAATCCTGTGTAAAATCCAGGAAATGCAGATGGGAATCCACGATATTATATCTGGGGGCGGATTCCATGCCGATGACCTCTATGTCTTTGTTGTAAATCATGTCCGGGCTCCTTTCTGATGCGGTTTCATACTGTAATTATAGCAATAAACAAGGGCTGCTGTGTGCAGCACAGAACAATTGATTTTCGATAATATATAAACTGAATTTAAGGCATGTAAGAGGGAAGCCTTCTTGACATACTTTGGTTTTCTGACTATAATCCTTCTAAAGCAAGCAAAGACGTTCTGCATTTAAGCAGGGCGTCTTTTTTTATTTCCTTTTTTGAAAGGAGGCGGCACTATGCATCGCTACGATCTGGTTTCCCACACCGACAGGATCAATGAGCTGCTGGCGCGCTACGGCGTCAAGTTCGGGATCTACAAGAACAATACTTTTAAGGAACAGCTCTTTCCCTTTGACTCGATCCCCAGAGTGATAGAGTGCGATGAATTCACATTTCTGGAGAGGGGCCTCAATGTGAACTTCCTTGATAATTAACACTCTATAGAGGGATGATAAAGAGAGAATAAGAAAAACCTTGGATTTAAGCCGAAAATCGGCATTATAGTTGTGGAAATATGGGGTATATGGTAGAATATAAATGCGTTAATTAACTCTCGACAGGAGGAACCATGTATCTCGATTTCAGAGTCGAGATCCCGCAGCAGAAAAGCGGGATCTCCAAGAAAAAAATCAAGGGAACGACATATATTTATTACGAACATGGTCGGAAATATTACGCGGACAGGCAGTATACTGTGCCGCAGTGTACAACGATCGGAAAGGCGTGCGAAGATGATCCGGCCATGATGATCCCGAATGGGAATTACCTGAAATTCTTTCCGGACGCGGAGCTTCCTGAGGAACTCCCAGCCTCCACAAGAAGCGGCTGCCTTAAGATTGGCGCGTACCTTGTAATCAAAAAGGTGATGAAGTATTACCGGCTTGATGAAAAGATCGGGGAGATCATCGGAAAAGACGCGGGCCTGTTCCTGGATCTTGCCGCATATTCGATCGTAACGGAGAATAATGCTGCACAATACTATCCCGACTATGCCTACAACCATCCCTTGTTTACAACAGGAATGAAGGTATACAGCGATTCGAAAGTATCAAGCTTTCTTAGAGACATCAGCCGCAGTGACAGCATAAAGTTCCAGAATGACTGGAATAAGTCGAGAGACCATCGTGAGAAGATATACATCTCTTACGACTCGACGAACAAGCACTGCCAGGCCGGTGATATAGAGATCGCCGAGTATGGCCACGAGAAGGATAAGCAGTTCATTCTTGACAGGGGATATTTCAGTGAGTCAAATATAAGGTTCATGGACCGTAACGGATTCGAGTTCATCCTGATGGTGAAGGGATGCCGGGAACTGGTCAGTTCGCTGATCCTCAGGCACAGGGGTGAGTTTGAAGATGAATGGGAAAACGCCATTCCTTATTACGATGTAAACGGCATGACGGCAAAGGCACGTCTGTTTAAGACGGACGAAAAGGAACGGTATTTCCATATTTATTACAGCGATTACAGGAAGGCGAAAGAAAGGGCGAGACTGCAGCTCCTGATCAGGGAGCAGAAGGAATTGCTGGAAAGCCTGAAAGGGACGGCGCAGGAGAAGACGAGCGGCTGGAAGTCTCCGTATTTTGACCTGATCTACCATACAGAAAAAGAAACAGGGAAAAAGACCCTGCAGTTCATCAGGGAAAGACAGGATGTGATCTCGAGGGAGATAAAGCTGTGCGGGTACTTCTGCATCATCACGTCGGCGGACATGAAGGCGGAGGCGGCGCTCGACCTGTACAAGAGCCGTGACTGTTCCGAGAAACTGTTCCGCGGCGACAAGTCATATCTTGGTGAGAAAAGCATGAGGGTTTACCAAGACGAGCCTGTTCACAGCAAGATCTTTATCGAGTTTGTTGCCCTGATCGTACGCAATAAGATATATACCTGCCTGAAGGACCGGATGAAGGAACTTCACAAAAAGAAGAACTACATGACAGTCCCGGCGGCACTGAAGGAACTGGACAAGATCGAACTGATCAGGCAGGCTGACGGAGTATACCGCCTGGACCACGCGGTGACGGCGACGCAGAAAGATATCCTGCTGGCATTCAACCTGACGGCAGCAAGCGTGAAGAAGGAAGCAGGAGAACTCGGAAAGCAGCTGAGTGCTCTTACGAACTGACAGGGGGTGAACGAAATGGCGAGGAAAGCACTGGATATCGGGATCAGGCTGGAACGGCAGGAAAAGAAGATACTGAAGCTGAGACAGGAACTGGAAGAAGCGCAGGACCTGTATGAGAAACTCCTGGAGGAGAAGGCGGAAGCCGACAGGGAGAAACTGTTCGAGGCCTATAAGAAAAGCAAGCGGAGCCTGGATGAGATCGTAGATTTTATGAAGGGCAAGGCAGATATATGACGGATATGCTACGGAAAAATGAAGCGACAAAAAGTGCTGGCGGAATCGCACTGGTGCGGAAGAAAAGCTGAATTTTGGGTGTAGAGAGTTAATTATAGAAGAAGTTCACATTATAGATTACGACCGATCTTAAAACCGGCTCGCTCAGGGGGCGCAGCTGGTTTCAGGACCGGCCATTGATTTTTTGGCAGACGGTTTTGGGACTGGCCATTGGTTTTGGGCAGACGGTCTCCGGGCCGGCCTGCTGCAGAAAGGGGAACGATATGCAGCTGACTAAGGAATTATCGGATAATTACACGACAATCCTTAAGGAAGAGCTTGTGGCGGCAATGGGATGTACTGAGCCGATTGCTATTGCTTACGCTGCTGCAAAAGCTTACAAAGAGTTGGGAGAGATGCCGGAGCACATCCGGATCACCTGTTCAGGAAATATCATCAAGAACGTAAAGGGCGTTACCGTGCCTAATTCCGGGGGACAAAAGGGAATTGAGACGGCAGCGGTCCTGGGCGTTGTGGGCGGCAATGCGGAGAAGATGCTGGAAGTCATTGCCGAGGCGGATGATGAAGCCCGAGAGAAGACAAGAGAGCTCGTTAAGGCGGGCATCTGCGACGTGGCGCTGGCCGAGAATGTGCCGAACCTTTACATAAAGGCGGAGATGTGGACGAACGACCACAAGGCTTCCGTCACGATCGAGGAGCACCACACAGATATCACGGAGATCGAGAAGGACGGGCAGACGGTATACTTTGCCGAGAAGACCATAGGTCCCAAGGATGACAGTGAGGGGCCCAAGGGCGACCGGACGAAGATGACGCTGCGCGGCATTATCGAATACGCTGACACGGTGAATCTGTCGGAAGTGGAGGAAGTGCTTGAGAGGCAGGTCTCCTGTAACACGGCGATCTCCCAGGAGGGTCTGGACAATCCCTGGGGCGCCAGAGTAGGCAAGACAATGCTTGAGAACTGGAGTGACGACGTAAAGTGCGTCGCCTGCGCGCGCGCGGCGGCGGGCTCCGACGCCCGTATGAGCGGATGTCCCATGCCGGTCATCATCAATTCCGGCAGCGGTAACCAGGGGATCACAGTCACGATGCCTGTTGTCACCTATGCGGAGCGCTGGCACCTGTCCAAGGAGAAGATGTACAGATGTCTTCTGGTCTCGAACCTGGTATCCATCTACATCAAGCACTATATCGGATCGCTGTCCGCGTTCTGCGGCGCTGTAAGCGCGGCCTGCGGAGCAGGTGCCGGGATCACATATATGTCCGGCGGCTCCTATGAGCAGATCGGCGGAACGATCACAAATACGCTCGGAAATGTCGGCGGTATCGTCTGTGATGGTGCCAAGCCCAGCTGCGCCGCCAAAATAGCGTCGTCCGTACATGCAGCCCTTCTCGCGCATTACATGAGCACCAGCCAGAAGGAGTTCCTGGGCGGTGAAGGTTTTGTCGAGAGTGATGTCGAAAAGACGATCAAAAACATGGGCTACATCGGCAAGGTCGGCATGAAGGAGACGGATAAGGAGATCCTCAATGTCATGATCGACAAGGTAGATGTGGATTCGTGCCTGTGATCCGGCGGAAAGCATTTCGCTGCTTCAGGCGGCCGCACGCGGCGAAGGGGTTCGCTGAACGTGTTTTGAATATTCAAATATTGTAAAGAGGGAAATGAATTATGAAAAAAGAGAGTTTTACAAGTAGTCTGCCTTTTAAACTGCTGGTCGCACTGGCAATAGGCATCGGCGTCGGTCT
>ONKG01000118.1 GCA_900318375.1 uncultured Lachnospiraceae bacterium
GTGGATAGGCGCGAGGTGGAAGTACGGCAACGTATGGAGCTGACGCGTACTAATAGGTCGGTTGCTTATCCTCAAGTTCAGGTGAGACAGTCGGAAGACGTGATCTTGCCGGTCTTGATGAAACGCACCGCTCGATCGTGAGATGTGCATATCTCTTATTCAGTTTTGAAGGTATGAAGAAAAGGATGCTGTGGCATCTTTTTTAGAAGATTCTGCACGTAAATCTTTCAGAAATTGATTGTATAATTGCCTTGATAGCTCAATGGTAGAGCACGCGGCTGTTAACCGCGGTGTTGCAGGTTCGAGCCCTGCTCGAGGCGCTTTGAATGCGGCAGAAGGTATATTCTGCCGCATTATGTTTGTTACAATTTATTTAAAGTATATAGATGAAATCTGCCAAACAGTAATTCTGTGATCGGCAGAATCTGTTTTCCGGCTCCGTGGTCAAGAGGTTAAGACATCGCCCTTTCACGGCGGTAACACGGGTTCGATTCCCGTCGGAGTCATTTCATTGATGTATATGCAATGTTTCTGGATCCTTAGCTCAGTTGGTTAGAGCAACCGGCTCATAACCGGTCGGTCCTGGGTTCGAGTCCCCGAGGATCCACTTAATCTTTGAAAAATTGTTTTATGAGCCTCAGGTTTCTGCTACAATATTTTAAAGATGCAAGGCCTGCGCCGGCATGGCGGAATTGGCAGACGCGCGGGACTTAAAATCCCGTTCGACTTAAATCGAGTGTCGGTTCGACCCCGACTGCCGGCAGGAAAAACCGGAAAATGCTGTAAAATGCATTTTCCGGTTTTTTTATCGCCGGGCCAGGGCAGCCTCTACCCTATTGACACAGCTTGTGTATGTTTAATTCCCGCCTTATGACGAATGCAGGGCGGTTGAGGATAGAGGGCGGAAGGGCGCCCTGTAACCGAAGGAAGGCAAATATATATAAGATTCGTATGATTTTTACAACATTTTTGAATAATTCGCCGAGCCGCCGCTGGCTTGACATATATATATTCTTTTGGTATAGTACGTAGTGTGTAACAAATTTGTAACAAAAAAGAAATTTCTGTAATTAATTAGAATATAAATTTTTAATAAAATCGGAGGAACGATGGAGTTTAAAAGAGTTAAGATGTTATCTGGAATGCTTTCAGCCGCAGCGATTGCTTCTCTGACCGGAATCCCGGTCCTTGCGGATACTGCAGCGGTCGATGGCCCTTCCCTTACAAATACTCTCGAAAACGGACAGGATGAAGAAAGCACGGATGAGAGCAGTATCGATGTGCTTACAGAATCTTTACAGAACTACGAAGCAGCTACAAAAGATCAGTTTTTCTCTGTTGATGTCACAGCATTAGGCAGCACTTCCGATGCTGCGGAAGAAGCTGCTGAAGAGGAAACAGAGACTGCCGAAGAAGAGTCTGATCTGATGATTCCCATGGCTGCGGATACTGAGGATGTTTCTCAGGATGTATCCGATCCTTTTGAGGATGCTGTACAGGAATATAACAAGGCGGTCCTTCCCCGTCTTACCGTTGCGCTGAATGAGGACAAATCTGCCAACCATGTCCTGAACGAACAGGCAGCTGTCGAGGCTCCCGCAGTTGAAAAACAGGAGAACACTGCACCTGCACTGAAGGATGAGGCAGAAGGCAGGAAAATTGTTATCGCATCGCCCAATGTATATCTCAACATCCACGCTGAGCCTGCCATGAGCAGCGAAGTTCTGGGCAAGATGTACAGCAATGATCTTGCGATTGAACTTCGTAAAGAGGACGATCGCTGGACAAAGATCCGCTCCGGCAATGTTGTCGGATATGTAATGAATGAGTATCTGGTCGACGGTACAGAAGCGGAAGCTCTTTCAGAGATGGTCAGCAAACAGGTCGCTACCGTCAATGAGAAGGGGGATCCTACTGTCTATCAGGATTCCGATGATTATTCCAAAATCATCAGCGAAGCAGTTGCAGGTGATCAGTATGAAGTAATTGACAGTGAAGACGGCTGGATCGGCATTCTCACCGATGAAGGCGAAGGTTATATCCCTTCTTCCGAGGTGACTCTCAGCATGGTATATCCCGTGGCGGAGTCCGCCAGAGAAGAAGGCCATCGTATCAGTAATTCCAATGTCAAGGAGCGCGCGGATCACGAGCAGCGCAAAGCTGACAAGGCCGATGCAGTCGTGGAGCTTGCGCAGTCCAGGGCTGATGCCGCAGGCTTCGAGGATGAAGAGACGGCGACAGCAGTCGTAGAGGTTGCCCTTCGCGCAGCGGATGCCGCTGCGGCTCAGGCGGATGTAGCCCAGGTGGCTGTCAGCCAGGCGGGCGAAGAATCCGGTCAGGCTGTCATCGAATTTGCCACTCAGTACATCGGAAATCCTTATGTATGGGGCGGCTCCAGCCTTACACACGGCGCAGACTGCTCCGGTTTCGTCATGGCGGTCTATGGGAACTTCGGATTCCGTCTTCCCCACTATGATGTTTCGGACAGAAGTGTCGGTTCACCGGTCGCATCTCTTGCAGAAGCCCGTGCCGGAGACATTGTCTGCTACAACGGACATGTCGCACTGTACATGGGTGACGGCATGATCGTTCATGCGCAGGATGAGCATCACGGCATCACGACATCCAGGGCTGATTTCATGCACATCGTGTGCATTCGCAGACTGTTTAACTGATCATTTAGCTGATTGTCTTACACATGCACAGGGATACATTATTGCGGGTGATATTTGCCGGGATGTACACAACTGCAATGAGTTGAACAAAATTGTTAATAACGGATAGACGGTTTATGCCGACTGTCCGTTTTTTTGTGCAAAATACAAGGAAAATCCTGATGTTTTTTTGAGCCTGTTTGTGTATATTATATAAAGGAAGTCTCAAATACGTTAAAAGAGATGCAATATTTGTGCAAATCTTGTGGCTGTTATGATATAATGAGATTGTGCAGAAAGCCTTTTCCGGATCTGAAAGGCACTTCGGAAAGACTCTTTGTAAATATTAGGAATAACAGCGGCGTATGCTGCGGAAAGAGGCATCTATGAAGTACGTAATTGTCGGAAAGAATATGGATGTAACGGATTCTCTCAGAGAAGCCGTGACACAGAAGCTGGACAAACTGGATAAGTTCTTTTCTCCTGAAACGGAGGTGCATGTCACACTTCAGGTAAATCGCGACAGGCACAAAATCGAGGTCACTATTCCGGTGCGGGACAATATCATTCGTTCCGAGCAGGTCAGCAATGACATGTATGTTTCCATCGATCTTGTTGAGGAAGTTATCGAGAGACAGTTAAAGAAGTATAAGAGTAAACTGATCAAGCGTCATCAGGAAGCCGCGGCATTTAAGCGCGAGTATGTGGAGCGCAGTTATTTTGATGATGAAGATATCAGGATTGTCCGCAAAAAACAGTTTGATCTTAAACCGATGTATCCCGAAGATGCATGTGTACAGATGGAACTGCTTGGGCACAACTTCTACGTATTCATCAACGCAGAGACAGAGCAGATTGCAGTCGTTTACAAAAGAAAAGGCAGCACATACGGCCTGATTGAGCCGGAGACCTGAGTTTTCTGGGAAATGCGGATTACCCGGTTATCTTCCGGATGATTCGAAAAAATATAAAACATTTCTGTAATGCAAAAAGGATACCGGCCACTGTCCCATGCAGGGCAGTGGTAAAAACCACTCACATTAACCTAAGGAGGATACGATCATGAAAGTTGCAGTTATCGGCGCTGGCACCATGGGATCCGGAATCGCGCAGGCATTCGCACAGTGCGCGGAAGTAGAGAAAGTTTATCTCTGCGACATCAAGGTTGAGTTCGCTCAGGGCGGCTTCAACAAGATTAAGGGCGGCCTGGACAGGCTTGTCGGCAAGGGCAAAATGGAGCAGGCAGCTGCTGATGCCATCCTTGCAAAATTTGAGTGCGGTCTCAATACCATCGCCGTAGATCCTGACCTCGTAGTGGAAGCTGCTCTCGAGGTTATGGACATTAAGAAAAAATGCTTCAGAGAGCTTATGGACGAAATCGTTAAGAATCCGGACTGCATCTTCGCATCCAATACTTCTTCCCTTTCCATTACTGAGATTGGCGCTGGTCTGTCCAAGCCCATCATCGGCATGCACTTCTTCAACCCTGCACCTGTTATGAAGCTGGTCGAAGTTATCGCCGGCATCAATACTCCTGCAGAGTATGTTACAAAGGTTAACGAGATCTCCGAGAAGCTCGGAAAGATTCCGGTACAGGTCAATGAGGCAGCAGGTTTCGTTGTCAACAGAATTCTGATCCCTATGATCAACGAAGCAATCAATGTCAAATACACCGGCGTTTCCGATATCGCAGGTATCGACACAGCTATGAAGCTCGGCTGCAACCATCCTATGGGACCGCTTGAGCTCGGCGACTTCATCGGCCTTGATATCTGCCTGGCAATCATGGATGTTATCTATGCTGACACTGGCGACAACAAGTATGCTGCCAGCCCGCTCCTTCGTAAGATGGTTCGCGGCAAGAGGCTCGGTGTCAAGACCGGCATCGGCTTCTATGATTATTCCAACGGACCCAAGAATAAGGTCGCGACCGATAAGTAATAACATGATCTGAATGTCACGCACAGGCTTTTGGTCGTGAAAACAGTTATTTATAAACGAATCTGAAATTAGCACTATGATTTTAAGAAGCTAACTTGCGATTGAAAGATGTGCGTGATATATTATATTTCATGTAAGATTCACTTTAGAAGGAGGCATTTATGAACATTCTGGTATGTGTAAAACAGGTTCCGGATACGACTCAGATCAAGATCGATCCGGTCAAGCACACCCTTATCCGCGAAGGTGTTCCGGCAATCCTGAATCCCTTCGATGGCTATGCTCTCGAGGCAGCTGCACGTGTTAAGGATAAGGATCCGAGCACTAAGATCACCGTTGTCACCATGGGACCGCCGCAGGCAACTGCAGTCCTGAAAGAGTGCGTCGGTATCGCCGCAGATAAGGGTTATCTCGTTTCCGGCCGTACATTCGGCGGATCTGACACACTGGCAACTTCCTATATCCTCTCTCATGCAATCAAGGTTATCGAGGAAAAGGAAGGCAAGTTCGACGCAATCTTCTGCGGCAAGCAGGCTATCGATGGTGATACTGCTCAGGTTGGTCCCGAGATCGCTGAGTGGCTTGGCGTTCCCCAGGTTACCTATGGCCTTGAGGTTGAGGCAACTGAGGATGGATTCAAGGTAAGAAAAGAAGCTGAAGACGGCGTACAGGTCATCGGCGTCAAGACTCCTTGCCTGATCACCTTCACAAAGCCCAGCTTTGATCCCCGTTATCCCACCATCAAGAGGAAACTGATGGCCAACAAGGCTAAATTCGAGACTCTGGGTGATGATTTCGATCCCACTATGGATGCAAGCCACTACGGCCTGAATGGTTCCCCTACTCACGTTAAGAAGTCCTTCACACCTCCTGTAAAATCGGGCGGCATGAAGATCAAGGAAGAGACCGGCGAAGAATCTGCTAAGAAGCTTGCCAAGATTCTTGTGGACGCCAATATTGTCTGATAGGAGGGGATTGAAGAATGGAAGCTAAAACCAAAGATTTGTGGGTATTTATTGAAACAAATGAAGACGGCTCTCCCAAAAAGGTTGGCCTTGAGCTTCTGAATCCCGGCCGTATGATGGCCGACAAGCAGGGCGGAAAGCTCGTTGCAGTCGTTATCGGCGACAACGTAGCTGAGTCTGTCGAGCAGGCAGGCATCTATGGCGCTGACCAGGTCATCGTCGTAGAAGGCCCTGAGTACAAGCTCTACACAACAGATGCTTATGTAAAGGCTCTGTATTACCTGACCGAGAAGTATGGTCCCACCACCATCATGATCGGCGCAACCAACAACGGCCGTGATATGGGCCCTCGTTTCTCCTCCCGCGTCGGCACCGGCCTGACTGCAGACTGCACAAGCCTGGACATCGACGAAGAGACCGGAAACGTTGCATGGACCCGTCCCGCTTTCGGCGGCAACCTGATGGCTACCATCATGTGCCCTGATCATCGCCCTCAGTGCGGCACTGTCCGTCCCGGCGTTTTCAAGAAACCCGAAGCAAGAAGATTTCCATGTAGCTCCCGAAGAAATCCGTACAACTCTCCTTGAGGTCATCAAGGAAGCTGGCGGCGAGATCGTCGACCTTGAAGGCGCAGACATCATCGTCGCAGGCGGACGTGGAGTCGGCGGCCCCGAGGGCTTCGCTCCCATCAAAGAGCTCGCAGATCTCCTGGGCGGCGTCGTAGGCGCTTCCCGTGCAGCAGTCGACTCCGGCTGGATCGCACATTCTCACCAGGTCGGCCAGACCGGCAAGACCGTCGGCCCCAAGGTTTATGTTGCCTGCGGTATCTCCGGCGCTATCCAGCACGTTGCCGGCATGAGCAGCTCTGACTGCATCATCGCCATCAACAAGGATGAAGATGCCTCCATCTTCAACATTGCTGATTACGGCATCGTCGGCGACCTGTTTGAGGTTGTTCCCGCTCTGACCGCTGAGATCAAGAAACTGAAAGCTTAATTGCTTTTAGATCATTATTGATCAATCTGTAAAT
>ONKG01000117.1 GCA_900318375.1 uncultured Lachnospiraceae bacterium
AGGAATTGCAGATGTAGTTACCGGGACAATATCCAGAGAAGAGTTTCAACGCAAACTGAAGGAGAATTACAGCAGGGATGGGAAGCATAGATAAGTATGTTTATCCAGGATCAGATATTCTGATCAATAAATTCGACTGTCATAATAAAGCAGAACTGGAAAAACTTGAAGCACTTTCAACAGGTGCGAACCTTGCCTGGCTTCAGCTTCATCCAATTCGAGGGGAATTTGACTTTCAACACCTAAAAGATATCCATTATTTTATTTTTCAGGATGTTTATGACTGGGCCGGACAGGTTAGAACTATTGATATCGGAAAGAACAATCTCTTTTGCAGGACACAGTTCATTGATTCATACGCGGATAGTATTTTTTCATGCTTTTTCATGGACTGCTATGAGTGCAGGGAGGATAAAAGTAATTTCATCACAGCACTTACAAAACATTATGCGGATATGAACGCACTTCATCCCTTTCGAGAAGGAAACGGGAGGGCGCAAAGGGAGTTTGCAAGAGAGTTGTGCATGGAATGTGGATACGTATTAGATTTGACTGAAACTACACATCAGGAAATGCTTGATGCAAGCATAGCTTCCTTCAATAGAGGTGATAACACTGGCTTTATATCCATTTTTTCTCGTGTGGTGATTCCATATGATGAATATAGAAATTATCAACAAAAATTGAACTCTACTCTTCTTATTCTTTCGAAAGATGATATGTGAAAATAAAACAGGTTATTCCATAAGAATGGTTGGTTGGATGACAGATTGAGTAATAGCAGGTGCTCTTTAGTTCTCCGCGAAAACAGGATCAAGAGAGATAACACAAAAATGTTCAGAGTGGTCTGAACGGAAAAGCTGCGGTCCTTCACCTTCGGGTGGAGGGCTTTATTACTAACTGATAATGACGTTATAACGGCCTCCGGCAATGTCCGGGGGCTTTTATTATTTATCAAACCCTCTTTGATTTGCCGGGATTCTTGCTTTTTTCCCGGATTCTACCTATGAGGGCTGTTCTATTAAAAGGATTCTGGTAACATGATTCATTGCAAAGGGCCTTTTGACACAGTGCAATCAGGACAACTCACGAAAACAACTGGACGCAAATGAAAGGACAGACAGGTGGATCAGATTAAAATCGGAACCTTTATAGCGGCGAATCGGAAAAGGCTTGGACTCACGCAGGTACAGCTCGCGGAACAACTCGGCGTCAGCAATAAGTCTGTTTCCAAATGGGAGCGAGGTGTGTGTCTGCCGGACGTCTCGCTTTATCAGCCTCTCTGTGAAATTCTGGACATCACTCTGACCGAATTTTTCGCAGGGGAGAAACTTTCTGAGGAGACGTTGGTTCAACGGACAGAAGAAACGATCATGGAGGTGTCTATGAAGGGAAAACAGAATGTTGACAAATTGAAAAAATGGCTCATCGCGGCAAGTGTAATCGTTCTTGGATTGCTTCTCTGCATTCTATATTTCTTTTATAAAACCGGCGGCTTCTATCAAAATATGATCTGGAAGGCCCCTGTGCGCTCGGGAGAGATGGAGGTCGCAGAGCTGGCAACAGGAACGGATGGTTTCCTGCTATACAACTGGAAAGCGGGTCAGGAATATCAATATGTACGCCTGGATCTCTCCTATTGCGAAGGGGGCTCCCCTGTTGGTGAGACAATCAGCGATTATATGGAGATGGATCAAACCGGCCGGGATCATTGCGGGAAGCTCTTGCTGCAGTTCATGGATGGACAGCGCGATTCTATTCACATTGCTCTTTTGTATGAAGGCGGTTCTTTCGGCGGCCCAATGGAAATACAGGAGCCATCCTATTATGAAAAGACTGGGGGAGGTGTGGTGGAAATCACGGAAGAAGGCGCCGGGAAAAGCAAGATTTCGGAGGGGATTCCTCTGACGATCGGAAGATGGCAGTTTGCAGATGAAGATGGGGGAAAGATCGGAGAAATTGTGGTCAAAGCCACGTTCCTTACGCAAAAGCCTGAAATTTAAAGAATCCAGTATGATGGATATTATCAAATGAATTAATGTTGAAAGTTGAAAGACAGTTAGTGAGCTTAGGAGACTTCTTAAGAACCCTTCGGGTCAGTTAAGAGGTCTCTTTTTTTGTGTGGTGACAAAATTGTATTTATCCGCGAACATCGTTTTCATTATAGGTGCGAAACTTTGGGATAAGCAGAGGGGGACTACATGGAATCTATTCCGGCGATATTCTTCACAAATTCCATTACAAGTAATTTTTCTTTTTCCGAATTTTCCTGGAATGAGTGAAGGGATGATCGGCTCGCCCCTTGCTTACCTTGAAAAAAGAATAGGCTGCCGCTCCGGATGATACGGATGATGAGTATGCATTTCGCGTGCCTTTATTCAGAAAACGTTGCGGAAAGACCGGGACAGGAACGGGCCGGGGAGGACAGCTGTTTTTAATTGAGTCGCTGTCACACTAATGTGACAACAGCAGATTTATACCGTCGAATAGTCCACAGAAATTAGTCGACGATTTGCATGTAATGATAGTACCAAATACGGGAGATATACCAAATTGAAAAAAAGAACACTCTCTGAATTGCAGGCCAGGGAAGAAAAGGTTATTGAAAACCTGAAGATAGAACGTCAGAATCTGCAGATTGTCCAGAACAGAAAAAACGCTCTTACGAAGAATGCCATAACCAGGCGGCTCTGCAATCATGGTCGGCTGCTTGAATACTTTCTGCCTCCGGACAAGTACACCGATGGACAGATGTTATTGATTCTTGAAGAATTGTTCGAAGATTCAAAGACCCGGGAGATGATGAAAGAATTTGAAGAGATCGATTGTGATGTGTCCTATATGAAGTCGATTTTTCATTGAGAATATAGCAAACCTGCATTTCTTGTTAAGGGCGGAGACCATTCAGATCCCTCACGGATGTGAGGGCGCAATTATACACCCTTCAGGTGCATTGCGCTCTTCGAGGACTCCTGGCCGGAGGTGCGGACTCCAGTCTGTCTTGCATGGTGATGAAGCCAGACTTCCGTCAACAGGGGAACTCGCGTCCCCTGCGCTGTCTCCGACAGCTACCCCTCTTCTATTCCGCTTTGCGGATATTTTTAAAAGCGCATGCTTGCCGACATTGCGCGAATATATCTTTTGTTTACTATGACCGTTTTGCGTAAGCAGGCGGTCTTTTTTAATGACACGGCCCGTGTAATGTATTTTTCCGCCTTACGGCGGACACGGGCCGGTCGGGGGTAGAGGGCGGCATGGCCGCCTCTACCCTATTTCCGATCAGAAAGGAGTGATGAGATATGCCTTGTCCGCACATGGAGATCAACATCGTCAAGAGGGCTGAAGGACAGTCCGCAGTGAACGCAGCCGCCTACCAGACCGGGGAGAAACTTTACAGTGAACGGGATAGGAGGTACATGTACAACGGCACGAAAGAAGAACTCATCATGAAAGAGATCCTGCTCCCGCCGCATGCTCCGCCGGAATTCGCTGACCGGAAAACTCTCTGGAATTCCGTGGAGGCCGCGGAGAAAAACTGGAACTCGCAGCTTGCCCGGCGGATGAAGATCACACTGCCGAAGGAACTTTCCATGGAAGACAACATCGCGCTCGCGAAGGAATACTGCCAGAAAGAGTTTGTATCGAAAGGGATGATTGCAGACCTCGCCATCCATGATCCGGATCCGCCAAACCACAACCCGCACTTCCATGTCCTGCTGACCATTCGGCCTCTGGATAAAAATGGGAAGTGGGCTCCCAAAGCACACAAGGAATACTTGCTTGATCAGGACGGAAACAGGATCCGCGGACCGGACGGAAAGTTTAAAACCCGCAAAGCAAAACGAATATCTGGAGCGTGCAGGCCGTCAGGAACGCGTCAGCATGAAATCCTACGAACGACAGGGAATCGACAAGATCCCGACTGTTCATATGGGTCCTGCTGTAGCAGCGCTTGAGAAAAAGGGAATCCGGACAGATGTGGGCGACCTGAACCGCGAGATAAAGGTGACGAACAGACTTATCCGGTCTCTTAGGGATACGATCCGGAAACTTACGTCCTGGCTGGTCGACATCAGGCAGGCAATCAGGGAGATTGAAATGGAACCGGAGGAAGTTTATCTCGTCGATCTGCTGGGGCAGAAATTTGACCAGAGAGCAAACGAGAGGTTCCTTACATGGCGAAACCGTCATGCTGCAGGCAGAGCAGGGTTGGCAGATTTAAAGCGTTTTGCAGTGATTGTCAATTACATGCAGCAGAATAGGGTTTTAACAATTGAGGATCTTGATGGCCGCCTCACGAGTATATGCGACCGGCAGCATACTCTTCGTGATGGAATCAGGAAAGATACAAAACGTATGGCTGAAATTGAAAAGATTCAGGCGACTGCCCGGCGCCGGGCCGAGCTGGATCCGATCCATGATAAGTACAGGAAGACCTACATCGGCAAAAGCCTGTACCAGAAGAGGCATAAGGCAGAACTTGAGGAATGGAACCGGTGCAACCGCTTTATACGGGCAAGGTTTCCGGACGGTAAATGTGACCTGCGGACCCTCTCCGACGAGCACAGCAGGTTGTCTGCTGAAATGGAATTGAAGAATGAGCAGCTGCAACCGATTCTGGAGGAACTTGACATGCTGCGCGATATTCAGTGGCTGGTCAAAGACCTGTTGCCGGAGCTCGAACCGGAGAAAACGGAACTTTCGCCGGAGAAAAAGGAGGAAAAGCGACAGTTGCTGACACCCGGAAAGGATAAAAAGCGGGAGAGTGTCATGGGACGGCTGCAGGAGAAGAAAGCCTTCGTTCAGGAAAGGGAAGAACAACGCGCAGGGAAGGTTCAGCATCCAAAGAAGAAACATCACAATATCAGCATAGAATGAGCGTCTGCTCTTTATCCCTTGGAAGGATGGAGATAGACGCTTTTTCTATGTCAGGGAGAAGAACTGGATTACGAATTTTCCCAATATCGAAAGGCGTACAAAAATGCTACACCTTTAAAAAAGGTGCCGGAACGATTTTAAACAAGGAGTTGAACTGTAAAAAGGGTTCAAATTGACAATCTGTTTGGCATACAGGATTTTTTCGAAATCGGAAAAGAAAAGGAGGGTGGATGGAACTGTTTGAAGCAGTGAAGGAAGAGGTGTCCGCCAGAAGGGCGGCAGAGTTTTACGGAATAGAAGTTAAAAGTAATGGAATGGCCCGCTGCATCTTTCACAACGACCGCAACCCGAGCATGAAGCTGGACAGAAGATACCACTGTTTTGCATGTCAGGCCGACGGGGATGTAATCAATCTTGTCTCGGCCATCTTCGGCATCGGCAACAAAGAGGCTGCGGAGAAGATCGCTGCGGATTTTGGTATTTCCTATGTGACGCGAAAGAGAGCAGCGCACAGATCCGGGAGGGAAGGAAAAAAAAGACAGCCGGATCAGGCGAGGCAGGTGGAAAGGCAGAGGAGGTATCGTTTTGAAGAGACGCAGAAGCGGTTTTATCTCATTCTCACGGACTATTACCATTTGCTGAGGGAGTGGAAGGAAAAGCACGCTCCGGCTTCCCCAGAGGATGAACCGGACGAATATTTTTGTGAAGCGCTCCGGAACATAGATTTAGTGGAGCATGTGCTGGACTGCTATCTGCAGGGAACGCTGGAAGAAAGGATAGATATTATCAATGGATATGGGGAAAAGGTGAAAGAATATGAGAGAAGAATTGAGCAGTATCGCTCCGGAGAAGCTGGAAGCCCTGGATAAGACAATGGATCTTTTCACGCCACCGCCGGATATGCCTGATCTGATGGAACCGATCTGGTTTGTGAACGGGGCGATTAATGAGATCCTGTTTTCAGAGGACTACCTCCGGAGACATCCTATGAAATGTATTAAAAAGAGGCTTTATGACATAAACGGAAGTGTGGATGAAGCCTGCATGGAACATGAGATATACAAGAAAATCGCAAATTACGTGTCTAAAGACGTCGCTAAGCTCTGCACCAGGCTGATGGATTCAATCAAAATCGCTGCATACGCAGAAGATCTTCCGGTAGATACTGAGAACATTCATTTCCGGAACGGCACCTATAACATTGCCGGCGGCTCTTTTACAGAAGAAAAGGCTTTTTGCAGGAACCGGCTGCCGGTAGATTATGTACCTGATCCGCCGATTGCAGAAGAGTGGTACAGGTTTCTGGATGACCTCTTTTATCCTGAAGATATACCTGCTGTGAAGGAATTCATGGGCTATTCCATGCTTCCCACAAACAGGGGACAGTGCATGATGATCCTGCTTGGCAAGGGTGGGGAAGGAAAGAGCCTGATCGGTGATGTTCTTGAACTGATTTTGGGGAATAATATGAGCAAATACGGGATCAAGAAACTGGCAGTAAATAAGTTCGGCCCGGGCGATCTCCAGGGAAAGTTGCTGATGGTGGACGACGACATGACAAGTGACGCCCTTCCGGATACAGGAATCATCAAAAGTATCGTGACCATGGAAGGAAAGTCCGATATGGAGAAGAAGCATGCGTCCAGTTTTCAGGAGGTGATGTATTGCAGGATCCTTGCCTTCAGCAATGTTCCGCTGTCCTCTCTTTATGACAAATCGGAAGGATTTTACCGCAGACAGCTGATCATTCAGGTGAAGCCGAAAGAAAAGTGTCGTCAGGACGACAAGAATATTCTGGACAGGCTGAAAAAGGAGATTAACGGGATTACACGTTGGTGCATTGATGGGCTGGAGCGAATTTATGACAATAACTTCCACTTCACGATCAGTGACCGGATGAAAAAGATTGCGGAGGAGCTGAGGCAGGAGGACAACAATATTCTCAGCTTTTTTGACTCTACCGGTTACATCCGTTTTGAAAAGAATACCTTTGCTCTGTCGAGGGATCTTTACACAGCTTATCAGAAGTGGTGTGAAGACAATCTTGAGAAGCCCTATTCTATGACCACATTTTCGAGGCAGCTGAAACAGAGTGCGGAGAGCCTGAGGCTCAATTACGACAAGAACCTTACCATACCAGGCGGCAAAAAGGCACGTGGCTACCACGGAATCTGTGTCATGCTAAACCCCGGATTTATGTGACTCTGAGTGTTCAGGAGATGATATTTAGGCACATAGGCACTTATCAGGCAATAATATATGCGCGCGGAAAAGAGAAGAATCTGCTGGCATTAATGTGTGAGAATAGTTTTTGATAAATTAGTGCCTACGTGCCTGAACCTTTGTAGATATTATGAAAAACGGGGATTGTATATGCCTGTAATATGCCTTTCGAATGCCTTTTGCAGGCTCTTGCATAGAAATAACAGGAGGGAGGACATGCTTATGAGAGAAAACAGAATTCCCATCTGGGAGAAATATACTCTTTCTGTTGAGGAGGCGGCAGTCTATTTCCGGATCGGAGAGGCCAAGCTCCGCAGGCTGATCAGCGAGAATGCAGATGCGGATTATATCCTGTGGAATGGAAACAGGCCCCAGATCAAGCGCCGTCTCTTTGAGAAGTACATCGATTGCTGTGGAGCAATCTGATGGTGTTTTTGCCTAATAATGAATGAAACGTTAAAAGGGGACAGGCTTCCATTTTCTGCCGTACAGGTGAGGCGGAGGAATGGTGAGTGAATACCGATTGTCTATAGATTGATTGTCCGCGATTGTGAAGTCGTGATATAGTTGTATATGAGCTATATCACGGCTTCTTTTCTATATTCAGGAGATAAAAATGAGTGAAAAAAGACGTGATGGTAAGAAACGTGATGATAAGAGACGAGATACTAAAGGGAGGGTACTGAGAAACGGCGAGAGCCAGGAAAAAGACGGGAAATACACTTACAAATATACAGATGCATTTGGAGAACGGAAAACCGTCAGGAGCTGGAGGCTGGTCAAAACGGATATGACACCGCCCGGAAAGCATCCGACGCTGTCTCTTCGGGAGATGGAGAATGATATTCAGGCAGAGCTTTCGAAGGGTGTAGGAACCAATAATATCACTGTACTGGACCTGGTCGACAGATACCTTGCTACCATGCAGGGGGTCAGACATAATACAGCGGCGAATCATAAAACGGTTCGAAATCTCCTGGCGAAAGAAGCGTTTGGATATTATAAGATCAAACGCGTGAAGACAACGGATGCCAGGCTGTTCCTGATCAAGCTCCAGAAAGAGGATGGAAAGAGCTACAGTTCGGTCCATACGATCAGAGGTGTGCTGCGTCCGGCTTTTCAGATGGCAGTGAATGACGACATGCTCCTCAAGAATCCGTTTGAGTTTCCCCTGGCGGGAGTGATCATCAACGATTCTATCAGACGGGAAGCCCTTACTCCTGATCAGGAGAGGCGTTTTCTGGACTTTGTACAGAGTGATAAACATTTCAGCCAGTACTATGACGGCATCTATATTCTGCTTAATACAGGTCTTCGTATTTCAGAGTTCTGCGGCCTGACTCTTTCGGATATTGACCTGGAAAAGGAAGAAATCAATATTAACCATCAGCTGCAGCGAATGAGGGACGGAACCTATGTTGTGGAAGAGACCAAGACGACAGCCGGGACGAGGGTGATTCCGATGGATGTCGGGGTGGCAGATGCATTCAGAAGAGTCCTTGAGGAACGGAAACAGCCTAAAGCAGAACCGATGATCGACGGCTATACAGGCTTTCTGTTTCTGGACAAAAATGAAATGCCGAGGATCGCGCTCCATTGGGAACACTATTTCAAGCATATCTGTGACAAGTACAACAAAATCTATCGTCTGCAGATGCCCAAGGTAACCCCGCATGTCTGCCGCCATACATACTGCTCCAGGAAAGCCAGACAGGGGATGAACCCCAAGACCCTGCAGTATATCATGGGTCATTCTGATATCTGTGTTACCTATAACACCTATACCCATCTGGGACTTGCTGATGCCAGAGAGGAGATGGAGAAGATTGCAAGAGAAACTGCGGACGAGAGAAATGAAGCATGGCTCAACCGCAGGAAGAGGGCAGTAGGAAGCTGAACTCTGCCATGGAGAAGAGGAAGATATCACGGTGTCCCAACTTTTGAAAATTGGGACAGTTTTTGGGACACTTCACTGAAAAAATATAAGAACTTATGAGAAGATACGCGAAGACAGCCGGAGAGGCCGAATCGCTGAGACCCGCATAAACACTGGATTTGAGAAGTTTTGAGAAGATACAAGAGGTTATAAAAAGGTGATAAAAATACTATTCGTGTGTCACGGCAGCATCTGACTAAATGGTCAAAAACCCAGTATTTATGCGGGGTTCAGGCCACCGGGGCAGGACTTTTATCAACGTTTTATCAACATTAGGAAAAGAGCTTTTCGATGCGACAAACAACAGAATATATCTTAGTGAAGGCAGGCGCTTACCGATGAATTCAGTGCGAATGAGAGGTAGGCGCCTTTTTTGCTTTAAAACAGACATCCCCGCGCATCAGGTGTCCCTTACTTGCTGTGCAGTTTTGTCAAAAATTATAAAAAGTGACAAAACTGCACTTGAATCTTGCGGAAACTACAAGGATACTCGAAGGTGTTTAATATTCATTACATAGGTCGGATCAGACAGCTATCCCCTTTCGGGGCAGCTATCTCCTCCGGCCTTTTTATTTCCAAATCACGCAAAGGAGGACGCCAGATGAATTATGAGCAGTTTCTGGAACAGATGAAAGAGGATCTGCAGGCCCGGTTTGCCGAAGATCTCCCGCCGGAGCTTGCCGATGTGAGGATCGGGATCCGGGATGTGGAGAAGCTCCAGGGAGAATCCTACCGCGGGCTTTCTTTCCGCAGCGGGGACTCCCCAGTCGAGGCAAATCTCAATATGACCGGTGCCTTTCAGGCCTATGAAGCGGGCCGTCCCTATGAGGACATTTTGGAGGAGGTGGAAGCACAGCTTATGAAGGTAGTGGATCATACACCCCAGTTTAATATTAGAATATCCCCCATCAGAAGGTTGAGGATATGGCTCTGATCTATCGAGTTGATATGGGTGACAGCTCCGGCGGTAAGATGACTTCCGTGATTACTAATCAGCAGCTGAAAGCCTTCGGTATCACAGCAGAGCAGCTTCATCAGGACGCCCTTGAGAATGCACCGCTCACCCATCCGGCCTCCCTTCGCTCCATGCAGGAAGTGATGGCGGATATGATGGGAATGAAGCCGGAAGAGATTGCAACAGGGGAACCTATGATGCTGGTGGCTACAGTGGAAGGCTCCTTCATGGGAGCGTCTGTTATTCAGTATCCGGGTTTCATGGATCAGGCGGCTGAGAAGATCGGCGGTGATTTCTTCGTCCTTCCTTCATCCATTCATGAGGTACTCCTGATTCCGGATGACGGAACTCAGGATTATCACGACCTGGCGGAGATGGTACAGACCATCAATGAGACGCAGGTAGCACCGGCAGAGCGGCTTTCGGATAATGTCTATCATTACGACAAAGCTGACCGGGTATTCGAGCTGGCCGATAAGACAGCATCGAGGAAGCTGGCACAGGAAATGGAAAAGAAGGCAGCTGCAAGAGGCGGAGCAGAAAAGAAACCTTCTGTCCTTGAGCAGCTCGGAGAAAAAAAGAAAGAGGCGATGGATCATGCACCGAAAGCAAAAGCATCGGGAAGGACTGCACCGGAAGCAGCCTTATAATTTCACAGGAGCATACCGGAACAAGGGAGCGTTAGAAGCTTATTACAAAAAGCGGATATCGCTCCCTTTTCTTATGCACCGGAGAGGACGGATCACATGAAGAATGGAGAAACAACCTTCCGGAGACAAGAAACGGAGGGATCGGCATGAGTTTTACTGATGGAAGTATGTGTGCCATAGAAGCACTGATGCGGGAGACACCGGGACACAACCACTATGATGACGGCTGTGACGGCCGGTATCCGGAATGCAGGAACTGCCGATATCACACGCCATATTCCCTTCGCGGCGACTGTGTGTTTGATGAGTGCCCATACCTGGTTCCGGCAGCATCTTCCGGCGGGAGGAAAGGCGGTGGTGACCGTGGCTGTATTCCGCGTTGAGAAGAATGCCAACTACACGACCATGTGCAATTACCATCTGCGGGACCGGAACCTGAGCCTGAAAGCAAAAGGACTCTTATCCCTGTTTCTGAGTCTGCCGGATGAATGGCATTACAGCACCCGGGGTGTTGCCGCCATCTGTAAGGAAGGCGTGGACAGTGTGAATTCCACGCTCCGGGAACTGGAGGAATACGGATACCTGACCCGAAGCCAGAAGCGGTTGGAAAACGGCCGCATGGGTGAGATCGAATATGTGATCTACGAAATGCCGGATGGGGCTGTGCCGGATGCAGACTTTCCGGGTACAGGATCACCGTATACGGAAAATCCGGATACGGCAGAATCGTGTACGGAAAACCCAAGAGAAATAAATAAAGATAGAACAAGTAAAGAAAGATCAAGTACTGAAATAAACAATAAAAGAGAGAGTAAGAGACCGGTCCGCCATCGCTATGGCCAGTACCAGAACGTGCTTCTCTCGGATGAGGAGATGGAAAAAATGAAGAGCGAATTCCCGAATGATTACCAGAGCCGTATTGAGCGTCTGTC
>ONKG01000112.1 GCA_900318375.1 uncultured Lachnospiraceae bacterium
GTAAAAAAGCGGCCATGCCGCGCTCTTGCGTGCAGCATGGCCGCTGTCTGTTTCCTGTCTTTGTACCGATCTTATTGTTTGCCTAAATTCCGGCGTCCGCCCAGGCGGTCGTCAGTCGGGATATTACTTAATATACATAAAACCGGCGATCTGCGGAGGAACTGATTTGACTGCATCAGCCCTCGATTGCAATGGTCTTCTTCTCCGGAACCTTTGCGGCTTCCTTCTTCGGTACGGTGAGTTTGAGGACACCGTCCTCGAATTTCGCCTTGATCTCATCCTCTGTCACATTGTGGCCGACAAAGAAGCTTCTCTGCATGGAGCCGGAGTAACGCTCCTGGCGGATCACTCTGCCCTTCTTGTTCTTCTCATCCTTGTCCAGGCCCTTGGTGGCTGCGACGGTGAGGTTGCCTTTTTCAAGTGTCAGAGTGATATCCTCTTTCTTGAAGCCGGGCAGGTCGATATCGATCTCATACAGATCGTCATGCTCATGTACATCGGTCTTCATCAGTCTGGCGGCATGTTTGCCGTACAGCTTTCTGTCAACATCGTCGAAATTAAAATCTCTGAAGGTCGGGAAACTGAAGTCCATCAGGTCATCAAAAAGGTTCTCACTGAAAATACTAGGATATAACATGGTCTTTTCCTCCTTTACTCATTTCATCTGGGGTTGATGTTCCGGAACCGCCAGGATCTCATTAAAGCCTGAAGCCTTGCGGTTCCTTATGAGCATTGGGACGGAGGAGCGGGTTTCTTGTTAGCTGTTTCTCAACTTCTCTGTTCCTTTGTTCTAATTGTGTTATAACACTCATTGTTAGCACTGTCAAGTGGTGAGTGCTAATTATTTCAAAAAAATTTTGCGCAGGGGCTTTCAGTACCATGGACAAAATATCCTGATTCTGAAAATCCCTGCGCAATTTCTTCACAGTTCTTTACTGAGCGCTCTCCGCATCCTGGGCATCGGACTCGGCCTCTGCTTCCGCAGCTTCGCCCTCGCCGGCTTCTTCGGCAGCGCCCTCTGTAGCTGCTTCGCCTTCCTCGGGCGTGACCTCCTGCAGGCCATCCACGGAGATTCCCATCTCCTCGAGCTCTTCCGGGGTCAGGGTGACCACATCACCGTCTGTCGCGTATTCCACTGCGGCTTCCGTCGCACCGGCTGCCACGTCCTCAGGATTTACCGGACGTACGCCGATCGTTCCCATGCCTACACCTCAATGGAAAGAAGCCCAGATGGAAAGTCCCACGATCGCAGCAATGAATATGCCGAAAATGATCGCCCAGAGCTTATAATTCACCTTGACTTCTGTTTTTTTCTTTTTGTTCTTGATCTTAACTGTATTGGATATCCGTGCCTCTTCCTCCGTTTCCCTTTTATGGATTTCTGCGCAGCCTCCGCGCATGCGCACGAAGGGTGTTATAGCACAATTTTTTTACCACAGAAACAGTGAAAGCGGCTTTCGTCACATATTCTACACGGAACTTTCACAGAGGTCCGAAACAGGGAACCGTTCCTGGAAACGAAACAGAGGACGGTTCGGCGGAACGGAGACTATCTCATATTTTTTCGACGCTGTCGATAATTTCTCACTTGCTCCCAGTTCAGCTTCAGATCTTCCGTACGGATTCGCGGATGCGGAGTTCGGCATCGTAGATCACGCAGACGGGAGGCGCCTTCTTTTTAACTGCATCGTCGAGGAGCTCGACGGTCTTCCGGGCCATTTCGGCGACGGGCTGGACGACGGTCGTCAGGGACGGGGTCATGTATTCCGTGTAGTACTGGCCGTCATAGCCGATGATGGAGCAGTCCTCCGGTATGCGGAGGCCGGCCTCGCGCAGGGCCCGGCAGGCTCCGAAGGCCATGGTGTCGGAGACAGCAAAGACGGCTGTGAAATCGACACCGGTCTCCAGCAGGCGCTTCATGGTGTCATAGCCGTTGGGCATGGAATATTCGGGCAGATCTTCGCTCATATAGGCCACGAGCGCGGGATCGAACTTGATGCCATGGTCCTCCAGCGCCCTCCGGTAGCCCGCCAGTCGCAGCATTCCGACTCCATAGGGCGATTCGCAGGTCCGGCCGGCCAGGATGGCGATCCGGCGGTGTCCCTGCTCGCAAAGGTAGCTGACAGCCCGGCAGCTTTCCTTCTCGTCATCGATCGAGACCGAGGAACAGGGAAGTTCTTTCCGGGGATGCCGAGCGAATCCAGCCGCCGGTTGGGAAAGGACAGCTGGCCGCCCATGATGATCAGGCCCTTGAGGCGGCGCTCCTTGCAGACCTCCATGGCGACATTCTCCACCCGGTCGTTCTCCCGCACTGCGTAGAGGAAAAACGCGTAACCCAGCTTGTCACAGGCATTTTCAAAAATAGAGATCATGCCCTGGAAAAAGGGGTTGTCGATGCCGCTGAACAGGAGCCCGATCGTATTGGACTCCGTCATCTTGAGGTTGCGTGCGCTGTTATTGGGCACATAATGGTGCTCTTTCACAGCCCGCAGGATCTTCTCTCTGGTCTTTTCACTGACCCGGGGATCATTGTTGATCGCGCGCGAGACCGTCCCGATCCCGACGCCGCAGATCCTTGCGATGTCTTTGATAGTAATGTTCTCTGCCACAGCCCCCACACCTTCTTTCCCTGTGCCGCCGGCTAACGACCGACCGGCGGTTTCTCCGTCAAAGCAGCTGTTCTTACCGCTTCTCTTTTTATACGCTTTTTTCTTCTTGTATTCTTTTTTCTATTCTTATCTCCCGTAGGTTCTGGTCATTCTGCGGATCTGTGCCGCCAGCTCCGGGGAAGCGGCTCCCCGGTCCATGCGCCACACCCAGTTTTTGCCGGTGGTGGAAGGGGTGTTGATCCGGGCCTCGTCGCCAAGCAGGAGCCAGTCCTGCATGGGGATCACGCACAGGTTTCCGACTGAAGCCATGGCCGCCCGGACCATAGCGCGGGCCAGCCTTCTTGTCTCCAGATCCCGCCCCGCATCATTGACAGCATCCTCGCAGGCAGTATCTCTGCAGGCATCAGCAGCGCAGAGATCAGTGCCGCGGGCTGCTGCATCGCAGAAACCAGTTTCGCCGGCGGCATCCTCGCAGGCATCATAGGCCCAGGGGTCTCCGCCCGCTCCGTCCAGGCCGGTGAAGGCGCGGACTTCCTCCCGCTCCTCCGGCAGGATGTGGTCCAGCCAGCCGACCAGGGTCTCGTTGTCGTGCGTGCCTGTATAGACTACGCAGTTTTTGTCAAAATTGTAGGGCAGGTAGGATTCCCTGCCGCTGGAATCGCGGGAATCAAAGGCAAACTCCAGAACTTTCATATTGGGATAGCCGGTGTCGCGCACCAGCTGCCGGACGGATTCCGTGATATATCCCAGGTCCTCCGCGATGATGGTCAGGCCGTGGATTTCTTTTTCAATGGCCCGGAAGAGGCCGATCCCCGGTCCTTCCTCCCACTGTCCGATCCGTGCATCCGCGCTGTCCGCGGGGATCGCGTAATACTGGTCAAAACCGCGGAAATGGTCGATCCGGACGATGTCAAACAGGCTGCTGCACCGGCGCATCCGGCTGATCCACCAGGCATAGCCGGTATCCCGGTGGTGCTTCCAGTCGTAGAGGGGATTTCCCCAGAGCTGGCCGGTCGCGGAAAATCCGTCCGGCGGGCATCCGGCGACCGCCTTGCAGGTGCCGTCCTCATGCAGCTGGAAGAGCTCCGGGTAGGCCCAGACCTCCGCGCTGTCCGCTGGCACATAGATAGGGATATCTCCGATGATGGAGATTCCCTGCCCGTTGGCATAGGACTTGAGCGCCGTCCACTGCCGCTCGAACTGATACTGGAGGAAGCACTGGAATTCGATCTCCTCCGCGAGCTCCTGTCTCGCCTTTTCGAGCGCCGCGGGCTCCCGCATGCGCAGATCTTTTTCCCATTGCATAAATCCCGCGCCGCCGTGGGCCTTTTTCAGAGCCATGAAAAGGGCATAATCCGGCAGCCAGGATGCGTTTTCTTTGCAGAAAGCTGCAAAAGAAATGCCGTCCGCGGAACTGCCCGGTGCAGAAACAGCAACACCCGTATCCGGGCTGCTGCCGCTCTTCCATCTCTCATAGGCCTTCCGCAGGAGGGGCTCCCGTGTGTGATAAAGCCAGGCATAATTAATGGTGGCTTCGCCGCCGCAAGTTCCTTTGTCGTAAACTGCCTCTGCAGCCTCCTCCTCTGTCAGGAGTCCCTCACGCACAAGGGTATCCGGGGAAATGAAATAAGGGTTCCCCGCAAAGGCGGAAAAAGACTGGTAGGGGGAATCCCCGTAGCCCGTGGGGCCGACAGGGAGAATCTGCCAGTACTTCTGTCCCGCTTCTTTCACAAAATCCACAAACCGGTAGGCCTCATCGGAAAAACATCCGATCCCGTATTTTCCGGGCAGGCTGAATACCGGCAATAACAAGCCGCTTGCTCTCATGTTCTACTCTTTCTATTGCTTCTCTCATCTCTATAAATCTCTATGGATCTCTATAAAAGTGCCGGCATGCCTGCCAGGCCGCCGGCACTTCCGGATATCATCCCTTGACTGCGCCTGCGACGACACCCTCAATGATGTATTTCTGGCAGACCAGATACATGATGATGATGGGGACGATGTCGATCATGATGCAGGCCATCATGGCGCCCATATTGACGGTGCCGTAGCTGCCGCGGAAATACTGGATCGCCATGGGAATGGTGCGGTATTTTTTGATATCCAGGACCAGAGTGGGCAGCAGATAGTCATTCCAGACCCACATGGTCTCCAGGATCGCCGTAGAAATGATAGTCGGCTTGAGGATGGGCACCAGGACCAGGAAAAAGGTCTGGAGAGGGCTGCAGCCGTCGATCATGGCCGCCTCCTCGATCTCCAGCGGGATTCCCTTGACAAAGCCCGTGAACATAAAGACCGCCAGTCCTGCACCGAATCCTAAATAAATAATACAAATGTTGTAGGGGTTGTTCAAGTGTAATCGGTCTGCCGTATTGGCCAGCGTAAACATGACCATCTGGAATGGTACAACCATGCTGAAAATGCAAAGGTAATAGAATGCCTTGGAGAGCGGCCCGTTCACGCGGATGATATACCAGGCTGCCATGGAGCAGCAGAGTATGATCAGGACAACGCTCATGACAGAGATCACCAGGCTGTACCAGAAGGACTTCAGGAAATTCATGCTGGTGATGCCTTCCACATAGTTGGCCAGCCCGACGAAGTTGTCCGCCGAGGGCAGCTGGAAGACACCCGAAGTCGTGATCGCCTTGTTCATCTTGAGCGAGTTGATCAGGATGGCAAAAATGGGATATACGTAAAACACGCAGATGACCGCCAGAACGACGCTTGCGATCGTGCGCGACAGTTTCTTATTGGATTCCATGTCTCTTTCCTTTCTGTAGTCTTTTCGAAGCTCCTGCGTAAAAAGTCCTGTATCGACAGGATTTTTATCAACAGAATTTTTCGCTCTTTCCGACCATGCCGCTCACCAGGGCGGCAGCACATGCTACGCATGTGTGTGAGTCGCTTTCGCGGAGGCTGCCCTTACTGCTGGACCTCTCTGGAGGTGGTCGCGCGCAGCTGGATCAGGGCGATGATGACGACGATCAGGAAAAAGACAACTGCCTTGGCCTGGCCGATGCCCTTCCACTGGGCTCCGCTCCGTGCATAGAAGGTATCATAAATATTGAGTGCAAGGAGCTGAGACTGCTTGGCCGGCTCACCGCCTGTCAGGGACAGGTTCTGGTCGAACATCTTGAAGCCGTTGGTCAGGGTCAGGAAGGTGCAGATCGTGATCGAAGGCATGATCATGGGGATCTTGATCTTGAACAGGATCTGGGCGGGAGTCGCTCCGTCGATCTCCGCGGCCTCGATCAGGTCTCCGGAAATATTGTTGAGGCCTGCGATGTAGATGATCATCATATATCCGATCTGCTGCCAGCAGAGCAGGATGATCATGCCCCAGAAGCCGTTGAAGGCGGACAGGGCCAGCAGAGGCTGTCCCCACTTGGACAGCAGGCCGTTCAGGAGCGTCTGCCAGATATAGCCAAGGACGATGCCGCCGATCAGGTTGGGCATGAAAAAGATCGTGCGGAAGACGTTAGTCCCCTTCAGTCCCCTGGTCAGCGCCAGCGCGATGGCAAAAGCCAGGATATTGATCAGAACACTGGACAGGAAGGCGAACAGAACCGTCAGCCAGAAGGCATGGGAGAAGGTGGGGTCCGCAAAGACCTTGGAATAATTGGAAAAACCAATGAACTTGACATTTTTGACCGTCGTGAATTTACAGAAGGAAAGGTAGATTCCCCAGATAAACGGCCACACAAAACCGATCGCAAAAGCAACCGCTGTCGGCAACAGAAAGACCGGCCACCATTTTTTTATAGATTTTCCTACCATAGAATGCCCCTCTATATATTGTTTGCTTATTATTACGCTTTTGCGTGCAAGTGCTTTTACTTAAGTGCTTTTGCCTTAAGCATTTTTCCTACGCATGATTACTATATGTTTCTGCGCTTACTGTTTTTATAAAAAGGCCGTTTCCGCTGCCCGATGACAGGGAAACGGCCTTTTTCATTTCCTGTAAAGCCTTTTAAGATTTCAACGAGCTTCCGTTGATCAGTTAATTATTCCGCAAGTGCGGCCTCTGTTGCCCAGCCGTCGACAAATGCGGTCACAACGCCGTTCCAGTCGCCGGTGCCTGCCGCATAGGCGGTCAGAGCGGAGCCCACGCCGTTCTTCCAGTTCTCGGAAGGCATAGTCGTAAAGTTCCATGAAACGGGGGTCTTGCCGGACTCTGTGTATGCGGCATCCTGCTTGACAAATGCGTTGGGGGACTCAATGGCAGTCGTGAAGGGGATCGTGAAGCCCATGTTTTCCGCCATTGCCTTTGTGCCGGCCTCGGAGGTGACGCACCAGTTCATGAAGGCAAGGGTCGCGGCGATATCCTCCTCGGAGGCCTCCGCATTGACACACCAGTAGTTCTCAGTACCTGTGCAAAGGCCCTCGTTGGCATCGTCGACGCCGAAGTAAATGGGGATCATCGCGATCTGGTCATCAGAGAACTTCTCTGCCAGAGAACTGTACTCCCAGGAGCCGTTCTGGTAGAAGACAGCCTCGCCGTCGAGGAACTCAGCTCTTGCGTCATCCGCGGTCTTGGAGGAAAGTTCCTTGGGATCGCAGGTGGAATCTGTGATGTAGAGGTCAAAGACATTCTTGTACTGGTCAAGGTAGGTGCCCTTGATAGCATCGGTGTTGTCGATGCCGTCTGCCTTGTACTCATAGTAGATGGGCAGGTTGGCCAGATGAGTCTTGAATCTCCAGTCGGAGGATCCGTCCATACCGGTCGAAGCAAATGCGCCCTTGACGCCCAGCTCGTCCTTGCGGGCCTGGATATCATCCGCGATCTTCTTCAGATCGTCAAAGCTCTTGATGTCGTCCAGCTTGTAGCCTGCCTTTTCCAGAAGGCTGACGTTGGTGATGATGCCATAGGACTCGATGACATAGGCGACGCCGTCGATCGCATCCCCGTCCTTGAGCTCGAAAGCATCGGAGGTCAGGTTGCTGACAATATCGGAGCCGGTCAGGTCATAGCAGTAATCCTTCCAGTTGGCCAGGCCGACAGGGCCGTTGACCTGGAACATGGTAGGCGCATCAGACTTGGCCATCTCACTCATCAGGGTGGTCTCATACTCACCGGAGGCCGCCGTGACGACTGTCACAGGAACACCGGTCTCCTCTGTGTAGACCTTGGCCAGATCCTGCCAGGCTGCATCTGCTTCCGGCTTGAAGTTCAGATAATAGACATGGCCTGCGCCGGCATCTGCGGCCGGAGCCGCTGCCGCGCCTGTGCTGCCTGCGGATGCTGCACTCCCGGTGCTGCCCGCTGAACCTGTGGAACCGCCGCAGCCTGCAAGCAGCGTCGCCGCTACTGTCACGCCTGCCAGAAGACTTACCATTTTCTTTTTCATAGTACTTCCTCCTAAAAAAACACTTTTAACAACTGTTGTCTTTGTCTGCCTTGTCCGCTTTGTCTGCCTTTCGTCAGTGCCCCTGACCCCCTGCAACCGGTTTCATGCCGCCGGATATTTGTTCTACGGTGCAAGTAAACACGGAACACTGTTTGGAATCGTTTCCACGCTTTCCCTGAAAAAAAGTCCTCACATATCCTTACATGAGGCCTCCGGAAGTACCTGCCGGAGCAGCAAAACTGCTTTTAAGACGATCCTTTTAAGACAACTTATAAGAAGAATTCTTTTAAGGCAATTCTTTTAAAGCAATTCTTTCAAGTCAGGTTTTAAAAGAACGCTTTCGCGGCTGTTCTTTTAAGGCAGGTTGCGGAAACGTTTCCACGCGTATAATGGTAGCATTCCGTGGAAACGTTTTCAATAGTCTATCTCCATTTTTTTATCTTCAAAGGCGTTTTCTCTATTTTCGACAAAATTCTCACACATTTTTTGTGAAATATGACTGACCTCCTTGATATCACAGACGATGTATTTCCGCGGCCTTTGTCATGTGCGGCTTTACAAAGCAAGTGCAGCTTTATAAGGCATCCCGTATACTCGCCAGGATATGCGCTTGGCTA
>ONKG01000111.1 GCA_900318375.1 uncultured Lachnospiraceae bacterium
ACCGGATGGGCTCCGGCTCATCTGCGCTGGTCTGGACAATGATCCGGAGAAGATCGGCATCCATATGCTGGAGATGCTGGCGAAGTTCAGGAATGAAGGCATAGTGGAATAAACAACAATAACGCCTCTGAATCGGATGATTTGGAGGCGTTGTTTTATGGTCGCTTTTTACTGACTAAGGACATTCTGCAGAGCTTCTGCGTTTAGTATTGTGATAGTTGGCGGTGCATAGGAGATGATGTGCTCGTCCTCCAGACGTTTGAGTTCCCTGTGCAGTGAAGGCCGGGATACATTCATCAGCATCGCCCATTTGGATACGGAGTCAGGAATCTTGACGGTAACCTTCCCGGTCTGCCGGGACTGCATCAGGAGCCAGAAGGCAGCCTTCTGAGCGATTCCGTTATAGGAAAGAAGCTCTAAGCGCTGCTGCAGCATGTATGTGGCAGAGGCGATTTCTGTTGTCAGGTTCTCTAAGATTCGTAAATCCTTCTGCATAAGATGCAGCAGATCATCCTTGCGGAACATGATAATGGTGGCCGGTTCCAGGGCCACAATGTCGCAGGGATATCTCCCGCTCTTGGAGAACACGGCAGCAGGTCCGATCAGCTCTCCGGGCAGACGGACGGAAACGTTGACCTGGCTCCCATTCGGGAAGGACTTTTGAGCCTCGACACGTCCTTCCAGAATAATTCCTATTCTCGTGGCGGATTCCATCAGATGAAAAATGGTCTCTCCTCTATCATAACACTGGATATGATGCGGCGTTTCTTCCAGATCCTCTCTCAATTCGGCGGCGGGAACTCCGGAAAACAAGGAGCTTTTCTCCAGTACGTAATAGTCCATCATGATTCTCCCTTCTGTCTGCTGTTATTCTCATTATACACCAAAAATATTTAAGATGTGTATCTCCAGATACAGATTTTTGAGAAATTTCATCGTATACTTACAGCAGAACGAGAGAGGAGGCGATCAGAATGATTCGCAAGATCATCCACATAGATGAAGGGAAATGCAACGGCTGCGGCCTTTGTGCCAGTGCCTGCCATGAGGGCGCTATCGATATCATTGACGGCAAGGCCAAGCTGGTCCGTGAGAACTTCTGCGACGGCTTCGGGGATTGTCTGCCGAACTGCCCGACCGGAGCCATTACCTTTGAAGAAAGAGAAGCGCCTGCCTATGATGAGCAGGCAGTTAAGAAAGCACAGGAGGCCAAGAAAATGGAAGAGATGAAGCACATGCACCATGAGGGCGGCTGCCCCGGATCAAGGATGATGCAGTTTGAGCATAGCGAAGAAGAAACAGCACCCGTTTTTTCTGGTAAGCCGGTATCACGACTCGCTCAGTGGCCGTGCCAGATCAAGCTGGTTCCGACCGAAGCCCCGTTCTTTGACGGCGCAAAGCTGCTTATCGCGGCAGATTGCACGGCTTACGCCTACGCCAACATGCACGAGGATTTCATGAAGAGCAAAATCACCATCATCGGATGCCCGAAGCTGGATGCGGTGGATTACAGCGAAAAGCTGACCGAGATCATTAAAAACAACGATATCAAGAGCGTGACGATCGTCCGCATGGAGGTTCCGTGCTGCGGCGGCCTTCAGAGAGCGGCAGAGATCGCGCTTCGTAATAGCGGAAAGTTCATTCCGTGGCAGGTCGTGACCATCTCCAGAGACGGTCAGATCTTGGACTAAGGAAACTTGAAAAAACGAAAGGAGCATTCATCATGAGCTATATGGATTGGAAAGATAAAACAGCAGAATTCAAAAAGGTTGACGTCCGGTGTATCGCGGGCAACTTCCTCGAAGGCCTGAAGAAGCAGGCGGTATCGGCTCCGGTCGGTTCCGGCTTCGAGGTGGTCCAGAAGTTTGAGCCGATCCCTCTGTACGACGTGATGGATATCCTCGGATACGAGCGTCACACGGAAAAGGTCGGCGAAACGGAATATCATGCATTCTTCTACCGCACGGAGAGGAAGGGCAGCATGGAAGAACTTCCTGAGAGGCCTGCCGTCATTACGAATTATCCGATGATCGACGAGAAGCTCGGTGAGCTGACTGTGGAGTTCTGGGACTTGACATGGCGCAGTGAGAATCGTTTCCTGGATTACAACACACGCCTGCTTCTGTCCCTTGCCAATGCAGTCGGAGCCGGACGCACCCGTCAGGCCATGCGGGAGCTGTTGAAAGCCTACGCCAACGGACTGGATTCCAGAGCACTGGATGATGTTTTCGAGCAGTTTGCATGGAACATGGGCATCGGCTTCTTCAGCTCTGAGATCGCGCCGTCTCCGTTGTTTCAGGCTTACAAGACCATCAAGCAGATGGAAAAGCAGGGCAAGGACCGCGCAGAGATCAACAAGGCTCTGAAGGAGAGATTCGCTGACGCTGGGCACGGCGGAAAAGGCGGTGGGTGCTGATCCATGAAAGAAAAGGGCGGAGAGGTATTCTCTATAGCAAAAGACAATCAACCGGTCCACGGCTGCACGATCTCCAAGGAAGTCCACAGCGGTGAGAATTACATCGCGTATTTCTCTCTGGCAAAGAATACAGACATCAGCGCGGAAATCTATCCCTATCACAAGCTGCTGATCGTTGCGGATGGCAGCATGGAGGTTTATGGAACGGACGGCTTCCGAAAAGAGCTGAAAACCGGAGAAAGCATACTGACACTGACAGACACGCCGATGGGAATGAGGACATCAGAAGGCGCTGTCTATACAGAGATTTCAATCAGGAGGACTGATATTATGAACGAAGCAATCAAGGCAGGCGAAGTTTTCAAATTGGCGGAGCTCGTCCCTTATGTGGGCGGCAAGATTGTCAACATGGACGTTGTGCATAACGACAAGATGAAATTCGTCGTTATGGCATTTGACGAAGGTACCGGGCTTTCCGAACACGCGGCACCCGGCGAGGCACTCATCTTCGCGCTGGATGGCGAAGGTGTGATAGGCTACGAAGGCAAAGATCATCCCATCAAAGCAGGTGAGAATTTCCACTTTGCCAAGGCAGGCCTGCACTCTGTCAAAGCCACGAAGAAGTTTAAAATGGCGCTGTTACTGACGCTGGAATAATCAGGAATTAACAAGTACGAGGGAGGTGATCCCATGATCAAGGTCGCATTTTATGACACAAAGGAGTATGACAAATCGTCTTTTGAACGATATGGGAGCCTGCACGATATGCAGTTCCGGTTCTTGGAGACGAAGCTGAACGAGGATACAGCTGAGCTTGCAAAGGGATGCGATGTTGTCTGTGTTTTCGTGAACGATATTGTGAACAGTGCAGTAATCAAAAAGCTGTATGAATTCGGGGTGAAGCTGATCGCCCTGCGGTGCGCCGGATACAATAACGTTGATGTTCAGGCAGCCTTCGGCAAGATCCATGTCGTCCATGTTCCCGCCTACTCGCCTTATGCAGTGGCAGAGCATGCCATAGCCTTGCTCCTGACTTCTGTGCGCCGCATCCATAAGGCGTACAATCGTACAAGGGAATTTAACTTCTCCCTGAACGGGCTGACCGGCTTTGACTTCCACGGCAAAACCGTGGGTGTGATCGGGACCGGTAAGATCGGCAGGATCTTCATTGATATCTGCCGGGGATTCGGGATGCACGTTGTTGCCTACGACCGTTTCCCTCCCAAGGACAGTGATATCGAATATGTTTCTTTGGATGAACTTTTTGAACGCAGCGACATCATCTCCCTTCACTGCCCGCTGACGGATGAAACGAGACATATGATCGGGGCGGATGCTATCAGCAAGATGAAGAAAGGGGTCGTGATCGTCAACACTTCAAGAGGCGGACTCATTGACGCGGAAGCCCTGCTGGAAGGCATCAAGACAAGGAAGATCGGCGCAGCCTGTCTGGATGTATATGAAGAAGAGGCGGACATCTTTTTCGAGGATCGTTCCGGCCATATCCTGGATGACGATCTTCTTTCCCGCCTTATTTCCATGCCCAATGTGATCGTGACGTCCCATCAGGCATTTCTGACGGAGGATGCGCTGAACAACATCGCAGAGACGACGGTGAACAATATCCTGTCGTACTTTGAGAATGACGGCATCTGCGACAATGAGCTCTGCTACCGCTGCGGCAATATCGAGCGGTGTAAAAAAGAAAGAAAAGAAAGATGTTTTTAAGGAGAAATCAATCATGAGAGCATTTGTAGATCAGGATATGTGCATTGGCTGCGGCCTTTGCGAAGGAACCTGCCCGGAGGTCTTCCGGATGAACGATGAAGGCAAGGCGGAGGCCTATGCCGATACCACGGACGAAAACCGCGATGCCGTTATGGAAGCCATCGACGGCTGCCCAGTCAGCGCGATCCTCGAGGAGGAATGACCCATGAGAAAACACGTAAAAGGCAACGTCAGCTGGGTCGGTTACATCGACTGGGAGCTGGAGAGCTTCCACGGCGACGACTATTCCATCATGAACGGTTCCAGCCAGAACGCCTATCTGATTGAGGAAGAAAAGACCGTCCTGATCGATACCGTCTGGACGCCTCACAGGTTTGATTTCGTTGAAAATCTGAAAAAAGAGATCGACCTCCATAAGATCGACTTCATTGTAGCCAACCACGGTGAGTGTGATCACTCCGGCTCGCTGACAGCGCTGATGGAAGAGATCCCGGATACGCCTATCTACTGCACGGCGCAGGCGGTCAAAAGCATTGAGGGGCAGTATGGCAAGCGAGGCTGGAACTTCCATGTGGTAAAGACCGGCGATAGCGTGGACATCGGCAACGGCAAGCAGCTTGTTTTCGTTGAGATGCGTATGCTTCACTGGCCGGACAGCATGGCTACCTTTATGACCGGCGACAACATTCTCTTCTCTAATGATGCGTTCGGTCAGCACTATGCTGTGGAAGAACTCTTCAATGACAAGGCGGATCAGTGCCTGCTGAACAAGGAGGCCATGAAGTATTTCGCCAATATCCTCAATCCGTTTGCTCCGATCCTGACCAAGAAGCTGGCAGAGATCACAGGCTTTAACCTGACCTTTGATATGATCGCCCCGTCCCACGGTGCCATCTGGAGAGAGAATCCGCTTCAGATCGTGGAGAAGTATGCAAAATGGGCTGACGCCTACCAGGAGGATCAGGTAACCATTGCCTATGATACCATGTGGGAAGGGACCACGAAGATCGCTCATAAGATCGCGGAGGAAATCCATCGCCAAAGTCCGAATACCGTCGTTAAGGTCTTCAATATCGCCAAGGCTGACAAGAACGAGATCATGACCGAAGTGTTCAAGTCCCGCGCAATCGCGGTGGGGTCGCCCACGGTGTCCAACAGCTATCTTTCCTCTGTTGCTGGTTGGCTGGAATTCCTTAAGCAGCTCAAGTTCAAGAACAAGAAAGCGGCGGCATTCGGCTGCTATGGCTGGAGCGGCGAGAGCGTGAAGCTCCTGCAGGCAAAGCTGAATGAGGCTGGTTTCGAAGTCATTGAGGAAAACATTCGCTCCCAGTGGAATCCGGCAGACAGTGATCTTGCTGGGATTCCGGCGTTAGTCACCAGCCTGATCGGCTCTGCGGCAGACAATGCAGAAGAGGCAGTCATTTCAGATAAACCGGCAAAATACCAGTGTGGGCCATGCGGATATGTCTATGATCCGGAAAAAGGCGATCCGGACAGCGGTATCGCTCCCGGAACACCTTTTGAGGCGCTGCCTGACGACTGGTGCTGCCCGGTATGCGGCGTCAGTAAGGATATGTTTGAAAAGATAAAGTAAGAAGTGAAAAATGCTCCCGGTCACCGGCGACAAACCGATGATCGGGAGCGTTGCATTTACCCGGCTCAGCCCTCGAAAGTGGAGCCGTTTTTGAAGGTGAAGGTCAGGCGGCCATCCGCATAGGCCGTAGCATGGTCCAGCAGGCCGCACCAGAGCTTCTCGCTGAAGGCGGTGACCTCGCCGTCCTGCTGTTTCAGAATCCGGAGGAAGTCCTCCATCGTGCCGCGCCGGTCCCGGATGTCGCTGATCTGTTGTGCGACCGCATCCTTCTTGCTCTCGGCCTCCTTGAACTTCTGGCTGAGGGAATCGAAGCGCTGGTTGTACTCGGTCTGGTCCTGCGCGACCGTAGCGTTCTGCCGGATCATCTGCTGGATCATGCCGTTGAGCACTTCCATCTCCGAAAGGAGCTCCTGCTGCTGGGTCTCCAGCTCGGTGGTGTCGAGGGTCTTTGCCATGCCCAGCTCGTAGGCGGCAATGGCGGCGTCCCGTCCGGCCAGCAGCTGGTTGACTGCCGTCGTGAAGCGCTCCTTCACCGATGCCTCGTCGAGGTAAGGCGTGGTGCAGCGGACCTCGTTTTTGTATTTCTGATTGCACTGCCAGACGGTCCGCTTGCATTTTTCCGGCGAGTGCCAGACCTGTGAGCCGTACCACCCGCCGCAGTCGCCGCACTTGATTCTGCCGGAGAGCAGGCGGACACCGCTGTGGCGATTCTTGCCCTT
>ONKG01000109.1 GCA_900318375.1 uncultured Lachnospiraceae bacterium
TGATCTTAAAGTATTACGAAGACCTGAGTGAAAAATATCGGAAGATGATTCCGCTCAAAAGGGTATATATACCTGTTCCAAAAGAAGCGGAGTAAAGCTGTTGAGAATGTGATTACTTATTGGGGATTTGAGTTATGGACATAAATATTCTGAAGCAGATGCCATATGAGGAAGTGAGGAGTCTCTATAGAGCCTTCCTGAAGTGCCAGAGCATATCTGAAAGCACGATGAGTACCGCTTACACGGACACCTTCTATCTTTGGCGTCACGGAGATCATGACCTTTTTTGGAAAGCTGTAGAAAGCAGTGATAAAGATGCCGGGTCTATGCTCCTGGAAGTCCTGCGGGCAAATTCGAGTGGAAACTCGGAGAAACTGGTGAGTGGATATTTGTCCCACATCCGTCGATTTAGAATGTTCCTCGCATCGGAGATGGTTACTGATGCCAAAGTGGATTCTTTGGTAACATCTGCTAAAGTCGAGGAACCTAAACACCCGCATAAGAAGTCTGATATTGATATCCCTACGCCATCAAAGGAGCAGGTGGAATGCTATCTTGCTAAATGGGATCAACTGGAGAACTACACTCTACAGGAAGAAGCACTGGACAAGCTGTTTTTTCAACTATGCCCTGTAAACACAGATATTACAGACATCCTGTTAAAAGTTTCAGCACTCAATGATTTCTATAGCACAAATATCTTCTCGGTATATCCTGTTGCAAAACATATTTTATCTCTGGAAATTGATCCCAGACTAAAGGCTGGAGATGTGACGCTTGTCGATGATATCAAGGTGATCACAATCAATGGGAAGGAGCGTAATTTCTACTCATTTGCTTCGAAATACTGCAGCCATCACAATCCTTATGATTATCCAATCTATGACAGGTATGTGGATTCCGTACTTCGGTACTTCAGGGACAGAGATGGCTTCGCAGCTTTTGCTGATGATGATCTTAAAAACTATCTTCTTTTTAAGGGTGCGCTTATTGACTTTAGGGCGTTCTATAGACTTGAGGATTATAATCTGAAACTGCTCGATAAGTATTTGTGGCTCTTGGGTAAAGATTACTTCCCGAAGAAATATGGGAAGAAGACAATAGAAAATAATATGTGATGATCTGATTGGGACGGATTTCCCGAAAAACCACGGTAGTAAAACTTCCCCATTTTTACTACGTTTTTACTACTTTTGATGACCATTATTTGCAAAGTTATGCCAAGATAAGGCTTTTTTGCCCTGATTTTTGACAGAATGAGCTGAAAATGCGCCCGGGGCATACGGGGGCATAACTCGGTATATCATGGCATAACTTGTCCATCACGGAGGAGTAATGAAGAAAATTTCCATCTTGTTTGTTTGCCACGGCAGGGTATTCCTTTTTGCCTGAGCCCCTTGTATTTACTGGACTTCCGGGAAATCCGGGCAGGAATTTGGGACACTTTTGGGACAGTTGAAGATTGTGATATAGCTCAAAACCACCGGTGCGATCTCCCAATCGGGGAGAATGCACCGGTGGTTTTTAAATGTTCGATGAGAACAGGCATATAGATAATCGCAGACAGCCTTTTCAGCTTGGTGATAAGGTTTATGTCTTGAAGCTTCCGCACCACGGCAGAGTTTCAGGAGCGGAGGGAATCAGCGGATGCCTTTCCGGTGGTTCTTCGGACGATCAGCTTCGGATCATATTCCATGCGGATGATCATGTTGCTGCCGGCACCTGCTTCCCTGCGGGTATTTTTGAGATAAATCACCTCGACAGCATTCTGCCCTTTCTGCCAGGAGGAGTGTTCCACAGTCGTCAGAGAAATCTGGGGCATGGCGGAATGGAGGTTGTTGTCAAATCCGGCGACACTCACATCTTCCGGAACCCGGATCCCGCGGTCTGCCAGGGCGGCGAGAATACCCAGGGCTATGTCATCGCTGTTTCCGACAAAAGCGGTAACCGGTGTCCCTGCATCCAGTGCCCGGATCGTCATATCGTAGCCGGTGCGGTATTCCGCACCGGTGTGCGGATACTCCGCATAGGCTTTCACTGCAGGACAGAAGAGCTTGATGGAAGCCGGATCCAGCCCGTTGTCGCGATAATACTGCTGCAGCCCTGCCAGTCTGCGTGTGCGGCTGATCTCTTTTTTAACGACCGGCGCGGAAATGAAGGCGATGTGTTTGTGACCCAGCCCAACAAGATGTTCCGCCATCATCCAGCCCGGTCTCTGGCTGTCCAGTTCCACGGAATTGAAACGGATCCCTTCCGGCTTGTCTCCGATCAGGACCACCGGAATGCGTTTGGCAAGCATATTGGCTTCAGTGTATTTGGTCAGGGGATAGAGTGAAATCACACCGGCGAGCTCATTTTCTGCGAAAAGGCGGAAATACGCCTCTTCCCTCTCCGCACTGCGGAAAGTCACGGCAGTCAGTGTTGTGTAGCCGTATTCCTGGGCTTTCTCAATGATGGAATGAACAACAGCATTGTAATAACCGTTGGAAATTGTCGGGCACAGGATCATGATCGTCTGAGACAGAGACCGATCCGGTGCCTGCTTCTTTTTTGCCGGCTTCTGATAGCCGAGTGACTTGGCCGCTTTCTTTACTTTCTGTACCGTCTCCTCTCCGAAGGAGACGTTTTTCTTTTCACTCAGGATCATGGAGACTGTCGACTGGGAAACACCCGTGTATTCTGCGATATCCCTTGTCGTAACTTTGTTCCTTTTGCCCATCTGCATCCTCCTTTTTTGAAAATACAGGCATATTCCCTTCAATAGCCTGTAAGCAGGATAGCTTCCATTGCCCGTCGCAGCGGTGAAAGAAATCTTTTTGATTTATTTTGATTAACAAGGGACGGGACTCTTTTTATTAATCAAAACCACGCTTTGATTACTAATATTTTAACAATGATTAATGGTTCCTGCAACATATTGCACGCAAAAAGGCACTTTTGCATTCCATGACAGTGTTTTTTACTTCATCAGCCTGTAATCCCACTATTAATCAAACAAAAAATATTAATAAAAAATGGCCTAAAACCCTTATATTTACTGGATTTCACGAGTTTGACATGCACCAAATCACATGTTAATGTCTTATCAGAAAAACGAATACAAATCCGCGGCGGAACAAACAGAATGGACGGAAAGAAGCAGCGTAAACAATGGTTCACATCCATAATGACCGGACTGCAGCAAGGTCATTGCAACTGGAAGCATAAAGAGGAAACATGGGCGCAGACAGCAATTTGCTAAGCGCTTCGACAAGGAGGAAAAAGAATGGGAAGCAATTCAACGGTTACCAAAGCAGCTCCCCGGGAGAAGACATCCATATCTCAGAAGCTGCAAAAATTCGGGGCATTCCTCGCCGGAATGGTCATCCCCAACATCGGAGCATTTATCGGCTTCGGCCTGATCACTGCATTTTTCCTGGCGACAGGATGGACGCCGGATGAACGTCTCGCAACACTGATCTCACCGATCCTGAACAATCTGCTGCCCGTACTGATCGCCTATACCGGCGGTAAGATGGTCGGAGACAACCGTGGCGGTGTTCTGGGTGCATTCGTCACTGTAGGTGCGATCGTAGCAGTTGAAGGAACTCCGATGTTCATGGCTGCCATGATCCTCGGACCGCTTTCCGGCCTGATCATCAGAAAGTTTGACCATGCGATAGATGGAAAGATCCCCGGCGGATTCGAGATGATCGTCAATAACTTTTCTCTCGGTATCATCGGCGCGATCCTCTGCTGCTTCGCTTATCTGGTATTCGGACCTGTCATGCATACCGTGACAGCGGTCCTTACCAACGGCGTCAACTGGATCATCGCCCACAATGCGCTGCCGCTCTCTGCGATCTTCGTAGAGCCCGCCAAGGTCCTTTTCCTCAACAATGCACTGGACCATGGTATTTTCGGACCGATCGGATATGAGCAGGTTAAGACAATGGGCCACTCGGCACTCTTCATGCTGGTTCCCAATCCCGGCCCCGGTCTGGGTCTCCTTCTTGCCTACTGGGTATTCGGCAGAGGCGAGATGAAGGAAGCAGCTCCCGGCATGATCCTGATCCACTTCTTCGGCGGCATCCATGAAGTATATTTCCCCTATGTCCTCTCCAACCCCGTTACGATCATCGGTATGATCGCCGCAGGCATCGTCGGAACCGGCACACAGACACTGCTGAATGTCGGTACAGTTGCAACCCCCTCTCCGGGAAGTATCTTCTCCGTCATCGCCCTGTCACCCCCTAACTGCATGTTCGGCGTTCTTCTCTCCGTCGTAGACTCCTGTCTGGTCTCCTTCCTGCTCAATGCAATCTTCGTACGGATGCAGTACAGAAAGAACGCGGATACTGCACTGGATACTTCCGTCATTCCGGAGGGTCTGCCCGGTGCAGGAGAAGGCACAGCAGCTTCCGGTGCTCGGACAGTGGATCAGCTTGATCTCAGCAATATTCATCTGATCGTTGTTGCGTGTGACGCAGGCATGGGTTCCTCCGCGATGAGCGCAGCAGCCCTGAAAAAGAAAGTGAAGGCTGCAGGCCTCCCGATTGAAGTCATCAACTATGCAATCTCCAAGATCCCCGCGGAAGCGGATCTGGTCATCACACATGAGAAGCTGACAGGCACGGCCCTGGCGGCGCAGCCCGACAAACAGCATCTCTCGATCAGCAATTATCTCAAGGCACCTGAATATGATGAACTTGTGGAGAGACTGCTGGATGAGCATGAAGGCCATTGAGGAAAGGAGGGAGGTAAGTAAGTATGACCACAACTGTAATCATTGTATTGACGATCGTCATTGTAGTCGGCGTGTTTATCCTGGATCATTTTGCAATCCAGAGGGAAAAGGAGCAGCAGGAAGCTGCCAGAAAGGCACGTGAAGAGCGCAGAGCCGCCAAAGCCAGAGAACAGGAACTTGAGACAGTAAAAGCCTCGAAAGCAGCTAAAGCTTCGGAAAAAGAAGCCGTCAGCAACGCAAGAAAAGAGACAGCAGACGGAAGGACTGTGGATCTTCGTTCACTGAACAATATCACATTTGCCTGCGACGCAGGCATGGGAACCTCTGCCATGGGCGCGGTCGTCCTGCAGAGAAAGCTGGAGGCGGCCGGACTGAACAATGTCGTGGTTTCCCACTGCTCTGTATCCAGGATCCCGGAGAATGCCAGGTACATCGTCTGCCCCAAGGAACTTGCAGTCCAGGTCGCAGATGCACATCGGACGGCACGCATCATCCCGATCGAAGAGTTCATGGATGCGCCGGAATATGAAAAGATCGTTAAGGAATTCGTCGCTGCCAAAACAAATTCGAATATCCTTACAGATAAGAAGGATTATCACGGGGGCGTGCTTCTTAAAAAGAATATCCGCATGAATCTTCCCTCAAAAGACAAAAATTCCGTCATCCGGGATATCGGCAATGCCCTGGTTGAATGCGGCTATGTCACCCCCAAGTATGTGGACGGAATGATCGCAAAAGAGGAAGTCTTCAACACATGTATCGGAAATTTCCTTGCGATTCCTCACGGCATTGAGAGTGTGATTGGTGAGATCAGAAACTCCGGCCTGGCTATCTTCGGCTACCCCGATGGTGTGGACTGGGGAGAGGGAGAGACTGCAAAGCTTGTCATCGCAGTCGCTTCTGCCGGAGATGACCACGTCGAGACACTCGGAAAGATTGCCGGTAACTGCGGCTCCGAGGAGGAAGTCGAAGAGATCCTCAAAATGAGCGTAGACCAGATCTATGACCTGTTTGCGTAACAGCTTCTAATCTCCGCGGAAAAGAAAAGGGAGAAACCGCACCGGTACTTGTATGGGACGGAGAAAAAACGGCCCGCAGAAAAAGAGAAAGAAAAAAGAAAAAGAAAAAAGAGTACAGGTGCGGACTCCGGGGGACAGGAGCATACTGTCCCCCGAAAAGGAAAAAAGAAAAAGAGTAAAAAAGAAAAAGAGCCAAAAGGAAGCAGCATTAGAAAACATAAATTCAGACATATTTTCAGAATGATCATAAGAACGATTTAAGGAGGAAAACCATGAGCGTTATTACATTCGTATGTGCAGGACAGATGAACTCGGCAATCACATTCCCCGCTTTTGAAAACGGCCACGAGGTAAGACTTGTAGGCTCCCCTCTGGACAGGGATATCATCGACGGTCTCCGCAAGGACAATTTCCATATCACCCTGAAGAGAACCCTGCATGACGGGATCAAATATTATCAGATCGAGGAACTGCAGGAGGCGCTTGAAGGCGCAGACCTGATCCTGGGCGGCGTCAGCAGCTTCGGTCTCGACTGGTTCTGTGACGAGATCCTTCCGGTCCTTCCTGAAGAGGTCCCGCTCCTGACAGTTACCAAAGGCATGGTCGACCTCGAGGACGGCACACTGGTCCCTTACCCCACAATTTTCGAACAGAGTCAGCCCGCCGGAAAGCACATCAATTTCAACGCGATCGGCGGCCCCTGCACCAGCTATGAGCTCGCGGATCACGATGACAGCCATGTTGCCTTCTGCGGCAAAGACATGGAGACCTTAAAGAAGATCAAAGCCCTGCTTGCAACCGACTATTATCACATCAGCCTTTCCACCGATGTTGTCGGTGTGGAGTGCGCAGTCTACAATTCCCAGGCTGCCCTCTTCGGACAGGGCGTCAAAGAGATGATGCGGCTGCTGGATCTGATCGGCGGCGGCCCCGAGAACATCATCCACGGCGCGGGAGACCTCTATGTCACCGTCTTCGGGGGCCGCACCCGCAAGATCGGAACCCTTCTCGGCAGAGGCCTGACCTTTGACCAGGCAATGGAAGAGCTGAAGGGCGTCACCCTCGAGTCCATCGTCATTGCGACCAGGACTGCAAGAGCTGTCAAAAAACTGGCGGCACGCGGTGTGGTAAGCCTGGATGACTATCCGCTCCTTATGCATGTGGATGAGATCATCAATAATGGCGCGGAAGTGAATATTCCCTGGGAGAAATTCACTATGGTCGTAGAGAAATGACGGTATCCGGCCTTGGGCAGAGAAGCAGGGAAATAAGGAAAGAGACTGCAGAAAAAGGAAAAGAAAAAAGAAAATGATGAATAAGGAGGAATCCCTTATGACACCGGAGAAGATCAGAGAACTGAAACTGTTTGCAAACCGGGGAAGGATGAACATCATCCGCGCCACACATGCCGGCAACTCAGGCCATCCCGGCGGCAGCCTGTCATCCATCGACCTCATGACCTACCTCTACAAAGTAGAGATGCGGGTCAATCCGCAGGATCCCAAGGCTGAGGACCGCGACCGCTTCGTCCTTTCCAAAGGACACTGTGCACCCGGCCTCTACTCTGTACTGGCGCAGTGCGGGTATTTCCCGGAAGAGGACCTCGTCACGCTCAGACAGCTCGGTTCCCATCTCCAGGGTCATCCCAATATGAATATGACACCCGGGATCGACTTCTCCACCGGCTCTCTCGGGCAGGGCTTTTCCGCAGCCACGGGAATGGCCAACGCGGCCAAAAACGTCCTGCACAGAGATATCAATGTCTACGCTCTTCTGGGAGACGGAGAGCTCGCCGAGGGTCTTGTCTGGGAAGCTGCAGAATATGCGGCGCAGTACCGGCTTGACAACCTCTGCATTGCGGTGGATATCAACGGACTTCAGATCGACGGAGCCACAAAAGACGTCATGAATATGGAACCGATCGATGCCAAGTTTGAAGCGTTCGGATTTAATGTTGTCAGGATCAACGGCCATGATTTTAATGAGATTGAAAAGGCATTCACAGCTTTTCATGATGCCAGGGGTCAGGGGAAACCCACTGCGATCCTGATGAATACGACCAAAGGCAAGGGAGTCTCATTTATGGAAAACCAGGCCGGCTGGCATGGAAAGGCGCCCAATGATGAGCAGTTCGCACAGGCAATGGCAGAGCTGGAGGAGGAAGAGAAGAAGATCCTGGCAGCATAAAGCCATGGTCAGTAAACAGCTTCCTGTTGCATATCCGTAGACAATGCCCCCCCGTTGGTTATGGGTATGTGTGTAAGGAACTGTATACTCATACCTCCCGAAAGCTGCACAGGCGTTTCTTTCGGATTTGAAAAGAAAAGCCATGCAGCTTTCGGAAGATCAGACAACAATTCCTTAAGACAAAGACCATGAAAAGGAAAAAGGAGATAGACCATGGCAGAAATGAAAAAGATCGCAACAAGAGAAAGCTACGGAAATGCCCTGAAAGAACTGGGCGCAGTGAATGAAAAAGTAGTCGTCATCGATGCAGACCTTGCGGGATCCACAAAGACCGCGGTTTTCAGAAGTGCATATCCTGAACGCCATTTCAACTGCGGAATTGCAGAGTGTAACGTGATGGGTACGGCTGCCGGAATGGCATCCATGGGACTGGTTCCCTTTGCCTCCACGTTCGCAATGTTTGCAGCGGGCCGCGCCTTTGAGATTGTCCGCAACTCCATCGGTTACCCGCATCTGAATGTCAAGATCTGTGCAACCCACGGAGGAATCTCTGTCGGAGAGGACGGTGCCTCTCACCAGTGCTGTGAAGATATTGCACTTATGTGCACGATCCCGGGCATGACTGTCATGTCTCCCGCGGATGACGTGGAAGCCAGAAAGATGGTCCACGCCGCCGCAGAACTGGAAGGCCCCTGCTATATCCGTTTCGGACGCGCAGCAGTTCCGGTTTTCCATGAGGAGAACTATGACTTCAAGGTCGGCAAAGGCGAAGTCCTCAAAGAGGGGAACGATATTGCCATCATAGCCAACGGAGTCATGACCTATGAAGCCATCCAGGCGGCACAGCAGCTGGAAAAAGAAGGAATCAATGCCCGCGTGATCAACATCGGCACGATCAAGCCTATCGACAGGGAGATCGTCCTGGCGGCGGCGAAAGAATGCAAAAAGATCATCACCTGTGAAGAACACAGTGTGATCGGCGGTCTCGGGGCTGCTGTCTGCGAAGTCCTTGAGGAAGAATGCGCCGTCCCCGTCCGCCGCATTGGTGTCAAGGATGTATTCGGACATTCAGGCCCCATGCTGGAAGTTATGAAAGACTTCGGCCTTTGTGCGGACAATATTGTAAAGCAGACAAAGGATTTCCTGTAATACGAAAGATCAGGAGGAAAAAGAATATGTATGACGTAATCATCATCGGCGCAGGCGTCACGGGAAGTGCGGTCGCACGCGAACTTTCCCGCTATAAACTGAATGTCTGTGTCCTGGATAAAGAAGAGGATGTCTGCTGCGGCACATCCAAAGCCAACAGTGCCATTGTCCATGCCGGATTTGATGCGGCAGCCGGTTCTCTTATGGCCCGTTTCAATGTGCGGGGCAATGAGATGATGGACGATATTTCCAGAGATCTGGATGTTCCCTTTAAACGCAACGGAGCAATGGTCGTCTGCATCAATGAGTCCGAAAAGGACGGCCTGCAGGAACTGTATGACCGCGGTATCGCAAACGGTGTCAAGGGTATGCAGATCCTGACCAGGGAGGAAGCTCTGGAGAAGGAGCCCAACCTTTCCGAGAACGTAGTGGCAGCGCTCTATGCACCCACCAGCGGGATCATCTGCCCCTTCATTCTCAATATCGCAATGGCGGAAAATGCCAATGCCAACGGAGTTGAGTTTTTCTTCAACACTGAGGTGGAGGCGATCACTCCCGCAGTCTGTGGCAGATCCGGGGATCCCATCTGGAAGCTCCGCACAAACAACGGCGAATACAAGGCAAAATATGTCGTCAACGCGGCAGGTGTCTACGCGGATGTCTTCCACAACATGGTAAGCGCCGACAAGATCCATATCACTCCCAGACGCGGTGACTACTGCCTTCTGGACAAGAGCGCGGGAAATCACGTCAGCCACACTATTTTCCCTCAGCCCACAAAGTTCGGTAAGGGCGTCCTGGTCGCTCCCACCGTTCACGGAAATCTGATCGTCGGACCGACAGCAGTCGACATCGAGGACCGTGAAGGCAACAACACGACCGTGGCCGGAATCGGCGACCTGATCGCCAAGGCAGGCGACCATGTCCGCAATCTCCCGATCCGCCAGGTCATCACTTCCTTCGCAGGCCTCCGCGCCCATGAGGACGGCCATGAGTTTATCATCGGCGAAGTAAAGGATGCTCCTCACTTCATTGACTGCGCAGGTATGGAATCCCCCGGACTGGCATCCTCCCCTGCCGTAGGCGAGTATGTGGGAGCTATGCTCAGGGAAAAGATGGGACTTGAAGAGAAGGAAGAGTGGATCGGCACCCGCAAGGGCATCCTCAATCCCGCCAATCTTTCTATCGAAGAACGCAACGAACTGATCAAAAAAGAACCTGCCTACGGAAGGATCATCTGCCGCTGCGAGATGATCACTGAAGGCGAGATCATTGATGCCATCCACAGACCGCTCGGCGCCCGCTCCCTCGACGGGATCAAGCGCAGGACCAGGGCAGGCATGGGCCGCTGTCAGGCTGGCTTCTGCTCCCCCCGTTCAATGGAGATCATCAACAGGGAGCTCGGAATAGCCATGGAGAAGATCACCAAACTCGGCGGCGATTCGAAGATGGTTCTTGAGAGAACAAAAGGAGGTGCACAGTAATGGCTGCAAGGAATTCCTATGATATCGTCATTGTCGGCGGAGGCCCAGCCGGTCTTGCCGCAGCTGTTGCCGCAAAAAAGGCAGGCACGGACAGCATTCTGATCATCGAACGCGACAAAGAGCTGGGCGGCATCCTCAACCAGTGCATCCACAACGGATTCGGACTCCATACATTCAAAGAGGAGCTGACCGGTCCCGAGTACGCATACCGCTTCATCGAGCAGGTCTATGACCTGGGTATTGAATACAAGCTGGACACTATGGTCATGGATATCTCCCGTGACAAGGTCATCACCGCCATGAACCGTACAGAGGGTATGTTCCAGATCCAGGCGAGTGCCGTCATCCTGGCCATGGGATGCCGTGAGCGTCCCAGAGGCGCCCTGAACATTCCCGGCTACCGTCCTGCAGGCATCTACAGCGCAGGCACTGCCCAGCGCCTTGTCAACATGGAGGGCTATATGCCCGGCCGCGAGGTCGTCATCCTCGGCTCCGGCGATATCGGCCTGATCATGGCGCGCCGAATGACTTTTGAGGGAGCGATCGTCAAGGTTGTCGCCGAGCTCATGCCTTTCTCCGGCGGCCTGAAACGAAATATCGTTCAGTGCCTGGACGACTATGGCATCCCGCTCAAGCTCTCCCACACAATCGTGGACATTGAGGGCAAGGAGAGAGTGACTGCGGTCACGATTGCCGAGGTCGGCCCCGACATGAAACCCATCCCCGGCACCGAGGAGCGCTACACCTGCGATACTCTGCTGCTGTCCACAGGCCTCATTCCGGAGAACGAACTGTCCAGAGGCGCCGGTGTTGAAATGAATGCTGTCACCAGCGGTCCCATCGTCAACGAGATCCTTGAGACCAGCATTCCCGGCGTATTCGCCTGCGGCAACGTCCTCCATGTACACGACCTGGTCGACTACGTCTCCGAGGAGGCGACCCGCGCGGGCACAAACGCAGCCAAATACGTTCAGAGCGGATGTAAAGATGAGAAGAGTGACACAGACATCCAGCTTGTCGCAACAGAAGGCGCACGCTACACCGTGCCTTCTACGATCAACGTCTCCCGCATGGAAGACAACCTGACTGTCCGCTTCCGCGTCGGCGCCGTCTACAAGGACAGCTATGTCAGCGTATTCTTTGACGATGAGCGCGTCCAGCACCGCAAAAAGAGGATCATGGCACCCGGTGAGATGGAGCAGATCATCATCCAGAAGAAAAAACTGCAGGAGTATCCTGACATCAGAACGATCACTGTCAAAATCGAAGCCGAATGAGTCACGAGGGACGGTTCCAATGTCATTAAGTTAATGTAGCCGCATACGGTTCAGGCCCCTTCAAAATTGCCTGTCTGCCCAGCCTGGTGATACCG
>ONKG01000189.1 GCA_900318375.1 uncultured Lachnospiraceae bacterium
AAAATATATAAAGGGGAGGAATCTACCATGGCACACCTGCTCACACTGCTCGCAGAAAATATTTTTGTTGTAATCGGATTCGCATTATACACCGGATTCGTGTATTATATGATAACAAGGACACTTCGCAAACGCTTCGGAAAAGACTACGATAAAAAGAAAAAAGTCAATGCGGAAAACACCGGCAGGAGGGATTTTTCCGGACACGTCGTCTCAAACAACCCTATTTCCGGAAATGATTTTTCGAGCTGAGCCACTATTCTTAAAGAGGCAATTTCATGATACAGGCACAGACAAAAGGCAGCCGGACAGGTATAGAAAAAAAGTTCACACAGGGCGGGGGAGCACCCCGCCCTGTTGTCATGGTCTGCCTTTCCTCTTCACCCAGCAATAAACGCGTGATCAGGACTGCCGCCAGGACTGCTTTCCCTTCCCAGTCCGAAACCGTTCCCCCGGAGCCGCAGAAATCATTCTCTCAGGGGCAGTCCGCAGGGGTATCCCCCGCTTTGTCGGGATAGACGGCAAAGAGCCGGAGGCGGATTCCATGCTGTGCGAGTATTTTTTTTTTAATGATACGGCGACCACCGAGATCTACACTGTGATCGGGAACGACATTCCGCTCGCCATTTCTGAATACGCAAAGCGCGCGGAGGTGACGGATCTTTTTCTGGGATACAGCCCCCCTCCGTTTTTCCTGCAGACGAGAAAGCCCATCAATGAACGTCTCCTGAATTACCTGCCGACAGTGGATATCCATATCATACCGGATACCGTGTCCTCCCCCTACCCGGGAGCGATCCGCAGAGGTTCAGAAGAAAGCCCGTGGAACCTGGCGGATCTGCTGAACGTGCTGGCCGTCATGACGGCAGCCACCCTGCTTTCCTTCGCCTTTTACCACTCCACGTTCAGCAATTCCAATATCATCACGATCTATATCCTGGCGGTCCTCGTCGCCTCCGTGACGACCTCCAGCCGGCTGTACGGTATACTGGCGGCGATCCTCTATGTCCTTTTGTTCAATTTTCTCTTTATTGAGCCGCGGTTTACGCTGGCGGTCTACGACTCCACCTATCTGGTGACCTACCTGGTGACGATGGTCGCTGCCCTGATCACCGGAACCGTGACCATCCGGATGAAGAACATCGCCCGTTCCTCCGCCGAAAACGCCTATCAGGCCAAGATCCTCCTGGACACATCAAACCAGCTGGAAACAGCATCCGGGAGCCGGGAGATCGTCCGCACCACCTGCCGGCAGCTTGTCCACCTTCTCAACCGGTCTGTTTTGTTTCTGCCGGTCGATGATGGTGACAAAGCTCCCCTCATTTTTCCCGCGGGAGAAAAGACGATCTCTGCCTCTGTCCTGAAATCGGAAGCAGAGGCTGTCCGCTGGGCTGAGGAAAACAGCAGCCAGTCCGGCGCTTTCACCCCTCATTTTCCGGAATGTACCTGCCGCTATCTCAGCGTATATTCGGGCGAAAACCGGTTCGGACTGATCGGGATCTCCATGAGCGGACGCCCCTTCACCGATTTTGAAAACACGATCCTTCTGTCCATCGTCCACGAGTGCACGATGGCCCTGGACAATGAACGTATGGGCCAGCAGCAGAGGGAGGCAGAGATCCTCGCCGAAAACGAACGTCTGCGCGCCACGCTTCTGCGCTCTCTCTCTCATGACCTGCGCACTCCCCTGACATCGATTTACGGCAACGCTTCCAACCTGCTCAGCCATGACAAGGATCTGCTTCCGGAAGACCGCGAAAAGATTTACAGCGACATCCTGGAGGACTCCGTATGGCTGAATGCCCAGTTTGAAAACATTCTGTCCATGACCCGCCTGGAAAGCAGCGGGGGGCTGAACAAGACAATCGAAAACATGGAGGATGTGATCGAGGAAAGTCTGAAGCACATCTCCCCCCACCCGCGGCACCAGGTTGTTTTCGAGCGGCCTGACCAGGACCTCTATGCCTTCATGGACACCAGACTGATCATGCAGGTTCTGGTGAACCTGTTAAATAATGCCATCAAATATACTCCCGACGGCTCTACTGTCTGTGTGCGCATGTCGCAGAAGGACAGCATGGTCTGTGTCGAAGTCGCCGACAACGGTC
>ONKG01000104.1 GCA_900318375.1 uncultured Lachnospiraceae bacterium
CAGGCTGTATAGGATTACATTGACAAGAACAAATACAGTGTTTCAGCCGTTTAAAGGGGTACTTTGCCCTTTTTCAGGTGTGGAAATAATGTGCTTTTTATTTTTGCCGATATAATGAAGCATACGTTCATGAGGCTTCCGACTTTTTTATTTTTTGCGAAGCCTATGAATAATTCAGGCTAAATATTCTTTATCATCTAACAAACTAGTTTCAAAAAATGCTCTGGGGATATCATAGCGAACAAACTTACCAAAGGTATTGCCTCCAAGTGCCTCCTTTTTTGCTTCTATGAAACCATCAAGGAATCTATCTATTTCATTTTTCATAGAATACCTTCTAAAATAGCGTGCTACTTTATCCCTTTGATAATTCTACGTAAGACAAATTTTGCATATAATCAGATAAATCCTTCCACTTTCAATGTTTTCCTTTCACTCCTCACATCGCAATACTCTTATTTGCTTTCGGTAGAAGCTCTGCCGGAATAGCAGCATGCAACCTCCAAACAAAGCTAACAGGCCGTTCGTTCTCATGGCTGACGTAGTCCGCATCTCCCAGGAATGTATAGGGAGCAGTGTAGGCGCCAATCCTCTTGTATTCCCTGACAAAGAGTGAAATGTGATTGTCTGTTTCTTTGTGATGGACATATCTTTGAATCTTGGTGCTGGCTTCACGATCCTGGCTCTGGCTCTCCCAGTGGAAGAGGTGGGCATTAATCGCGTAATCCTCATACATCGTGGACGGGGAAAAGTCCTTCTCCGATTTATTGAGATTAATGAGGAAGATATCCGTTAATTTATCATCGAAATATTTGACACCCTCGCGAAATTCCGGAGACGCCGTTTCTGTAAAATATCCAAATGCTACCATAATCTGATTCGTATTGTACTGGCAGTGTAGGTCCAGAGGACAGGTAAATGGATACTCATTGATACCAGACACAAAATCCACGTGTGTCCGCTTATACTGTAGAATTTGAAGAACTTCTTCTTTTACGAAGTCTTCGTTCAGAACGGAATCAATACCTGCATCAACGTCAGCAAATCCCATCTTAGCTGGATGCTTTTTGTAAAATGTATAATACAGCATGTTCCGCATCAGAACTTCTGATTCAGAGTGAGGCTGGTGATCGCTATTGATGTAACGGATCCAGTAATCCAAAAGCCGGGTCGAGTTCACATGGAAAAGGCCGGTCAGCATGCTATAGGTTTTATCATCCACATCGCGATCGCTGTCAATCAGTCCTGCCCATTTTTTCAAGCGATATAAAGAACGTGCGCCGCTGTTTTGGTAGAAATCATAGAGGAAAAGATTGTATTCTGTAAGGAAATTATCCAAATTCAGGGGCAAACCAGTATCTTCCTCAAATGTACGGACATGGTCAATCAGTACATTCTTCGTGTTATCTGTCTGTTTAAGAATATCGAGGATATATTCCTTGGCATATTTTTCCAATTCTATATAGCAGCCCCGGGGAAGGTTGGAAAAGCCGTCTTCGATCTGCTTGCGCAGGGATTTTCGTCCTTTACCAACCATAGACTCGAACTTCATGGCAAAGTTGTATTTCTTGTTTGCCTGTCCGATGAAGTCCAAAACAGTCAGGCAGTCTTTGCCGGGACTCAGACGTAGACCTCGGCCTAACTGCTGCAGGAAGACTGTGGCGCTCTCTGTGGGACGCAGAAACAGGACAGTATTGACCTGTGGGATATCTACACCTTCGTTGTACAAGTCAACGACAAAGATAAACTTAATCTTTCCACCGACCAAATCCTGCTTTGCATCATCTCTGTTATCATCAATACTCTTTGCTGAAAGAGAGATAGAAGGTACACCATTTCTGTTGAAGTACATAGCCATGTAATCTGCATGGGCAACGCTGACACGGAAACCAAGGCCTTTGACTTCGTCCATATCAGCGACGTATTTCTTGACACTTTCAAGCACAAGGGAGCATCTCTTGAGATCTGCAGTATAGATTTTTTCCAGTTCGCTGGGATCGTATCTGCCGCGCGTCCATTTTAACTTCCGGTAGTCTACTTCGTCGGTGATTCCAAAATATTGGAAGGTACTGAGCAGATTGCGGTCAATTGCCTCTCCGAGGAGCATCTTTGAGGCAGTTCTGCCATTGAAATATTTCAGGATATCCTTCCCGTCCATGCGGTCCGGCGTAGCCGTCAGTCCTAGCAGAATATTCGGCTGGTAATAGGAAAGCAGTTCCTGATAGGAGTTGGCGGCAACATGGTGGAATTCATCCACACAGATGTAGTCATAGTAATCCTGTGTCGTCCACTGGTCCAGTTTTGCAGAATTGAAGGACTGGATGCTAATAAAAAGATGTTCAATATCTGTCGGTTTTCTGCCATCCACATAGAGTTCGCCGAAGTTGAAGTCGTTCAGGATCTCCTGGAATGTCTGAATACTCTGCTCCAGAATTTCTTTTCTGTGAGCAACAAACAAGAGCCTTGCCCGTGAATTTGCTTTTTTAAACCTCTTGTAATCAAAAGCAGCTATAACGGTTTTTCCAACACCCGCACGTGTCAAGGGTTAGACGAGTTTTTTTCGTTCTTTGCATCAGAAGATGTTCCTGCCATGATCAGATTTTCTCTGTCCCACAAATCCGCGTTGCATCTCGTACATGGCTTCTGGACAGCTTCTTAGTCATACCCGATTTATTATTGCCTTATCTTCTCAGTTCTCAAACTCCCCGTTGCTGCTGTTGAACTTGCAGAAATAATTCAGGTAGACATGCCCCCGGCCCTCGGGGAAAACGCTCGTGGTATAGACGAACGGTTCTGTGACCACTGGCTCTTCTTCAGTCCTGTCATAAAGATCCGCGCGACGGAACATTTCACAGTTTCCGGAAAAAGCCGGTTCGTAAGGCTTTCCATTGCGCACTCCATAGATGTAGGAGACGCTGGATGAACCGTAGGCATGTCGTTCGAAGACGTAGAAAAGCGCTGTTTCCGTATTGATCATTCGGAACCGCTGCCCCTCCTCGGGAGAGGTCATCTCCGTGACCACGCCGTCCGCCGAAACGAACCATATACGGGCATTGTCATAAAACACATATTCGTCTTCGTAATCATTCGGTTTGCCGGTGACCGCAAACGCTTCCTGTTTTCCGTCTTTATCATAATCGGCGCAGATGAATTCGTACGACTCCATGCCGGTTTCTTTTTCAAGAGCCGCCTTCAGCCGGGCCTTGTCTGCAAGATATCGCTCGAGTTCCGAAAAGCCCGTGTTGTCGGAAAAGTCATACATGTTCGTGTCCTTTCCGCACATCGTCATCTGTTCATACGGATAAGCGGTATGGATCTGATCAGCCAAAGACTCGTATTCCTCCTTCGAAACAGCAGTGTCATCCACCTCATTTACCGGATCCGGTTCCTGCCCCTCGATCGTGTTGCGAAGCGTATGAATGATCGAGCCGTCGAGGTGATACCAGGTGTTCAGGGAACACCCCATATCCGCCTGGTGTGTGAATATCGTATCTTCATACGGCAGATAACGCATGTTTCCGTCCTGGCCAAACACTCCCGTTCTCTGCGCTGCCCCGTCTTTACAGGTATAGTTATCTTTCCGCAATACCGACAATACATGTGATTACTCCTATCTCATTACCCTTTTCAGGCGGTTTGGTCCAGAATATCCTGCCGGATACTTTTTCCGGTTCCCTCATACGCAGGGAAGCTGATCATGCTGATCTTGAAATGGAACAGAGGAGACTCTTTTCATTGTGCCAGGAGATATTCGTGATCCGGATCATACCACATTTCAATTACATCTGCTTCTCCATTATGGTTAAAGCCCACTGTGGTTACTTTGTCTCCGTCCACGAATGTACTGTAATGAACACTTGTCTCATCGACCGTTTTGTAAGCCTCACCAAGCTGAGCATATATATCTTCTGAAGTCATGCCGATTCTGATACCGTTCACAAAGGAGTATCTGGAAGCATCCTCTATGTTGTGAGAGTATGCCAAATAAATCGCCCCGACTCTATAAACGATGCAGTCTCCATAAGTCTCTCCTTCAAAAAGCTGCTGTCCATCTTTAGTCAGCAGAGTATGTCCGCCATTATCGTCAATTCTATAAGAGGCGACATGCAGATAAACATCGATGAAGAAATCGGAGCCCGGAAGGTATAAATGAGCAACTTCTTTGCTGCGGTAGCCTTTTCCGTCATCTGCCGGCCGTGCTTCGGGATCAGGTGACGTTTCATAATCCCGAATTTCCAATCCTGTTTTTTTAAGAAATTCTCTGTATGTACAGGGAAGCGATACCTCGTTTCCATCACAGTTTACGATATAATCTCCCTGCTGTCCTTCTGCCTCAGCCTCAAAAGAAGTTATTTCTTCCTCCTCATATTCGTCCCACGTTTCACCTGCTGCCATATCAGCATTCATCATATTCACATAGTTTGTTAATCCGCCTGATAAATACTCAATCTTAAACTGACGCTGTTCAGGCATATTATCTTCATTTTCGAGGTCATACCTTCTGGCATCTGCCTGTATGGCTTTTCCATCTTCATCACGGGTATAGACCAGTTCATCCCTGCAAGAACTGTAAGTACCCGCTGTCTCCGTTACACCGGTCCTGAAGCCGGATTCATCATATGAGAATTCTATCGTCGAATATATTTCTGATTCATTACTGATTCCGGGAACATTTCCAGAGGAAACGGCGCCTTCTGTATACTCGATTTTGCTTAGATTTCCCGCCGCATCATACTGGAAGTCCGCAAGTTTCCCCGTAATTTCTTCCATTCCCCTGAATGTTTCGTTGAAGCTTGCCTGTGCAAGTACGGAACACAGCAGCTCACTTCCTTCGTCATCATACTTGTAGAAGCACATAGTCCCATAAGTATCATCTGCTTCCGTCTCATCTCCCGAGCATAAAAACAGTTTTTCCACCTGATCCGCATCATTCAAAAGCACATAGATGGAACATGACGCTTCCTCATACGAAAAATCCACTTTATAAATATCGCGCCCGTCCCCCGTCTGATCATATACTTCTGCCTGTGACTGTTCGATAATCAGGTTATCGTAAGCATACCAGTCATAGATGTCGTTATCAAAAACATGGAGTATATACCTGGCACCGTTTTCTTCATCCGGAACCCTTGAAAGCAAAAATGCCTCTTCAATGTTATTAAACTCACAGAAGTGACAGTCTGCTTCGCTCACACCATAATTGCTTTCAATGTACCATTCCAGTTCAGAATGGTCATAAAGTGTATTGTTTCTATTGTTTCTCGTCGAAGCAGTTTCGTTGCTTTTTGTCATTTCACTGCTATTTGTCGTTTCGCTGCTGTTTGTCGTTTCATTGCTGTTTGTCGTTTCACTGCTGTTTGTCGTTCCGCTGTTTTCGGCTCTACCGCACGCTGTTACTATGCACACCAGAATCACAACCAATATACTGCATAAGAGTTTTCCGATTCTTTTTTCCATTTGGCATATTCTCCTTATCTCTACTTGATTTGGTAAAAGGATTTGCAGCATTTTTCAAATCCTCTCCCCGGTCAACTTTGGCTCAAGATAAAAAACCAGGTGCCGCAGGCATGTTTTTGCGCAGAACAGCCTGCAGAGCCTCATTCTGCTGAAAGTACTCCATCGTGCCCCCACATTCGCCGATGCTTCTGGCTTTTCGGGGGTCTACGCCTTTTTTACAATCCGCATGGTAATCAGAACCTCCGGAAATGACAGAGACACGGCCTGTATATCGCTCCCGGACTTCCCGTTCGATCTGCTCCTGTGTCAAGGTTCCTCCATAGCTGGTCTTTTCATAGCTATAACAGGCCTCGATCCCGTCCAGCCCTGCCGCAATGAGGCGGTCGACATAAGATGCCCTGTCCATGCTTTCCCCGGGAAGCCGGACCGGTTCATTCACCAGGTACGGATGTGCCATGATGGCGATCCCTCCGCACCTGTGCACCTCACGGATCACTTCGATCGGATCAGGCTTCTTTCGAAGAATCTGATATGCGGGAGTGTTTTTGACCATCAGCTTTGCGGCGCTCCAGTCCTTCTGATATCCTTTTCGCGCGATTAGTTCGAAGATCATTTTTTTCTGTACCTGATCCTCCCGCACAGGTTTCCCGCCATTCCCCAGGACCTCCTGCCATGTCATCTTCATGCCGTCCGCATCAAGGCGCTCCACCAGCTCCCGGTAGCTGCTGATTTTCGATTCCGCCACGGATCGTTCAAGTTCGTCAAAATATGGATCCTTCCAGTCGCATCCCAGACAGACGATATGGCAGTCCTCCACTGTCGTCCCGCAGGAGATCTCGATCCCGCGGATCAGGCGAAGCTCCCTGCTCCACGCGTAATCCACAGCATCCATCATGGACGTGGACGGTCCTGCCTCTGCAGCCGCAATCAATGATCCCTCCACGGGATCAATCCGGATCTTTTCCGGCGGCCTGATATCATGATCCGTGATCGCCAGTACTCTCATGCCGAGCGCGGACGCGTGATCGATCAGCTCCTGCGGAGTGTCCGCGCCGTCCGAACGGGTCGTATGTGTGTGGAGATCTACAGGGTAAGCGGGACAGCAGGAAGAAAAAACCTCGAAGTCCCTGGATATGGCATTGTTTTTTTCATTCGATCGTGCCCTTTATAATTCAGATTCTGTCCTTCGTGAAGATCGTCATATGCTCTTTGCAACTGTCCGGATGGCACGACCCAGGTGCCTGTCAAAGATATTAAACGCGCCCACGGCATAACGGCATGCTTTTGCCTCCTGCAGCTCTTCCAGAAATGTTTTTCTTTTTCATTCTCCAACTCCTCAAAAAAGCCTTCGACATCTCGATTTATGCTAAATGTTTTACCAGCGTTGATCGGGATTTAATTGTTTTAACTCATTTTGCTAATGTTTTACCGACACCCGCAAATGTCAAGGGACTGACGAGTACAATAGCTATCCACCACAGAATTCGCGCATCAATCTTGGGCAAATTGATGTATTGCAACTTGCAGTACAATGTAATACAATAAATACGGTAGTGTCAAGTGATCTATGAAAAAGCTCAGGCAAAAAAAATGGCTCCGGAGAACCTTGAAAAGCAGTAACTGCAGATGGTCGCAAACAGGCATTGCCCCACCCTGCTTACATTTTTGGCACAATTGAAATAGTGGACCCACCCATGCTCAAAGCGGCACCACTAACACGGTGGTCTATCAGAGTTAAACAGTGGAATGGTGTAGGCTCTCCGAGGGCTCAGGGCGCCGCCCTGAGGACCCGCAAGGGACTCGTCCCTTGACCCTCCTCCCGGGCTCTGCCCAGACCCGTCCCCGCCGGAGGCAGGAAAAGGAACAGTGGTCCCTTTTCCAGCACAGAAGGATGATCCGCGGACCTTATGTCAAGGGACG
>ONKG01000100.1 GCA_900318375.1 uncultured Lachnospiraceae bacterium
CAACGTCAAGGTTCCGAAGGAGAATCTGCTCGGCGAAGTCGGCAAGGGCTTCAAGATCGCTATGATGACTCTGGACGGCGGCCGTATCGGTATCGCTGCTCAGGCTCTTGGTATTGCTGAAGGCGCTATCGAGATCACAAAGCAGTACGTCAAAGAGAGAGCTCAGTTCGGCAGACCTATTGCCAAGTTCCAGAACACTCAGTTCGAGCTGGCTAAGATGCAGGCTAATACCGATGCTGCAAGACTTCTGGTCTATCAGGCAGCTAACGCTGTTGACGAAGGCAAGCCTTACACCTTCCTGGCTGCAGAGGCTAAGCTTGTTGCTGCAGGCAATGCAAGTGATGTTACACGTCGCTGCGTACAGCTGTACGGCGGCTATGGCTACACCCGTGACTATCCCATCGAGCGCATGATGCGTGATGCCAAGATCACAGAGATCTATGAAGGCACATCCGAAGTTCAGATGATGGTCATCGGCGGCGCTATGCTCAGATAATCAGATCGATGATCTTTTGTAATCCGACCGCGCAGGCGGGAGGTTACATCCAATGACTTTACAGGCTCCGGTGCTTTTCAAGGCATCGGAGCCTTTTTTCTGTCTACTCTGACCATTCATTCATGCTCTCAATGCATTCCGCAGCTTGGTCTGCGTTTTTTCCTGCCAAAAACCTGTTCTCCAAAAAACGCACAGCATTTAGGATATGCACAACATTAACTACTTGCACAGTCTGTACCACTAGTGCAGCTGTCTGGTTTACAACTTGCACAGCCCCTACCACTAGTGCAGCTGTCTGGTTTACAACTTGCACAGTCTGTACCACTTGTGCAGCTGTCTGATTTGCAGGAACAATGAAAAAAGATAAGATTTTCCCTTCATTCATATATATTTTCGGTCCTGTCGTCCGCTACATCCTGGTCAGTGAACTTGTTTATGCTCTGATGGGCTTTCTATGGAATGAAAGACTTCAGGAGATGATTCTTCAGGGAAAGGGCACAGTTGCTTTTTCTCATGTTTTACAGACAGTTTGGGCATATCTTTGTATCATCATTCCGGCTGCCGCGGGCTGCCTTGCAGTCGTCAGGGATGCGTGGATCGAAAGGACTGCTTTCCCGAATGGGCAGAGAAAGCGGCAGCTGGCAGCCCTGAGCAGGGTAAATGAATGGAAAGCAGTAAGGGATGAGAGAGCCGGAAGAGACCGGAGCGGCAGAGGATTTCCGTTTTTTCTTGTCTATACTGCCGCGCAGGATAAGATCAGCAGGCGGGTCGTGTCCCTTCTTCTGCCCTGCGCAGTCTTTCTCTCACTGGGGATCAACGTACTCGCGTCCTGTTCTGTTCCCGACTCTGTCCCGCAGATTTCGCAGGGGACTCTTACCGGTATCTCAGGGATCCTCGTACAGGCACTTTGTTATTGCATTTTTATGCCTTATGTCGAGGAGACGGTCTTTCGCGCGGTCCTGTATCCCCGCCTGCAGAGAGGATTCGGGACCGGTTGGGCTGTATTCGGGTCGGCGGTGCTTTTCGGGGTATACCACGGAAATCCCGTGCAGGCTGTCTACGCTCTTGTACTTGGAATAGTGTTCGCGGGCGCTTATGAGGTGTTCGGACGATTCGAGCTTCCTTTTGCGCTGCACGGGATGTGCAACCTTTCTGTGCTCGGTCTTCAGTGGTCAGGAACCTACGAATCGGTCTGTACGCCGGCATGGGCGGCTGTCTTTCTGGGAGCAGCAGCCTGTGGGGTTTACACGATCAGTGTGATCATCAGAAAAGAGATAAATGAAGCATAGGGCGTGCATAGGAAATGAAATTTCCTGTGAAGGAATGAGGGTTTTCTCTGAAGAGGTCAGGAGTATTTGTGAAAAAGAAAAGCCTCCGGCAAACCGAAGGTTTGTCAGAGGCGCATTTGTGTAAAAATAGAGCAGAAGAGGAAAATAAACGCAGGGAGACAGGGGCGGTTCTAAGGCCTGCCGGAGCCGGGATTCAATACTTTACAGGTAAGCCCTGAGACGGGAGTCGGGTATACCCATCTGCTGGCGGTATTTGGCAACTGTGCGGCGGGAGATAGACATTCCTTCCCCTTTCAGGGCTTTGGAGATTTTGTCATCACTCAGGGGACGGGTGTGATCCTCTTCCTGTACGAGCTGCTCTATACGCTTTTTTACAATGTCCGCGGATGCATCCGTGTTTTCGGAGGCTGCATTTGAAAACAGGCTGCGCAGAAGGAGAGGGCGTCTGTACTGGATGTATTTGTTTTTGATGGCCCTGCTGACGGTTGAGGTACTGATGTTCAGCTGCCTGGCTACATTGTCCATGGTCATGGGGACCAGATCTCCTCCTTTGAGGAAGAAATCCGACTGGTATTCCAGGATTGCCTCGACAATCTGGATGATCGTGGCCCTTCTTCGCTCGATGGAGGTGACAATGAGTCTTGCCCGTTCAAGCCGGGTGCGGAAATACTCTTTGAGTTCGGGATCTGTCGCAGTCTGCATCATGCGAATATAGTAGTCGTTGTAAGTATACTCACCCATCCAGCTGTCATTGAGAGTGATCTTCCACTTGTTGTTTTCACGGCTGATCAGTACATCAGGAATGACATATTCGGTGCGTCCGCTTTCAGTGTTCATGATGGGGCGCGGATTCAGTTCTCCGATCTTCTGGATGCAGGAACGGCATTTGGCTGTTGTGATACCCAGTGCGCGCGTGATGGTGCTGAGATTGCCCTGAAGAAGATCCGGCAGGAAGTCAGAGATGATGCGGACCAGAATTTCATCTTTTTCCTTTCGGGTCTCCAGCTGTCTCAGAAGGCATTCTGCGATATCTTTTGAAAAAATACCTGCCGGTTCGAGCTTTTTCAGATCCGTCAGGCATTTATCGACCATCTCTTCGCCGCAGCCGTAGGAGGACGCGATCTCCGCGCTCGTGCAGGTGAAAAAGCCCTTGTCGTCGAGACAGTCGATTAGGTAATCCACAAGCTTCCATTCCTCGGGAGTGTAGTCTCTGATACAGAGCTGGCCTTTGAGCTGGCCGTGAAGGGACGGGGGTTCTTTGGCGCGTATATCGTTGCGTCGGTCTGAATCCTCATCTTCATAGCGGATGTAGTGATCCTTGTAGGAACTGGCGTATTCGTAATGATCGTCCAGAGTATCGATGATCTCTGACTGGCGGTCACGCTTGCAGTCCAGGAGAGGATTCTGCATATATTCTTCCGCCAGGAAGGAATCAAGTTCCTGGTTAGTATAGGCCAGAATCTGAAGAGACTGTCTTTGATCGACAGACAGCAGCTGCTGCTGACTCTGGGAGATGCTTTGCTGAAGCATATAATACCTCTGTCTTTTGTAATCTATTGAAAGCAGTATTGTATCCGTACGACGACATCCCGAACATTTTGATCTCTGCCTTCTGTCCCGGATACATTCAGCATCGATTCTTTCTTAGAAACTTCATCGACAATGTTTTCATTCTGTTTCATTACATATTTTATCAGAACCTCCAGGATTATTCCACTGCCGCAAGACAGGGCGGGAGCGAGCGGAAGCGGGCGGAAATGAGTCGCGGGGGACGGTTCTGAATAACTCATTGCGTGCAATGAGTTATTCAGAACCGTCCCCCGCGACTCATTTCCTTCAGAAACAATCTCGTCATCAGTGTTTTTTGCGGATGCTAAAAAAACACGTGACTATCTGTGTGAATAGAGATAAAATGTAATCATAACAGACAAATATTTGTGCTGTTTTTATGATGGAAATATAGTAAACGGGAGGTGCTAAATGACTGATATTATCAGGACCAAGCAGAGAATGAAAGAAGATCCTACACTGAGAAAAATGGTGCTTCTTAGCAGCAAAAATGAGATCCTTCTGGACCTTGATGACGACTGTTATGCCGACGCCGGACTGATGGATTCTGTGGGCGACGGCCGTGTCGATACACTTGCCATCGATCTGACGGGTGATAATGAGTTCAATCTTTACTTCATGGATACCAGGAATAATGACCTTCCTGATGTCGCTTTTTATGATGAGAAGAGCAACGGTGATCTTCGCCTGGTCGGTATAGGTGAGGGTATTGAAGGTACTCTTCAGAATGCCGCGGCACGTGTCTATCATGCGCTCCTGGCGGATTCCTATGAAGCAGACAAAGTTGCGTCTGCGCTCAGGGAACTGGATGAGCTTGTAAAAGACGCTAGGACAAAGCTTGTCCGCTGATCCCGGATCACGATTGGATTATTTCACATATGAACCCGGCGGCTCTTTACTTCGCTGCCGGGATTCTTTTTTGTGACACGGCCTGTGTTGTGTATTTATAATATATTTTTTATATATTTTCCGCCTTGCGGCGGACACGGCCGGTCTGTGGGCAGAGGGCGGCAGGCTGCCTTAGCCCGGTTCTTGAACAGAGTCATAGTTTTTTGAACGGAAGGTCATGATACAAAATATGCAAGTACGAAATATGCATTTGTTAAAGAATGATAGAGGCCGCCGCCCGGCCTTCGGGCGCTTCATACGGCTTTCTATTGTCCTGCTGATGGTTCTGGCCCTTACAGGCTGCGGCAGAAAGCAGACAGAAACATCTGCTTCTTCGGGAGAAGGCGGGAAGACGGAGACGGGCGGCCCCGCAGACGGTGAGCTGCAGGCGGTCTTTTTTGATGTCGGCAAGGGAGATTGTATCCTGCTGAGCATGGGGGAGGACCACGTCCTTCTGGATGCAGGGTATGAGGAGACCTCGGCAGAGATTACCGGAGAACTGAAGACACGCGGAGTCTCGTCTCTTGATGCCATGATCATCACGCATTATGACAAGGACCATGTCGGCGGTGCTGCGGAGATCGCGGAAGAGATCCCGGTGGAGACCTTTTACCTTCCTGATTACCAGGGGGAAGCGGACAAGTGCGCAGACCTGATCAGTCTCATTGAAAGAGAGGGTATTGACAGTATCCGTGTAAATGAGATGACACAGATCACTCTCGGACAGGCGCAGATCGAAGTGGATCCCGCCCTCATCACCTATGATGTGATGCTGGAGAACGATAATGACGCCTCCCTGATCATAAAAATCTTCTACGGTGAGGACGAATGGCTCCTTCCGGGAGATATCGAAAAGGATGCGATTGAAATCTGGCTGCAAGAGAATACTCAGACTTTTGATATCCTGAAAATGCCGCACCACGGCAAAAAAGAGGGAAATACCAAGGAACTGATCAAAAATGTAGATCCGTCAATCGCTGTGATCACTGACAGCGCAGAGGATGAAGCCAACGAAAAAGTTCTGAAACAGCTGGATAAAAAAGAGGTCGATGTTTTTCAGTCTTCTGTCAACGGAACGATCACGATCACCGGGGACGGATCGGGAAAATTCGATGTCACTTCAGAAAAATAATCAAAAATAATACACAGATAAATACCCAATTAATACCCGGATAAATACTCGGATAAATATCCTGATATCATCCGGCGCACAGAGCATCCTGCGATCATGTGAATCTGCGCCGTTCAAGGTGTCCGGGGGAGATTGACCGGATTGATAAATTTCGGGACAAATACTCTGTATTTTGCTATAATGGTTTTTGCGATGTATCCGGAAAGCAGTATTGAAGGGAGTTCTGAAGGCTTTTAAGGGAGTGTAACCTGACTTACTTGGCTTGCGACATAGATTAATGAGAATACTTTTGCAGTGGGTTTTCCGCGTAGTTCTTTGAACACAGGGGGCAGGCGGATTCCGGCTGCTGAGTCTGAGATGAGGCTTTATGGACGACAACAGGATTATAGAGCTTTTCTGGGAGAGGGACGAAAGGGCGATTGAGCAGACTGCGGCTTCCTACGGCCGGTACTGCCGCATGATTGCCCATAATATTCTCGGGGTCGAGGAGGATGTTGAGGAGTGCCTCAATGACACATGGCTGGGGGCATGGAACAGCATTCCCCCCGCGCGTCCGGACTGCCTGAGTGCATTTCTGGGCAGGATCACGAGAAATCTGGCCATATCCCGGTACAGGGCGGGACATGCTCTCAAGAGAACAGGTGACCGCCTGTCGGAATCACTTGACGAACTGGGAGATTTTGCCGCTCCTTCCTCCGACAATGTGCAGGAGGCTGTGGACCGCGGCACACTGGAGGCGGCGATCAACCGATATCTGGATTCGGTATCCGTCAAACAGCGCAGGCTGTTTGTGAGGCGCTATTTCTACATGGATTCTGTAGCCGATATTGCCGAAATGTACGGGCTCGGACAGAGTGACGTGAAGGTCACACTGCTGAGGATGAGACGTTCCCTGAAAAAAGCATTGGAAAATGAGGGCCTGATGTAATGGATAGATTCGATATTCTGGAAGCCATGAGCGGAATCCGGGATGAGTATATAGAGGAAGCTGCCGGTCTGCCGGATACAGTCCGTACAGCTTCGGAGACAAAAGCTGCTGCCGCAGGACCCGGCAGAGCTGTCAATAAAACCTTATCCGGCAGAAAGAAGTTCCTGCATCTGCACAGATGGGTGACCGCAGCCGCGGCGCTCCTTTGTGTGTCCGTGATCGCTGTGACATTCCAGGCATCCCGCCAGGTACACAATAATGTGGGTGACAGTATGGAGTCCGGTCTCGTCATGATGTCTGATGAGAGTGTTCATGTGGAGACCGAGGAGGAGACAAAGAACATTGAAGCTGAGTCCGCCGGCGAAGCCGCCGCGGAGTCCTATGCTTTTGAGACAGATGCTTCGGAAGAAGAGGCCTATGAAGACGGGGCGAAGAACGGGGATGCGGCCGTGTCCGCTCCCGGTTCGGGCGGTTCCGCAATGGAGCAGGATATTTCCGTGAAGGATGCCATGGAAGATGCCTCAATCACCGATGAAATCAGACAGATGGTCCTGCAGCAGGTGCAGGTGTTCGAAGAATCTCTGGAAGAAGAGACAGGATATCCCTCTTTACGCTTTACACATGAGGTCACTACGGACTCGGACGACTGGTTTTCCCTGAGAATGCTGGCAAGCACCCCTCCTTCGGAGGGATTTGAACAGGTCACGCACTTTAATGTTGACAAAAAGACGGGAAACTATATGACACTGGAGACTCTGTTCGGGGAGGATCCGGATTATATCACACCCTTAAGTGAAGAAGTGATCAGGCAGATGCGCGGACAGATGGACGAGGACCCGGACCTTCAGTACTGGATCGACTCCGACGAAGGCCCTGATTACGATTTCCGTGAGATCAGCCCGGCACAGGATTTCTATTTTGACAGGGACGGCAATCTGGTCCTCTGCTTCAACGAGGGAGAGGCAGGACCCACATATATGGGCACGGTGGAATTTACGATCCCTTCAGAGATCACCCGGCAGCTGCTGAACAGATGAACCATAAGGTGAAGACAAGGGGCACAAAGCCCTGGCAGTAATCTTGAAATAAATTCAACCCGGCATAAGACGATGTCTTTGCCGGGTTTTTCCTGTCTCATGCGAAATTGTGATTTCAGTGAGAAATGACTGATATTTTTTTAGATAATTTAGACAAAATACTGGAAATTAATAGATATTAAATCTCAATTGTTACTATTCACGGTGTATAAATATAGACTATCGAGGGGTTGAAAGGGTAACTTTGCAATAACCCCCAGATCACGCTTTTGGGGTGCGGGATGCCAGC
>ONKG01000098.1 GCA_900318375.1 uncultured Lachnospiraceae bacterium
CAGCGGCCAAGTACCGGCCGCTCGCCAAGGCCCTTCGGCTGTTTGTGCAACTTGACGAGACTCAGAGCCATTGGATACCTTTTGACCTTTACATCATAAAATGGGATGTGACAAGGTTTCTACAGCGGAACAAGAAAAAGAGACGGTACCAGGTCCATGTCGGCCAGGCACCGTCTTTTTTCGAGTTTTAGGGTTTGGAGACAGGGGATGGTTCGGGGGGGAGACACAGAACCGTCCCCTGTCTCCTCTGTCTCCCCCTTTCAGATTTATTCGTCGATTGCAGTCATGTGATAGAGGAAGGCAGTGTATTCAGGAATTTCCCGGGGAATGGGAAGGCCGGCGTGCATGAGTGCCATGCCGCTTGCGATCAGGGTGTTTCCGTCTCCTTCGACCCGGTAGCGGGTGTTGGGAGAGAGGCCCTTGCACTTGATGTATTCCTGGGGGCCGTTGACGGTCAGGTTGACAGTGATCACGGTAACCAGGGCTTCGCTCTTATCTTTTGCGACACTCTCCCAGGCAACGAGGTTGACCTGCTCGAAGGGGTTTGCCAGGCGGTAGTAATCGCCGAAGAAATTGAGGTCGTAATATTTGTGGTAGAGGTCACTCATTTTTTTGCAGGAACGGATCTCTTTCTTTTTCAGCTTTGTCGCGTCGAGTTCATATCCGAAGGTACCGCACATGGCAATGGCAGCCTTGGTCTCGAAGGGGACCATGGGACTGGCTTCCGAGACATGGGCACCCATGGTGCAGACCGGATAGAGGAAGGAGGAGCCGTAGTGGAGCTTGAGGTTGTCCAGAGGCTTGGTGTTGTCGGAGCTCCAGTACTGGACAAAATAGGTCAGCATGGCGGTATCGAAGCGCCCTCCGCCGCCTGCGCAGCCTTCAAACATGATGTCCGGATGGGTCTTGATGATGCCGTCCATGACTCGGTAGAGACCCAGGACGTAGCGGTGGGAGACCTCTCCCTGACATTCCGGAGGGAGTGCATTGGACCACAGATCCGTGATGGCGCGGTTGATGTCCCATTTCACATAATAGATGTTGGCGCTGTCCAGGATCCGGTTGATGCTTTCGATCAGGTAGTCCTGGACTTCTTTTCTGCCCACATCGAGGGCCAGCTGGTTGCGGCTTCGGACCGCCCTTCGTCCGGGAATTTCCATTGCCCAGTCGGGATGAGCGCGGAAGAGGTCGGAGTCCTCGGAGACCATCTCGGGCTCGAACCAGATGCCGAATTTCATACCCAGATCGTTGATCTGACGGACCAACTCTGTGAGACCGCACTTGATTTTCTTTTCATTGACATACCAGTCGCCCAGGCCGGAGTTGTCGTCATCGCGCTTGCCGAACCACCCGTCATCCATGACGATCATTTCAACGCCCATGCCTTTGGCTGCCTTTGCGATCTCGATGAGCTTCTCATCATCGAAGTCAAAGAAAGCTGCCTCCCAGGTGTTGATCAGAACCGGACGCCGCACATCGCGGACAAATTTACTCCTGTTCAGATTGTTCCGGATAAAGTTGTGGTAGTTGTGGCTCATCCGGGTCAGACCCTTGTGGGTGTAGGTCATAAGCACAGCGGGGGTGTCAAAGTCCTCGCCGGGGCCTACCGGATAGCTGAACAGGCGGTCGTTGATGCCCATTACCAGACGGGCCTGGTCGTACTGGTCAAGCTCGGCCTCTGCCAGAAAACTTCCGGAATACATGAGCGCGAATCCGTAGCAGGCGCCGAAATCTTCGGTCGTAGTCCTCTCTGCAAGAGCGATGAAGGGATTCTGTTGATGGGAGGAGATGCCGCGGCCGCTGCGGATCTTGTGTACATGGTGGGTCAGGGGCTGGCGCTCAACCTGCCGCTCCTGGCCGTACCTGCCCGGCAGGGAGATCAGATCCAGATTCTGTCCGTTCATATAGTCCATGTTCATAGACATGATCCGCTTGAGCTGGACGGGCTCTTTTCCGCCGTTGTGTACCCTGGCGGCGCGCATGATGATGTCCGCCTCCTCAAAGACAGAATACAGGAGCGTGACCTGGACATTGGTCACCGCATCCTCAATGGTCAGCTCCAGAGTATCAACAGTGTCGTTTTCTCTTGCAAAGGCAGTCGGCAGTCCATTCAGAGTAAAGGGTCCCTGATACATCCTGTGCGAGACATATCTTCCGTTGAAGGAGAAGCTTCCGTCGGAATTCTGTACTTCGATCGAATTGATTCGGAAATCTCCTTGCTGCTGTGTCGTAAATTCCTGCGGCTGAGCATCCAGCGAGAAAGTACGCTCCTGCAGAGATTCATAGGGATTGCCTGAGAATCCGCGGTCATATTGCCGGATCAGATAGACCAGGTCCTCGTCGCGGATCGTTGCTCCGTAGTAGAGATGCTTGACATAGTTGAGATTGCCGACCTTCAACTGGTAGGTCGTTTTTGCAGTATGAAGGGAAAAGGTCTTTTTGGTTTCGTTGTACACAATGGCCATGGCAAACTCCTTATACTTGCTGGCAGAGGCAGCTGCGCTGCCTGTTTTTTGTTAAAATACTCCATTTTCAGGATACTACCTGAGCCTGTGTTTTCCCATATTGCAATGTATGCTATTTATGGATTATTCTGCGATATTTTGTTATTTTTCTTCATAGGAGAAAGGAAAAAGAGGAAGGCCTCTCTTGTCGAGGTTTATTGAGGGTTATTAAGGGATATCGATCATATGCAAAGGGCACTGTGTTAGGATGAGATAAAGTTGAACTGGTCAAAAACGTGATTTAGAACATTGACACCGCGGATTAATTCATGCTACACTGCGTTAAACCGTTGAAGAAGAGTGAGTAAGCAATGCTTCCTTCATTCCAGAGAGCTGCAGGTGCTGAGATTGCAGTATGGAGCGTATTGCCGAATGGACTTCTGAGGGCGACCTGAAATACAGATTTGTAAAGTATGGGAGACGGAGTGATGGGCCTCCGTAAGCAAAGTTCAGCATATGTTGGTATGCAGCAATTTTCTATAGAGGATGCATCCCTACGTATGGCAGAGTGGGCGCAGAATTGCGTCAAGCCGGGTGGCACCGCAGGATGAATTTATCAGCCTGTCCCAGCAGCAAATGTATAAAGCTGCAGGGACAGGCTTTTTTGCGCGAAGCAATGAGCCATGCACGTACAAATCAAAAACAGGCGCTCGAGCTTGCTCGAAAGCGACAGTTTTTGGATTTGGACGTATACGGCGAACGCCGTGACAGTGAGCAGCCGAAGGCTGCGAACCTGTCGGCATGGCGAATTGCGACCGTAAAGAAACATGCACGTACAAATCAAAAACAGGCGCTCGAGCTTGCTCGAAAGCGACAGTACCAACAAATTCCTGTCCCGGAAAAAACCAGTCTCAGCGCTTACGCGCTTCAACGAAAGGAGAAAAACTATGGCAGACAATAAGATTCCTTACAAGATCTATCTCAACGAAGATGAGATGCCTAAGAGCTGGTATAATCTGCGCGCGGATATGAAGAATAAGCCCGCGCCGCTGCTGAACCCCGGGACACTCCAGCCGCTGAAGGCGGAGGAACTGGCACCGATTTTCTGTGAGGAACTGGTCGCCCAGGAACTGGATGAGACGACCCCTTACATCGAGATTCCGACGGAGATCCGTGATTTCTACAAGATGTACCGTCCTTCTCCTCTGGTACGCGCCTACTGTCTGGAAGAGAAACTGCAGACACCGGCAAAGATCTATTACAAATTTGAAGGCAACAACACCAGCGGCAGCCACAAGCTCAATTCCGCCATTGCCCAGGCTTATTATGCCAAGAAACAGGGCCTCAAGGGCGTGACGACAGAGACCGGTGCCGGTCAGTGGGGCACTGCTCTGTCCATGGCCTGCTCCTACTTTGATCTGGACTGCAAGGTCTACATGGTCAAGGTTTCTTATGAGCAGAAGCCTTTCCGCCGCGAAGTCATGCGCACCTACGGCGCATCTGTCGTTCCGTCTCCCTCCGAGACGACAGAAGTAGGCAGGAAGATCCTCGCCGAGCATCCCGGCACGACCGGAAGCCTTGGCTGTGCGATTTCCGAGGCAGTGGAAGTCGCTACAAAGAATCCCGGCTACCGTTATGTTCTGGGCAGTGTCCTGAACCAGGTTCTGCTGCACCAGTCGGTAATCGGCCTGGAGACCAAGATCGCACTGGATAAATACGGCATCAAACCCGATATGATCATCGGCTGTGCGGGCGGCGGCTCCAACCTGGGCGGCCTGATTGCTCCCTTCATGGGAGAAAAGCTCCGCGGCGAGGCGGATTACCGCATTATCGCGGTCGAGCCCGCTTCCTGCCCCAGCTTCACACGCGGCACCTTCGCCTATGATTTCTGCGATACCGGCATGATCTGCCCGCTAGCCAAGATGTACACTCTGGGCAGCGGTTTCATTCCCTCCCCCAACCATGCGGGCGGCCTGCGTTTCCACGGTATGAGCACAACCCTCTCCCAGCTCTACCACGACGGATATATGGAGGCGGTGAGCGTGGAACAGAGCAGCGTTTTTGAAGCTGCCGAGCAGTTTGCGCGTGTCGAGGGTATCCTCCCTGCCCCCGAGAGTTCCCATGCCATCCGTGTTGCAATCGACGAAGCCCTCAAGTGCAAAGAGACCGGCGAGGAGAAGACCATTGTCTTCGGCCTGACAGGCACCGGATACTTTGACCTGGTCGCTTACCAGAAATACAATGACGGAGAGATGACCGACGAGATCCCGACCGACGAGCAGATTGCAGCATCTATTGCGAAGCTGCCCAAGGTGGATATCTGATAAAGTTCTTAAGCAAGCCGCTGTGCAGATTGCCAGAGTTTGCAGAGGTTTACCGGAGTTTACCGGAGTCTGCCGGAGTCTGCCGGAGTCTGCCGGGGTCTGTCGGAGTCTGCCGGACTTTGACAGAGAATCATTGCTCATTGGCAGATAATAATCTTTACACAACTCTCCCGAAAACCGGAAGGCATGCGTGTGAAATGCTGAGCACACAAGGTGCCGGATCTTTCCGGATAGAAACTGAATACATGTGATCTGAATCCCCTTTTTCTTCGGGCCCTCTCTTCCATACCCTGAAGGAAAAGGGGATATTTACCATATGTTCAGATGTGGAAACAGGTTTTGCAAGCTGTTGTGTGATCCGGGATAAATATGAAGTGCTTTTCCATCCCCGAGAGGGCCTGCAGCACATAGTCTGAGTCTGAAAAAGCAGATGTGTCAGAGTTTATTTTCGGAACTTTTTTCAGAAAGGCAGTATAATATAATCGAGAGTGCTTTTTATCACACATGTGACATGACACATGTTATTTTGACAAACATGCAGCTTTACCACAGGTATGTTTATAAAGCTCTTGCGGAAATCAGACAAAGCAGACAGCTGGAAAGGAGACAACAATGGATAACTCGATTATGTTTAAACTTACGTACGGACTTTTTGTCCTGACAGCAAAAGACGGAGAGAAGGCCAACGGCTGCATTATCAATACGGCCATGCAGCAGACATCTACTCCGAATGTGATTTCCATCACTGTCAACAAGCAGAACTACACAGAGCAGATGGTAAAAAAGAGCGGAAAATTCAATGTTTCTTTCCTGGATGAGAGTGTGACATTTGATACTTTCAAGCACTTCGGATTCCAGAGCGGAAAGAATGTGGACAAGTTTGCGGACTTTGCGGATGCCAGGACAGCGGCAAACGGAATCCCCTATATAACAAAGGGCGCAAATGCTTATCTGTCCTGTGAGGTGAAGCAGTCTCTGGATCTGGGTACACACACACTTTTCCTCGCGGAAGTAATTGACGGGGAGATCCTCTCTGATCAGCCTTCAATCACATACACCTACTATCAGGCAAACGTAAAACCGAAGCCCCGGAAGGTGGAAGAGAAGAAGGCCGGCAAGGTCTGGGTCTGCAAGATCTGCGGTTATGAGTATGACGAAGAAAAGGAAGGCGTTCCTTTTGAGGATCTTCCCGCGGATTGGACCTGCCCCTGGTGCAAGCACGGAAAACAGGATTTCGAACTGAAGGCCTGAATAAAGAATGAGCCGGACAGAGGCGTCCTTTTAGCTTAAAATGAGTCAGATAAAATGAGTCAGATAAAATGAGTCAGATAGAACCGTCCCTTTTGACTCATTTTGACTTGTGACTCAAAAATGAGTCGGGCAGAACCGTCCCTCGTGACTCAGAATGAGTCAGCCGCAGCCATCTTTTAACTCATAAAAAAAACGAGTCAGAAAGAACCGATCCCTTCCTTCTGACTCGTTTTTGTTTCGGAAATAATTACAGACCCTTCCTGTCCTGGCGTTATTTGGTATTTCCGGCTTTGTTTCCGCCGAGGAAATCCGGAAGAGGGCGGCCCTGCTTGCGCCACTCTGCATACTCGGCAGTGGCCGCAAAGAGAACGTCGCCGGAGGAGTTGAGGGCGGTCTCAACGCTGTCCTGAACAACGCCGATAATGAAACCGACAGCGACGACCTGCATTGCGATATCCTGGGAGATTCCGAACAGGGAGCAGGCCATGGGGATCAGCAGAAGGGATCCGCCGGCAACACCCGATGCGCCGCAGGCCGCAAGAGCGGAGAGAACGGACAGAACCAGGGCTGTAGCAAAGCTTACCTTGATATCGACGGTATTTGCGGCGGCGAGTGTCATGACTGTGATCGTGATCGCGGCACCGTCCATATTGATGGTCGCGCCCAGAGGGATAGAGACCGAATAAACGTCTTTATCCAGACCCAGTTCTTCGCAGAGCTCCATGTTGACAGGAATGTTCGCGGCGGAGCTTCTGGTGAAGAATGCGGTGAAGCCGCTTTCACGCAGGCATCTCCAGACTAGGGGATAGGGGTTTGCCTTGAGGATAAATCCGACAATGATAGGATTGATGATGAGGGAAACAGTCAGCATGCAGCCTACCAGAACAGCGAGGAGCTTTCCGTAACCCATAAAGGTCTTGAAGCCGCTGTCCGTGACTGTGGAGAATACCAGGCCGCAGATACCGAAGGGAGCGAGATTAATGATCCAGCGAACACCCTGAGAGACGGCATCGGCAATGTCGCTGAGGAACTGTTTGGTGGTTTCGGAGGCAATGCCCTTGAGGGCCATGCCGAGGATAGCGGACCAGAAGAGAATGCCCATGTAGTTTGCGCTGACCGTAGCCTGCAGCGGATTGACAATGATGTTCATCAGGAGATTGTACAGGACTTCTCCAAGGCCGCCGGGAGCGGCCTGTTCAGCGCTTTCAACAGCAAGGTTGAGTGTCTGCGGGAAAGCAAAGCTGAAAAGAACAGCGATAAAGGCCGCCAGGAAAGTTGTGAGCATGTAGAGGAAGATGACCAGTCCGAAACGACTGTCGAGCTTTGCGCTGCCCTGGCAGAGAGAGCTCATGACAAGCACGGCGACAAGGACCGGGGCGATTGCCTTCAGGGCACCGACGAAGAGATCGCCGAAGATGCTGATGAAGGATACCTGGGGAATCGCGACGGCCAGAATGGCACCTAAGACGATGCCGATGGCAATTCGGAGGATCAGACTGGTGTCGGAATATTTTTTTGCTATGGATTTAAGTGTGCTCATGGTTGGAATTCCCCCTTTGAAAATCATAGAAACTACAGCTCTTTGATGCCTGGCATAGAAGGGCTGCAGCATAAAAAATAAATCCATCAGGATAGCACTGACGGATTTGTTTATTATAACTATAGAGATTGTAAACGTCAACTGATCCAATCGATAGAAAACGTAGAAAAAACACGAGAAAAAAGGGCGCTTCTGTAGCTTGGGTGGGTAAGTAAGCGCTGAATCTTGCCCACCAGTAAAGTTGTGGTTACGGTACGCCGCCCTTGCGTGAACCTCAGATGGA
>ONKG01000107.1 GCA_900318375.1 uncultured Lachnospiraceae bacterium
GAGGGGCCAATAACGGAAATACATGCAGATGAATAAATGGGATGGCATGCAAGCGCCAAGGGAGGTTTCGGCCTAACTAAATACCATTGGAACCGTCCCGCGTGTCCCAACAGAATGCCTCCCACAAAGAGGCGTACCCCCCTTTTTATAAATACATATTCGCCAAGAAGCCGCCGCACCGGACACGTTAAGCGCCAGTGCGGCGGCTTTCTTTTTGAAGAAAATAGTATGCTGTTCTTGTGAGATTTCTTTTCGCTTAATGAGCGGACACAACGATTCCTGGACGATTATTTCCGCGGGATTCTATTTGTAAGGAAAGCATCTATGTTATTACTGGAACGTTATTGCCGGAACCTGACAGAAGTTTGGGATGCGGCTAAACTTGAGAATTCTGAGGGGACTGAAGAAGCGAAAGACCGATTGGCGAGTGATCATCGCAGCTGACCGGGGCTGAATAAAAAAGGACAAGCCGGAGGGCAGCTGTTTTCAGCGCGCCTAAGCTAATGATTGGTATATACAAAGTATTTACTATCACGATGCTTTCATTTTGTAAATCAGGGAAAGCCCCAAGCCGAATGAGTCGCGAAAACAGGGGGATGGTATCCGGAAGAGGTTACGATCCTGTAGACATTGTGCATAGGCAGAAAAGCCGGTTTCAAGCAGCCTGTAAAAGCCGGTTTCAAGCTGCTTGTATAAAATGGTGAAATGGTTTCAAGTTGCCTGTAAAAAATGTTTGACAAAAAAAATATATTCCAGTAAAATTACTTTTCAAGTGATATCAAGAAAATGCGATGACGGCACTATGCCTTTCTGGGGTACACTTCAGAGAGCCGGCGGTTGGTGTGAGCCGGTGTGGAACAGATTGCGCAGTCTCCTGCCTGAGCAGATTTCCTGAAGCCTTTTGGTGTGTAGGGGGATCCGTCCGGCCAACGTAAAAGGGCCATGTACTTGTTGGAGTACAGCTGAGCGGCTGCGCAAGCAGCAATCCGGGTGGTACCGCGTCAGGTAATGGATTCTTGACGTCCCGGAGGTTCCTGAAAGAGCCTCCGGGATTTTTTTATTATCGCAGGGCCGCCTCTATCTTATTATCGCAGGGCCGCATCTACGCTTTTGATTATCGCAGGGCCGCCTCTACGCGTTTGACACGGCCTGCGGGAAGCCAGAGGACGCATATGAACAAGAACGCAGTTCATCTTGCCGCCTCGACCCTGTTTTTTCCGGAGATTGTCCCTGGCAGATGGAGCTGTTGTCTACGGACGGGAGCACATCGACAGGATGGGAAGAGAGGAGAATTGTATGAGAACGATGAAACTGATTGATGTTACCCTTCGCGAAGGCGCGGCGATCCGCGGGAGAGAGCTGACCTTTAAGGAGAAGCTGGAAATCGCCAGGAGTCTGGACAGACTGAAGGCGGATACGATCGAGCTGGCACCCATCGGGGGGAGCAAGGCGGAGGAACTCAGCAACAGTACGATCGCTTCCATGGTGAACAGCCGGATCTCCGCCTGTGTCAACATCGCCGACGGAGATATCGAGAAGACCTGGGACAGCATCCGGGTTGCGAGAAAGCCCAAGCTGAACCTGCTGGTCCCGGTTTCGCCGGTACAGATGGAATACATCTGTCATAAGAAGGACAAGGCTATGCTTTCTTTTATTACGGAGAAAGTAAAGGAGTGCCGCTATTACTGTGAACATGTGGAGTTTTCCGCGCTTGACGCGACGCGGGCAGAAAAGGCCTTCCTCTGTGAGGCGATCGCTGCCGCCGTGAAGGCCGGGGCCTACAAGGTCACGCTCTGCGATTCGGCTGGGATCATGATGCCCCAGGAGTTCGGGGCTTTTGTCAAGGATATATTATCCCGTGTTCCTGAACTCTCGGACATCGAGCTCTATGTCGAGGTGAGCGATGAGATGCATATGGCGGTTGCCTGCGGCGCCGAGGCGGTCTCAAAAGGCGCCACCGGTGTCAAGTGCACGGCTGTCAGGAACGGCTATCCGACTCTTGAGGAGATGATCCGCTTTGTCAAGATGCGCGGCGCTGACCTCGATATCGAGACCGGTATGCGCGTCACGGAGATCCACCGCGTGGTCACCCAGCTCGAGAAGATCATTATGCCCCAGGAAGAGGAGATCACGCGCTTTTCCAATATCTCTCTTCCGGACGCGGCGGGTGTCACGCTGGATGAAAAGGACGAGATCGGAGAAGTGATCAAGGTGGTGCGCCAGCTCGGCTATGATCTGAGTGAGGAAGATAACGCCAAGGTCTATGAGGCATTCCGGCGCGTCGTCACCAAGAAGCATTTTGTAGGGACTAAAGAGCTGGACGCCATCGTGGCGGGCACAGCCATGCAGGTTCCTTCCACATACAAGATCATCAATTATGTGATCAACAGCGGGAATATCATCACGGCGACTGCCAATATCCTTCTGGAGAAGGACGGAGAGAGCAAGCGGGGAGTGGGAACCGGTGACGGCCCGATCGACGCTGCCTTTGCGGCGATTGAAATGATCATCGGTCACCGCTATGAGCTGGACGACTTCCAGATCCAGACCGTGACAGAAGGCCGCGACTCCATGGGCAGTGCTCTGATCAAACTTCGCGCGAATGGAAAAGTTTATTCCGGAAACGGGCTCTCGACGGATATCATCGGCGCATCGATCCGTGCCTATATCAGTGCCCTGAACAAGATCATCTATGAAGAAGAGGATTCGCCCCGCTCTGTGTGACGGCGCGAGATCAGGAAGTAGTTTGCGTCGGAGCGCCGCATACTTCGCTGGTCCCATCGGAGAAAATGCCTTCGCGTTTTCTCCCAGGGTGTCTCAGCGTATAGTGCTTCGACATAAGAGGGAATTATAATGAAATTATCTTTTTCTATACGGAACTGGGACGGGATCGGATGGAATGAATTCTGTGAAGCCGCCAAATACACGCGTATGTCGGGAATCGAGCTCTACGACATTGCGGGACCTGTTTTTTCGGGAAAGGAGAGTCCGACCAATCCGGAACTTGCGGCTGTTTCGAGGCGCCGCCTCATCGGCGATAAGCTGGCTGTTTCCTGTGTGGATACAGCGGCGGATTTTGTGGATGCGTCTTCTGCACGCGAGATGGACGAATGTATCCGAGTCGCCGTCAATCTGGGAATCCCTTTCATAGGGATCCATACATCGTCTTCCGACACCGACGCGTGCGCGGACGCGATCGAGCGTATCCTCGAGATGATCGGGACCAGACCTGTCGTCGCCCTTGTGGAGACATCCGGCCTCTACGCGGACACGCAGATTCTCCGGGATCTTTTGAACCGTTTTTCCGACGACCGTCTCGCTGCGCTCTGGGACATGTATTCCACCTGTGTGACCGCGGGAGAGGATCCGGAGCGGACCATCACCAACCTCGGTGCCTATGTGCGGCATGTACACATTCATGATTTCACAAAGAAAGACGGCGCGCCGGTGCCGGAGCTCATCGGGGACGGACTTCTTCCCCTGAAGGAGCTCATGAACGCCCTGCGCTCCATCAACTATGACGGCTTTATTTCGCTTGAATGGGATCCGGACTGGATGCCCGAGATCGCGGACATGGAGATCATCTTCACCCATTTCGTCAATGTGATGGGACGGTTTCAGAACACCAGGCTGAATGAAAAGCATCTCTACTGGAACAACAGCCACACGGGAAAATATTCGGGATGATGTGGACGAATTCGCGAGAGTACTGGTTTCTCTCGGCGTCCGTGCAGGCTCCAAGGTGACGATCTGGGCGACCAATGTGCCCCAGTGGTATTTGACCTTCTGGGCGACGACCAAGATCGGCGCGGTGCTGGTGACTATGAATACCGCCTACAAGATTCATGAGGCGGAATATCTGCTGCGGCAGTCCGACACCCATACACTGGTGATGATCGACGGCTACAGGGATTCCAATTATAAGGAGATCATGCAGGAGCTGTGTCCGGAACTGGCCGAAAAGAAGCCCGGCGAGGCTCTGCACGCGAGACGCCTGCCCTTCCTTCGCAATGTGATCACGGTTGGCTTTCGGATGCCGGGTGCCATCACCTGGGAGGAATCCTTCGAGTACGCGTCCCAAACACCCATCGAGGAAGTGCGGCGCATGGCGGCGGCAGTGGATGTCAACGATGTCGCCAACATGCAGTATACGTCCGGAACGACCGGATTTCCCAAGGGCGTGATGCTCACCCATTACAATATTGTCAACAACGGCAAGAGCATCGGGGACGGCATGGATCTGTCCACGGCGGACAGGCTCATGATCCAGGTGCCTATGTTCCACTGCTTCGGTATGGTGCTGGCAATGACGTCCACCATGACCCACGGCGGGACCATTCTGCCCATCCCCTATTTTTCGCCCAAATCATCACTGGCCTGCATCAACAACGAACATGTGACGGCTTTCCACGGAGTCCCCACCATGTTCATCGCCATGCTCGAGCATCCGGATTTTGAGAAGACAGATTTCAGCTTTATGCGCACCGGGATCATGGCGGGAAGCCCCTGCCCCATCTCGGTCATGCGGGATGTGGTCGACAAAATGCACATGCCGGAGATCGTCATTGTCTACGGCCAGACCGAGGCTTCCCCGGGCTGCACAATGAGCCGCACGACGGATCCTCTCGAGGTCCGTGTCGCTACGGTGGGCTGTGCCTTCCCCGAGGTGGAATGCAAGATCGTGGATCCGGAGACCGGAGAGGACTGCCCGGATGAAGTGATCGGCGAGTTTGTCGCGCGCGGCTATAATATCATGAAGGGATATTACAAAATGCCCAAGGCGACAGCTGCTGCCATTGACGCGGACGGCTGGCTCCACACCGGAGATCTGGCCTGCAGGACACCGGAGGGCAACTACCGGATCACAGGGCGGCTCAAAGATATGATCATCCGCGGCGGAGAAAATATCTACCCCAAGGAGATCGAGGAGTTTATCTACACCCACCCCAAGGTGAGCGACGTGCAGGTCATCGGCGTGCCGGATGAGGCCATGGGAGAAGAGATCATGGCCTGCATCATCTTAAAAGAGGGCGAGGAGATGACTTCGGAAGAGATGAAACAGTATGTGCGCGACCACATGGCCAAGCACAAGGTGCCCAAATATATCGATTTTGTGGACAGCTACCCCATGAACGACGCTGGAAAGATCCAGAAATTCAAGATGCGGGAGATGGCAGTGGAGAAACTGGGACTCCAGAAGGCAGCCGGAATCGTGACAGCCTGATGAGCCGGACTCCGGAAGGCGGCCGGGATGCCTTGCAAGATGCTCCGGCCTGCACGGAAAGCTACAGAAAGGGAATGATTATGGCAGAAAAAGTAAAAAAATACGTGGCTGTAGACGGAAACGAAGCCTGTGCCTATGTGGCGTACGCGTTTACTGAAATCGCCGCGATTTATCCGATCACGCCGTCCTCTCCGATGGCGGTCAAAACCGATGTCTGGTCTGCGAACGGGAAAAAGAACCTGTTCGGGCAGCGGGTCCAGCTCATTGAGATGCAGTCCGAAGCAGGTGCGGCGGGCGCTGTGCACGGCGCTCTGCAGACCGGAGGCCTGGCGGTGAGTTTTACTTCCTCCCAGGGCCTGATGCTGATGCTGCCGCTTATGCACCGTATTGCCGGCGAGAGGCTTCCGGGCGTCCTGCATGTGGCCGCGAGAACGGTCGGGACGCACGCCATGTCGATTTTCGGTGATCACTCGGATGTAATGAGCACCCGAAACACGGGCTTTGCCCTCTTCTCTACCGGCAGTGTGCAGGAAGTCATGGATCTGGCGGCCATCCCGCATCTGGCGGGCATTAAAGCCAGGATTCCCTTCGTTCATTTCTTCGACGGATTCCGCACGTCGCATGAGATCGACAAGGTGGAGCAGATCGACTATGAGGATCTGCAGAAGCTCTATGATTACGATGCCCTGGACGCCTTCCGGGCGCAGGCGCTGAATCCGGAGCACCCCATGCTGCGTGCGACGGTCCAGAATCCCGACATATTCTTCCAGATCAGGGAAGCGAGCAATGCGGACTATAATGCTCTGCCCGATATCGTGGAGGACTATCTCGGAAAGCTCTCCGAGATCACAGGCAGGGAATATCATATCTTTAATTACTACGGCGCGCCGGACGCGGAGCGCGTGATCATCGCCATGGGATCGGTCTCCGGCTGTGTCCAGGAGGTGGTGGATCATCTGAACGCGAAGGGCGAAAAGACCGGTTTCGTCCAGGTGCACCTCTACCGTCCCTTCGACGTCTCCCGTTTCCTCTCCGCCATCCCTGAGACCTGCAGGAAGATCGCGGTGCTGGACCGCACCAAGGAGTACGGAAGCGCGGGCGAGCCGCTCTATGCCGACGTCTGTACGGCCCTCCGCGGCCGGGGAGACCTCACTGTGATCGGCGGCCGCTACGGCCTGTCCTCCAAGGACACCACGCCGGCTCAGATCCTCGCCGTCTTTGAGGAACTGAATAAGGAAAATCCGAAAAATCGCTTCACGATCGGCATCACGGACGATGTCACGGGAACTTCCCTGGAAGTGCACGAGCCTTTTTACCCCGAGCAGGGCAAATCGGTCAGCTGCAAGTTCTGGGGCCTTGGCTCCGACGGCACAGTGGGCGCCAACAAAAATACCGTGCAGATCATCAATGACCACACGGACAAATTCGCCCAGGCCTATTTCGAGTATGACACCAAGAAGTCCTTCGGACTTACCAGAAGTCATCTGCGCTTTTCGGACAAGCCGATCCGCTCTACCTACTATGTAAAGTCGGCGGATTTCGTCGCCTGCCACAACACCACTTATCTCGACAAGTACGATATTACAGAGGAGATCCGTCCCGGAGGGACCTATCTCATCAACTGTCCCTATGATGCCGCTGAGCTGGAGGCCCACCTGACGGCCAAGGCAAAGAGGGATATCGCGAACCGGAACATCTCCCTTTATACGATCGACGCGGCAAAGATCTCCAATGCGCTCGGCCTGGGCAACCATTTCAATCTGGTCCTGCAGTCCGCCTTCTTCCACCTGATGCCGGTCATTCCTGTGGATGATGCCATGAAGTACATGAAGGACGCGGCCGCAAAGACCTATTTCGCAAAGGGCGAGGAGGTCGTGAAAAGGAATCTCGCAGCGATCGACGCGGGTGTAGATTCCCTCACCAAAATTGAAGTACCGGAGTCCTGGAAGACGGCGGAGGATGCGCCGGCGCCGGAAAGAAAGGTTCCGTCAGTCGTGACGAAGTTCCTGGATCCTGTCAACGCCCAGAAGGGCGATGACCTGCCTGTCAGTGCCCTGATGAGATATAAGGACGGCACGATCGACATGGGCCTGACGGCCTATGAAAAGCGCGGTATCGCGACACGTCTGCCGGTCTGGGATCCGGATAAATGTATTCAGTGCAATAAGTGCAGTTATGTGTGCCCGCACGCGGTCATCCGTCCCTACCTGCTCACAGAGGAGGAAGCGGCTGCGGCGCCCGTCAGCCTGAAGACCAGAAAGGCAAACGGGAAACAGGCATCGGGTATGCTGTTTACTATGCAGATCAGCCCGCTCGACTGCACGGGCTGCGGCAGCTGCGCAGCAGTCTGTCCCGCCAAAGAAAAGGCACTCACCATGGTGAATGCGGATCCCGCCCAGGAGGATACCTCCGCCTGGGAGTATACCGTGGCGCTGCCGGAAAAAGAGGATGTCTTTGATCCCTACACGGTCAAGGGCAGCCAGTTCCGGAAACCCCTGGTCGAGTTCTCGGCAGCCTGTGCCGGCTGCGGTGAGACGCCCTACGCCAAGCTCCTCACCCAGCTCTTCGGAAGCCGCGTCTACTGGGCAAACGCCACCGGCTGTACGCAGGCATGGGGATCCTCCACACCCGGTATTCCCTACACTGTCAACACCAGAGGCCAGGGCCCTGCCTGGACCAATTCCCTCTTTGAGGACAACGCCGAGTTCTCCCTTGGCATGGTCATGGCAGTGCGCCAGCAGCGGGAGGCGCAGAAGATCCGCCTGACGGCGCTCCTGGAAAAAACATCGGATGAGGAGCTGAAAGCCGCGATCGGGCGCTGGCTGGACACCTACGATGACTTCGACAAGTCGGAGAAGGCATCGGACGCGCTCGTTTCTGTCCTCGAAAAGACTGCCGCTTCCGGCTGCGAAGAGGCCGCGGACGCCGGCGTGATCCTCCGTTATAAAGACCAGCTGTCCAAAAAGACCTTCTGGATGTACGGCGGCGACGGCTGGGCCTATGACATTGGTTTCGGCGGCCTGGACCACGTCGTGTCGACAGGAGAGGATTTCAACATCCTCATCGTCGATACGGAAGTGTATTCCAACACCGGCGGCCAGTCCTCCAAGGCCACACAGGTCGGTGCGGTCGCGCAGTTCGCCGCGGCCGGCAAGAAGCGGCCCAAGAAAAACCTGGGCGAAATGCTGATGACCTACGGCAATGTCTATGTGGCGCAGGTCGCGATGGGAGCGGACAACGCGCAGCTCATCCGCGCGATTCACGAGGCGGAGCAGTTCAAGGGCCCGAGCATCATCGTTGCCTACGCGCCCTGCATCGAGCACGGCATCAAGCGCGGGATGCAGAATGTACAGGAGGAGATGAAGCGTGCGGTGGATGCCGGCTACTGGTTCCTCTACCGCTACAACCCCAATGCCGAGCCTAAATTCCAGCTGGATTCCAAAGAACCGACGCTTGCCTACGAAGAATTCCTGGACGGAGAAGTCCGCTATGCTTCCCTGAGAAGGACCTTCCCGGAAAACGCGAAGAAACTCTTCGCGGAAGGTACACGAATTGCGAAAGAGCGCTATGAATCGCTCAAGAACCGCTAAATCGGAGTCTTATCAAACCTGCTCAGGACAGCACATAACTGCTCAAGCTGCGGCATATACCTGCTCAGGATACGGCGCATAAAGGATGCCGATCATAATGATTATTTAGAGAAACAGAGAGAAGTGAGTTGAGATCATCTCAGATGAACTATTTTTAATCCGACTATTTTTGGTCGTTTTCCAGCAAAGAACGAGCCAAGGGGAAGCATATCAGCATCCCTTTGGCTCGTTCTCTTAATATTTGTTATTACATTGATGCTCGGTTTCCAATAGAAATCCGGCGCGTAATAATCTGTATCGGTATCAGATGAATCTGCTGTTTACCCAGCTGCTCTTGTTGAGCCTCTCTGAGTAGACTCATGTATAGCCTGTGTACTCAGCTTTGTCGAAATCATGGTAGGTGATCGCATCATTGCCCATAATCTGGACCTTATCTCCGTTGTAAAGCTGGCCGATCTCGTTGCGGTAGTCATAGCTGGGATCGGAACGGAGTGCAAGCCATCCAGAGACAGTTGCTCAGGCTGAGGAAGAGAAGGCCAAGGCAGAGCAGGAAAAGAAAAAAATCGAGGAGGAAGAGGCCGCCAAGAAGAAAGCTGAAGAGGAGGAAGCAGCCAGAAAGGAAGAGGAAGAGAAAGCTGCTCGTGAGGCAGAAGAGGCCAAGGGTTATGAAACCGGTATCACTTATGACAACCTTGCAAGAACTCCAGATGATTACCAAGGAAAGAAAGTAAAATTTTATGGTAAAGTACTGCAGGTTATGGAGGGAGATGGTGAGATTCAGATCCGCCTTGCGGTAAATGATGATTATGACACAGTACTATACGGAGCTTATGATTCCTCAATTGTTTCTTCCAGAGTATTGGAAGATGACGAGATTACAATTTACGGAACATTGGCTGGTCTGATCAGTTATGACTCTACTATGGGCGGAAAGATAACTATTCCCGCCGTTCTAATTGACAAGATCGATCAGTGAATGCTCAGCTATAGCAGAACAAATTTGACAGTAGGGTGAGGGTTGATGCCTGAGGACTGATAGTCCCGATTAGGGTTCGAGGGGTTCCGAGGTCTCGATTTTACCATTTTGCTTCCCGATACTTCCAAAAATCTCGGCTTTTTGGCCAGGGAATGACAAAAAAGACCTAAAACAGGTCTTTTTTATTTGGCTGAAAAGTGAAAAAAGCTGTCCCGAATGATATTTTCCGGACATGCCTCTGATGGTAGTATATACACAGATCAAGGGAAACGACCTGATCAAGCAAAAACAAATAGCAATAAGTTATCAATAAGAACTACCATTCAAAATCATCCGAAAGAAAATAAGAAAAGAAATAGAAAGAGAAAGGAAACGATCGGATGATGAGCCG
>ONKG01000046.1 GCA_900318375.1 uncultured Lachnospiraceae bacterium
TGCTGGCATCCCGCACCCCAAAAGCGTGATCTGGGGGTTATTGCAAAGTTACCCTTTCAACCCCTCGATAGTCTATATTTATACACCGTGAATAGTAACTCTTTCGGCGGGGACACCGGGGACGGTTCTGATCGTCCAGCTTTAGAAAAAGCGGGACGATCAGAACCGTCCCCGGTGTCCCAATATTCGGCAAAAAGAAAACACCCGGCAGCGGGATAAACTGCCGGGTGTTTCCTAAGGGATGTTACAAGATGCTTAGGGGGGTAATATATTAGCAGAGCACTCGTGTACTCGACTAACCTTATAAAATCATATGAGTCCGGATTTATCCGGCTCTCTGCTGAAGCAATCTTCGTCTTCAGCTATCGTAAACGCGTAACTTTGCGGTGCATGTACCTTGTAGATCTTGTGTGCACTGCGTGTATCTGCGTGTTGTTTTCTTTTATGATAAGATAATAGCATGCGGCTCAAACAGAGTATAGATAATTTTTTGACGAAGATTTAGTCTTTTTTGACATTTTCATTGTATCTGTCCATGCAGGACTCCCAGGAATTACGTTGTTGTATACAATTACAGCAGGCTGAGGCCAAATATCCTTTTCGAGTGTGTTACAGTACACGCCCTGTCGAGGGCGTGTACATGTAACGTCGCGTTCGACGATTCCAATACGCTTCGCGTGCGTCGAACGCCGTAAAACTCCGGTTTCGAGTGTCCCTTTCATCAACTGCCGGCCGTGTGTGATTTGCATTTTTACCCCGACTCGGGTAATATTGTATCGAAAACAGGCGTGTAGATACTTGAGGGAGGATTGCGCATGCCAGGCAGCAATATTTATATTCCCAAATATGATCTGATCAATCAGAACATTACCATTGATTTCCGCACAAATGAATCCTATGTCCCGGCCCACTGGCATTCAGCCCTTGAGATCACCTATCTGATCGACGGGCAGGCGCATATCACTGTGGAGGGAACTCCCCACACCATGATCGCCGGGGAATTCATTGCCGTCGATGCCGGTAAGATTCATGAATACCGCTGCTCGGGTGACTACAGGCAGGTCGTCATTCATATCGACACAGAATATATCTCCTCTTTTATGGAGAATCAGCGCAATTTTCAGATCATCTGTGACCGCACCGAGCTTACAGAGGACCGCGTCAGCACCTATCTGGGCATCTGCGATGCACTCAGCGAACTCGTGCATCATTATACCAGTCATCCTTACGGCTACCGGATCCAGTGCGAATCCCTGGTCCTTCATATCCTGTTCGAGCTGATCTCCCGTTTTTCCATCCAGCTCTACAGAAGTGATCTGCCGGAGCCTTCCAAAGATCAGCGCCGTATCCGTGAAATCGTCTCCTATATCAGCGAAAACTACGACAAGCCGATCTCCCTGGAGGAAATTTCCGATCACTTCGGACTGAGCAGTGAATATTTCAGCCGACTTTTTACGCAAAAGATCGGAATCCCTTTCAAAAAACATCTGAACCAGGTCCGTCTCTCACACATCTACCACGACCTGTGCTCTTCCGATGCCCCGATCATGGAGATCGTGGATAAACACGGTTTTACCAATTACAAGCTGTTCAACCGTATGTTTAAAGAGATTTACGGAGCGACACCGCGTGAAGTGAGGAGACGTATCTCCAGCATGGTCTGAGTGCTCCAATAAAACCAAGCCAGAAGGCAATGGAATATTTTACGAAATAATAATAAAATATTTCACAAAATAGCGCAAGCTTTTGTGTGTAAACAATCGCTTGCGTTATTTTGTTATTTTGTTATTCCTTTATTCGTCATCCGGCGGTCACTGTACATCCCCGGCTGAAATTCAGGTGTCCTGACGGACAGGGTTCCAGCACCGTACGAGGTGTTCAAGGCCTTCCCCGGAAGCACCTGTCTTCTCGAGAGCATCCGTCAGCTCCGGGCGTTTTTTGCACTGTTCTGTGGCAAAGGGACATCTGTGATAGAAGTCGCAGCCGTCCTCTGCAGATTCTCTGCGTGTCTCCTCGTATCCGTAGCGGCTCAAAGTCTCGCTCTCCTCGATCTCGGGGATGGCGGACAAAAGGGTTCTGGTATAAGGGTGGAGCGGGGAATTATAGAGGCTCTCCGCATCTCCCTGCTCGACGATACTGCCGCGATACATGACAGCGATCCGGTCGCACAGATAATAGACCACATTCAGATTGTGGGAAATAAAGAGCATGGCAAATTCCTTGCGGTCATGGATCTCCTGGAAGAGGTTCAGGATCTGGGCTCCGACAGAGACGTCCAGGGCGCTTGTCGCTTCGTCCGCTATGACCAGTTCCGGATCGATCATGAGCGCTGCGCCTATACAGACACGCTGCCGCTGGCCGCCGGAAAGCTCGCGCGGAAGACGGTCCGCGTAGGATGCGTCCAGACCGACCAGTTCCAGCATTTCCACCGCCTTCTCACGACGGGACTGCGGAGTGCCGATTCCATGGGCCAGGAGCGGCTCTTCAAGGGTCTGGGCAATCGTGCGCCTGGGGTTCAGGGAACTGAGAGGATCCTGAAAGACAGCCTGAACCGCGCTCGTAAACTCCTGCCGGTTTTTGCGTGTATACTCCATTCCCCCGACACGGATCTGTCCCTCAAAAGGAATCAGTCCCAGAACAGCCTTGCCGAGTGTGGATTTGCCGCATCCGCTCTCTCCGACCAGGCCGAACAACTCGTCCCGGTGGATCGTGAGATTCACATCATTGAGCACGCGCGTCAATTTTGATCTGGAAAAAAAACCTGCTCCGCTGTCCCGGTAGCGATTGGTCACATGTGATATTTCCAGAATTTCTTCGCTCTTATTATTCATTGATCTGTTCAACCTCAGATTGTCTCGCTTATTTGACGTGGCACCAGAGAATATGCTCATCGGAAATGGTCTTGCGGCCGGGGTACTCGGTAAAGCAGCGCTTTTCCGCCTTGTCGCAGCGCGACGCGAAAGGACAGGGCGGTTTTTCCTCAGTGACAGGAGGGACACGGCCCGGAATGCTCGCGAGCGGTCTGCCCTTCATACTGCGTGTGGGAATGGAGGCTATGAGTCCCTGCGTATAAGGGTGTACGGGATTACGAAGAATATCTTCTGTGCGTCCCTGTTCTACAATCTTGCCGGCATACATGACCAGCACGCGGCTGCAGATCTTATTAATAACACCCAGGTCATGAGAGATCAAAAGGATTGCTGTGCCTGTCTGCTGATTGATGCGGTGCAGAAGCTCCAGTACATGGGCCTGGGTCGTGACATCGAGGGCCGTTGTCGGCTCGTCCGCGATCAGCAGCCTGGGCTGTGCGATGATGCCCATTGCGATCATTACACGCTGGCGCATGCCGCCCGAGAGTTCATGGGGATACATGCGCATGGTCTTTTCCGGGTCCGGAAGTCCTGCCATCCTGAGTGCTTCGATCGTCCTCTCTTCAATTTCGGAATGAGAATGATGGCCGTGCAGCATCAGTACTTCTCCGACCTGGGCTCCGATCCTGTACAGAGGATTCAGGCTTGTCATGGGCTCCTGGAAGATCATGGTCATGTCGCTGCCGTTGATCTGCCGGCGTTCCGCCGCCGAAATCGTGCGCAGATCCCTGCCGTCGAACATCATGCTGCCTTCTGTCACCTTGATATGGTTTTTAAGCAGATCCTGAAGGGCCAGAGCCGTCATGCTCTTGCCGCAGCCGGACTCACCGACGATTCCCACGATTTCCCCTTCTCCGACGGTGAAGCTGATCCGGTTGACCACCTTATATTCCTCACCGTTCTCATGAATCGTCACGGTCATATGCTTCACTTCCAGAATGTTTCTGCCCATCTGATCTCCCTCATATTGGAATCGCCGCGCACATCGATCTCCGGGCATGCCCGGGTCAGGGCCTGCCTGCAGCCTGTCTGCACTGCTGTATTTTTCATCAGCTCAGATATTTCTTACGGATACCCTCTCCGATACAATTGAGCCCGACAATCGTAAAAACAATCATCAGACCGGGGGCAAGGGCCGCCCAGGGTGTCGAAAAGATGATATCCTGCGCCTCTTTGAGCATACGTCCCCAGCTTGGAATGGGCGGCTGGATGCCAAGCCCCAGGTAACTCATGCTGGATTCTGCCAGGATCGCGTTCGAAAGTCCGATGACGATCGAGGAAAGCAGGAGAGGATAGATATTGGGCAGAATATGCACGAACAGAATGCGGAAGTCCGAATCGCCGAACACCTTATTGCTCTTGACAAAGTCCGCATTTTTGTACTGCAGAGTGCCCGTCCGCACAATTCGCGTAAAGCTGGGGATGAACATGATCACCAGCGCAGGTATGATCGTGAGCTTGCCGTAGTTCAGAACACTGACCATGACAAGCGCGATCAGGATACTGGGGAAAGAGTTGATGGCATCAATGACACGCATCACCACCTCATCGAGCATTCCTCCGACATAACCGCAGACAAGTCCCAGCACAATGCTGATCCCCGTGGCAAGGATCACTGTTGCTACGGAAACCAGAAGTGTAAAACGGGCTCCGACCATTGCCCTGCTGAACACATCCCGGCCGAAATTATCCGTGCCGAAAAAGTGCTGCAGAGACGGTGCCTGCGACCGCACTGATGTATCCATCTCGTATACATCGAAAGGAGTGTAGAAAAAACTCAGAACTGCCAGAAAAAGGACAATGCCGACGATCACAAAACCCATCTTGAGCTCCGCTTCGCCGGTCACCCAGCTGCTCAGTCCCGAAGCTTTCGATTTACTGCGGTTCTGCTTTTCCGCGCGGATTTTTTCGGCGGCGTTAGGCTGGCGCCCCCACTTCATTCCCCCTGCCGGGCTGGTGTTTACTGCTTTGGCCATAATAACCTCTCATCATTCGTCACGGATGGCTTTCGTCCGTCGGTCTACCGCGAGATCCGGATACGGGGATCAAGGATCTGGATCACAATATCAACGACAAAGTTGACAACCAGGATCACAACAGCAATGTACATGACAAGTGTCTGCGCGATCGGGTAGTCCCTTGCGGAGACAGACGCGATCAGAAGACGTCCGATCCCCGGAATGCCGAAAACCTGCTCGATCACGATCGATCCGGAGAAGATTCCGCTGACGATCATACCGATCAGAGGAACGACAGACACAATTGCGTTTTTGAGCACATGGACATAGAGAATACGGTTCTTGGTGCTTCCCTTGCTTCGGGCTGTCCTGACATAATCAGACCGGACCTCCTCGATGACAGCTGTCCGTATATATTTTGAGAGAACACAGGTCTGAGGAATCGCGATCGCGATCGCCGGCCAGATCATGAATTGGAAAAACTTTGCAGGATTTCTATGCAGCGGTATAAACCTTCCCGGCGTAAACCAATGCAGCACCAGTCCGAAAACCCAGATCAGCAATATACTGAGAAAGAATCCCGGGACAGAAATACCCAGGATATTGACAAAGTTCAAAAGCTGCTCCGAGAAGGCGTGCTTTCGTCCTGCCGTGAATACACCCAGGGGAATTCCGATCAATATGACAAGAAAGAGAGCCATTCCGCCGAGGATCAGTGACACGGAGAGTTTTCCCTTCAGGAGTTTTGTCACTTCTTTTCCGTACTGAATCGACTTGCCCAGATCTTTGTGGAGAGCTCCGTCGACCCAATCCACGTACTGTACCATCAGCGGGCGGTCAAGTCCCAGTTCCTTGCGCAGATTATTCAGCTGCTCCTGGGAAGCGCTGGTTCCCAGCATCATTTCCGCCGGGTCGCCCGGTACAATGTGAAACAGCCAGAAAGTCACAAGTGATATGACAAATAGTGTCACCAGCATTATGCAGAGTTTTTTTACGAAATACCGCATGGTTTTCTCCTGTGAGTGTGGGGGCTTCCTGACACAGTCTGTATGCTGCGCTGTGTATCTGAATCTTTGAATATATCTGTGAGTGATCTTTAAATATGTCTGTGAGCAATCTCTGATCACTTCTGCGCGCGCAGGTCCTCACTGCTTATTCAGACATTCAGACACGCACCGGTAAAAACAAGCATGCCGCCGGCCTTATCCGCAAGGATCCGGGGATAAGGCCGACAGCTTACAGCTGATAACTGTCAGCAGACAGCCGACAGTCCGTCATTCATGATCATTCCTCAACATACAGAGCCGAATAGTCATCAACATACAGAGGATATGACTTGAACCCCGCGAAGCCGGGCCGGTTGATGACAACGGAGTCGATGTCCTGAATGTAGACACTTGCGCACTCGTCGCTGATGATCTTCTGCGCTTCCTTGAAGAGCTTAACCTGTTCGGCATCGTCTGTCTCAAGAAGTGCCTTTGCATAGGTCTCGTCAAAAGCCTTGGAATTGAAATTCACAAAATTGTCGGAAGCAGTGGAGACATATCTGTTCAGGAAAGAGGTGGGATAGGCGATCGGGCCATCAACAGAAACGATGGTCGCCTCAAATTCGCTCTCTCTGTAGACACGGTTCAGCCATGTGTTCCAGTCAACAGACTCAATTTCCACAGTGATGCCTGCTTTGGCAAGCTGGTTGGCAATGACCTGGGCGGTGTCAACATGTACCTGATAGTTGGAAGGAACACGGATCTTGAAGGAGAGTTTTTCCTGTCCGGCTTCCTTGAGAAGCTCCTTTGCCTTATCAATATTGACATCATAGACATTGGTCAGTTCCTCGTTGAAATACTTCTCCAGTCCGGGAATGACCGGTGTGCCTGACTTGGTTCCCAGCCCGTAGCTGACCTTTTCAATGATTTCGTCTGCATCCACTGCGTAAGCCACCGCCTGGCGGACACGCACATCCTTGAAGGGTTCAAATTCATTGTTCAGAGCCAAAAGCTGAACTGCGTTGGAGTGACGTACATTCTGGATATAATCCGTGCCTTCCAGCTCTTTCCATCCGCCTGCGTTGGAGTTGAATCCGTCGATCGCGCCGGACAGATAGTTGGTTGCCAGAGATGCTGTATTCTCATAATACTTGAGTGTGACGGTATCCAGGTGAGCGGGCTCTCCCCAGTAATCCTCAAAGCGGGTCAGCAATGTATAGTCCTGCTCCACAAACTCGGTCAGCTCGAAGGGGCCTGTTCCGATCGGATTTGCTGCCAGGTCATCTGCCTCCGCAGGAACGATCGGGCTAGTGACGATGGCGGGGAAGCCGCTGTCAGGTTTATTGAGATGGATGACCAGAGTTGTATCGTCCGCAGGAGCATCGGCGGAATCCTTCTCTTCGACTACAGGTACGTCGACTTCTTCACCATCCTCATTTTTTTCCTTTTTGGAGGATACTGTGTATGTCTTTCCTGCCGCTGAATACTGGTCGATCTCGCTGAAACCGTTGATACCGGAGGTAATGGACTTCCCGATGGAATAGACCACATCGCCCATGTCAAGTTCACTTCCGTCGTGGAACTTTACGCCCTGGCGCAGGGTGAAAGTATAAGTCTGAAGATCATCGGAAGCCTCGCAGCTCTCGGCAAGACCGGGCTTAAAGCTGCCGTCTGTCTCTGTCTTCATCAGGCCTTCATAGATGTTGAAGAAAATACTTCTCGCATCAGCCGTCTGTACGGTGAAAGGATCAAATCCGGGTGCTTCTGTGGAAACACCCTTGACAAAGTCGCCGCCTTCCGCAATTCCTCCCGCCGCTTCCGAAGTAGTGCTGCCGGCATCTGCAGACGCGTTTCCGGAATTACCGGAGGATGTCTTTCCGCCGCAGCCAGCGAGCAGTGAGGCTGTCATCACTGTTCCGAGAATCAATGCAAGGAATCTCTTTTTCATTTTTTTCTCCCTTTCTTGCCGGAAATAAATCCGGATGCTGAAGACATGCCGATCCTGAAGCCGGCAGCACAGCACATATGCAGCTTATGTGTAACTCATGTGCTTTTTGTCCGACCGGGTATGCAGCATGCCTTTTTTCCGGGCGCAAATATCTTTTCCCATGTCCGGGCTGTCTAAAACGCAGGACAGGCTGGACAAATACAACTTCGGCACAGCAAAAAAGCCCTTGCGCACAGAAAAACAAAACTATATAAAAATGTATTCAAGCATTTGGGAAAAATGCAGGGCGAATGCCCCCATCAGAATTTGATATGGTTTCTGCACAAAAGACCGCAAAAACCGTCTGCACAATCCAGTCGTTTTCGCACCGACCCGCGCCGCGCCGATCCTCCCATTACACGCTCCTTCCAAAGTCGCATATGGGCACTGCCTTTTTGCCCGGAGTCGTCCGATGCCCGCCGCTCATCACATAAAAATGCCGCGTCCGAAGAACTGCTGCTCTCCCGCGGCATCCTTTCCATCGCCCCCGGCAATATTGCCCGCGAAGCGATACGACAGACGCCTTCCTCTGCAGTATAATAATGATGCATTTTCCATCGAATAATGCTCAAGTGGAAAGTAACACATTCACCTTTTTTTCGCAATACTGTACAGGGAAAATCCGAGTAAGATTCAAAAAAAATACACTTTTTCCGGCGCCGCGGAAAGCACACGGATTTTACGACATATTTTGCCGGGATTTTATTGGTAATTTTACTTGCCTCGAAACATCCTTCCGACTTATAATTATCTCTGTTTTTATTTTTGAAAATATAAGCGGATGAAATCAAGAGGATGAAAAAACAGGAAAGGAAGGGCATCATGCAGATCGGTTTTGATAATGACAAATATCTTAAGACGCAGTCCAGTCACATCAAAGAGCGGATTGCCCAGTTCGGAGGCAAACTCTACCTGGAATTCGGAGGCAAGCTGTTCGACGATTACCACGCCTCAAGAGTGCTTCCGGGTTTTGCTCCCGACTCGAAAATCACAATGCTGAAAGCCCTGCGCGACCAGGTGGAGATCGTGGTCGTCATCAATGCGGCTGATATCGAAAAGAACAAGGTCCGGGGCGACCTGGGCATCACCTATGACATGGACCTGCTGCGGCTCGTGGACGCCTTCACCTCCAACGGTCTGCTGGTGGGCAGTGTTGTCCTGACACGTTTCGCCGGGCAGCCCTCTGCCATCGCCTACGAAAAGAAACTCAAAGCACTGGGGCTTCGAGTCTACCGCCATTATCCGATTGCCGGCTATCCCTCCAACATCCCGCTGATCGTCAGCGATGAGGGTTTCGGCCGCAACGACTATATTGAGACCAGCCGCCCGCTTGTCGTCATTACCGCGCCCGGTCCCGGCAGCGGCAAGATGGCAACCTGCCTCTCCCAGCTCTATCACGAAAACAAGCGCGGGATCAAAGCCGGCTACGCCAAGTTCGAGACCTTCCCGGTCTGGAACCTGCCCCTCAACCACCCCGTAAACCTTGCCTACGAGGCGGCGACGGCCGATCTGGACGACATCAACATGATCGACCCCTTCCACTACGAAGCATATGAAAAGACCGCGGTCAACTACAACCGCGATGTCGAGGTCTTCCCCGTCCTGAATGCGATCTTCGAAAAGATCCAGGGCGAATCCCCCTACAAATCCCCGACCGACATGGGTGTCAATATGGTCGGCTTCTGCATCAGCGACGATGAAGTCTGCCGCCATGCGGCCAAGCAGGAGATCATCCGCCGCTACTGCCAGGCGCTGTGCGAGCACCGCAAGGGCAACGCCTCCGACGAACCCGCCTATAAGATCGAGCTTCTGATGAAGAAGGCCAAGATCTCCGTGAGCGACCGTCCCGTCATCATGGCCGCCAACGTGCGCCAGGAGGAGACAGGAGGTCCTGCAGCAGCCATGCAGATGCCTGACGGAACCATTCTCACCGGCCGTACCACGGCGCTCCTGGGCGCTTCCAGTGCCCTGCTGCTCAACGCCCTCAAATATCTCGGCCGCATTCCGGAGCAGATCAAGCTCCTCTCTCCCGTCATGATCGAAGCCAGCCAGAATCTCATGGTGGACCATCTGGGCGAGCGCAGTCCTCTTCTTCACCTCAATGAGATTCTGATCATCCTTGCGATCGCTGCAGTGGATGATGAAAACGCCAAGAAGGCTCTCGACGCCCTGCCCCTCCTGGCAGGACTCGACGCCCACTCTTCCGTCATCCTCTCGCAGATCGATGAAGGTGTCTTCAAAAAGCTCGGTGTCAACCAGACCTGCGAAGCCCGCTACGAGAGCAAGAAGCTCTATCACAAATAACCGGTACAGAAAACGATTCGTTTACAATCTGTCCGCGGTCCGGACATCCTGTGCCTGCATTGCGGATACAGCCATGACAGAATCTGTCAGGGAGAAGGAACCCCCCCGCCCTCTTCTCCCGGCCCGCCCGCGTCCGCCGCAGGGCGAATAATATATTACACAAGACGTGTCAGACAAAAAAGAGCAGCCGTGATCATCTCCGGATCCGGCTGCTGTTTTAATATGCGCACTTTTTTTACACGTACACGTCCTGTGTTTTCCCGTATTCACTTTGCTCTGAAGCGCTCCTGAAAGCACTCCGCTGCCATCAGGATATGATATTAAACGCTTCCAGAGTGGTCTTTTCAAGAATGTTTCCGATCCTGATAAAGTCTTCTGTGGAATCCGACTCCATGTTGTCTTCCACCCAGTCCGTCCAGACACCGACAATGCCTGCCGTATAGAAACGTGTCATAATCTCCTTATCATGCCTTGAGATTCCGGTGCGCTCCGTGACGGCGTCAATGTATCTTTCCACCGAAAAGCGACCAATCTGGCGCACATAATCCATCAGAACCTGTCTGGCATCCGAATAATAAACATGGAGGATTGCCATTTTGTGTTCCTTTGAATAGCGCACAAGAGGAAGAATACAGTCCGAAGGAGACTGTACATCCTTGTAAATAATTACCATCTTCGCGACCATTTTCTGGCAGATTTCACTGAGCATCGCCGGAATACTCTGATAATGATAATAAAAAGTATTCCGGTGCACCCCGGCTTCCTTAACTATATCATTCACAGTAATTTTCGCGAAAGGTTTCTCTTCGACCAGCTTTAAAAAAGCTTTTTCCAGCCGAGCATTCGCATCGCCTGCTGTCATGACTATTTCCTCCTGATCCCGCAGACAAAGTAAAATCCGTCAGATATGGATTTCACCGTAACTTAAACATATCAATCAGATTATATGAAATGGCGTGTTCTTTGAACATGGGCAAACGCAGCGAAATGTTTAAAAATTAAAACAATTTTATTCTATTTTTATTATTTAGGCATAATATGCATTTTCAAAGCAGTATGCTGCATATGTGCGTATATTGAGGCAAAATGTGCATCCCGGATCCGCTATTGTTTTTTACGGCAGGTCAGTCGGCACTCTCAAAGCTGAAATTCAATCGATACTCTCAAAGCCGAAATGTTTCGCCTCCTTCAGGCGATAGTAGATAAATTTCGTCCGTGTGCACTCTCTTCCGGTATCGTCAGTAATCACACCATCGACCCAGGTAAGTGTTTTTCCAGTCTTGGAAACCCTGGCGGTACAGACGATCTCTTTTCCGCGCACAGCGCGCATGTAGTCCATATCTCCCTGTACCGTGGGCCCCCCGTGTCCGGTGGTAGCAGCAGCGATTCCGCAGATGGTGTCTGCCAATGTAAAGAAAACACCTCCGTGGACCGTATTGATCGGATTCATATGCCGCTTCTCCAGAACAATCCTGCCTTTACAGTAGCCCTTGTCGATTTCCAGCACTTCCATGCCAATATCTTTCGAAAACCCTACTTCCTCTCCTAAATATTTGGCAGCTTTCATCTGTTCTTCCATGCTGTAGTTCTGCCCGGCAGCTCTCGTCCTGTTTTCTTCCATTTTTGCTCACCATCCTTAAAAAGTACTCTGTCATCCAGTGCCAATATCCCTGTTGTCAATATCCCTGTGTCCGCTGAACTCCCGTCTTCCGCCTGTTTTGGACAGCATGCCGCCTGTCCTGCCGGCGGGGCTGTGACTGCTGCGCCTGCGGTGTCGCTTATGTTGAACACTGCCTGCCCTGCCGGCGGGGCTGTGACCGGGATCAAATGTATCAAATTCAGGATCACTGATTTTTTGAGTCTAACACGAATCAATGTTCGTCACAATAAAAAAAAGATGCTGCGGTTTACGGTTTCTCCAAAACTTCTTTCACCGTTTCTGTACACGCCCCTCGAAGGGCGTGTACATGGACGCTGCGCGCGGAGGGCGTGTACATGGAACGCGGCGTGCGGAGGTTCCAATGCGCATCTGCGCCGCCGCGCCGGGGGGGGGACTGCGGCACTGTATTTTTCCCGAAATTCTGCTACAATAGGTTTATGATTCATACACCTTCCGGCATGCCGGAGCACGTAAGTGCGCAGGTATCGGTCCTTCAAAGCACCGCTGTTTATGCCGGTCCCCGTCCGGATCCTTCATTTCTCTTCACTGACTGCATTCCAGGAGGAAAGACTATGTTTTTTTACATGCCCGCAAAAGTATATTGCGAAAACAACTGTGTACGTGCGCACGCCAAAGAGCTCGCTTCTTTCGGCAAAAAAGCCCTGATCGTCACGGGCAGAAGCAGTGCTTTTAAAAACGGTTCCATCGCCGACGTGCAGGCCGCGCTCGCCGATTACAACGTCGACTGTTGTGTATTCAATGAAGTCGAAGAAAATCCTTCAGTCGAAACTGTCATGAAGGGACGTGACAGAGGTCTGGCAGAAGGCGTTGATTTTGTCATCGGCATCGGCGGAGGATCACCTATGGACGCCGCAAAGGCGATCGCTCTGATGATCCGACGCAAGGACGACGGCCCGGACTATCTGTATGACAGCAGCGCTGTCACGGACGCGCTTCCCGTTGTCTGTATTCCTACGACATGCGGAACAGGTTCCGAAGTCACGGCAGTATCTGTCCTGTCCCGCCCCAGCAAACGCGCCAAGGGGTCGATTCCTCATAAGATCTTCCCCAGACTCTCCCTCCTTGACGGAAAATATCTGCTCTCCGCTCCCAGAAGAGTCATCGTCGACACCTCCATTGACGCGCTCTCTCATATGTATGAGAGCTATCTCAACTCCAAAGCGACTGACTGCAGCCGCATGTGCGTGGACGCGGGACTCAAAATCTGGAGCCGCAGCCGCAAGGTCATCCTCTCCGGCGCGCCTCTGAGCAGCGAAAACTGCACCGATATGCTCCTTGCCTCCATGTTTGCCGGCATGGCTATCGCCCATACCGGAACCTCTCTTCCCCACGCCATGAGCTATCCCGTGACTGTGGAGACAGGCATGCCCCACGGCAAAGCCTGCGGCTTCTTCCTGACCGGCTATCTGCGCGAAGCTGACCCCGATGATGTCGCCTATCTTCTGAACACTGTCGGCTTTACAGATGCAGACTCCCTTGAGACCTATTATCAGGCCACCTGCGGTCGTGACGAAGTCCCCGCTCCGATCCTCAGGAAGTCCGTAGATGCACCTCTCTCCAGTCCCGCGAAACTCGCCATGGCACCTTTCGCGGTCACAGAGGCGACTCTCTGCCGAATCGCCGGCCTCAAGTGATCAGAATTCCTGCTTCCTTTGCGGCCGCAGAGACAGTTCTCTGCCGAATCGCCGGCCTCAAATGATCAGAATTCCTGCTTCCTTTGCAGCCGCAGAGACAGTTCTCTGCCGAATCGCCGGCCTCAAGTGATCAGAATACTCTGCCCGCAATATTCCTTTGAATCAAAAAAAGACACCGGCCCGCCGGAAACCTGTCTGATGCCATACACTCCCTTTACTGCCTGTCCGGTATAGGGAGTTCATACCATCATTCAGTTTCTCCGCGCGCCGGTGTCTTTTCTTTATCCGGTGCAATCCGGCTAACAGATCTCGGTCCGCGATCCTTTCTGATTCTCAGAAATCGTCCGCAGAAGATTTACCGGACTCTGCGCCGGCGGTATTTCCGTCGTCATCCGCCGGTCCCGCGGCATCGGATTCCTGCGGATCCTCCGGCTTTTCATCTGTATCCGCGAAATCCGGCTTGTCCGGGCTGTCTCCGCTCCCGGATGCTTCCGCGAATCCCGCGAATTCTTCCGAATCCCCAAAATCCACCTTCCGGTCCTCGTTTCTGTTGAAATCATCTGCTCCCGCGTCGGAAGCATTGCTCAGCGTCATGGCCATCAGGACGGCCAGAGCTGTCTGCGCAAGGAGGCCGATCACAAGCCACAGAACCTTCTCTTTTTCAATGCCGTATACAATCAGTGCTGCACATGCTCCATGGGCCAGAACCGGCAGTATGAAGCTGAAGACGAGCATGAAACCTGCCCTTTTCCCGTGTTCTTTCTGCTGCAAGGTCTTCGCGGCTCCGTAAAAAGCGCCCATCAGTCCGGAGAATCCAAAATGGCCGAATGCAAAAAGAAGCGCATAGATAAAGGCTGTCACTGAACCTGCGCGCAGAAAAACAGGCATTCCTCTGCGCAGAGACACCATATCCGCAGGAATCAGATGATATGCCGCCTGCCAGGCTCCGTAAAAGATCATAGAAAAACCCGCGCTGACCACAGCTGCGGCGGAAATACCGTCCGCTGTCGTCTCCATAGTCATCTGCTCCCAGGTCATTTTTTTCAGAATAAAGAACTTCCATCCTTCTTCGATCAGGGCCACAGCGATCAGGGACTGAAGAACCGCCGATACCACTGGAAAAGAACCGCCGAAGCTGTTTTCAGGAAATAATCCCAGAATAATATTGAGAACAAGCAGACAGCCCGCTTCCATCAGGAAAGCCAGCACCGCGGCACCGGCTCCCAGAAAAAACAGCTTCAGCAATGTCCCGACGGAGCCTTTCCCGAATGATCCGGACCGCAGGACCATGAAAAGTACGACAAGAATCGGCAGATATGCAGCGATCAAAAGAATAACAGGACTCATAATCTTCGGCGGCACCTCCTTCTTTCAAAATCAGCCTTTCCGAACATACCGGAGCACAGGCTCCTGCTATAGGGAATATACGGCAGTCAGAATCCCTGAGCTCATGCTTTCCGGTTCCGACTCCATTTAATTATGCCGAAAAAGCAATACTACGTCAACTGAGGAAGCAGGCAGAGCGGCGGCCGGGCAGCCCGGGGGGTTCTGAATGGGACGGCATGAGTTCAGCGGGGGGGCCAGGCGGGAGTCCGGGCCGGGCTTAGGCGGGGGGCCGGCCCGGAGTGCAGCGGGGGACGGACGCGAGTTCAGCAGGGGACGGGCGGGAGTTCAGCGGGGGGTCGGCCTGGAATTCAGCGGGGTCTGGCTGTAATCTGCACGGAAGATCACTGCACACATTTTTTATATCTGCCATTCACATTCTTAACACATTTAGCCGATATGATTTAAACCAGCCGGCAGGAAAGCAGTCATCCCCTCCAAAACGACAGCTTGAATGCCGCCGGGAATAACCTGTATCTACAGGGGTTCCTCACTTTTCATACTCCCCTTTAAAAAGACCCCTTCGTGACGGCTGCAGGCAGGTGCCGCCACGAAGGGGTCATTTTTTACTCGTTTTTTCAAATCCCCGGAACGGGGAGACTCATATTGTCTGCTTTTTTACATGTTATACCATGGAGAGCGAAATGCGCTTTTTCCTCAGATCGACATCCAGGACAGTCACTTCGACGACATCGCCGACGCTCACCGCCTCCAGCGGATGCTTGATGAAACGCTTGCTGAGTTTGGAAATATGGACCAGTCCGTCCTGATGGACACCGATATCCACAAAAGCGCCGAAATCAACGATATTACGGACAGTGCCTTTGAGCTTCATGCCGGGCACAAGGTCCTCCATGGAAAGAACGTCGCTGCGAAGGACCGGAGCGGGCATATCCTGACGGGGATCCCTGCCGGGCTTTTCAAGCTCCGCAAGGATATCCCGCAGAGTGATCTCTCCAATCTCCAGGCGTTTTGCCGCCGCCTTTGTATCGGTTACCATCGCCTTCACTTTACGCAGGGAAGCCGCGTCCATGGGCACCTGCAGGAGCCTTGCAAGAGTCTCCACAGCCGGATAGCTCTCCGGGTGCACAGCTGTATTGTCCAGAGGATTTTTGCCGTCGCGGATCCTCAGAAAGCCTGCGCACTGCTCATAAGCCTTGGGCCCGAGGCCCTTTACCTTCAGAAGCTGAGTGCGCATGGTAAACTTTCCGTTCTCTTCGCGCCAGGCGACGATATTTTTGGCAATCGAAGCGCTGATTCCGGAAATATGGGAGAGAAGCGGGACGGAAGCAGTATTGAGATCGACACCCACGGCGTTGACACATTTTTCCACCACACCCGCAAGAGCCGCATCCAGTTTCTTCTGGTTCATATCGTGCTGATACTGACCGACACCGATGGCCTTGGGATCGATCTTGACCAGCTCCGCCAGAGGATCCTGAAGTCTGCGGGCAATCGATGCCGCGCTGCGCTGTCCGACATCAAATTGAGGAAATTCCTCTGTCGCGAGTTTGCTGGCGCTGTACACGGAAGCGCCGGCCTCATTCACGATGACATACTGAAGGGGCTTTCCGGTTTTTTTGAAAAAGTCGGTGATGACCTGCTCGGATTCGCGGGATGCCGTGCCGTTTCCAACAGAAAACAGACTGACCCCGTATTCTCCGATCAGTTTCTGCAGGACTGCCTCCGCCTCGCGCACCTTGTTCTGCGGCGCAGTCGGATAGATAACAGCCGTGTCAAGCACCTTGCCGGTGGGATCGACGACAGCAAGCTTGCAGCCCGTGCGGAATGCGGGGTCCCAGCCCAGCACGACTCTGCCTGCAATGGGCTGCTGCATGAGGAGCTGCTCAAGATTCTGCTTGAAGACCGTGATGGCGCCGTCCTCAGCCTTCCCGGTCATGATCCCTCGAATTTCCCGTTCAATGGCAGGCTGGATCAGACGGTCGTAGCTGTCCTCACAGACAGACTCCAGGATCGGGGTTGTGTAGGGATTAAACGCTCCCTTCTGCCTTCTGATGACCTGGCGGCGCAGATAGTGCAGGATCTTTTCGCGGGGGGCATCAATCTTGACAGTAAGATAGCCCTCCTTTTCACCTCGGTTGAGGGCCAGCACACGATGTCCGGGGATTCTGGACACCCCTTCCTCGTAGGAAAAATACATCTCGTATACATCGCTGCGGTCCTCGACGGCACTCTTCTTCGCGGCAGTGGATTTCGAAGTATCTGCCCTGGCGGACGAGGCGCCTGCCGCTTTGCCGGCAGCCTCCTTTTTCACAGCGGTCTCTTTTTTTGCGGCGGTCTCTTTTTTTGACGACGCGACAAATCCGTCCTTCGCAGTGTTGTCACGGATCCAGGTACGGTAATCTGCATTGTCCGAAATCGTCTCGGCCAGGATATCCATTGCGCCCTGAAGCGCCTCCTCCGCGGACACCACCTCTTTCTCCTGTGAGATATATTTCTGCGCCTCTTCCAGGGCGGGATGATCCGCTTTCTGTTCCAGCAGCCAGTCCGCAAGCCCCTGCAGACCCTTTTCTTTCGCGACACTGGCGCGGGTCCGGCGCTTGGGCCGGAAAGGCCGGTAGAGATCCTCGACAGCCACCTGCGTCTGCGCTTCCTCGATCTGTGCACGCAGCCGGGCTGTCAGCTTTCCCTGCGCCTCAATGCTCTCAATTACCTTTTCCTTCTTTTCTTCGAGATTGCGCAGATAAGTCAGCCTCTCGTCCAGTGTGCGCAGCTGCTCATCGTCCAGTGTTCCGGTCGCTTCTTTCCGGTATCTCGCAATAAAGGGAATCGTATTGCCCTGGTCGATCAGAGTGACTGCAGCCTCCACCTGCCAGAGTTTTACCTTCAGTTCTTCCGCGATCAGCTCCGAGATCTTCCTCTCCGCCTCCTCGCGCAGAGTATGCTGTGCGCCCTCTGCCGTATCAGTCTCAATCTGCACCGCTGTAATCTCATCAGTCTTCTTATTCATTCTTATCTTCCTTTTGAAAAGTGCATTGAAGGAAATCCAAATCCCCTGTTCTGCACTTTTATTCATTGTGCTATAATGTCTTCGTCCTTCAGGATTTTCAGGGTCTCCGGGACTTCACCGGTCCCTGCCCTGCATGATAAAGCATACAACATTTTTCCACAGGAGTCAGATTATATGCCCTTTAGTAATCGTTTCAACCATAACCTGCAGAAAAAAAACAGCCGTCGCCTTTCTATTCCGGCTGTTCTTATTTCGCTCCTCCTGACCGGCGCACTTCTGAGCGGCTGTTCCGGCACAGGCACCATGTACACGCCGGACAGCTTTGAAGAGAGCTCCGAGGATTCCGCCACGGCAGATACCGCGGCCGCAGAGGTCTCCGACACAGCGTCCGCCCCTCTTTCCGGGGATGAATCCGGCCGGCACGGGAAAGAAGGCCCCGATCAGGGGAATCAGGATTCTGCGGAAATGTCTTCCGAAGAAGACCCCCGTACTCTCCGCGCCGATCTGGAAGGGACCGGGAGCGATCTCTATACTGTACAGGCTGTCGCTTCCTACTACGAATTCACACTCGATGATGTGTCTTTTTCCCTTCCTTCCAGACTCAGTGCCTTTGAAAAGGCCGGCTGGCAGCTTCTGTTCCCGGAAACAGAAAACGCCTCCGCAGAACAGATGGTGATTCCTTCGTATTCTTTTGAATATGTCGACGCCGGCTCTGCGGACGGGAAGAAAAAGATCCGTCTCTGCCTTGCCAATTTCACTGAAAACGACCTGGCTGCCGCCTCCTGCACAGTATGCGGCATCATTGTGACAGATGAAGACGGCGCCATGCTGAAGACCGCCTTCGGAGCCGGAATCGGTGATTCCATAGACGATCTGACAGCCGTTTTCGGCAAGGATTCTTCTGTTTATACAAAGACAAAGTATTCGGACGGCACCTGCACACTGCACTATCATTTCGCCAACGGCCTAAATGAGGGTGAAACCATCCCGGTCCTTGCCGAGGCAGAGGATAAATCCCTGGCAGAGCTTATCCTGGCGGAAACCACCGCGGACGGAAAAACCATCCGTTCCCTGTCCATGTTCTTTTTCCGTCTTCCTCAGTAATACTGCCTGTCCGGTTTTTCATGTTCATCATGGCTTAAAAAGTGATCCCCTGTGTCTTACACGGAGGGTCACTTTTCTTTTTTACAGGACCGGCGAAGTGTTTATTCTTCTTTATCTTCTTTAATCTTCTATATCTTCCTTATTATCTCTATTCCTGTCCCGTCAGATCGTCACTTCCCCGCTCTGCTCCAGAAGCGTCACACTGTCAACTTCCGGAAGCCTGGACAATTCATTTGTCAGGCGAAGGCGCTGTTTCGTATTGACCCTCATGACCAGATTCTGCTTTCCGCCCACTTTTCCTTCAGAGATCAGCCTGACATTACTGCAGGTGGCAGAAATAGTTTTGCCGCAGACACTTTTCAGATCCGTCGTTTCTCCGGGATGACCGTAGACAGAGAGGATCAGGGGCACTCTTCCGAATGGCAGAAAATCAATGATGATCACCATCGCCGTCATAAAAATCGAGACTATGATCCCGACCCTCCACATGCCGGCCGCAATAAAAATACCGCAGGCGGCAGACCACAGGATAAAGGCCAGATCCATCGGTTCCTTGACCGCAGTGCGAAGACGGACAATCGAAAGGGCGCCGACAACACCGATCGACGCGATCGCATTCTGATGCATCAGAAGGATCAGCGCTGCCGTAACGGGACCCGCGCACAGCAGCGACAGATTAAAGCTCATGGAATAAAAGGTCCTGCGGCTGACAACCCTGTAGCAGAAAAAGATATAAAAACTCAGGATCACAGACGCGGCCATCGCGACTATAATACCCCTTTCGCCATATTCCGAAGGCGAAAATCCTTCGGCTAAAATCTTATATATCACATCAAAAAAGGACATTCTGTGGTTTCAACCTCCTGTTCACAGACATGTATGACTTTCCCTGTTTACGGACATCAGTGAAGACTCACACGACTTAATGCATGTGTTTCCTGCTGCCTGCCTTGCGGCAGGTTTCCCTTTCTTACGAAAAATGCTTCATCAGCTCGACTCCGGCACTGGTTCCAATACGCTCTGCGCCTGCCTCGATCATGGCAGCAGCAGTCTCGAAATCGCGGATGCCGCCTGCAGCTTTCACCTTCAGGGCATCGCCGACGACCGACTTCATCAGGCGCACATCCTCAACAGTTGCGCCGCCTGTGCCGAAGCCGGTAGATGTCTTGATAAAATCAGGCCCCACCTGCAGAGCGATCTCAGCCGCGGTCCTCTTCTCTTCGTCCGTCAGATAACAGTTCTCGAAGATCACCTTGCAGGTAACACCGTGCGCGTGGCAGACCTGTGTGATTTCCCGCATCTCGCGCTCGATATATTCTTTATTTCCGTTTTTGAGCTCGGCGACATTGAGAACATAGTCGATCTCCCCCGCGCCCTTTCCGATCGCGTCCTCAGTCTCAAAGACCTTGCTCTCGATAGTCATCTGTCCCAGAGGAAAACCGACTGTCGCTCCGATCAGCACAGGGCTGTCTCCAAGATATTTCCTGCAGCGCTCGATCTGCGCACCGTTGATCGCAAGAGCTTTAAAACCATACTCCTTCGCTTCCTCGCAGAGTTTTCTGATCGCGGCGTCCTCAGCAAAAGCTTTGAGGTTTGTGTGGTCGATCATCTGCGCCAGCTCTTCTTTCGTAATCTTCATATTCATCTCCTGTTCTTTCTCAGCGGAACCAATCGTGAAGCCTCACACGACTTAAGTCGCGTGCTTCCTACTGCCTGCCTTGCGGCAGGTCCCCCTTTCGGGGTTCGGACTGCCTTTCCTCCATACAGCCTGG
>ONKG01000041.1 GCA_900318375.1 uncultured Lachnospiraceae bacterium
TCTGGAACCCTCTTTCTTTTTTAATAAAAGACAGTATACAGAGCAATCTGTGGACAGGCAAGGAGAGCAGTTTACTGAAGATTCAATTAGTCAAAAACATTAACGATGAAAAAGATCTGTGTTTCAGCAGAATGATATTTGAGGAGCAGGAATCCACTGTAGACATTACCGTAAAAAATGACAGAGTGACCGCGATAGAATATTATCAATAGAGAGAGCCGGAAGCAGATAAACAGCATGGTCAAGCTCCCTGTGTAGTTTTTACAGAGAGCGGAAAGAGGAAAGCGGAAAGAGGAAGGGCAGAGTGCCTACCCCGCAAATAACAGCAAACCCGTGGATTTCTTGAGAAATCCACGGGTTTGTATTTATTATGACACGACCTGTGTAATGAAATCTCCGCCTTACGGCGTACACGGGTCGGCCGGGGGCAGAGAGAGGCAGAGCCGCCTCTGCCCTGTTGTGCGCCATGAATCCCATGTCCGGATCAGTGGTCAGCCCTCGTCAGAATCCTGATCAGAGTTCTCAGTCACTTTCGTCAGGATTATGATCAGGGTTCTCAATCTCTCTCTTCATGGCCAGCATGGTCATATCGTCAAACTGCGAGGCGCTGCCCACAAAGGCGTTTACGGAGGTCATTACGTTGGAAAGAAGCTTTTCCGGGGATGCATTCGGCTCCTGATTCAGGGCATCCAGCATACGGCCGGTTCCGAACATCTCTTCCTGTTCATTGGTCGCCTCCGGGATGCCGTCCGTATACAGGAACAGGCAGCCGCCGGGTTCGATCTCCATCTCGTACTGGCGGTACTTAATGTCTTCCATGGCGCCGACGACTATACCGTGCTTATCTTTGATCAGCGTGAATGAGCCGTCCGCTCCTCTGACGACAGGATATTCGTGGCCTGCATTGGCGGCGGTGATCTTGCCTGTGCTGATTTCCATGATGCCCAGCCATACGGTGACGAACATTTCTTCTGCGTTGTTTTCCATGAGGATGTTGTTGACTTTTTCCAGGATGACCTTGGGCGAGCGGGTAATCTGAGCGTGGTCCTTAATCAGCGTTTTCGAGATTACCATGAAGAGGGCGGCAGGGACGCCTTTTCCGGAGACGTCTGCCATTACCAGGGCGAGATGGTCATCATCGAGAAGGAAGAAGTCATAGAAATCTCCTCCAACCTCCTTGGCAGGTGCCATGTGAGCATAAATATCAATTCCCTTCTTGTCCGGGAAGGGCGGGAAGATGCAGGGCAGCATATCCGCCTGGATCTGGGCGGCTACGTTGAGCTCGGCTCCGATCCGTTCACGTTCTGCCGTGATCCGCTGGATGTTCTCGATATAAGTCTTCATTCTTTCCGTCAGAGAACGGAAGGAATCCGCCAGAACCTGTGTTTCATCCCCTGTATCCATGTCCCATTGAAAGTCCAGGTCATCTCCCTGGACATTCGCGACAGCTTTGGTCAGCTTTCGGATGGGGCGCACGATGAGTCGGGACAGGACCACTGCCACCGCAAGAGCCAGCGCGACGGCCAGGAAAACGAGCAGGATCAGCTTTTGCTGTACCCCATCGGCAAGATGGACGGCTTCATTCACCGACTGCTGGGTCAGGCTGGTGATCGTCTGTGTCAGGTCCTTTGCCGGTTTCTCGACATCCTCCCGGGGCAGAATGGTAAAAAATGACCACCCGACAGTTTCCATCGGCGAATAGGCGACATAGCAGGCCCGGCCGTCGATTTCCAGGGCTTCCATGCCCGCCTGTCCTGCCACAGCATTTTCGGCCAGATCTGCCAGCACCGGGTTCTCCGAAGTCCGCAGATCCTTTCCGTCCACAGTTGCCGCCAGTGTCCCGGTCCCGCTGGTGGAGAAGAGGACTTTTCCTTCCTGATTGAGGATGAAGGCATCTCCGTTCTCTCCCAGGTCCATGCCTGTCACGATTGCTTCGACATTGTCCAGGTACATGCCCGCTCCGGCAACCCCTGCAAGCTTACCGTCATGAAAGATTGGCGCACCGCAGATGATTCCGGTCCTGGAAGTATGGGCATCTTTTGTGACGGATGTAAAGAAGGGCTTTTCCGTTGCCTTGACTCCTATATACCAGGGGCGCTCATGGGCTTCATAGGGAAGAATGTGACCCTCACTGTCAAATTTTGCCCCGGAAATATAGTCTGCCTGCATCATGATGCCGGTTTCAGTCGCGATATAATCCGACACCATGTTGGGACTGTTGTCATTGACGGCGTAAAGGGCATCCTGCATGTTTCCGATCAGTCCCGCCTCGGCGATAATTGCCGGATCTTCCGGATCCGTTTCCGCGGAATACAACAGCTGCACAGCCAGGGTCCCGTCATTGGAAACATCCGGAGGCGGAATGGAGACCTCGCCGTAGGAATCCTGGGAATCATAGAGCAGTTCTGCTTCCTCCGCCAGGATGACGACGGATTTTTGAAAATTCTGAAAAATGTCATCCGCAAGATCCGCCCGGCCTGCTGCAAGCTCCATCAGCCTGGTCCTGGTCATCTCATACATAGAAGAATAGGAGTCCTCTGCGGCTGTCTCTCCGATCTTCTGGCTGGAATCAAGGAGTTTCGACGTGAGGGCGCCCATTGCACTGAATACAATGGCGCAGACCCCAAACAGCGTCAGCAGAACAACGCCGATCATTGCAATTGAAATCTTCTTATTCAGGGAAAATCGCTTTTTCCCTTTTTCATCCTTCGCCGGATTTGCAGTATTTTCCATCTCTTATACCTGTCCGTCAGAGTGCATTTCTTTTGCTGCAGCCTTTCCCGATTATTCGGCGCAGCCCCACGGTGTTTTCGGTCAAAGTGTATTTCTGTTTCTATAGAAATCCTCAATCTCCTCGCAAAGGATCCGGAAGCTGTCTGTCAGTGCATAATCTTCCATGTAAAGCTGCATATCACCGAGCCACTGCATATACATCTGCTCTTCAGCTCCGCAGAGCGGCTTGAGTCCGGTAAAGAAAAAACCAAGCCTGCGCAGCTGATCGTATTCGTAAAAAACAGCCGGTGATGATGTGGAGAGGGTGATCTGGATCGTCCACCCTTTTTCTTCCCTGAAAGAATCAATCAATTCCAGCATTTTGTCTGCGATTCTCCTGCCGCTGGAGAGCACTCTGACGAGTGCTGTCCTCTGAAGGGAGTCTGTGCGGATCTGCAGCTGCGGCTCTTCCGCCATAGTCTTTATGGTTTCAGTGAATGCTCTGTCAGCATCTGCTTCCGCGGCGCCCTGTGTATCCGCTGTCGCTGCGCCTGCAGTGGGAAAAGCCTTTGCGGCAAGCTCCTGCCCGGGGAAGACGGCATGCGCCGGTAAAGTCTTGATTTCAACAGGGGCTTTCAGCTGCCCGTAGATTCTGCGGCCATACTCCGCGACTTCCTGCGGCAGATAAATGACGCCGGCATTTTTCTTTGTGACCGGAAGGATCATCACTCCCTCGGAGTATTTTTCACAGCGGCCGAGCTTGTAGCTGTTGGACATGCGGCTCGTGAGAAAGGTCCCCAGCCTGAATCCTACGGGCACCATGCCGTATTTTTCACACAGGAGCTGGGTGGATCTGTGGAAGGTGACCGCGTGGACAAAGAGGCTGCAGGGCCGGAGTTTTTCGCCCATTTCCAATGCGTAATGTGCCAGTGATATGCCCAGTGCGGTACCCCGGTATTTTTTCAGAACGATATGGGAGGCGGGCTCAATGTAATCCTCCCGGCTGCCAAAGACTGTCAGGATGACCATTCCGGCTATGAAGCCCTCGAGTTCCGCCACGAAAAAGTGTATGTGACCGGCATCTGCATATTCCTTGACTTTTTCCGGTTTGTAGAAATCCCGCTTAAAATAGGTATCTCCGTATTCCTCCCGGACACAATTTACGATTCCTGTCTCATCCCCGTCTTTATAGGGACGGATTGTGGAATAGGTCTCGGTGCCGTCGGCTTTCCGTATTTTTACTTTTCTTTCCGGAAATATGTTCATCCTTCCTCATTTCCGCGACGGAAATCCAGATGTATTTCTCATGCCGCATTTAAGACTCGCTTACTTCGGTGGCATGTTTGAGAGGGGCGGTGCATCCCGTCTCACCCGTCAGTCGGTTTAACTGCAAAGCCTGATCAACTGCAAAGTCTGTTTACACTGCAAGTCTGATCATTTACAAAGTCTGTTTACACTGCAAGTCTGTTTACACGACAACGATGATATTGTTGACTCCGAAGGTGTTCTGGAACTGGACGTTTTTTGCTTTCGCAATGACCATTTTCATGCCGAGGAGGTCATCCATCATAAGTTCCTCCCGGGTCATTGCAGAGCTTCTTTTTTCGTACCATGCAACAGGGTTGAAGATTTTTCCATCGCATCGTATGCGCATGAGAAGCCCGTCCTCGTCAAACAGGATTCTCACATCTATGTACTGGACACCACGTCCCTGCAGGCAGTGCTCGTTGACGATCACCAGAAGCTCTTCGAGCGCCATGGGAAGGAATCTGGCAAGAGATTTCTTTACCTCATTTTGTCTGCAGAAATCAGCCATTTCCTGCGACGCTCTCACTGCGCCTTCTGCAGTGTTCTGCACGGAAAAGGAGAGTGTATTTTCACTCTGTGTCCCTTCCAGAAGGAGGATTCCCTTGCAGTCGGGATGCCTTCTGCGCTCGACCGCTGCCAGAAGCCACACCAACAGGAGGGAGGCCAGCTCAGAGAGGACAAAGCCGATGTACAGATGGCCGGGTTTTCCAATCATTATGATAAACCGAATGAACAGCGCAGTAAAGCCAAAAGCCCTTGCAAATGTGAGCACGCAGGATAATACAGTTTTCCGGAGTGTCACATAATAATAAATGAAAACATTGACGACTGCAGCCGGGATGAGGCTGAGCGTGACCCAGCGGACAGCGGAGGCTGCCCGGGAGGCGAGAGGTTGGGCCTTCATCCCGAAAAACCCCGCGATCCTTCCTGCAGCGGGAAAGGTGACCAGAAACAGGACTATGTGGATCAGGGCGGCATAGGCTGCGGCTCTTTTCATCAGCATCCTTATGCTCACCTCATCTTTTTCCCCGTAAAAAATACCGGCGAGCGGAGAGACAGTCTGCGCGACACCGAAGACAGTGGCAGTAGTCAGATTCAGCACAGAGCAGGCCACAGCAAATACACTCGCGCCTTCCTTTCCGACGAAAGTCAGGATCCAGGCGTTGAGGAGCATGGTGCGGAACATATTGCAGAGGTTATTCAGGCCCGAGGCACTGCCCCGCGACACGATATCACCTGTCAGCGGAAGAAAGGCTCCGCGCGGGATCTTACCGAGACGGATCGTGCTGCGCGAGGGCAGGTAGAGGAGGGCAAGCGCCGCGAGATCCGCCGCGCCTGTGCTGATCATTACCGCCAGCGCGAAGCCCAGCAGTCCCAGCCCCATCCGATGAAAGAGCAGCGCCAGCAGAATATCGACCACTGCCATCATGCCGAAAACGACAGTTGCCAGAGTGCCTCTCCCGTCCAGACGCAGAAAATTGAAGGGGTAATACATGAGCGTTGTCAGAAAGCCGAACAGGAGCATGACATGCGCGTAATCCGCGCAGTAGGTGTATAAAGACATATCCGCTCCGAGCAAGAGGAAGAAACGTTTAAAAAATACCAGGAGAGGGATGGAAATCAGAAGCGGTACCGCAATGGAAAAAACAAGTGCCAGTGTCGCGCAGGCGTTTGCTTTCTCCCGATCCTGCCGTCCGATGGCCACGGACGCGCAGGAAGCGCCCCCGATGCTGATCAGACAGCCGAGCATGGCGAAAAGGAAAGAGAAGGAACTGACGATGTTCATAGAGGTCAGCGCCTCCCGGCCAAGCATCCGTCCCGCCAGAATGTTGTTGGCAAAGCTGGCGGCTGTTGTCCCCAGAAGCGTCAGAATTGTGGGAACAAGATATTTCCGGAGTATTTTTCTGATAAAATAATCATTGGTTTCAGACATGGAATTACCTCTGCGGCCGGCTCTGCCCATACATAACACATATGAGCTCGAAGTGCCTCATTGCTGATTTGGATGTGTTTGACTTATTGATGATGCGCAGGCTGGTGCGAACTGATTGAAAATAAAAGATTATCCCTGCCGGAGAGCTTTGTTTTTTGTGACTGACGTACTCTTCCGGAAGGGACCGCTCTGAATATGAGTATATCCATAAGCCGCCTTTCTGGCAAGAGTCGGTCCCCGCTGTCCCTCCCTTGTTATTTCCTGCCGGGCGCTGTATAATCCTTCTGATTCCGCACAGAGTGGAGCATTCGCAGAGGAAAAATGCTGCTGTTGTTTCACTGAAAATGCTTTTTCTCAACAGGAAGAAATGATTTTTTTCAACAGGAAGAGGGTACAAGTATGAATGAAAGAAAAAATAGAGGACCTTTAGTTGCAGCCTTCCTGGCAGGCGTCATTATCACAGCAATCGCGGCCTTCTTTTTGCTCGGTCAGATGGGAGGATCAGCAAAGGAAGATACGCAAGTGGAAGCGGATGCTTCGGGCAAGGCACAAGCTGAATCGGATGCTTCGGGCGCTGCACAGGCGGAAGCTGATGCTTCGGAAGCGTCACAAGTGAAAGCAGATGCTTCGGAAGAGGCGAAGCCGGAATCGGATACATCGGAAGCGTCGCAGCCGCAGGCAGATTCATCTGAAACTGCAGTTGCAGCAGATAAAGACATCGACTATGCTAGTGTCTTTCCTTCCTGGAATCCGGACAGTGAGTCGCTGAGCGAGCTTGTTGATTTTGTGGCCGATGTGACGGATGAGTCAAGTCCCGGCTATCTTGATCCGGCAGACCGGATTGCTGTTTTCGATATGGACGGGACGATTCTGTGTGAGAAAGCACCCGTCTACGTCGACTACTGCCTGACAATGTACCGCGTGCTGGATGATCCGTCCTACGAGGCGACGGAAGAGGAGCGCGATGCCATGCAGCAGGTTCGCGATCACGCTTATTCCGAGGGAAAGACCTTCCATCCCGAGGGTATCACAAAGGATGACCTTGTCGCCTCTGCCTTTGCCGGTATGACTCCGGAGGAATTCCGGGCTTACGTGGTCGATTTTGCTGATCATGAAGAGGTTGTAGGATTCGAAGGCATGACCTATGGGCAGTCCTTTTACAAGCCCATGATTGAAGTGATCGAATACCTGAAGGCAAACAACTTCGATGTGTGGATGGTCTCGGCCTGTGAACGCGAGGTGGTTCGAGCTCTGGTAGAACGATATGACATTCCCTATGATCATGTGATCGCCACCGATGTCCCTTATGTCGCTTCCGCCAAAGGAGAGGAAGCCGCTGACGACTACAATATGGGCAAAGACGAGCAGATCCTGCTTGGCGCGCCCCTGGACGAAGTGGAGTGCGGGAAGTCGGGCAAGCCTGCTGCCATTACCCGAGAGATTGGAAAGAGGCCTGTCCTGGCGTTCGGCAACAGCTCGGGCGATTACTCCATGCTCAATTATGCCGAGGGCAATCCTGACCACCGGGGCATGGGCTTCTTCGTGGTGTGCGACGACACCGAACGGGAATATGGCAGCGATGAAAAGGCTGCCGAGTACTATGACCAGGTGGAAAAAGAAGGCTGGACGCCCTTCTCGATGGCAGATGACTGGAAGACGATCTATGGCGACGGCGTGCAGAAGACGGAGCTGCCGGGGGCAGAGGAACAGGACGTTGAGGAAGAAGAAGCACTGCCGGGTGCAGCATAAAACATATACAGTAAAGACTGATGACTGCAGAATCCCCTTTTTTATGACACGGCCCGTGTTATGCTTTCCGCCTTACGGCGGCCGCGGGCCGGTCGGGGGCAGAGGGCGTCAGGACAGCCTCTACCCTGTTTTCCGCAGTTTTTTTTATGCGTATATATCGATATGTCAAAAAGCGATATCTTATATCAATGTTTATACATTTTGCCATATTTTTGTTAAAAATGGTCCGCTCAGGATATGGAAGGTACTGAGCGGTCTTCTTATAATGATAGATATTTGATAGATATTTCAGATGCTGTCACTCATTGACAGGTCCCGCAGGCGGGATTGGAGGCCAGCGGGAAGGGCTGGATCAGGGCATTATTGCACGCCTCGCGATCCATTTTACCCGGCTTACTCAGCGGATGGAGCGGGGACTAAAAGGAGAAGTATTATGTCTGTCAGGATTGAAGAAGACGGAAGGTTGTTTACCCTTCAAACATGTCATACCAGTTATCAGATGAAAGCAGATGAAAAGGACGTTCTCCTGCATCTGTATTACGGAGCAGAGTCGGGAGGATCGGCGGAGTATCTGCTGACAGCCGCGGACAGGGGCTATGCCTCCAATATTTATGATGCAGGGGAGGACCGGACCTATTCTCTGGATGCGCTGCCCCAGGAGTATCCCGTGTCGGGTACCGGCGATATGCGGAGCCCTGCGTTGATCGTCAGGACAGAGGATGGCACGGAAGGGTGCGATCTGCGCTTTAAAGGTTTCCGGGTTCTGGACGGAAAGTACGGCCTGAAAGGCCTGCCGGCAGTGTACGCGGAGGAAAAGGAAGCGCAGACACTGGAAATCGTGCTGGAGGATGCAGGCGGACTTGTGGAAGTGACACTTTTATACGGTGTTCTTCCGGACCCGGATATCATCACCAGGAGCGTGCTTGTGCGCAATATTTCGGAACAGAAAGTCATACTGGAAAAGGTCCTGAGCGCAAATCTTGACTTTCCTTACGGGAGTTTTGATCTGATCACGTTTTTCGGACGCCATGCTATGGAGAGGTGTCCGGAGAGAACGCATGTCGGGCACATGGAATTGCGCGTGGGAAGCAGGCGGGGACATTCCTCCCACCAGCTTAATCCTATGATGATCCTCGCGGATCAGGAGACGACGGAAAGAGCCGGATCCTGCTATGCCATGCAGTTTGTTTACAGCGGCGGCTTCTGCGGCAGTGCGGGCAGGGACCAGTTTGATCAGACCAGGATGCAGCTGGGGCTGATGCAGGAAAAGTTTTCCTATCCTCTGGAGCCGGGGGAGATCTTTACCGCGCCGGAAGTGATCATGACTTTTTCTGCGGAAGGCTTTACCGGGCTGTCCCGCAATCTGCATGACTGTATCCGTACGCATATCTGCCGAGGCAGCTGGAGAGACCGGGTGAGACCGGTCCTGCTCAACAGCTGGGAAGCCTTCTACATGGATTTTGACGGGGCTGATATTCTGGCGCTGGCGGAACAGGCGAAGAGCCTGGGCATTGAAATGATCGTGATGGATGACGGATGGTTCGGAGACCGGAATGATGACCTCAGGGGGCTCGGAGACTGGTTTGTAAATGAGCACAAACTCGGCGGGAAGCTGGGGGATCTGAGCCGTCTGATTCATGAAAAGGGCCTGCTGTTCGGTCTCTGGGTTGAGCCCGAGATGGTCAATGAAGACAGCGATCTCTTCCGCGAGCATCCTGACTGGGCAATGACGATCCCGGGGAGAAAACCTGTCCTTGGAAGAAATCAGCTGGTGCTGGATTTCTCCAGGCAGGAGGTCGTTGATGAAATTTATAATCGTATCTGCCGTGTTCTGGATGAAGGAAATGTGGATTACCTGAAATGGGATTTCAACAGAAGCATCGCGGATGTCTTCTCTAGGACCGCCTCTTATCAGGGGAAGGTTCTGTATGATTATGTCCTGGGCCTCTATGATTTTCTGGAGAGACTGGTGCAGCGCTATCCCGATATGCTGATCGAGGGATGCGCGGGCGGCGGCGGACGTTTCGATGCGGGAATGCTCTATTATACGCCCCAGATCTGGTGCAGTGACAATTCGGACGCGATCGACAGGCTGCGCATTCAGTATGGAACGTCCTTTGGATATCCGGCAGGCTGTGTCGGTGCCCATGTCTCCATCGTGCCCAATGAACAGAACGGAAGGATAACCCCTCTTTCAACCAGAGGAATCACAGCTATGTCCGGAACGTTCGGCTATGAACTCAATCCGGAAAAACTCACGGATTTGGAAAAAAGAGAGATCCGGCAGCAGATCGTGCGCAGAAACCGTTTTGCGGAGATCATACTGAAGGGGGATTATTACCGGCTCACTGATCCTGTCAGCAGCGATCTGGCAGCATGGATGTTTGTCTCCCGCGACGGCAAAGAGGCTTTGCTCAATGTTGTGAATCTGGAGATCCACGGAAACCGCCCGGTATCCTATGTGCGGCTGAACGGCCTGCAGAAGGGAGCTTCCTATGTCGATGAAGCGACCGGGAAAGTCTATCCGGCCGATATGCTCATGCAGGCGGGCATGCCGGTTTTGATCACGGTTCCCGCGTTCCCTCCGACGGGTGAATATCTTTCTGTCCAGATTTTCCTGAAAAAGCTGGATTGATGACGGCAGAGATGATGGCGTAAACAAATAAGCAGAGTGCATGTCTTTGCCATGCGGCAGTCATACTCTGCGACAGTCATACTCTTTATGCAGCGCGGCGCAGACCGGATTATCATCTGCCAAACACTAATTATCCATAAATTGAAAAGGATTATCCATTCCTTACATGATTTTGCTGTCTTATAATGTTTTTAATCAGACAAAATTTCTCAGGAGGTGGAAAAGCATGACGATTCTGGTCACAGGAGGCGCCGGGTATATCGGATCCCACACATGTATTGAACTGGTAAAGGCGGGATATGACATTGTTGTTGCCGATAATTTTGTAAACTCGTGTATGGAGGCGGTCGTCCGCACGAGAAAGCTATGCGGTGTGGATTTTCCCTTTGAGGAGGTCGACCTGACAGATTATGCCGCAACAGACCGTCTGTTTGAAAAATATCCGATCGACGCGATCATCCATTTTGCCGGGCTCAAGGCAGTGGGGGAGAGCACAAAGATTCCGGTCGAATATTACAGAAACAACCTGGACAGTGCGCTCAGCCTGCTGCGTGCAATGGAAAAACACGGTGTGAAGAATTTTATCTTCTCATCATCCGCGACGGTGTACGGGGCGGATGCTCCTGTCCCCTATAATGAGGCGACGCCTGTTTCCAGATGTGCCTCAAGCCCTTACGGGAATACCAAGCTGATGATCGAGTATATCCTGAAGGACACTGTCAGGGCGATTCCGGGATTCAACGCGGTGCTGCTGCGTTATTTCAATCCTGTGGGTGCCCACGAAAGCGGTGAGATCGGCGAGGATCCCACGGGAATCCCCAATAACCTTATGCCTTATGTAGCCAAAGTTGCGGTCGGGAAGCTGGATATGGTACACATTTTCGGCAGCGATTACGACACGCCGGACGGAACCTGTCTACGGGACTATATCCATGTAGTTGATCTGGCAAAGGGCCACGTAGCTGCTCTGCAGAAGATCCGTGAAAACTGCGGTCTTTTCGTATGCAACCTGGGCACCGGAAAGGGCACCAGTGTGCTTGAGATGGTACAGGCCTTCTCAAAAGCCTGTGGTCACGATATTCCCTATGAATTTGCAGCACGCAGGGAAGGAGACCTTCCTGCCTTCTGGGCGGATCCTGCCTTTGCGGAAAAAGAGCTGGGCTGGACGGCGGAAAAAGGAATCCAGGAGATGTGCGACGACGTGTGGCGCTGGCAGAGCAAAAACCCCGGCGGGTACAGGAAGTGAAGATCAGCAGTATGAATAAACAGCCATTTATAAACAGTCGTTTATGGTCAGCCATTTGTTAACAGCCATAATAGTAGGAGGAGGTCATAACCACCGGAATGAGAACGATTGAGTCTATTAAGAAGTCACTGAATAACGGAGAATTTGATACACTGCTGTCCCATATCTACTGCCGTCCTGCGGAGCAGCTGCAGCCTTATCGTGAAAGGATCGGGCGGGTTGCCGAAGGCTTTACAAAAGAATTTGAGAGGGATGAAAAGACGGAGGCGGCCATTTTTTCCGCACCCGGAAGGACAGAGATCGGCGGAAACCACACTGACCACCAGCGCGGAAAAGTGCTCACAGGTTCGGTGGATCTGGACGCTATTGCGTGCGCTGCGCCCAACGGAACCGGCACAGTGAGGATCTTTTCCGAGGGATACGGTATGACAGCCGTCGACTGCAGTGAACTGGCTCCTGTGAAGGAGGAGGAAAACACGACCAAATCCATCATCCGCGGAATGCTGGCGGCGATCGCCGAAAAAGGGTATCCCGTCACCGGCTTTGATGCCTATATCACCTCTGATGTCCCCGGCGGATCAGGACTTTCTTCCTCTGCCTGTTTTGAAGTATTGGTCGGTGTCATTCTCAATGGCCTCTTCTGCAAAAATGAAATTTCTCTGGCTGAGATCGCCCGGATCGGCCAGTATGCCGAGAATGTATATTTCGGAAAACCTTCGGGGCTTCTGGACCAGATGGGCTGTGCCCTGGGCGGCATTGTCTCCATTGATTTCCTCAAGAAGGAGGCGCCCGAATACCACGAGGTTGAATTTGACTTTGCGTCCGCGGGTTATGCGCTCTGCATCATCGATACGGGCGGCGATCATTCGGATCTGACCGGTGACTATGCGGCTGTTCCCGCCGAGATGAAGTCTGTCGCGGAGGCTCTCGGCAAAGAGGTTTTATCCGAAGTGGATGAAAAAGAGTTTTACAGAGCGGTTCCGGAACTTAGAAAGCAGCTGGGAGACCGCGCTGTCATGCGCGCCATCCATTACTATGCGGACTGCAGACGCGTGGAGCAGCAGGTGGAGGCACTGGAGCAGAACGCATTTGACCGCTTCCTGGGTCTGGTCACTGAGTCAGGATATTCCTCCTATATGTACCTGCAGAACGTGGATACCTACCGGGATCCCGCGCATCAGCCCGTCGCTCTGGCCCTGGCAATGGCAGGCCATTATCTCAAGGGCAGAGGCGCCCGCAGAGTGCACGGCGGCGGTTTTGCGGGAACGATCCAGGCATTCGTCCCTCTGGATATGGTGGATGAATTCCGTGCCGGCATGGACTCTGTCCTGGGCCAAGGTGCCTGCAGAGTGACTTATATCCGTCCCCTGGGCGGCTGTGTCCTGGTGGATTAATTGCTCCTGAGAGGTGACTGTTTCTGTGATGCCTGCGGAGGATCATCCGCTACGCGGGAGGATGTACTGGCAGCAAAAAACTTCCAAAGGTGATTGTTTCTATGATGATATCGAAGGAGAATCTGAAGACTTGCTTTCTCCCCGGTTTTCTATGTGTTAGCACCTCAAAGGAGGAATTATATGGAGAACATGGAACTGTATATCTCTCAGCTGATTGAATATGCGGTGCAAAAAGACTGGATCGGCGAAGCGGACAGGATCTGGGCTGCCAACCGCATTCTGGAAACCCTTCATATGGACGGCTTTGAAGGCCTTGTGCCTGTGGACGGCAAGGACGGACTGCCGCCGATTCAGGAGATTCTGGACCATCTGTGTGACTATGCCTTTGAGCATGGCGTGATCGCGGGCAGATCCGCTGCTTATTATGATCTTCTGGACACTGCGCTGACGGGAGTACTTGTACCCCGCCCGTCTGACGTCATCGCCCGCTTCAGGAAACGATATCAGGAATCTCCGGCTCTGGCAACCGACTGGTACTATGCCTTTTCCGGAGACACCAACTATATCCGCAGAGACCGGATCGCCAGAGATGAAAAGTGGGTGGTGGAGACGGAGTACGGTGCACTGGACATCACCATCAACCTCTCCAAGCCTGAGAAGGATCCCAAAGCCATCGCTGCTGCTGGCAAAATGAAGAGCACAGGCTATCCCAAGTGCCTGCTTTGCGCCGAGAACGAGGGCTACGCGGGGCATCTCAACCATCCGGCGAGACAGAACCACCGGATCATCCCCATCGTGCTGGACGGCCAGGACTTTTTTCTGCAGTACAGCCCCTATGTCTACTACAACGAACACTGTATTGTGTTTAACAAAGAGCATATACCCATGCATATCGACGAGACGGCCTTCCGCTGCCTTCTGGACTTCGTCACGGCCTTTCCGCATTATTTTGTCGGGTCCAATGCGGACCTGCCGATTGTGGGAGGCAGCGTCCTCAGCCATGACCACTATCAGGGCGGCAGATATGAATTTGCCATGGCGCGTGCGCAGATTGAAAAGACTTTCACTGTCGCCGGATATGAGGATGTGGAGACGGGCATCGTGAAATGGCCTATGTCGGTGATCCGCCTCAGAGCGGCCGACAGGTATCGGGTGGCTGAACTTGCCGCCAAAATCCTGGAAAAATGGCGCGGATATGACGATCCGGAGGCATTTATCTTCCACGAGACGGAAGGAGAGGCTCACAATACCATTACACCTATCGCCCGCAGAAGGGGAGAGAGCTATGAGCTGGATCTGGTCCTGCGCAATAACATTACGACACCGGACAATCCGCTTGGCCTGTTCCACCCCCATGCAGAAAAGCACCATATTAAGAAAGAAAACATCGGCCTGATCGAGGTCATGGGACTTGCAGTCCTGCCCGCGCGCCTGAAGGACGAGCTTGCGGCGGTGGAAAAAGCCCTGATCGAGGGCGCGGACCTGATGGACGATCCCCGCACGGCACCCCATGCGGAATGGGCGCTGGCGGTCCGGAATCAACATCCGGAAATGTCATCTTCCAATGTGCGGCAGATCTTGAGGCAGGAAGTGGGAAAGGTCTTCTCAGAAGTCCTTGAAGACGCGGGGGTGTTCAAACGGACCCCTGACGGAAACGCAGCCTTTGATAGATTCATCGCAGGCATCTGATTCTCCACACTGATTCTCCCCGGTGATTTTTCCCGGTTATTCTCTCCGGTGATTGTCCCCACTGTTTTTCCTATGAGGGGGAATCCCCTCTGCTTTTTTCAAATGTAATTGTGGAAATGGGCATTCGGAACGACGGGGCGGTCTCATTAAGCGAACAACGTTCAATTAACACAATAACCCAACACAACAAAACAGCACAATAAAATAGAGCAATCGAATAGAGCAATCGAATAGAACAATCGAATAGAACAATCGAATAGAACAATAACAATAGCACAATAAAAAAATCGGCTTTGGCCGGTTTTTTTATTGTGCAAGAGACAGACTTCACACATGGGCGTGAACTTTTTCTCTTTGGGCATGTCTATTAGTGACCTTTTTCTCTGCGGGTGTCTCCGTCGCTTTGCATTTTCGTAACATGAGTGACCTTTTGTCATCAGCGACCTCTGGTCGCTGAGCGGCGTGAGCGGCAGTGGTGCAGCCTGACCGGTGGCATTGGTGTGGCCAGACAGCACTAACGGTATTTACGCTTTATTATGTGTCCGGGCGGCACTTCCGGGGGTTACGCTTTTCGTGTGAGCAGGCAGCGTTTTATGATTGGCATTTTTGGCATAAGAATGTAAAATGCTTATGGGAACTGATGAGATATTATACCGGATAAGCATTTTTTGAATCTTTATCGCGTAAATACCTGTGACTTCAGCTGACAGTCGCGGGATACGCGCGAAAACTCCGCGGGCAAGCCCCGCGAGGCGACGCTTATCCTTTTTGGAGGCTGGGCTGTCAGTGTGATCAGCATGATCAGAATGATCAGTAAGAGCGGGCGTGCCCCGGGACGGCCGGCACAAGCAGAAAATCAGGAGGAATTTTAATGAATTATGCAGAGGAGTCTCTGAGACTGCACGGAGAATGGAAAGGCAAAATCGAGGTTGTCTCCCGTGTTCCGGTCAAAACAAAAGAGGATCTGTCCCTGGCGTATACACCCGGTGTCGCACAGCCCTGTCTGGAAATCCAGAAGGATATTGATAAATCTTATGAACTGACCAGAAGGCATAATATGTGTGCTGTCATCACGGACGGTTCCGCGGTGCTGGGTCTTGGCGATATCGGTCCCGAAGCAGGTATGCCTGTCATGGAAGGCAAGTGTGTCCTGTTCAAATCTTTCGGCGATGTGGATGCCTTCCCGCTCTGCGTCAAGACCAAAGATGTCGATGAGTTTGTAAGAACTGTCGCGCTGATCTCCGGCTCTTTCGGAGGGATTAACCTGGAGGATATAGCGGCTCCCCGCTGTTTCGAGATTGAGAGAAAGCTCAAGGAGTGCACCGATATTCCGATTTTCCACGATGATCAGCACGGCACAGCTGTGATCACCCTCGCGGGACTGACAAACGCCCTCAAGGTGGTCGGCAAGAAAAAAGAGGATGTCAGGGTAGTCACCTCCGGCGCAGGCGCAGCTGCCATCGCGATCGTAAAGCTCCTTCTTTCTGCTGGATTTAAGCACATCACAATGTGCGACCGCAAGGGAGCGATCTACGAAGGCCGAGAGGGACTCAACTGGATCAAGGAGGAGATGGCACTGGTCACAAACCTTGAGAAAAAGGCAGGCTCTCTGGCTGATATGCTGGTCGGCGCCGATGTCTTCATAGGGGTCTCCGCTCCCGGGACAGTCACAACAGAGATGGTCAGGACTATGAACAGGGATGCGATCGTATTTGCGTGCGCCAATCCCACTCCGGAGATTTTTCCCGAGGACGCAAAGGCGGGCGGCGCGGCGGTCATCTCCACAGGCAGAAGTGATTTCCCCAACCAGATCAACAATGTACTGGCCTTCCCGGGAATCTTCCGCGGTACCTTTGATGTCCGAGCAAGTGATATCAACGAGGAAATGAAGATGGCGGCGGCAAGGGCTCTGTCAGATCTGATTTCCGATGAAGAGCTGAACGCCGAATATATCATTCCCTATGCCTTTGATCCCAGAGTAGGCCCCGCGGTTGCCAGGGCAGTTGCACAGGCTGCCATAGACAGCGGCGCGGCGAGAATCTGTTGAGGTACCCGGGCGGAGGCACAGCGGGATTTGCCAACGTACCGAAGACTCGGCGAGGATCTGTTAACGGACCAGGGCGGAGGCGCAGAGGCACAGCGGGATTTACTAACGTACCGTAGGCGCAGCGGGGATTTGTCAATGTACCAGCGATGAGCAGGATAAAAGGAGGTAATATTACAGACATGAAGATCGGATGTGTGAAAGAAATTAAAAACAATGAATTCAGAGTGGGACTTACTCCGGATAATGTGCGCGCATATGTTTCTACGGGCCATGAAGTACTGATTGAGAAGGGCGCCGGCGCGGGCTCCGGCTTTGCGGATGAGGAATATGTAGAGGCGGGTGCCTCTATGATCGACAAGGCAGCAGATGTGTGGAGCGCCTGCGAAATGATGGTCAAGGTCAAAGAGCCTTTGGAAGAGGAATATACGCTTTTCCACGACGGACTGATCCTGTATACATATCTTCATCTGGCGGCGGACAAGCCCCAGACGGATGCCCTGCTGGCGGGAAAAGTGAAGGCTGTGGCATATGAGACAATGCAGGAAAAGGACGGTTCCCTTCCCTGCCTGGCGCCGATGAGCCAGATTGCCGGACGTCTTTCCATCCAGGAGGGCGCGAAATACCTGGAGAAGCGTTTCGGCGGCGAGGGAATCCTGCTCGCGGGCGTCCCCGGAACACCCAAGGCAAATGTGGTCGTCCTGGGCGGCGGCACAGTGGGTATGAATGCCTGCAGGATCGCAGTGGGTATGGGCGCCAACGTCACCATCGTGGACATCAACCTTAAGCGCCTTGAGGAGCTGGACAACCTCTTCGGATCCCATGTCCAGACTCTTGTCTCCACCGACAGCAACATTGAGCGCGTCGTCAGGGACGCAGATCTTGTCATCGGATCTGTCCTGATCCCCGGCGGAACCACTCCCAAGCTTTTCAAGAAAAAATACCTGCCCGAAATGAAAGACGGCGCCGTCTTCGTGGACGTCGCCATCGACCAGGGCGGCTGCGGCGAGAGCAGCCACGTCACAACTCATGACGATCCCGTCTTCATTGAAGAAGGCGTGGTGCATTACTGTGTCGGAAATATGCCCGGTGCCGTTCCGCGCACCAGCACGATCGCCCTGACAAATGCTACCCTGAGATATGGTCTCCAGATAGCGCAGGCAGGTCTGGAGGAAGCCTGCAAAAACAGCGAATGCATCCGCCTCGGCGTAAACTGCTACGACGGAAAGGTCACCAACCGCAATGTTGCAGCGGCTTTCGGACTTGAGTATGTCGACCTCATGGACATGATCTGAACAGGAATCTTACAGACATAATCTAAAAAAGAATACATCAGTGTCGTTAGTGCCGGAATACCCGGGACGGATTGAGACACCGGGACGCAGGAGACAGAGGCCGCGTGTGAACTGCATAGCAGTTCATATTGCTGCCTCTACCCTTTTTTCCGGGTAAATCGGCGTTTTTTCTTTGCGGGCTTGCGTTTGGCGGTCTGGTCGACAGTGATCATGTCGCGCAGATCGATGTGGTGATCCATGTCGTTGCGGGGATGGCGGACGTATTCTTCAAGGACCGGAAGGAGGATCAGGGCTGCGACACCGGCGGTGAATCCGCCGTTGTAGAGCATGAGACCGCCGTGGAGGGCACTGGTGGCGGTGCAGAGGGCGGCGCAGAGCATTCCTGCCGCGATACCTGCGACGCTGCCGTAGCGGCCTACAATGGGACAGAGACCGGTGGCAAAGGCGACGCTGTTGATGTAGGCCTGGGTGGAGACAGTCCAGGCGGCATCACCTCCGATGAAGTGATTGAACAGTGTCGACAGCAGGGAGAGCAGGGGGTATCCGACAAAGATCGGCCACACATTGCGGACATGCTGCCCCATGGCGGTAAAGGTCAGGGCGGCGAGGATGACGCCGAAGGTGGGGCCGGTGAATCCCGCGCCCTCCGTGAAATGGATGGTGATGTTGATGTAAAGGAGGAAAAGCATGCCGTAGAGTCCGATGTTGATGAGACAGAGAGGCATACCGTATTTCCTGGCAAAATTACTGTGATATCCGGTGTCCTGGAACAGATGCCCGATTCCGCGCAGGGATTTGCCGTTGAAAAACCAGCCCGCCAGCAGGCACAGCAGGAAGAGCACAATGAAGAAGGTATTGCCGAACAGCTTGTAGGAGCGTCCGAAGCTGTTGTAGACGGAATTGTGGCGGACCGGCGAGAGCGGGGCGTCTATGCCCATCGTGCGGTACAAAAAGCTGTAGAGCAGAAAACCGAACATGCCGTAGGCAAGACCGCCGTTGTAGAGCAGGTATCCCTTGTGCCAGGCCTTGGCGCCGGGCAGGACCGCGGGGGCGATGAAAGCGATGATGAACATGAAAACAAGTGTCAGTATGCAGCCGCGGAAGGTGAGGAAGACCTGGCCGGTCCTGAAATCTCTTCCCTGGGTGTAGCGGAAGAGCAGTTCACTTACAAAAGGCGAAAAGCAGGTCGCGAACATACAGACATGAAGGTTTTCGTTGTAGTCGAGATGCTTGAGATGCAGGTAGAGAAAAGGCGCAAGAAAACAAGGCCACATGTTGAGAAAATTGAGACCGTAAAAACAATGGGAAATTACCAGAAAGAAGCCGGCAAGGGTGTTGACGTGGGAGCGGCCGGACAAAAAGAACATGAAGAGAGCCATGGTGAGACCGCACAGGCCTGCATTGAGCAGGGTCGCAGGCAGGCTTCCCAGCATAAAATAGTCTGTGACAAGCGGAGCGGGGGAAATCAGGATCCGCCAGAAGTCCTCTCCCAGCGTTGTGCCGGTCCCGGTGTAAATCGCTGCGGCGGCAGAGGCGATGAGGAGTGATGCGGAAAAGCCGAAGGTGATGCAGTCGATGATCGCACTGTTTTTATTTGCGGATACAGGCGGATCGGAATGATGATCCTGTTTTTCAGGCGGACTCTTTCTGGCGGATCTCTGCCTCTTTTGCGTACTCGTATAGACGGCTGCGGCCTTTTTTTCAGCAGACATGTTTTACCCCTCTTTTTTACTGTATTCTGATATTTGACGTTCGGCAGCCGATAACCGCAGAACAGCCCCGGAGTTATCTGAATCTCCTTTTATTATAAACGATTTCATGGGGAATATGGACAAGAACCAATAAAAATACAGATTATTACGTCCGGCCTCAAACCACAGATACCTGAAACAGTCCGGTGATCGGAAAGCATCTTTACATGGATCGGGCCATCGGAAGGCTGCAGGATATATCTTTCTCTTTTACATATACTTAAAATGATGGTAGAGTAGAGAAGACGGAAAAAACGGATACAGCGGACAAAATGTCTGTTTCAGCCTATGGCGCTTTTTTATAATACTATCAGAAATATACCGGAGGTGGTTTATTGTGAAAAAGATTGGTGTACTTGGTGCGGGTACATGGGGAATGGCACTGGCAAGGATGCTCTGCAATGCCAGGAACGAGGTGATCGTGTGGTCGGCGATCGGGGCGGAGATCGATGAGCTGTCGACAAGCCGCAGGCATCCGAAACTGCCTGATATGGTGATTCCGCAGGAGCTTCAGTTTACGAAATCCATAGAAGAAGTTTGCAGGGGAAAGGATATTCTGCTGTTTGCGGTACCCTCTGTTTTCGTACGCTCCACGGCGGCGTCGGCAAGGCCCTATATTCCGGACGGTCAGGTAATCGTGGATGTGGCCAAGGGAATCGAGGCGGATACGCTGATGACAATGTCGGAAGTGATCCGGAGCGAGCTGGAAAAAGATGCGGGCACCGCGGCTGACGGACAGGAAGGGACAGCCTGCAAAGGTCCCGAGGGTGTGAAGATCGTTGCTCTCTCCGGCCCGACACATGCGGAAGAGGTTGCCATGGATCTTCCCACGACAATTGTTTCTGCCTGTGAGGATACAGCAACGGCGGAAATGGTACAGGATGTTTTCATGGGAACAAAGGAGTGCCCGACCTGTCTGCGCGTCTATACCAACGTAGATGTGAAAGGCGTGGAGCTGTGCGGCGCTCTGAAGAATGTCATTGCCCTTTCGGCCGGTATTTCCACCGGACTGGGCTACGGCGATAATGCGCGCGCGGCTCTGATCACGCGAGGCCTCACTGAGATCGTTCGCCTGGGTACGAAAATGGGATGCCTGGAGCAGACCTTCTACGGACTGGCGGGTGTTGGTGATCTGATCGTCACGGCTACCAGCCGCCACAGCCGCAACAATCGTGCCGGTTTCCTGATCGGCAAGGGATGTACGCCGGATGAGGCAGTGAAGAAGGTCGGCATGGTCGTAGAAGGCATCAATGCCCTTCCTGCGGCGGTGCGGCTTGCCTCAATGTACGAAGTAGAGATGCCCATTGTCTCCTTTATGGACGGGATCATCAACCACGGCGAAGATCCGGGGGATGCCGCGGCCAAGCTTATGGGACGAAAGAAAAAATCCGAGCTGCCCGCCGGAGACGAGGCACACTACTTTGCCAGAATTCTCGCGGAGTCAGTCTGAATACAGAAAGTCCGAGCATAGAAAGGACTGAGATCAGAAAGGACTGAGAGCAGAAAGGTCTGAGAGCAGAAAGGTCTGAAAGCAGGACGTTCTGAATGCAGAAAGGTCTGAGAACAGAAAATCCTGAGCGCAAAAGGCCTGTGAACTGATATCTGTGAACTGAAAAAAGATGCCGGAGGAAAAGCGCTTCCTCCGGCATCTTCTGACTATATAGAATATTAATTTTCCGCAAATCGCAATATAATATTTCGATATCTTTTACAGGATATCGATATATTTTCCGTCCAGAACATCTTTGAGATACTGGCCGTACTGATTCTTCTTGAGGATCTCATAGGTCGCGAGGACTTCCTCACGGCTGATCCAGCCGTTGTGGTAGGCGATTTCCTCGAGACATGCAATCTTGCGGTGCTGGTGGGTCTCGATGGTCTTGATAAAGTTGGTGGCGTCAACGAGGCTCTCGTGGGTGCCTGTATCAAGCCAGGTGAAGCCCTGACCGAGCAGCTCCACATGGAGCTGGTTCATTTCAAGATAGATGCGGTTGAGGTCAGTGATCTCGTATTCGCCGCGGGCAGAGGGCTTGAGATTTTTGGCAAATTCGACGACGCGGCTGTCATAGAAATACAGTCCGGTCACGCAGTAATTGCTCTTGGGATGCGCAGGCTTTTCCTCGATGGAAATGGCATTTCCCTTTTCGTCAAATTCCACGATGCCGAAACGCTCGGGATCATCGACATAGTAGCCGAATACAGTAGCTCCCTCACCGCTTTCTGCTTTTTGGACAGCGGCGCGAAGTCTTTTTTTGAGGCCGTGGCCGGCGAAAATATTATCGCCCAGTACCATGGCGGCGGGCTCCCCGGCAATAAATTCCTCACCGAGAGTAAAGGCCTGTGCGAGACCGTCCGGCGAAGGCTGCGCTTTATAGGAGAGATGGATTCCGAACTGATGGCCGTCTCCCAGGAGGATCTCGAAGCGGGGCAGATCCTGTGGTGTGGAGATGATCAGAATATCGCGTATCCCTGCGTTCATCAGGACAGAGATCGGGTAGTAAATCATAGGCTTATCGTAAATCGGGAGCAGCTGCTTGGACGTGACCATAGTCAGCGGATAGAGCCTGGTGCCGGAACCGCCGGCGAGAACGATGCCTTTCATTGATAAATTGTCCTCCTCTTGTATGAAAAAACCATGAGCTGCTGTATTGTTTTAACCATTTAATGATACCATAAATCTGTGCTTTGTGGTATCGAATACATGCAGCAGACGACCATGTAAACGCCCTTCGAGGAGGCGTGTACAGCAAAACCGTCCGGTATGCAGTATGTGTTTTTCAGACGAAACATATATACAAACAAAACATATATACAAGAGGCAGACATAAAAAAACTCCGGAAGTCCTTCGAGAAAGACTTCCGGAGTGCCCCTGCCAAGAGTCGAAGCGACGGGATTCGAACCCACGACCTCTGCGTCCCGAACGCAGCGCTCTACCAAGCTGAGCCACGCTTCGATGCAACAGTATCTTTGTTAGCATAAATATTTTACTAGAGAAAGCAGTGACTGTCAAGGAATATTTTTGGTTTGGCAAAGACGTGGATTAGAGTTATACTTATGCACAGATGCGGGTTTTCGACACTTCAAATTTTAACAAATTCATAGAAACCGCATAGTACCGCCACCTGGCGGTATTTTTTTGTCAAATTTTCTATATTTATTAGTTCGGGTTTTCGACACTTCAAATTTTAACAAATTCATAGAAACCGCATAGTACCGCCACCTGGCGGTATTTTTTTGTCAAATTTTCTATATTTATTAGTT
>ONKG01000154.1 GCA_900318375.1 uncultured Lachnospiraceae bacterium
AAGGAAACCATCGATACCTTCAACACCTCTGACACCCGAGGCAACAGCCCGAGTTACGGCACCAACTACCAGAAGCTCGGCAAGGAACTGATGAGCCGGGACGAGCTGGCTGTCATGAACGGCAGCAAGTGCGTCCTGCAGCTCAGAGGCGTCAGAACATTCCTTTCGGACAAGTACGATATCACCCAGCACCCCAATTACAAGTACACGTCCGATTATGACAAGAAATACACCTTTGACATCGGGAAGTATCTGAACCGGCGCATGAAGCTGAAAGCTGACGATGAGTACGATGTCATCGAGGCCTGAAGGCAGCCTATGGGCTGCCGTACATAGCGGTTCGGATCAAAAGTCCGGGCCGCTTTGTTGTCTGATCTTAAGGATCAAGCACCCACTGCCTGTAGAGGCGATCGAGATGAGGGGTTCGCTCGTGAACCGGGAAGCATCAGACAAAACCTATTCCACCCTGTATGGGGAACATTTAAGGAGGCCTTGTATGGCATTTTTCAACAGTGCAGTCGGTGTACTGCAGACTCTCGTCGTGGCGCTAGGTGCCGGGCTTGGTATCTGGGGTGCGATCAACCTGCTGGAGGGTTACGGCAACGATAACCCCGGCGCGAAGTCCCAGGGCATGAAGCAGCTGATGGCTGGCGGCGGTGTCGCCCTCATCGGCATCACCCTGGTGCCTCTTCTTTCCGGTCTGTTCGGCTGATCAAGCCGGAAAGGGATGCGGGATCCGTCCCGCATCTTACATAGTCGGTGACATCCTTGAGCTGCAGGGAGAATCGACTACAATGGAACTAAAGATAGGAGGGCTCTGCGATGTTTCTGATAAAACTGATTGGGAAAATACTCCTGCTTCCGGTGGTACTGCTTCTCGCTATCCTCCGGCTGCTGGTTAAGATAGGGATGGAGGTCTCGTCCTTTATCCTCGGTGCTCTCATGCTCATCGTGTTCGGCTGCATCATCTTTACCATCGTGCAGCACACCTGGAATTCCATGGCGATCCTGATTGTGATGGAAGTCTTTCTGGTCCTTATCACTGCCGGAACCGGCATAATCGAAGGCGTATTACAGATGGCGAGTGAGAGCCTGGGCGGTTTCATGAGATCATAAAAAACAGTTGACAAAAGCATAATTCTCCTATATAGTAGCAATATACTACCATATAGGAGATTTTTTATGCGAACAAACGGGGGTTTTCAGGTCTCCAAGATCAAGCAGTTGGGAGACCGTGTTTTTGAAAAAATACTGGCTTCTCAGGGAATAGAGGCATTTAACGGAGCTCAGGGCAGGATCCTTTATGTGCTCTGGCAGGAAGACGGTGTGCCGATCAAAACGATCTCAGAGAAGTGCGGTCTGGCAATCACTTCCCTGACGACAATGCTGGAGCGTATGGAGAAGTCCGGACTGATCATAAGACAGCAGGATCCAGGAGATAAAAGAAAGACCCTGCTCTTCCTTACCGATATGGCCAAAGCATTGAAGGATGATTATGATGCCATTTCTGACAGGATGAGCGAGATTTATTATCAGGGTTTTACGGAAGATGAGATCCGGACCTTTGAGGCTTGTCTGGAAAGGATCCGTCTGAACCTGGAAGGGTGGCAGCCGAAATGAGTGTCTGCATTAAAGACCTGATCAAAAATCTGAACCTGGTGGTCGGATGCCCCGTGGGCTGCGATTACTGTTATGCCAGAAACAACTGCCGACGGTTCCATATCACGGATGATTTCTCTGTGCCGGAGTACTACGGGCAGAAACTCCATCTGCTTGACCGGGAGAAACCCGGAAACTGGCTGCTGACAGGCATGAGTGATCTGTGTGCGTGGAAACAGGAATGGCTGGGTGCCACATTTGAGAAGTTACGTGAGCAGCCACAGCATCAGGCGATCTTCCTTTCCAAGCGGCCGGACCTGCTGAATATCCATACAGACCTGGAGAATGCCTGGTTCGGAGTCACGGTGACAAGAAGATCCGAGCTTTGGCGGCTGGATGCGCTGCGCAAAAACGTCCGAGCGAAGTATTATCATGTGACGTTTGAGCCGCTGTTCGATGATCCCGGTGAAGTGGATCTGACGGGGATCGACTGGATCGTTGTCGGAACAATGACCGGTCCCATGAAGAAAAAGGTCCATACTGCGCCGGAGTGGGCATACAGCCTGACAGAACAGGCGCACAGAAAGAATATACCGGTCTTTATGAAGGAAGATCTGGTTCCGATCATCGGGGAGGAACACATGGTGCAGGAGCTCCCCGAAGCAATGAATGAAGTTTTGGAGGAAGAGAAGGCATGGAACAGCCGGAGATCAAAGTAAACCATATAGAAACGAAAAGTGTAATGACGAAATCGAATACGCCGCTTGGCGGCTATTCGGTCAATCCATACGTGGGATGTCCCCACGCCTGCAAATACTGCTACGCATCCTTTATGAAACGCTTTACGGGACATACGGAACCCTGGGGAACCTTCATGGATGTGAAGCACTGGCCAGCCATCAAAGACCCGAAAAAATATGCCGGTCAGAAGATTGTGATCGGCACGGTCACGGACGGCTATAATCCGTTGGAAGAAACGTATCAGAATACCAGGAAACTGCTCACGGAGCTGAAGGACAGCGGCGGCGATATCGTGATCTGCACAAAGTCGGATCTGGTGCTCCGGGATCTGGATCTTCTGAAGGAGATCAATAAGAACTGCCGTCTGACAGTCTCCTGGTCTGTGAACACGCTGGACGAAGCATTTAAGGATGATATGGATGCGGCTGCAAGCATCGGGCGGCGTCTTGCCGCCATGAAGGAGATCTATGACGCGGGGATCCGGACGATCTGCTTCATTTCCCCTGTCTTCCCGGGTATTACGGATATCGAAGCGATCTTTGAACGCGCAAAGGACCAGTGCGATCTGATCTGGCTGGAAAACCTGAATCTCAGGGGCGGCTTCAAGGCAGATATCATGAACTATATCGCGGAAAAGCATCCGGAGCTTCTGCCGCTTTATGAAGAGATCTACAACAGGAAGGACCGCAGCTACTTTGAGGCGCTGGAAAAGAAAGCGGAAGAAATGGCAAAGAAGCACGGCTGCCGGTTCGTAGACAATGAAACGCCTTATGAACGTGTTCCGAAGGGACATCCGATAATTGTTGACTACTTCTACCACGAGGAGGTCAGAGGAACGGAGAACAGCGGACAAAGAAGAACAAAGAACGGATAAAGAATAATCGATTTACATAGCCGGAGGCTGACACGCGAATCAGTCCCCGGCTTTTTTCATGCCCTTTTTCCTGCGGCATAGGTGCACATGCGCTGCGGGAGGAGGGCTTTTTTGTCTCTATCAACCCTATCACCCGCGTAATGCGGAACCCAAAAGGAGGAAAAAGTCTATGGCATTTTTCAACAGTGCAGTCGGCGTACTGCAGACGCTCGTCATCGCTCTCGGTGC
>ONKG01000103.1 GCA_900318375.1 uncultured Lachnospiraceae bacterium
CTTCCAGCGGCCCGGATTTCAAGCCATGCTTGCGGACATTGAAGCCGGGAAAGTGGGTACGGTCATCGTCAAGGACATGAGCCGGTTAGGGCGAAACTACTTGCAGGTAGGGTTTTACACGGAAATGCTGTTCCCTCAAAAGGGTGTGCGTTTTATCGCTGTCAACGATAATGTGGACAGTGCCAGCGAGGGCATGGACAACGATTTTACCCCGCTGCGAAATCTGTTCAATGAATGGCTGGTGAGAGATACGAGCAAGAAAATCAAGGCAGTGAAAAAGTCAAAAGGCATGAGCGGCAAGCCTGTTACCAGCAAGCCGGTTTACGGCTATGTGATGGACGAGGACGAGAATTTTATTATAGACGAGGAAGCCGCCCCGGTGGTGCAGCAGATTTACCAGCTTTGCCTTGCCGGGAACGGCCCGACCAAGATTGCCCGTATGCTGACGGAGCAGCAAATCCCCACGCCGGGGACGCTGGAATATCAGCGGACAGGCAGCACCCGCCGTTATCACCCAGGCTATGAGTGCAAATGGGCGACCAACACCGTCGTTCATATCCTCGAAAACCGAGAGTACACCGGATGTCTGGTGAACTTCAAAACGGAAAAGCCTTCTTATAAGGTCAAGCACAGCATAGAGAACCCCGTCGAGAAGCAGGCCATTTTCGAGAACCACCATGAGCCGATCATCGACAAGGAAACATGGGAACGGGTGCAGGAGTTACGCAAACAGCGCAAACGCCCGAACCGCTACGATGAAGTGGGGCTGTTCTCCGGGATTTTGTTCTGCGCCGACTGCGGCCATGTGCTGTATCAGCAGCGGTATCAGAACAAAGACCGCAAACAGGACTGCTACATCTGCGGCAGCTACAAGAAGCGCACCCGCAACTGTACGGCGCACTTTATCCGCACCGATCTGTTGACCGCTGGTGTCCTGGCAAATCTCCGGCAAGTGACCGAATACGCAGCCAAGCATGAGAGCCGGTTTGTGAAACTACTTGTCCAGCAGAACGAGATCGGCGGCAAGCGAAAGACCGCCGCAGCCATCAAGCAGCTTGAACAGGCGCAGGAACGCATTTCTGAAATCAGCCGCATTATCAAGCGGCTGTATGAGGACAATGTAAACGGCAAAATCAGCGATGAGCGTTTCATGGAACTGTCGGCTGACTACGAAGCCGAGCAAGCGGAGCTGAAAAAGAGAGCCGCCGCCCTGCAAGCCGAACTGGACAAGTCACAGGCAGCTACCGTCAACGCCGAGAAATTTATGGGCATTGTCCGCAAGCACCTTGCCTTTGAAGAACTGACCCCCACTCTCTTGCGGGAAATGATCGAGAAAATTGTGGTGCATGAGTGCAGCTATGATGAGAACGGCACCCGCAGGCAGGACATTGAGATTTATTACAGCTTTGTCGGCAAGATTGACTTGCCCGAATAACCGCCCGACCTATCCGACACAATGGCCCCAGGGAATCAAACAGATGGCTGCCGGCGGCGGAGTCATCCTGATCGGCACAACACTTGTACCTATGCTGTCAGGCCTGCTCGGATGATGAAGGAGGTATCTTTTGGAGGCACTACTTGAAAAAATAACGGAATGGATGAAGGAACTCCTCGTCAGTGCATCGGTGCATTCCCTGACGGGTCTCTTCGATTCTGTAAATGATCAAGTCGGGCAGGTTGCTGTGGAGGTCGGTACATCACCGGCCTCCTTCCAGCCGGGAATATTCTCCATGATACAGAATCTCTCAGAAACGGTGATCATGCCGGTCGCGGGGATAATCCTGACATTTGTGGCCTGCTATGAGCTTATCAGGCTCGTGACGGATAACAATAACCTTGCAAATATCGACATCTGGATCCTTTTCAAGTGGATCTTCAAGACAGCCATTGCAGCCATGATCGTGTCCAACACTTTCAACATAGTGATGGCTGTCTTTGACCTTGGGCAGTATGTAGTCAGTTCAAGCGCAGGAATCATCCAGGGTACAACGGCTATCGATGCGAGCACCATAGGAGACATCAAGACCGAGCTGGAGGCAATGGAACTGGGACCGCTTCTCGGTCTGTGCATCGAAGTCATGCTGTTATCGATTGCGCTGAAGATCCTGGCAGCGATCATATTTGTCATCGTTTACGGACGTATGCTCGAGATCTATCTGATGACGTCGCTCGCCCCTATACCCATGGCTACCCTTGCCAACAGGGAACAGAGCATGGTCGGGCAGAACTTTTTCAGGTCGATCCTTGCGCTGGCTTTCCAGGGCTTCCTTATGATGGTGTGTATCGGGATCTACGCGCTGCTGATACAGTCATTTTCCGTGTCCGGTGATATGCTAAAGGATTTCTGGAAAGTGGTCGGCTACACCATCCTTCTTGCATTCAGCCTGTTCAAGACAGGTTCACTCAGCAAGGGAATTCTCAATGCGCACTGATACTTGAAAATATGGAAACAAGAAAGGAATTATATGGAAAATCTGTATGCAAATGTTCCGCGCAACCTGTCGCGGGTCAAAAGCAAGGTCTTCCTGAACCTTACCGCACGCCAGCTCCTGTGTTTCGGGACGGCAGTTCTTATCGGCGTTCCGCTCTTTTTTGCTTCGAGAAGCAGGCTCGGAACTACGCCGGCATCGCTCATCATGATCATCGTCATGCTCCCGTTTTTCTTCCTTGCAATGTATGAAAAGAACGGATATCCGGCGGAAGTCATTTTGAAGCATTATATCGACGCCAGGTTCAGGAGACCGAGGAAAAGAGTATATCAGACAGACAACGTATATGCTGCCGCAGAGCGTGCGGCTAATGTGCGGGAGGAGGTAAACAGCATTGTCCTTGTTCAGGAAAATGAAAGAAAAGGGACCGGAAAAGGTCACGGAAAAGAAAGAAAACAGAACACCCGGAAAAAAGGAAGGAACAGGGGGACGGAACGAACGGAAACTCAGCCGTAAAGAGAAGAAGGAAGTCGAACGCATCGTCCGGGAAGCAAAAAGGGATGACGGGGTCCCCCGGACAGTCCAGCAGTCGATCCCGTTCGACCGTGCATTCCGGGACGGCATTATCCGTGTGCGGGACGGTTATTACACCAAAACGATCGAATATGAGGACATTAACTATCAGCTGGCGGCTCTGTCGGAAAAGAAGAGCATTCTGGAGGACTGGAGCGGGTTCCTCAACTTTTTCGACAGCTCGATCTCATTTGAATTTTCTTTTCTTAATACGGTCACGGATGAAAAGGAATTTGAGGAGTCGATCCGTGTGCCGATGGCCGGAGACGGGTTCGATTCGCTCCGGAAGGAATACAACCGGATGCTCCGCATGCAGGTCCGCAAAGGGAATAACGGCCTGACAAAAAGAAAATTTCTCACGTTCGGGATCCATTCGGACTCGCTGAAGACAGCCGTACCCAGGCTCAGGCACATCCAGCTTGATCTGATTAATAATTTCCGTCAGCTCGGGGTCAATGCCAGGGTCCTCTCAGGCGCGGAAAGGCTTGGCGTCATGCATGCCATGTTCCATTTGACAGACCCTGTCCCGTTCCGCTTCAGTTGGAAAGACTTGGCCGAAAGGGGAATGAGTGTTAAGGATTTCATTGCACCGGCTTCCTTTGATTTCACCGGTAAGCGGGACTTCGAGATGGGGGACAGCTACTGCGCAGTGTCGTACCTTGACATTGTTGCAGCCCAGCTCCCCGATGTGATGCTCAAGGATTTCCTGGACATGGAATGCGGACAGGTCGTCACAATCCATATCCGTGCCCTCGACCAGAATGCGGCGCTCAAGATGGTCAAGCATAAGATCACGGAACTGGACAGTTCGAAAATCGAAGAACAGAAAAAGGCGGTCCGTGCCGGGTACGATATGGAAATCATTCCGTCTGATCTTGCCACCTACGGTCGTGATGCAAAGTCTCTTCTCGAACAGCTCCAGACGCAGGACCAGCGTCTCTTTATGGTCACGTTTCTGATCATGATCACCGGTCATACAAAACAGGAACTGGATACGAACATTCTGCAGACAAAATCCATTGCCCAACAGCACAGCTGCAATCTGATACGGCTGGACTATGAGCAGGAAAATGCCCTGATGAGCTCGCTTCCGATTGCCGACAACTTCATCAAGATCGATCAGGCACTCACGACTGCGGCGACCGCTATCATGGTCCCCTTTACGACCCAGGAACTGTTTCAGAGGGGCGGGGATGCCGTGTACAGCGGCCTGAACGCAAAGTCCGGGAATATGATCTTCCTCGACCGGAAGAGACTTAAGACGCCCAACGGCCTGATCCTCGGAACGCCGGGCTCCGGCAAATCCTTCACGACCAAGCGTGAGATATACAGTGTCTACCTTGTCACAGATGATGACATTATCGTCTGCGATCCCGAATCGGAGTACACAGCTCTGGTAGAGAGCCTGAAGGGACAGGTGCTCAAGATTTCGCCGACCAGTACCCAGTTCATCAACCCCATGGATATCAATCAGAACTATTCGGAGGAAGATAACCCTATTGCCCTGAAGTCTGATTTTATCCTTTCCTTCTGTGAACTGATACTCGGAGACAGGAACGGTCTGCAGCCTATCGAGAAGACTGTCATTGACCGCTGTGTCCACGCTGTCTATGACCGGTATTTTCTTGATCCGGTTCCTGAGAAAATGCCTATCCTCGAAGATCTTTACAACGAACTGCTCACCCAGAGCGAGCATGAGGCGCGCCGGGTAGCTACGGCTCTCGAGCTCTATGTCAACGGCTCCCTTAATGTGTTCAACCACAGAACAAATGTCGATGTTTCGAAGCGCGTGGTCTGCTATGACATCAAGGACCTCGGAAAACAGCTCAAAAAGCTCGGCATGCTGATTGTACAGGATCAGGTCTGGAACCGCGTGACCGTGAACCGCTACCAGAAAAAGACGACACGGTACTTTATCGATGAGTTCCACCTCCTTCTCCGCGAAGAGCAGACCGCGGCCTACAGTGTCGAGATCTGGAAGCGCTTCCGTAAATGGGGCGGCATTCCGACAGGCATAACCCAGAACATCAAGGACCTTCTCCGGAGCCAGGAAATCGAGAATATTTTCGAGAATTCCGAGTATATCTGCATGCTGAACCAGGCCGCAGAGGACAGGAGAATTCTTGCAGAGCATCTGGGGATCAATTCTCAGCAGCTGCAATTCGTTACAAAGGTCGGAGAAGGTCAGGGTCTCATCTTTTACGGGAGCGTCATCGTCCCGTTTGTCGATCATTTCCCCAAAAATACGCGAATGTACAGAATCATGACAACAAAGCTTTCCGAAACGTCAGGTGAAGGCGGATCAGCCCCTGTAAAGAAACTGCCCGGCTCAAAACCGAAGCCTTCGGGACAGAGCGGTTCCGGAAGCATTGCAATAATGGATCAGCCTGCATCCGGTACGGATGCATTTGAAAATGGCAGTTACCGTGCTGCTCGGGAAAGTGATCCTTCGGAGCGAGTGATAAAGGAAGTGCAGGAAGAAAATTCGGTTGAGCGGATGGAAGAGGAGGTCAGGGAAGAAGACCCGTTCGAGCAGATGATAAGGGAAGTCCGGGAAGAAGGTTCGCTTGAGAAGGAAATAATGGAAGTTCAGAAAGAGGGTTCGCTTGAGAAGGAAATAATGGAAGTTCAGGAAGAAGATCCGTTTGAACAGCCGAAAAAGGAAGTTCAAGAAGCTCTTCTTGAAGAAGAGAAGGTATCAGTTACAGATGAAGTTACTTCTCTGCCGTCAGAAACAATCACTGCTGTAGAAGCTTCTGTGTCTGCAGATGAAAAAGACGAGCAGGAAAAGGGCACTACTACTAAAGCAGCTCCGAAGCGAAGGAGAGGACGCCCGTCCAAAAAAGAACTTGAGGCGCGGAGAGCAGAAGAATCCGCAGCTGTGGCAGAGACAGAGAAAAGTGACGGTATGCCGGCTGAGGAAGGAGCTGTAAGGGCAGAGAAGGAAATGACCGAACCGGAGGCAGAAGACCATGAGAGTGAAGGGAAAGAAATTACACCGGCATCTGCTCCGATCAAAAAGAAGCGCGGCAGGCCGTCAAAAAAGGAGATCGCGGAGCGGAAGGCTGCCGAGGAATCGCAGGCTGCAGGCCAGTAACGAGGTGGGCTGATGGAAAATGAGAATACCCAGTTTGACGGGCGTGAGGCTCTCATTGCAGGGAATGCAATAAGGATCCGCTCACCGAACAGGCAGAAGAAACGGATCAGCAAAAAAAAAAAAAAAAAAATCCGGGATTTAGAACCGGAGACAGATCCCTCTGAACCGGAGGAAGATGTTTTTTCCGCCCGCAGAGAAGCGGCAGCAAAGATTCCGGAGGATGGTCCGGATAACGGACATGAGCAAGGACAGAAGAGACAGAAAAAAGATGCCGTGAACCGGCAGAGGAAAAGCTTCAACAGACTCGGGCAGACAGCAGACAGTGTCAGGAAAAATGCATTTCATGATACTGCCGGGGAGGCAGAAAAAACAGAGGAAGGACTGCTTTATAGGAGCCGGAGGAATGAACTTCTTCGCAGCAGGAGATATGTAAGGGGCGGGCATGCGAGCATTGAACCTGCAGAAGAACAGACCGATTCCGCGGGAAAGAAGCAATACTTTTTTACTGATGAAGTAAAAGCAGGTCAGGCCGCAGAAGATGAGGCATTGAGTGAATATAGTAACTATTCTGCCCGGAGATATGCCGGCACTGCCAACAGGTCCGGTACGGTTCCCGGAAAACGGAAGGCAGGAGAAATCGCCGGGGATGAGGGAACATCCGGAAGGAGGAATCTCTCCGGGAATCATGTTGTATCCGGAGGATTCACCGATGTGAGGAACAGCGGCAGTGCGGATGTTTCACACTTTTCCACAGGCCGCATGGGAGGAGGTATGAACAGCGGCAGGGCAGGCAGCGCTTTTTATGCAGCCGGAACGGGAGGACAGGAAAGTACCTTATCAGCTTCCGTTTTACAGAAAAGGCGGCTCCGCAGGGCATATACTGCCGCAAATGAGCAGTCTGTCTATATCCCTATCATATCCAAGATCAGGGAACGGCGTGCTTATGCAAGAGCAGCAAAAGAGTCAGAACGCGGCGTCGCTGCAGCATTACAGGCACTGCGCCGGCGTCCGGTCATGGCAGTTGTTGTCATTTTCGTGATGCTTTTTGTATTTTTCTTCAGCGCGGCCGCATCCGCAGGGACAGCTGTCATTGGACAGGCAGCAGCATCGGCAATAACAGCCACTTCGTATTCCGCAGAGGATGAAGATATTCTCGGGGCAGAATCCGACTACCTTGCATTGGAGGCGGAACTCCGGGAAAAACTGTCAGATCCTGAACGGTATTTCCCCGGATATGACAACTATTCACTTCAAAGCACGGAAATCAGCCATGATCCCTACAAACTTACGGCCCTCCTTACTGTCCTTTATGAGCGTTACACGCGGAATGAGGTACAGGAATCTCTTCGGAAGATTTTTAATGCACAATACGGCATCTCAACGGAAGACATTACCGGGACATCTGAGCAGAAGACCGTGCGGATCGGACAGTCCCTCGGCACGGTCGTCACATCTGGCTACTGCAACTGTTCCATATGTTGCGGACCGAACGCCGGCGGTCCTACAGCCAGCGGCGTTTACCCCACAGAAGCGCATACGATCGCAGTTGACAGCAGGAATCCGATCGTGCCCATGGGGACAAAGATCGTCATGAACGGTACGGAGTATACTGTCGAGGATACCGGTCCATTGGAGCGTTACGGAGTTGCATTTGATGTCTATTATGATGACCACGATGTGGCAGAATCCCACGGTCATCAGAACTGGGAGGCATTCATCGCGGACGATAACGGAACGGAAACGGTCACCGTGACGGTGACGAACACACAGCCAACACTAAAGGTGACCCTGAGGAATTACGGCATCGACCATGCGGCCAGGGAGCTCTTGAATGATGATCTGTATTTAAGGTACCAGCTCATGGCTCAGCTGAAGGGCAACCGTGAAGGTCTGTTCCCTGATTATGATGCCATGGCTGCATACGGTGGGCTCAATTACGCACCTCCGGGATCGGCTCTATCCGATGAGCAGTTCGCAGCCATGTATTATGAAGCCGTCAAATATCTGGGCATCGAATATGTCTGGGGCGGTGAGACACCGGAAAGCGGCTTTGACTGTTCCGGTTTTGTGAGCTATGTCATAAACCACTGCGGGAACGGATGGGATTTCGGGAGGCTCACTGCCGAAGAATGGAGGCAGACCTGCATGTATGTCCCGCCTGCGGAGGCAAAGCCCGGTGACCTCATTTTCTTCCAGGGCACCTATGACACGGATGGCGCATCCCATATAGGCATCTACCTTGGGGAGGGAATGATGGTCCATGCAGGACATCCGGTCCAGATCGCAAGCTGTGAGACGCCGTATTTTCAGGAGCATTTTCTCTCTTACGGAAGAATACCCGGATAATCATGATGTCTAAAAATAATAAAGTTGTACAATTTCATAAAAAAGGATGACAATATAATAATAAAGTTGTACAATTTATATGTAGGAGAGGTTTGATAAAAAAGT
>ONKG01000063.1 GCA_900318375.1 uncultured Lachnospiraceae bacterium
GCCCATACAACATTTCCTATCTCATAAAGAAAGCCAGAAGGTGCATAAAACGGGCATCTTCTGGCTTTTTCTCTATCTACAACTGTCGAAAACGGGATAGTAGTACAGAAATAGTTTTTTCTTTTAAACAAGCCCCCGATCGGGAGAGTACTGTTACACATGCTGCGGAATCCGCACCTCTTTCTATAATCAATATACAACAACTGCGCCGAAATGTATATTGACGAGGATCTTCAATTCTTTTAAAATAAAGCCCGAAAAACAACTGCGAGCAATATAATTGCGCAAAATTTAATTTGCCCGCAGTTCTGATTTTCCTCGTTTTCTTTTCTCCTCACATATACATACATATATATAGGAGAGATCGGAGTCTGCTGATCATAAAGTCATAAAAGTTATAAAATTATAAAGGAGTTTATTAAATGAAAATTGCAGTTCGTTACTATTCCCGCGGCGGAAACACAAAGAAACTCGCAGACGCCATCGCAAAGGCTGTCGGCGTCGAAGCCCTGACCGCAGATACTCCTCTCAAGGAGGATGTTGACATCCTGTTCCTTGGAAGTTCCGTCTATGCCTACGGCGTTGACGACGAGATCAAAAAGTTTATTGCCGGTATCGATGTCAGGATCGGCAAAGTCGTCAACTTCAGCACTGCTGCTCTGGTAAAGTCCACCTATAAGCAGGTCGGCAAGCTGCTTGCTCAGAAAAACATCCCCCAGGCAAAAGAAGAATTCTACTGCAGAGGATCCTTCGGTCTCATGCACAAAGGCCGCCCCAACGAGGCAGACTGCAGGGTTGCCGCCGAATTCGCGAAGAAAATTGTTTCATAACATGATGTTACATTATGAAAACATTATATAGGCGCAGAGATTTTATCTTTTGTAAAAATGTTTGCGTAAAAAAGACCCGCCGCACGGCAGGTCTTTTTTTTAGCAAATCCATTATAAACAATCACCGAAATACAGGTCGATATCAAGGATTAATCCTATGCAGCTGATTCGGGAGTACTATTCCCGCCTGCGACTTTGAAGATAAACATGACTGCAAGCATGATCACAAAACCGACCAGAAGAGAGATCGCGGCATTGCGGATCAGTCCTGCGATGATATAGGTCACTGCAGAGACAGCTGCGCAGGTGAGCGCATAGGGCATCTGAGTCGAGACGTGGTTGATGTGGTTGCACTGGGCACCTGCACTCGACATGATGGTGGTGTCCGAAATCGGTGAGCAGTGGTCGCCGCAGACGGAGCCGGCCATGCAGGCGCTCATGGCGATGATCATGAGCTGGGGATCCGTTGTCTGGAAGCAGGCAACGACGATCGGGATCAGGATGCCGAATGTTCCCCAGGAGGTACCGGTCGCGAAGGACAGACCGACTGCGATCAGGAAGATGATCGCGGGCAGGAAGGATGCGAAGCCCGCTGCATTGTTGGCGATAATGCCGGCAACGAATTCCTTTGCGCCCAGGCTTGCGGTCGTGCTGTTCAGAGTCCATGCAAGAGTCAGAATAAGAATGGCGGGAACCATCTGCTTGAAGCCGTCCGGAAGGCATCCCATCATCTCTTCAAAGGACAGAGAGCTGCGGATCAGGTAGTAGACCATGGTGATGATCAGGGCACAGAAAGAACCGAGGACCAGACCGACAGAGGCATCACTGCCTGCAAAGGCATCGATGAAGTTGGTGCCGCTGAAGAATCCGCCGGTGTAGATCATGCCGATGACACAGCAGATGATCAGGGAGAAGATCGGGATCAGCATATCCGCAACGATTCCATGATGTCCATGAGACTCGTCTTCCGCATTTGCGTAAGGACGGTCGGGTGTTGTATAGATATCGTCCTTTTCGGTAGCGTTGTATTCATGCAGCGCCATAGGTCCGTAGTTGATATGCATGAGGACGATCATGATCATCATTGCAATGGTCAGCAGTGCATAGTAGTTGTAAGGAATGGTTTTGATAAAGAGCGCGAGGCCGTTTTCGCCCTCTACAAATCCGGAGACTGCAGCTGCCCAGCTGGAGATGGGGGCGATGATACAGACGGGGGCGGCGGTGGCATCGATCAGGTATGCCAGCTTTGCCCTGGATACTTTGTATTTGTCAGTCAAAGGACGCATGACACTGCCGACTGTCAGGCAGTTGAAATAGTCATCGATGAAGATCAGGACGCCCAGGCCGATGGTAGCCAGCTGTGCACCCTCGCGGGTCTGAATGCGGCGGGTCGCCCAGTCGCCGAAGGCAGCACTGCCGCCGGTGCGGTTCATAAGCTGAACGATGGTTCCCAGAATAACCAGGAAGATCAGAATACCGACGTTCCAGGAATCCGAAAGAGAGGCAATGATTCCTTCGCTGAAGACATGGGTCATCGTGCCTTCAAAGCTAAATCCCGAATACAGCAGAGATCCGGTCAGAATACCAATAAACAGCGAGCTGTAGACTTCCTTTGTCACCAGTGCCAGGATGATAGCGATGACAGGAGGAATCAGCGACCAGAAGCTCTCCTGGACAGTCTCAGGTGTTGTCACGAAGGCCGAGATGACCAGGAAAATGACGACAGCGACAAAGGCTGCGATCGTTACACTTACGGTACGTGTCTTGTTTTCCATAACTTGTTTCCCCTTTATACTAACAACAGTTGCATTTGCCCGCAGAAAAGCAGATGAGTCACGAGGGACGGTTCTCCCTGACTCATTCCGCGGAATGAGTCAGAAAGAACCGTCCCTTGTGACTCATTCGCTGTGCTGTTCTGCTGGACAAAACTCCTATAATGTTAATACGTCAAAGCGATAAAGTCAATGAAACATGACATTCTATGGGCATTTTTATAGGATGCCGGTGTATGTCCTGTGTCCAGTCTCCGGAAATGGAAACATTAGTCAAAAAGGGACGGTTCTGAAAACTCATTGCACGCAATGAGTTTTCAGAACCGTCCCTCGTGACTCATTTCTCTGTGCTATTTCTTCACGACTTCCATCTCTGCTTCTGTGGTGAGGCTCTCAGCCACACCTTCCGAAACGTAGAGCTTACCGCTCTTGTCTTCAAGAATAAAGTCAAACTGGTCCGAATTGGCACGCCAGTATTTTTCCGCTTTTTCCAGTCCCATGATGAAAAGGGATGTGGAGAGGCCGTCGGCGAGGGTACCGTCCTTGCTGATGATCGTCGCGGAGATAATACCGCTGTCAGCAGGGTAACCGGTGCGGGGATCGATAATGTGGTGGTAGCGGACACCGTCTTGTTCAAAAAAGCGCTCGTAGCCGCCGGAGGTAATAACGCACTTATCTTCAATCTCCAGGACGCCCAGGTAGTCAAGTTCGCTCTCCGGGTTCTGAATGGCTACGCGCCAGGCTTTTCCGTTTTTCTTAGTACCGAGTGCCTGTACGTTTCCTCCCAGGCTGACGATTCCGTGTTCGATGCCGTATTCTTTGAAAACTTCCATGACGCGGCTGCTGGTGTAGCCCTTGGCAATTCCTCCCAGGTCTATTTCCATGCCGGGCATGCCGAGAGTAATCTGCGCGATGGCAGGATCCGCTGCGCCTGTCTCTGCACCAGCTTCCGCAGCAGCCGCTGCCTGATCTGCAGCGGTATTTCCTTCCGCCGCGGCTTCTGTCGCAGGCGCAGCCTGCTCCGCGGCCGTATCCCCTTCTGTAGCCGCTTCTGCCGCAGGAGCCGCCGTTTCCGCAGAAGCATCAGGATTTTCAACCGCTGCTGCAGAAGTCGATGCCGGAGCTGCAGAGGTTTCTGCGGACTCCGCTGCTGGGGAGGCGGGTATGCTTCCGATGGTAATCCTGGACACATCCGCAAGTTTCAGGGCAGCATCCAGTTCTTCCTTTGCAGGGACTTTGTAGTCCTGTGTGGGAAATCCCCAGCATTTCATAACAGGATATATTGCGATGTCAAAAAGGCCTTCTGTCTGCTTGTAAAGGCTCTGCGATTGCTCAACGAGCATGACGACTGTCTCTGACACCTCTCCCTGTCCTGCAGCGTTAAGTCTGGAGATCTCGCTGTCAGGATTCCCTGTGGAGAGCATGTCATCAATCTTATGGATTTCCTGCGCGGCAGCTGTGACCGCTTCTTCCGCTCTGTCGCCGTAAGCCAGCAGATTCATATAGGTATCCATTGCGAAGACATCCATGGAGACACCGCCGTCATCGCGTTTGAAGGGTGTTTCCTTGATTTCTATGTCATCCATGGACGATTCTGCCGCCGCTTCCTCCTCCGCGCCGGAACCATTCCCGCCGCCGGGGGCATTCTCACTGCCGGAAGGGTCCGCTGCCGCAGAAGCCGTCTGCGCTGCGCCGCCCTCTTCCCCGGCAGAATTTCCCGCTTTGTTCTCCGAAGCATTTTTTCCGCCGCAGGCCAGTATAGACGCAGATAATATGATTGCCAATACAAGGCTGATAGTCTTTTTGATCATCCTTCTTGTTCCTTTGTTCTTTTATTCCTCCACGACACGAACGGTCTCCATGACCTGGTCCTCGTAGGGGCGGTCACCTGCCCAGCGGTTGGTGCGGACAGCTGCGATACGGTCGACTACATCCATGCCTTTCACAACATGTCCGAATGCTGCATACTGGCCGTCCAGATAGTCCGCATCGGCATGCATGATAAAGAACTGGCTGCCTGCGCTGTCGGGATCCATGGCGCGGGCCATACTGATGACGCCCCTCTTGTGTTTGATGGGGTTGTTCACGCCGTTCTGGGCAAACTCGCCCTTGATGGTCCAGCCGGGGCCTCCCATGCCGGTGCCTTCGGGATCTCCGCCCTGGATCATGAATCCGGGGATGACTCTGTGGAAAATGGTCCCGTCATAAAATTTGGCATTGACAAGCTTCAGAAAGTTCTCAACGGTAATGGGGGCAGCCTTCTCGTCAAGCTCAAGGTCGATGACTCCGCCGTCCTGCATGGTGATTCTGATCATAATAAACTCCTCGCTTTTAAATCTGTTTTTTAATCCGCTTTTAAAACAGTTTTTAATCTGTTTTTCAATCTGCTTTTATTCTGCTTTTATTCTGCTTTTATTCTGCTCTTAAATCTGTTTTTACATTATAATCACCCGCCGGGGCTCTCCGGCCGGCGGGTGACCATAAAAGCAGTTATAGATGATTATTAGTTGTTCTGCATATTCTGCGTGTAGTTGGTATAAAAAGCCTGAATCTTATCATAGGTCTCGTCATCGATATCATGTTCAATCTTACAGGCCTCCTCTTCAGCCTTTTTGGCGTCAATACCGATGGCCTCCAGAACCCTGGTCAGCAGTTTATGCCTGGAATATATACGCGTCGCAATCTCACGGCCTTCATCTGTCAGAGTGATGAGTCCGTTGACATCCATGTGGATATAGCCGTTCTCACGAAGCTTTTTCATGGCGATGCTGATACTGGGTTTGGAAAAATTCATTTCATTGACGATATCAATGGAACGTACCTGCCCATTTCTTTCAAAGAGAACCAGTATAGTTTCAAGATAATCTTCAGCAGATTCATGAAGTTCCACGTTTTACCCCCTGTCTCAATCGGATCCGGATCATCATCCGGATTTTTGCATTTTACCCGGGTAAGGCAAAAGCCGGCCGCTTACTGCGGGCGCCGCCGCATTGTCCTCTTCCGATTATGCAGGAGGCAGGCGCTGCAGAATTGCATGTGAATAGGTGTCTGTTGCTTAATAATTGAACTCAAATACCAGTCCGCCATATGCGGGAAGGTCAAATTCAAGGTACTGATCACGGAAATCACATTCTCCCTTTTTGGCCTTGATGATTTCCGGAACGGGAGTGTCGCCGAAGCCTCCATACTGCTTCTCTGTGCTGTTAAGGACAAGTTTGTAGCGGCCCTTCACCGGGACACCGACTTTATAGCCCTCGTACTTGACGGGTGTCATGTTGAGGATAAACACGAGGCCCTTGCGGCTGGACGGAGCTTTGCGCAGGAAGGAGTAGATACTGCGGTCCGCGTCATTGGCATTGATCCACTCAAAGCCGCCCCAGTCGTTGTCGATCTCATACAGGCACTTGTAATGTCTGTACATTTCAAGAAGCCTGCCGACATATTTCTTCATACCCGCATTCTGCTCATCGGAGAGCAGGAACCAGTCGAGCTCACGTGCCTCGCTCCACTCGCGCTCCTGGCCGAATTCCTGGCCCATGAAGAGCAGCTTCTTGCCGCAGTGACCGGTCATGAAGGTATAGCCCAGACGAAGGTTCGAGTATTTGTCTACACGGTAGCCGGGCATCTTCTCCACCATGGAGCACTTGAGATGAACGACCTCATCGTGAGACAGAGGAAGGATATAATTTTCCGCGCTGTTATAGCTCATCGCAAAGGTCAGACCGTTGTGGTCTCCCTTACGCATAATGGGATCGAGCTTCATATACTCGCAGAAGTCATGCATCCAGCCCATGTTCCACTTGAAATCGAAGCCGAGACCATCGTCCTCGGGCTTTGCTGTGATCTTGGGCCATGCAGTGGACTCCTCGGCAATTGTGAGGAAACCGGGATGGGCGCCGTGGATAACGGAATTGAGATGCTTGAAGAACTCGATCGCATCGAGGTTCTCATTTCCGCCGTACTTGTTGGCGAGCCACTGGCCGTCCTTCTTGCCGTAATCGAGATAGAGCATAGAAGCGACTGCATCGACGCGGATGCCGTCGATGTGGAACTCATTGATCCAGTAGAAAACATTCGCGATCAGGAAGTTGCTGACCTCATGCTTTCCGAGGTTGAAAATACGTGTGCCCCAGTCGGGGTGCTCGCCGCGGCGCGGATCCGGATCTTCGAAGATGCACTGGCCGTCAAATTTAGCCAGGCCGTGGGCATCCGGGCAGAAATGCGCAGGAACCCAGTCAAGAATGACGCCGATCCCGGCATTGTGCAGCTTATTGATCATATACATGAAGTCGTTGGGTGTACCGTAGCGGGAAGTCGGTGCATAGTATCCCGTTACCTGATAGCCCCATGAGCCGTCGAAAGGGTGCTCGGAAATGCCGATCAGCTCAAGATGGGTATAGCGGAGCTCTTTCAAGTACTCCACAATGCGGTCTGCGAATTCTCTGTAAGTGTAGAACCCGTCGCCGCCGTCCGGATGTTTCATCCAGGATCCGATGTGGCATTCATAAATAGCCAGCGGCTGCTGGTTGGGGTTCTTTTTGCCCCGCTTGTTCATCCAGCGTGTATCAGTCCAGCGGAAACCGGTGATATCCGCGGTCTTGGACGCGGTACCCGGACGAAGCTCCGCAGAATTAGCAAAGGGGTCGGCCTTGTAGATCTTGCTGCCGTCCTTTGTCGTAATGCAGTATTTATAAATCTCTCCTGCGCCAATGCCGGGGATGAACAGCGTCCAGATGCCGCCGTCATTGAGCTTTGTCATGGAATGTTTCTCTTCATCCCATTCATTGAAGTTACCGACCACATGGACTGCTTTGGCATTCGGCGCCCATACGGCAAAGAAAAAACCTTTTTCTCCATCCTCTTCGGAAGGATGGGCACCAAGCTTTTTATAAATATCATAGTGTGTGCCATTTCCAAAGAGGTACGCATCTGTCTCTGATACAAAAACCTTGTTACCCGTCACTTTTGCAGCCATAAGTTCCCCTTTCTGTTCTTATTGCTGTTGTCAGCAGTGTCGTGTTGCATGTATAACTCTCAGATTGCCATTACTTTTTCTGTTTTCTTTTTCCGGTTTTTCAGGTTGACTTTTATCTGCTTGATTTTTAATTAGTTGTCTTTTTTATAAATGATTTTTTTTAAGTGATTTTTAATAGCTGACCGCTGTTTCGTTTTTCCGCCATTCGGGTCTGAGAAACAAATCCTCCCGGGAAATCAACTCTTATTTTCTGTCACGCAGACCGCTTTCCACATCTTCCTTTTTCCAGGAGCGTGTTGTTGCCGTCTTCTCAGAACTCTGCCCTGCATCATGTTCGTCCGCGGACTCTGTGTCGGCGGAAGCGCTTCCGGCATAATCATCGCCGTAAAGCTCACGTTTGGCTGCTTCCGATCTCTCCAGCACACGTCTGCGGGCTTCGGCAAGACGCTGCTGCTCGCTGTCCTTGCGGATTTTCTCCCACTCTGACATGATCTGCGCAAGATCGAGCTGGCCTTCAATCTGCGTATCTTTGACCGGCTCCTCTTCCATCACCATGGCAAGCTGTCCGTTGGTCTCCTGCGCAAGAACACTGTCATAGTCGCCGATTTCCTGCATTCCGCGGGCGATGGTCTCCTGCATATTCACTTCACGCAGAAGAGTATCCGTATACTCTTCAGGGGTTGCCGGCGGCTCCGCATTCCCGTTGCCGTCGTACTCTGCATCCAGCTCTTCGGCAAAGCCGCGCTCTGCCTTTTCCTCCCGTTCCGCGCGGACAGTGTTGTCTGCAGACTTGCCGGCTTTGACAGCTGCCGCATTGGGCATGACCATATGCGCGTCGATTACAATCTTTGAAGACTTCAATGAGCCGGTGTCTTCTGCCGCGTTTTCAGTTTTTTTTCCCGCAGCTGCATTTGCAGAGGTTTCCGTATTCCTGACAGCATTCCTTACAGCAGCGGCCTCAGCGGACTCTGCGCCCTCATCTTCAGCCTTCCCGTCAGCCGGGTCTTCTCCCGCAGGCATCTCATCCTGCTCACTTGCGGTTCCGTCATTCCCGTCTTCTGAAGGCTCCCCTGCTTCTTCACCTGCTGCCTCTTTGGCGTCGCCGGTTTCCTCCTGCACAGGTTGGGGAGGCGCGATCGTGCCCCCGCTTTTGAGGACTTCAAGACGCTCTTCCTGCTGCGGTGTGAGCTGGGTAAGAGACTTTTTCAATTCGAGGGCACGGATCACGAACCGGCCGTCGCCGAAATACGCCACGATTTCATCACACTGCCTGATGCAGAGCTGGTCCTCTCCTGCGCGCAGATACAGAGTGGCAAGCTCATAAGCCCACCTCTCGCGGAAATCATGTTGCAGAAATTCCTGCAGGACCGCGATCTGTTCGTAGACATTTACATCCTGTTTTTTGTAAAGCTTATATTGCAGGAGAAAACGGTCGGAATCCCTGGGTGCCACGTTGATAAACGCATTATATAGCTGCAAAGCGTGAATATAATTATTCAGCTTCAGTTCGAGCTCACAGAGAGAGTATATGATCTTCCTTCCGGAAGGATTCCTCTCATATGCCATTTGCATCAGGTCACGGCTGTCCTTATATCTTTTATTGATTTTATAGAGATCACTGATCCTGCAGAGAAGATGGACACCCTTGACGCGGGTCCAGTCAATCGTATCTGCGATGTCTGCTGCATCTGCAAATTTTCTCTCCGCGATCAGTCTGTCAATCTCATCCAGGCATACTTTTAATTCATATTTATCCAATGCTCAAACCTCTTCGAAAAAACGTTCTTTTCCTCAGAATCTATTTGTAAAATCAGTTTAGCACAGCGGCATATTGATGTCAAAGAAACTAAGCGACAGGAACATAGTAAACAGAGAAGCGACAGCGGTGCTGACATGGCTGAAATGCAGGCTCTCTGAGAGGTTCTGCGTGTCTTTCATTGAGCCATGCCTCTGTCGGGGCAGACGCTTATTGTTCAGGTTTTTCCAGCTGTCGGCTGAGTGCGGCAAACTCTTCCAGGGACAGTTTTTCCCCGCGGATATCCGGGGAAAGCCCTATTGCGGCAAGTGCCTCCTCTGCCTCTTTGCGGGTCAATACCCTGCCCTTATAGTGAAAACCATGCGAAATACCGTTTGCAAGTGTCTTTCGGCGCTGATTGAAAGAGGAGCGGATGAGCGCAAACATGAATTTCTCATCGGCCTCCACCGGCGGCTCTTCGTAAGCCTGCAGATGGAGCACGGCACTCTCCACTGCCGGCCTGGGCATAAAGCATGCGGGCGGTACTTTCAGGACAACCTCCGGAGAGGAATAATACTGTACAGCCAGAGAAAGCGCCCCGTACTCCTTGTTCCCGGGACCGGCACAGATTCTCTCGGCGACCTCCTTCTGAACCATGACGGTGATACTCTCAAATCTGCCCTTGTCCTCGAGAAGACGAAGCAGGATCGGTGTCGTCACATAGTAAGGAAGATTCGCCACAACCTTGAGGGGCTTTCCCTCGTTGAACCGTTCCGACAGATCCTTGAGGTCAGTCTTGAGGACATCCCCCCAGATAATCTCCACATTGCCGCAGTCTTCGAGCGTCTGCGAAAGGACCGGGCGGAGTGTCTCGTCGATTTCCACGCAGACAACCGTTCCGGCAGCTTCCGACAGGTACTGCGTCATTGTCCCGATTCCGGGACCGATTTCCAGCACACAATCATCTTTCGTTATTCCGGCAGCTTCCACGATTCCGCGGACAATATTGCCGTCGGTCAGGAAGTTCTGTCCGTATTTTTTCCGTGCGCGGATTCCAAAGCGCGCCAAGACAGCCCGCGTAACACCCGGTGATGTGAGTTTTTCCAAAATTCAGGTACCTTTCTACTATTATATGATAATATGATGTTTTATTATATGATATTTGTGTTATGAGGCAGACAGCCTGTAGAGACGCTCCGCATTTTCTTCCGTCCGGGCAATGACTTCCTCTGTGTCCATTCCCTTGAGCTGCGCGATCGCTTCCGCAACGTAAGGCAGATAGAGAGAACTGTTTCTCTTGCCGCGGAAGGGAACCGGAGCCAGATAAGGGGAGTCTGTTTCAAGGACGATGTTTTCAATCGGAATACCCCGGGCTACCTCCTTGAGCTTTCTGGCATTTTTAAAAGTCACGACACCGCCGATCCCTATAAAAAATCCCATTTTCACAAACTCACGGGCCATCTCCAGACTGTATGAATAACAGTGTACCACGCCGCCGATTTCCTGCGCGCGGTGTGCCTGCATGATCTGCATCGTTTCCTGAGCCGCTTCGCGGGAATGGATGACAACCGGAAGCTTCACCTCGCGGGCCATCTCCAGCTGTTCTTCAAACCAGTGCTTCTGAATCGGCCTGTCCGGTGTATCCCAGTAATAATCCAGTCCGATCTCTCCGACCGCGACCACCTTGGGTTCTTTCAGCTTTTCACGGATCTGCGCCAGAAGACTGTCCGTGAGGGGCAGGCAGTCGGAAGGGTGGATTCCCAGCGCGCAGTACATGAAAGGATACTTCTGCGCAAGTTCAAGGCACTCGTCTATGCTTTCCAGATCCGAGGCAATATTGACAACCCGTCCGATCCTCTTCTCTTTAAACTGTGCGAAGATCTCATCCCGGTCCTCCATGAATGCCTCGTCATTATAGTGCGCGTGTGTCTCAAAAATCATGCTCATACAAATAATCCCTCTCGCCGCCTGCCCCGCAGCCCGGGTCCTGCGCGAAAAAGCTGCGCAGAATACCCCCCTTTCAGGCGGCCCTGTAAAGTAATCCGCACGGCTCTTCATTTTCGTGCAGTACCACCATTATACCACAGATACGCCTTTTTTGATTTGCAACTGTCAGATGCCGAAAATGAAGCAAAAATGATGTGTCGTTTCATGGTCACCCCCTGACCAGGGTGTGACCATGAAACGCTGCGTTCGGCGATTCCAATGCGCTTTTGCTCGCGCCGAACGCCGTTCAACCCGGGTTTTGGCGCAAAGAGCGCGCGAAAACATCTCGAGGCTGGTGCAGGTGTGACTTGTAACGATGTGTCAAAAATAAATAAATATTTTTCAAAAAAGTGCTTGCATTTCAAAATGACTTCGCATATAATAACACTTGCGTCCGGAAAGAACAAAACATTCCGGACAAAAATTTGACAGGATTTGCGCTGTTAGCTCAGTTGGTAGAGCACCTGACTCTTAATCAGGGTGTCCAGGGTTCGAGTCCCTGACGGCGCACTGCAAAGCATCGGAGTTTCCGGTGCTTTTTCTTTTTTCTCAAGCAATAAGTCATGCACAAAAAACACGTTCCTGAAGCAATAAGTCATGCACAAAAAACACGGCGCGGTTAATTTTATGTTAAATCATGAACTTTTAGTGTATTTTTAGTGTATTTTTGTGTTCTTTTTTTCCTGTTTCACATAGACACTCTTCCTTTTTTCCTTTATACTGACTAATTAGTTTCCGAACTATATTGTAACTGCACATTTTTATGAAAAGCGGAGGGTGTATGAAAATTCAGCGAAAGAAGCTGATCACAGGATTTCTTGCTTTCTCTCTTGCAGCGGGTATGTTCCTTATGCCTGCGGGAGCTGCTGTGCGCAATGATGCGGCACAGATGTCCGCTGCAGAATCGGGGCAGAGTTCAGGACCTGCTGTCAGCAGCGAATCGTTCATAAACAAGGGTACGGCAGTACATACATCAACCGATCTCTCCGGTGCCACATGGAAAAAGGTCGGCAAATATCTGCGGCTGAAATCCTCGGACGGCTCCTACAAGACCGGTTTTGTAAAACACAATGGCAAGCTTTACTACTTTGACAAAAAGGGAAACCTGGTAACCGGTTTCTTTACAGCAGGAGGCAAAAAGTATTTTGCCAGTTCAAAAAGAGGTGAAAAGGGTAAAGGCGAAATTCTGACCGGTCTTGTAAAGATCAATGGTTTTTACTATTATCTGAGCATGTCTTCTTCTCCCTATAAGGGAGTTGTCGCAACCGGATTCCAGAAAATCAGCGGCAGGAAATATTATTTTAATTCCGCAGGCCATATGGTCACAGGCTGGTTTACCGCCGGCGGGAGCAAGTATTATGCGAGCTGCAACAGGAAAAAGCATCTCGGCGCTATTCTGACCGGCGTCCAGAAAATCGGAAATACCTACTATCGGTTCGATTCCAACGGAAAGCTGCTCGGCCTGGCATCATCCTCCAATACTTCTGCTTCCAAAGCTTCTTCCAAATATGCGCACATGATCGATGTCTCCGAGCATCAGGGAGCGATCAACTTCAAACAGGTAAAAGCCGCAGGTGTCACAACTGTGATCATCCGCGCCGGTTACGGCAGCAGCACTGTAGATAAATATTTTTATCAGAATATCAAGAACGCAAAGGCAGCAGGTCTGAAAGTCGGCATCTACTGGTTCAGTTATGCCGGCACGACGTCAAAGGCAGTCAAGGAAGCTCAGTACTGCCTGCGCGTCATCAAGCCCTATAAGATCGATCTTCCCGTATTCTTTGACTGGGAATATGATTCCATGCGTTATACCAAGGTCAAGAGCAGGGAAGCGATCACAAATATGACAGCCGCTTTCTGCAAGACCATTACAAGCGCGGGCTATCGCTCAGGTTACTATTTTAACCTGCAGTATCTCAACAACTACTATCAGCCTTCCAGGCTGACCAATTACGCGACCTGGTACGCGTACTGGGGTTCCAACAAACCCGGCGCGGCACTGTGGACTCATGCAGATACCATGGCTACTCCCACACAGTACGACATGTGGCAGTTTACATCCCGCGGCAAAATTGCCGGAATCAAAGGATATGTTGACTGCAACCTCCTGCTTGATCCCGCTTTTAAGTAAAAATACCTGACATTTTTCCGGCACAGACCAGATGGTCTGTGCCGGTTTTCTTTGCCGGTTTTCTTTATCGGTTTTTCTTGCCGGTTCTCTTTGCCGGTTTTCCTTGTCGGTTTTCCTCGCAGGTTTTCTTTACCGATTCTCGAAGCAATCCGTTTCAAGCATTATTAATAAATTAAACCATCAGGATATATGCAAATGCACTATTGATTATACATAGCTAACCATTTATAATATTTTGTAGTGCAAAATGTTAAATAGTGTTCACTATTTCGTTTATTCTATGTGTTGTTCAGGAAAGGAATGCATATGAAAAGTTTCGAGTATTCTGTAAAAAACCCACTCGGCATCCATGCCCGTCCCGCCGCACTTCTTGCGCAGGCCTGCACCGGAATCAAGAGCAACGTAACCCTTGAGTACGATGGAAAAACTGCTTCCGGCAAGAATGTACTGCAGATTCTCGCCCTCCAGGCAAAAAAGGGTTCCGTCCTCAATATCACCGCGGAAGGTCCGGACGAAGACAAGGCCATTGAGATCATCCAGGGTGTACTCAGCGATATCGCTCCCAAGGACAAATCCTCCGATATTCTCCGTGTTGCTTTTTACGGTACGAAAGACTATGACCGCCTCTTCTTCAGTGAACTCTCGAAAGACAAGGGCGAAGGCACCTACAATGTCGACATCACATATTTCAGCAGCAGGCTGACCCTTGAGTCTGCCCATCTTGCGAAAGGTTTTGACGCTGTCTGCATTTTCGTCAACGACGAAGCTCCCCGCGAAGTCGTCAAAGAACTTGCGGAAGGCGGCGTCCGCCTGATCCTGCTCCGCTGTGCCGGTTTCAACAACGTCGATGCGGATGCCGCAAAGGAATACGGCATCAAGGTCCTGCGTGTACCGGCTTATTCCCCTTATGCGGTCGCGGAACACGCCATGACCATCATTCAGGCTGCCAACCGCCGCATCCACAAATCCTATATCAAGGTCAAGGACAACAATTTCGCCCTGAGCGGACTGCTGGGCGTCGACCTCAACAACAAGGTCGCCGGCATCCTGGGCACCGGCCGCATCGGTCAGATCATGGCCCGCATCTGCAAGGGCTACGGCATGACGGTCATGGGCTGGGACGCATTCCCCAACAAGGCTCTTGAGGAGGAAGGTCTCCTCACTTATGCCTCCAAAGAAGATGTCCTCAGAAAGGCCGACCTCATCTCCGTGCACGCTCCCCTGATCATGGGCGACGGCGGCACCTATCACCTGATCGACGAGGAAGCCATCAACATGATGAAAGACGGCGTCATGCTGGTCAACACCTCCCGCGGTCCCCTCATCGATGCAGACGCCCTGATCAAAGGACTTCAGGCAAATAAATTCCATGCTGTCGCACTTGACGTCTACGAGGGCGAGGATGCCAACGTCTACCTGGACCGCTCCGACGATATGATCGACACAGACATCGTCGCGCGCCTGACCATGTTCCCCAACCTGATCCTGACCTCCCACCAGGCCTTCTTCACCAGAGAAGCCCTGCAGGCAATTGCAGCTGTCACCATGGAGAATGCCCGCAACTTCAACGAGCAGCTGGATTTCGGTCCTGCGGAAGTTATCTGATCCCCGAATCACCAAAAAACATTTTCCGGCCCTGCCGGTATATAGCAGAAGATGCCCGCAAGTCCGACGGACTTGCGGGCATCTTTGTCATTCATTCAAATCTGTCCGGAACAGAAATCGTTGTGATCGCAATTGCCGCAATGGCTGTGATTGCAGTTACTACAATAATCATTCTTTTCATGTTCCTTTGTACCTCCCTGGATGCATTTTTCACGAGCCGGCGTGAATCCTTTTTCCAGTATAACACGAGAATGCCCTGAGTGGAAATATTGTTACTGTACACGCCCTGTCGAGGGCGTGTACATGTAACGTCGCGTTCGACGATTCCAATACGCTTCGCGTGCGTCGAACGCCGTAAAACTCCGGTTTTTGTACGACTGCTGTTATTTTCGTGTATCAAACTGCTGGGACTCGAGGGACGGTTCCGATCGTCCCATTCCCGCAAATCAAAGGGATTCCGCCCCTGGTTTTCATCATAATGCCTTACCTTTTTTACAGGCATACTCAGTGCCCCGGGCTGGCGCCCGCGAACATATATGATAAAAAGCCATAGGCTGATGCCCGAAATATCTTATTTTACAGGAGAATTCATTATGGGAATGACCATTGCAGAAAAGATCGTGGCCAGAGCCGCCGGCCTCCCCGAGGCCCACGCGAATGAGATCCACACCGTTGAGCTCGACTATCTCATGAGCAACGACGGCACGACCCATCTGACCATTGATATGTACAACAATCTGAAAAAACCGCACATTGCGGACGTAAAAAAGCTGGTCTGGATCGTGGACCACAACGTCCCCTGCGACAGCCCCAAGACGGCAGGATCACCCTGCCCAAGTGACAAACTTCCGGTCATGGTCTCACCACTGCAAACATGTATGAATAGATAAAAAAAGGCTCTTTCCTGTTTCCCTGCATAAGAGGAACGCGAAAGAGCCTTTCTTTGATTTCTAAATATCTTTAATCATCAATGATTATCTGTACATCCTGCAGCAACAAGACTGATTATCTTAATTTATACTGCTTCTTCTTGCTTTGCGGGAGGTGTTTCTTTTCAGCCTACGATGCCCAGCACCCTGTCCAGCTGCGCTTCTGCCTGCGCAGGATTTTCAAAAAGAATTGTGTGCATGCCCACTGCGCGTGCCCCCTCCAGATTTGTCTCAATATCATCAATAAACACACATCTGGCAGGATCCAGCTGATACTTTTCAAGCAAAAGCCTGAAGAAGGCGGGATCCGGCTTGACCATGTGGACATCACAGGAAAACAGACCTCCGTCCATTTCAGGCAGAAAATATAGAGCGTCTGCGCACTCCCTCATAATCTTGTGGGAATAATTGGAGAGATACATGATCCTCCTGCCGCTCTCCTTAATACGCCGCAGCCAGGGCAGGCTGGATTCGCGGGGCTCCACAATGCCGTGCAGATCACCGAACATGTGCCGGATCTCCGCTTCCATTTCAGGGTCATTTCTGATAAAACGCTCCAGAATTTTTTCCTCGGGCAGATTATTCAGATCCATCTGGACCCAGTCCTTTGACAGCATGGTGGCGTTCATCACCCGGTTCGCCTTCTCTCCTGTAAAGCCTTTCTTTGCCAGAAAGCGGAAGCGGCCCAGTTCCACCAGGACACCGCCAATGTCAAACACTACCGTGTCGATTTTTTTCTTTTCCATTTTCTCTCCCGTTTTTTATTTTCCGTCATTATCTGACCAAAGTATATCTTTCAGCGTCGGATCAGACAGGCACGTCTCGATACCGCTTTTTGCTCACCCGGCTTCCAATAATAAGACGGTCAGTTTTCGCTGTTGTTCGCCCGGCCTTCAGTAATGGGACAGACAAAAACGTTCTTCATGACCTGCAAAATGAGTCAGACAGAACCGTCCCAATGGTATTTAGTTAGGCCGAAACCTCCCTTGGCGCTTGCATGCCATCCCATTTATTCATCTGCATGTATTTCCGTTATTGGCCCCT
>ONKG01000083.1 GCA_900318375.1 uncultured Lachnospiraceae bacterium
GTGACTGTGGTCCGGGCAATGTTCATTCTGACAGCACAGGCTTCCTGCGTGAGCCCTTCGTCATCAAGAAGGCGTAAGGCTTCAAACTCATCCACAGTCATATACACACTCTCGGCGGCTGTTATATCGTCGGGTGAGAAGCTGCGATAGACCGGCAGCCGCTCTATTCTTCGGCATCTGATGGGTCTTGGCATGATTTTTTCCTTTCTGACATATGTCAAATACTATTATACGCGGTTTTTGACATATGTCAATTATGGGGACGGTCCTTTTGTTTCTGTCCCCAAGTTTCATGAAAACAGGGGGACAGAAACAAAAGGACCGTCCCTAAGTTCACACCGGTTCAATCGTCAATAGTTCCATCTCCAGCGGCATGAGAACAACATCCAGAAGCAAGGTATCCCGGCACTCGAGGATTTCCATTTTGCCGGCGGGTACAGCATGTTTTTTCATATATGCAGTTTCATCCCTGGACGGACTGGGAGACGCCTGAAGCCGGAGCCAGAGATCAAAGGAGGAGCCGTGTTCCCGGCTCAGGAGGGTTCGGATAATTCTGTATCTGCCCGTTCTGCTCACGGGAAGTCCGCGCAGCTGGAACTGCAGCTGCATTTTTTCGCCGGGTTTGAACACGCTGTAGGCATCCGCCGGGGCGTCCAGACGTTTGTATCGGAAGCAGTTGATGTCACTGTAGTGCGTATAGTTATAGACCAGCAGCTGCAGGGAATCGTTTTTCCGTGTCAGAAACCATCCGTTTCCGGAAGCTAAGTAGTCCGGACCCATCTGCCCGATCATGCACATAGCGTGGTAACCTGCCTTGGGAATTCCGGTGCGGGTGAAAAGTCCATAGCCTCCATGGTAAACACTGCGGATGTAGGCGCGCTCCTCGATGAAATCTGTCAGCAGCCAGTAGCCAAAGACCGCTCTTCCTGCACTGATGGCCATGTTTTTTGCCATCCATACCGCCTTGTAACATGTGTCACTGGACAGATCCCTCTGCCAGAGGGTGGAATTGCACTCCTCCAGAAAAAGCTCGCGCCCTTCCACATGGTATTCCCGGAACAGTTTTTCCAGTTCATCAAGTTTTTTGTGCAGGTGATCCGGATCTGTTGACAGCAGGGCAGGGGCGGAGTGCTGGTTCAAAGTGTACTCCATAAAAAGGGAGTCGTCTGTCCGAATGCAGGGATACCACTGCATCGTGTGAAAATCAGGCAGGCAGCCGCGGGAGGAAGCATACTCCAGAAACCAGGGGACACCGATCTCCCGGTCTTCGGTCAGGTCCGGAAAATATCCGGCTCCTCCAAACTGCAGCTGAGGATCGATATCTTTGACAGTCCTGTACGTCATCTCGTAGAGCTCTTCGTAGTCCTCCCGGGACAGACATCCGATCCTCACATAGCTCAGACTGATCGTAGTAAATTTCCAGTTCCGGAGGGTCTTTTGTCCATATCTCGCCGCCAGATGTTCCACGACTGCGCAGATCAGATCCTTCCATTTTTCCGGCTGTGCACAGCCCGAGATCACTGAGGGACGATCAAAAATCCTCCTCTGTTCCTTTGCCAGCTGTTCCGGCATGAATCCAAGCTCTACGATGGGAGTCAGCCCCAGCTCTGTCACAAAATCAAAAAGAGCGTCCATATTGGAAAAGGTGTAATAGGGATTCCCCCCTTCATCCTCCCGGTAGATATACATATCCCCGTCCAGGAGTCCGTGGCAGCGAAAGTAGGTGAAACCCACTTCCGCCTGTGCGCGGCGGATCTGGTTCTGGACCTCAGCAAGCAGTCCCTCCCTTGCATAGCCGATGTTGAGAATTCTCTCCCAGAGTCCGCTCTTTTCCTGTGTTTTTATGATCTCTGACCCTTTTCCCTGCGCATCTTTTCCCCTCGAGTCTTTTCCCTTGGAGTCGTTTTCCTGTGCGCTTTTTCCCCGCGCGCTTTTTTCCTGTGATCTCTCCCCTGTTATATTTCCCCCGGAAAAACCGGAAAACGTATTTCCTTCGCCGCCGGCACAGTCGATCTCAATCGTTTCCTTCCTGAGCGAAATCTCGTCGGTCTCCTTCTCCGGCATGTATGCCAGAAGCGCGGAGAGATCGCTGCGCTGATCCCGCATAGGGGCGGCGGCTGCCGGGGAGGCCGCCGCGTCCATCATGCCCTGGCGGAACTGACCGGGCGTCATGCCGTATTCCTGCTTAAAGGTTTCTATGAAGACGCTGGGATTGCGGAAACCGCAGTCGTAGGCAATCTGCGTAATGGAAAGCTCCCCCTGCATCAAAAACTGCCGCGCATGGATCAGACGCACCTTGCGCAGATAGGCAGAGAAACCCATGGAAGTGATTTTCTGAAAATAACGGGAGAGATAGCTGACGGAGAAATGTGCTCTTTCTGCCAGAATCGACAGGGAAAGGTCTTCATTCCACTGCTCGTCGATCAGCCGCAGGAGCTCTGCCGCTTTCTGATCCGTCTCCGGATTTCTTCCGCGCTGACCTCCACCGCTGCCGTCTGCGGCAGAACGCACTTCTCTCTCTGTGGAAAAATGCTCCCTCAGATACCGCAGCAGCTGCATGAGGTTTCCCTGTGCCGCTCCGGAAACCTCATGATGGTTCTGGAGATATTCATAGAAAAGTGCGGCATACCGCTCACGAACCGGCAGAAAGAGGGGCTGAATTCCCTCATCATCTTTGGAATAGCAATGATAACTATAGGAGTATCCTCTTCTTTCTCCGGCTGCCTTCCGGATCTGCGCAGGAACATGCAGTACGATCAGAGAAGACCGGAGGGCACTGATCCGGTACAGTTTCCCGGGTTCCACTGCCAGAATACCTCCCGTTCCCAGAATATATTTCCGATCCTCGATATAAGCTTCCGAGGTCCCCTCCAGCCCGAATAATAATAGTAGTGAATCCTCTGTCTGAAATGTCGTCTCGTGCTTTTGCAGGATCCGGAATTTGATCTGGGATTCATTCATCCTGGTGCTCATCTCTGCCTCCCTTTTTATGTAAACAGCATGAAGTCCTGATGGGAATTTGCAAAAAAAGCGGAAAATATCTGCAAATGACCGGGCGATTCCGGCATTTGCGGCCGCTTTTCCCGCTGCTTTGATTATATTTCATGCGAAAACATTTTCCTATTCCCGGTTTTTCCCCTCCATATCGGAAATTTGACATTCTTCCCGCAGTCTTTATGATTTTAAACAGTATCATTTGGAAAAAAACCGATATGAACACGAACTCCTCCGAGTATTTCCGGATCCCGGGGTTTTCTATAATTGTGTCATCGGAAGCAAACAACCGCACCGACAAGCGGAAATAGTGTAGAGGCGGCCCTGCCGCTCTCTCCCCCGACAGGCCCGTGTCCGCCATAAGGCGGAAAAATATATTACACGGCCGTGTCACAGCAAAAGGCAGAAAAACTCTTGGCAGTGCCTTTGCCACCGGGATATCTTCCGGTCCCGGATCCACGTACCAAAACCCGCGAATAATCAAGGAGGAGTAAAATGGCAAACAGAAAAGAGGGAAGCGCAGCTCCCGCAAGAACAGTCTACAAGACTTCGACAATTGAAAAAATCGCGTACGGCATGGGCGATGTCGCCTGCAATGTCGTCTTTGCGATCACATCCAGCCTTCTGGTCTATTTCTATACCAATGTGGCAGGTGTCTCCGCCGCTCTGGTCGGTACGATCCTGCTGGCTTCCAGGATCTTCGACGGCGTCTCCGATCTGATGATGGCGCAGATCACCGACAAGGTCAACTCCCCGCTAGGCAAATACAGAAGCTGGGTCCTCTGGATGGCCATCCCCTATGCAGTCAGTGCGGTCCTTCTGGTCTGCGTCCCGGGCGGGAGCTCGACCGCAGTGCAGGCCGCTTATATCTTCATTACTTACAACCTCTGCACTACAGTATGCTACACGGCTCTGAATCTTCCTTATTCTTCATTGGCACCCACCATGACCAATGACGATCAGGATCTGGCCAAGCTGAATCTGTTCCGCATGTCCATGTCTCCCATCGGAAACCTGATCATCACCGCGCTGACTCTTCCTTTCATCCGCATGATGGGCGGCGACAGAAGAGCATGGATCATCGTCACCGCGATCTACGGCATCATCGCGATTGCAATGCTTCTGTGGACATTCTTTGGCTGCAAAGAGCGCTTCCATCCGGCAGCTGCAAAAGAGACTGAGGGACTTCCTTTCAGCCAGCGCCTGAAAGCCCTCTTCGCAAACAAGTACTTCATCATCCTGACCTTCACGATGATCGCTGTATCCCTGTATCAGAACGTCAACGGCACCTGCACAACTTACTATGCACAGTACATGCTCGGCAATCCCGAGGGCATGGGTCTCCTGCAGACTGCAGAGAAGATTCCGTGGATCATCGGTGTCATCATCCTGGCTCCCTTCATCAAGAAGTTCGGCAAGAGAAACATGGTCCTTGCAGGTGCAGTCCTCTGCGTCGCTTCCATGGGTCTGGTCCTGATCGCTCCCACAAGCTATCCCATGCTGCTGGTCGCGGCGGTCATGAGAGGTTTCGGCGAAGCCCCCTTCTACGGCTGCATCTTCACAATGCTGGCAGACGTCATTGAATACGGCCACTGGAAAACCGGTCTCCGTGTCCATGCACTGGTCTTCTCCGCTTTCACAGTCGGCCAGAAGCTGGGCGGCGGCCTCGCAGCCTGGATCATCGGCCACCTGATGGAGGCTTCCGGTTTCACCGGTCTCGAAGTCGAGATCCCCTCCGCAGTCGCAATGGTCAAAAACCTCTACATCTGGGGCAGTGTCCTGGCCTGGGGTCTGGTCGCAGTCCTGATGATCATCTATCACCTCGACAAACAGTACAACACCATCATCACCGAACTTGCAGAGAGAGAAAACGCAAAAGCATAAATAATCACAAACTGCCGATGCCGGCCCGGCGATGGCTCACCATCTGCCGGGCCAAGGCTGCACATTTAAATAAGAACACCAAATAAGAACATCGGAGGAAATCTAATGTATACCTATAAAAAACTGGAAAAAGTCGATCCGAAAAATCCCTATGCTCCCGAGTTTCACGGAACCTTCGAACTCTCGATCCCTATCAGCAGCGGAACAAGGACGAGACGCGTGATTGCCTACGTCCCCCGCGATGCAAGAGAATCCACCTCCCTTGTTCTTGTTCTCGGCCCCAACGGAAAGACCGCCGACGATCTCTATCGTGAGAGCGAATGGTGCAGGATCGCAGATCAGGAGGAAAATAAAGAGAAACTGATCGTTGCCTTCCTAGAGCCGGAAAACGGCGTATGGCATACCGATGAGACCTACGGAAGACCGGACGGAGATGCGGCTTATATCAATGCCGCTGCCCTCAAGCTCACTGAGCGCTACTACTTCTGTGTCCATGAGTCCAAGGTCTATGCTGCAGGCATCGGCGAGGGCGGTATCCTGGCAAACATGGCAGTCGCGTCCAATCCCGCCTTCTATGCAGGTATTGCGACCGTCGGCGGTTCCGCAGTTCCCGGAGACTATCTGGCACAAGCCCGCCAGGACTACTGCACCATGCTGGACGGCTACGAGGATCCCGGCCACCGCAAGGGTATCCGCAAAGGAGACGTTCCGGTGCCCGCATGGGTCATCGAAGACCCCTCTGCAGAAGGTGCCGATGTTTCCTCCAAAAATACTGCTCTTGCCCACTGGAAAACGGTCTGCGGCACGACCGATGAGGCACATCAGATCGATCCCGACTGCGTGGAATACCGCAGAAGCGCGGAAACCATGTATCCCGGCAACCAGGAGAAGGAAGCCTGCCGCGTATGCAGCAGCGTAATCGAGGGTGCCTCTAATGATCTGGCAAACCGTCTCTCCAGAAGGATCTGGAAGGATTTCCTCTACCGTCAGCGCCGCTGGATGAGCTGCCCCGGAGGCGACCTGCGCGTGACCAAAGACCCCGTCCGCGATCTTCATATGGAATATCATTACGAAGAAATCGACGGCTGGATGCGTGAGTGGTATGTCTATCTCCCTGAAAACGTCCGCACAGATTTTCAGGCAAACGGATCTTCCGCAAAGAAGGTTCCCCTTGTCCTGGCAATGCACGGCTATACCTGCAGCGGCGAGATCTACACCGGTAACAGCGGCTGGACACAGGTCGCCGACAAATACGGCTTCATCGTCGTCCATCCGACTGCCCTGTTAGCCCACGTCAATATGCCCGAACAGGGTCTGATGCCCGAATACGCTCTCTTCCCCGCCTGGAACATCTTCCAGGAGAATGACCGCCCCGACGAGCTCAGCTTCTTCAACCAGATGCTGGACCGCACCATCGCGCAGTATCCCGTTGACGCAAAGCATGTCTTTGCCACCGGCCACTCCTGGGGTTCCCTGATGACCCAGATGCTGGGACTTGGCATGACCGACCGTCTGGCCGCAATCGCCCCCTGCTCAGGCGTCTTTTTCGGAGGCTCCTCGAAGATCATGACTGCTCTTCCGGATCTGAACCGCTTCAACGACCGTCAGCTTCCCGTCTGGATGCACTGGGGCATGGAAGAGGACTGGCTCATCCCTTCCTCCCCGGAACATGACAATGAGACCGGCTTCACTCTCGACATGTGGATGCGGCGCAACGGCAAGGAAGACATGATTCCCGGCAACTGGAACGACCTTCCTTTCGAAGCCAACGGTCCTCATAAGCGTTTCCTGGACCGCAGAATCGAGAAGGAAGGCACCGCGCCTGTCTGGTTCACCCAGGTCGACTACATGCCTCACGCAACCATGCCGGAAATGAGCTTCCGGATCTGGGAACAGTTCTTCAGCAAATATTGCTGATTTCCCTTCCCGCATTTATCGGAGACAGGGGACGGTTCTTCGTCTCCTCCTCGGAGGAGACGAAGAACCGTCCCCTGTCTCCCATTTACTGCTGCGGCTGAAGCGGTCCATAGTAACAGCTGGCTGTCGCGGGTCTTCCGGCTTCAATACGTCGAAGATTGTGATAATTCCTTACGCCAGACCGTTTGCGGAAAGCCATTTCTTTACTTTATTTCCGGAACCGGCCGCATTGCTGCCTGTGATGGAAAGACCGCTCTTTACAATCGCGCCGGGGCAGGCCTTTTTGATATCGCGTTCACTGCCGCTCAGGCCGCTGCCCTCATTGGTGCAGAGCGGGAGGATTGTTTTTCCGGAAAAATCGAAGGCTTCCAGGAATGTGAAAACTGCCATCGGCATGGTTCCCCAGTAATTCGGATAAGCCAGAACGACGGTGTCATACTCGTCAATGGACTCCGGCATGGAGACCAGTTCCGGCCTTGCCTTTGCCCGAAGGTCCTTTTTGGCTTCCTCGATACAGGTCATATAGACCGGGGAATAGGGATTCTTCATCTCAATCTTGAAGGTGTCGGCCTCGATCATATCCTTCATGAGACCCACCACGATCTCCGTGTTGCCGACCTTCACATAGCGCATGGCGCCGCCAAAATAATTTTCATCCGCTCTGGAAAAAAATGCGATCAGTGTCTTTGCCATTGTTTGTCCTCCTCTTATATGTGTTTCATCATGTGCCTGGTCCCCGGGGGGATCCTGCATTAAGTTTGTGTTTCGTTTCAGTTTATGGTTTTATTATATGGAGTATATATTGTGATGTCCAATCGAAACATGCTATAATCAATTTAATTTTTAAATAATCCGGAGAGAAGTATGACTACCAAACAGATTGATTACTGTATCGAGCTTGCCCACACCCTGAACTTCAGCCGGGGCGCAGACAACATGTTCGTCAGCCAGCCGACATTTTCCTATCAGATCAGGCTCCTGGAGGAAGAAGTCGGCTTTACAATCTTTGAGAGAAGCGGCAAGGGGGCTTCCCTGACCCCTGCCGGGGCACAGTTCGTTTCCTTCCTGACCGGTATGCGCGAAGACCTGAAGCGCGCCATTGAACAGGGGCAGAATTTCAGTGCCAGATATAAGGACAATATTTCCATCTGCATGATGGTGCGGCAGGCGCTGTATTTTCTTCCGGAGGCAATGCGGATCTTTGCCGAAGCTCAGCCGGATGTACAGATTGTGCCTGTCTTTCAGTATGAAAACAGCATGGAAACATTCCTGCAGAATGAGGCGGATATCGTATTTGCCCTGAAGGAACAGACCCGGCAGGTCCCGGGCATACAGGTCCATGACCTCTTTGAGAGCAGGATCTACCTCATTGCAGAGCGGGATGATCCGCTGACAGAAAAGAACCTGATCCGGGAAGAAGACCTGTACGGAAGAACGCTGATGGTCGGCGGCGGCTCTCCTCTCGCCCTGAAGACGGTCCAGCACCGCCTGATCAGTTCCGGGAAGATCGATTACTTCAACAGTGCCGATCATGACACCACACTGACCAATGTGGCGGCCGGGCGCGGGGTCTGTCTGGCACCGGGCTTCCTGAATGATCACAGCGGCCAGTTCGCCTGGATCCCCTTTGACTGCAAGGAAAGCTTTTCATGCGTCCTATGCACTCATAAAGAAGACCGGAGAGACAGTCTGCGATCCTTTCTCTCCATTCTGACGAAGCTTTACAAGGACGCAGTTGCGTTTCCTCTATAAATAAAAAAGGACCGGACTCTTTACTCCGTGAAAGCGGCTCTAAAACTCCGAGAGGGGACCTTTGATTCCGCATGGAGCCATTGCCTGGTTCCACATATTGTGACGCCGCGCAAATTCTTTATCAGTAGAGTCTGGAGCCATGCCAAAGACCCGCGCTGAGGCCTTCCTGATGCTTCCGGCTGATGAATAAAGTATTCAGAAAGGAACTGGAAAAAAGTTGTAAAAAAAAGATTCAACCCCGGATCATCATTTGTAATAATCGCTCTTGCAGCGTTGGTTCCCGGAATCTTATCTCCGGGTATGGCTTACGCTGAAGAAACAAAACAATCGGAAACAAAGAAACAGACAGGCATAGTTCCATCAAAGAACTGAGGAAATAGATAGAATGATGAAAACAATGATTGAAAACGGCAGCCTGACGCTCTGCCTTGAGGGGCGTATTGATTCAACCAATGCTCCGGCTGTGGAGGATGAGATCTTTGCGGCTGTGAATGCCAATCCCGGTGCGACGGTCACCCTGGATGCGGATAGGCTGGAATACATCTCATCTGCCGGACTGCGTGTGCTGATGAAACTGCGGAAGAAAGCCGGGAAGGCATTGCCGGTCCTGAATGTGTCGCCGGAGATCTTTGAGATCTTCGAGGTGACAGGCTTTACAGAGCTTCTGGATGTGAAAAAGCGTCTGCGGGAGATTTCCGTGGAAGGCTGTGAGAAGCTGGGGGAGGGCGGCAACGGTACGGTCTATCGGCTGGATGAGGATAAGATCGTCAAGGTTTATAAGCCCTGGATGCAGTGGAATGTGATCGACAGGGAACGCAGTTTCGCAAAGACTGCTTTTATTAACGGTATTCCCTCTGTCATTCCCTATGATACGGTAAAGGTGGGAGACTGCCTGGGCGTGGTGTTCGAACTGCTCCGGTCCGATACACTGGGCCACGCCATGCGGGATAATCCTGACAAGCTGGAGGCATATGTAGATCAGTATGTAGAGCTTGCGAAAACTCTGCACTCAACCCATGTTCCGGCAGGCAGCTTCTCGCGTATCCAGGATGTCATGCACACCAGGGCGGATGTGATCATGAACAATTTGCTCCGTCCCGTCGTCATTCCCAATGAGCAGGCCATCCGCGCCCTGTTCCGATCCATGTAAAGACAGTTTGAGATCGGATCAACTGTAAATGTCTTGCTTTCACAGTTTCCTGCAAAAACAACCGCGTCCTGCTCCGATGTTTCTTCCAAAAAAACACCCGTCCGTTCTAAGGTTTAGTCCACAATCAGTAAGTGTGAATCACCATAGTGCAAGGGATACTTCAAAACCATTGAACAGCAAGTCTCGACGTGTGCATTTTTGTCCAAACCATCCCTTTATTACGGCTGGAATAGATCCTCTGCCGTGATCGTATTTTGTATAATTCCGGAATGAGCATTCTGCACAAGCCCATTGACAGTCACCATTGTCAGGTAGACAGATTTCTTTGTCTTTGTTTCAGAAATA
>ONKG01000045.1 GCA_900318375.1 uncultured Lachnospiraceae bacterium
CACTATCCTACAGACAAGTATGAGCTGAAGAAAGCTCTTGACCTTCGTGACATGGTCATCTGCAACCAGTGGTTCTCCTCCTTCCTGCTGACAAAGCCCTATGAGGAAGTCGAGAAAGAGTTTGTCAAACAGTGTGATTTCCTGCACTATGTAGGCGCACGCGTCATCGGCGCTTCCGAGCAGAGCTACAGCATCCAGGGCAAGCCCCAGCCCATCCTGGAAGGCAAATATGTCATGAACGATGATGAGTGGGAGACTCTGACCACCGGTCTCAGCAAACTGGGTAAGGTTGCTAAGGAGATGGATATGACTCTTACATTCCATCATCACATGGGCACAGTTGTCCAGACAGAGGAAGAGATCGACCGCTTTATGGATATGGTAGATCCCAACTATGTATTCCTTCTCTTCGACAGCGGCCACTGCTCTTATGCAGACATTGACCCCATCAAGGTTCTGGGCAAATACATTGACCGCACACGCCACATCCACCTCAAGGACCTTCGCCGCAGTGTCGTAGCTGAGGCTCGTGCAAACAAGTGGAGCTTCCTTGAAGGCGTCCGCAAGGGCACATTCACAGTTCCCGGCGACGGCGATGTCGATTTTGAGCCCATCTTCCAGATCATCCAGGATTCCGGTTACAAGGGCTGGGTAGTTGTCGAAGCTGAGCAGGATCCCGCTCTGGCCAATCCGTTTGAGTATGCTCTGAAGGCAAGAAAGTACATCGCAGAGCACACAGGCCTTTAATTTTTGATTTAAAATATTTACAAAATATAATGTTCAGTGCCCGCAGTACATGATCATGGATGCCTGTCATCCATGATCATGGGGCCCTGGACAAAAGGGATATAACAAGAAGTGAGGGGACCTTGCAGCTCCCCGGAAAGGACTTACAGAATGGCAAACGTATTATTGGTTCCTCATCAGATTTTCACCGGAGAAGGTGCTCTGACAAAGGCAGGCCCTTCCATCTGCCTTCCATCTGCGCACTTGGCAAGAAGGCCCTCATCGTTACGGATCCCTTCATGATCAAGTTCGGCAACGTGGCTAAGGTTGAGGATATGCTCAAGAGCAACAATGCTCCTTACGCTGTTTTCTCCGATATCACCGGCGAGCCCACCGACAAGATGGTTGAGGCTGCAGTGGAAATGTACAAGTCTGAAGGTTGCGATTACATGATCGCTCTCGGCGGCGGCAGCTGCATCGATACCATGAAGGCCTGCGCAGTCGTGGCTGCAGGCGGCGGCGCGATCACAGACTACATGGGCCGCAGCATTGAAGAGGACGTGGCTCCCATGGTCGCAATCCCCACAACAGCAGGCACCGGCTCCGAGGCAACCAGAGTCACCATCATCGCTGACACTGTAAACAAGGTCAAGATGATGCTGTTCGGACCCAGCATTGTTCCTCCCGTAGCAGTTGTTGATCCCCAGTTCACCATGACTGCTCCGCCTTCTGTTACCGCCAACACCGGCCTTGACGCCCTCTGCCATTGCATGGAAGCTTATACCTCCAGACTGGCACAGCCTCTGACAGATACCTTCGCACTTTCCGCTGTCAAGCGTATCGTGGCAAATCTTTCCACCTGCTATCATGATGGCAAGAACGTGGAAGCAAGGGCTCAGATGTCCATCGCTGCTCTCGAGGCAGGTATTGCGTTCACAAACGCTTCCGTTACCATCATCCACGGCATGAGCCGTCCCATCGGCGCTCTGTTCCATGTTCCTCACGGCACATCCAACGCTATGCTGATCAAGGTCTGCCTGCCCTTCATGATTACCGGCTGCTATCCTCGTTTCGCAGATCTGGGCAAGGCTATCGGCGTTGCAGCAGACACTGATGATGACAAGACCGCAGCAGAGAAGTTCATGGCTAAGGTTATGTCCATGGTCGACGAGATGGGTATCCCCACTCCCGAGCAGTTCGGCATCAACAAAGAGGAGTTCTTCGCAAACCTCGAGAAGATGGCAGACGATGCTCTGACCAGCGGCAGCCCTCAGAACACATGGCATCAGCCTACCAAGGAAGAGCTGATTGACCTGTACAAGAAGCTCTGGGATTAATTCTTTTTTGATAAACTATGTATAAGCAGATTATCGGCCGCAGCAGGGATGTTACTGTGACCATATAACAAAAGCTGCCGTCGACTGTCAAAATGACCGCATCCGGCAGCACTTACTCAGATAATCTGTAAATTACTCATACTCATTCATAATAAAAAAGCACCCGGTATTTGCGGCCGGGTGCTTTTTTTGATACAGCCTGTATAATGTGTTTTTCTGCCTTAAGGCAGGCACGGGCGAATCGGGAGCAGAGGACGACGCGCTGCCTCTGCTATGTTTTTATTTGAGAAAAAATTGTGAGTCAAGAGTAAAATCTGAAGCAGGCTTTATTGAGCGTCTGCTTCTGTTTTGATCAGCGTACTCAGCTTTTTTCCGTAAAAGAAGTCATGTGTCATCTTGTCATATTCCGCCCAGAGAGGGAGAGTCTGGCAGCCGGCCGCGCGGGGGCATTCCTGTGCGCTTTCTGCCAGGCATGCCACGGTTGTAAGGGAAGCACTCTCCGTAAGATTGAGTATTTCTCCTACGCTGTATTCCTCAGGCGTACGGCACAGCTTGTAGCCGCCTCCCTTGCCGCTGGCGCCGCTGACAAGTCCGCCTTTTACCAGATCCTTGACTATGATTTCCAGATATTTTTTTGAGATCCCCTGTCTCTGTGCCACATCTTTTAATGGTATATAATTCCCGTTATTATGTTCTGCAAGGTCAATCATGACACGTAGTGCATAGCGTCCTTTTGTAGAAATCAAAGTGTCATCCTCCTCCTATATTAAAATAGATTGTTTATGATCCTATAATGCTGAAATATATACTATTATACGATAGGTAAATAGGTGACACAAGAGAAAATATAAATCTATTTACCTATTGACACGGTGGGTTAATAGATTTATAATCACACCAGTTCAGAACTACAACAGAACGATCAAGAGTATTTATGGAGAGAAGTCATGAAGATATATGCGGATAATGCGGCAACAACAAGAATGAGCAGGACAGCGATTGACGCTATGATTCCTTATATGGAAAGTGTTTACGGGAATCCTTCCAGTCTGTATTCGATTGGCCAGGAAGCCAAAGAAGCGCTTGATCAGGCGCGGGACCGAGTCGCTGCTGTGATCAACGCAGATCCGAAGGAAATCCTGTTTACTTCAGGCGGAAGCGAGGCTGACAATCAGGCCCTGCGTTCGGCTGCAGCAATCGGGGCAAGAAAGGGAAAAAAGCATATCATCTCTTCTGCCTTCGAACACCACGCAATTCTCCACACGCTGAACCGTCTTGAAAATGAGGGATTTGAGATTACCCTTCTTCCGGTTCATGAAGACGGCCTGATCGTACCGGCAGAGCTGGAGGCGGCAATCCGCGAGGATACCTGCCTTGTGACAATCATGACTGCCAACAATGAGATTGGTACGATCCAGCCGATCAAAGAGATCGGAGCAATCTGCAAAAAGCACGGTGTTATATTCCACACGGATGCAGTACAGGCGGTGGGGCATCTGCCGATCGATGTCAAAGAGATGCAGATCGACATGCTCTCGGCTTCAGCCCACAAATTTCACGGACCTAAGGGCGTCGGTTTTCTGTACGCAAGGAAGGGAATTGCCCTCACCAATCTGATCGAGGGCGGCGCTCAGGAAAAAGGAAAGCGGGCAGGGACAGAGAATGTCCCCGGAATCATGTCTATGGCAGCTGCGCTGAAAGAGGCAGCGGATCATATGGAAGAGAATACTGAGCACCAGAAGGCACTGAGGGATCGCCTGATCCGGGGACTTCTGGAGATTCCTCATTCTGCACTCAATGGAGATGCTCTCAAACGGCTGCCGGGAAATGCCAATTTCTGCTTTGAGGGAATTGAGGGTGAATCGCTCCTGCTCCTGCTTGATGACAAGGGAATCAGCGCTTCCTCCGGCAGTGCCTGCACCTCCGGATCACTTGACCCCAGTCATGTGCTTCTGGCCATCGGCCGTGTGCACGACGTGGCCCACGGATCTCTCCGTCTGAGTCTGGGAGAAGATATTACAGAGGAAGAGGTCGACTACATTATCAAATCAGTGAAGGAAGTGGTTGAATATCTGCGAAGCTTCTCTCCGGTCTGGAGAGACCTGATGGCGGGTAAAACCCCCTTCATTCTGTGATAAGATCCAGTGATAAAATTCCGGCAATAATGATATAGGTGTGATCATTTAAAATCATTAAAAAAAGAAATAACTTAAAATAGAATTGCCCGGATGGACAGAGAATTAAATAGGATGACCGGAGGAGAAAAAAGATGGCACTCTACAGCGAAAAAGTAATGGATCATTTCCGCAATCCCCGCAACGTCGGAGTAATTGAGGATGCCAACGCCATCGGCGAAGTCGGCAACGCAAAGTGCGGAGATATTATGAAGATGTACCTCAAGATCGAGGATGATATTGTTGAAGATGTGAAGTTTGAGACTTTCGGATGCGGCAGCGCAATCGCTTCGAGTTCGATGGCAACCGAGCTGATTAAAGGGAAGCCTCTAAGCGAGGCCATGAACCTGACCAATAAGGCGGTGACTGAGGCGCTGGACGGACTTCCTGCTTACAAGCTTCACTGTTCCGTCCTGGCGGAGGAAGCAATCCAGTCGGCGCTGGAGGACTACTATTCCAAATACCCGGAGAAGAGACCTGCGGACTTTGTGACAAGACCCGCGCACGATCCGCACGACATTCCGGAAGAGGAATGAATAATCTTGTCGATACAAGATTTTTACTGCCCGGATGTCGGTGCCGCTCACAATATAACAATTGCGTTTCTGCACTGCTTCAGTACTGGACCGGAAGGGAGTCGGTCCTGTATGCAGGCATGAGACATATGCATTATAATCCCTGGAGAACAAAAATGTGCGTTGTGTTTAAAAAGGAAAGAAATCCTGTCTCATATTTTCGAATGCCATGTATCTGTAGAAAGGCGGAGGGGCAGCAGTGACCGGTATGCTGCACTTTCGCCGTACAGATGGCTGGAAACCGCAGTTATCGCTCTAAAGCCTTTTCCAATAAGATGGGCAATTGATGAATTGATTGTGGCCGGGAAGAACTGCGAATGTAAAATATGAACAGGAGAACTATAAAAATGAGTAATTATAAATTTGAAACACTTCAGCTGCACGTAGGTCAGGAGCAGGCGGATCCTGCAACGGATTCCAGAGCCGTTCCGATTTATCAGACGACTTCCTACGTGTTCCGCAACAGTCAGCACGCAGCAGACCGCTTCGGCCTGGCTGATCCCGGAAATATCTATGGAAGGCTGACAAATTCCACCCAGGAGGTGCTGGAGAAGAGACTTGCCGCTCTGGAGGGCGGAAGCGCAGCTCTGGCAGTGGCTTCGGGCGCGGCAGCTATTACATATACGATTGAAGCTCTTGCGGCAAACGGAGGACACATTGTCGCACAGAAAACAATCTACGGCGGCAGCTTTAACCTGCTTGCCCACACGCTTCCCCAGTATGGTGTCACCACGACTTTTGTGGACGCGCATAATCTACAAGAAGTAGAGGCGGCCATTCAGGATAATACCAGGGCAGTCTATCTGGAGACTCTGGGCAATCCCAACAGCGATATCCCGGATATCGACGCCATCGCGGAAATCGCCCACAGGCATGGTCTCCCGCTGGTAATTGACAATACCTTCGGAACTCCCTATCTGATCAGGCCGATCGAACACGGGGCCGATATTGTAGTCCACTCCGCAACAAAGTTCATCGGAGGACATGGTACAACCCTGGGTGGAATCATAGTGGAATCAGGAAAGTTTGACTGGAAGGCTGGAGGCAGATATCCGCAGATTGCGGAGGCAAACCCCAGTTACCATGGCATTTCCTTCTATGATGCGGTCGGACCTGCAGCCTTTGTGACCTATATCCGCGCGATCCTGCTGCGCGACACAGGCGCCGCAATCTCTCCTTTTAATGCCTTCCTTCTTCTGCAGGGGGTAGAGACACTTTCTCTCAGACTGGAGCGGCATGCGGAAAACACCGCGAGAGTGGTAGAGTATTTAAATAATCATCCGCTGGTGGAAAAGGTCAATCACCCTTCTCTTGCCGATCACCCGGATCATGAACTCTATAAAAAGTATTTCCCTGACGGCGGGGCTTCAATTTTTACTTTTGAGATCAAAGGCGGAAAAGAAGCCGCCTGGAAATTTATCGACAATCTCGAGATCTTTTCACTTCTGGCCAATGTGGCTGACGTAAAGAGTCTTGTGATCCATCCGGCTTCCACGACGCATTCGCAGCTGTCTGAAGAGGAGCTTCTGGACCAGGGCATCACTCCCGGAACAATCCGTCTGTCTATCGGAACGGAACACATCGATGATATCATCGCGGACCTGGAAAAAGGATTTGCTGCAGTGCAGTAAGACTTTTCAGAACGAGAAGAACGTGTATAATAAAAAGAAGTGACGCAACGCTGAGGCGGCTCTGCGAGTGCCGTAAAAACATAAGAGAGGTAAAAAAATGTCGAATATTTACAAGGGAATGCTTGGACTGATCGGAAATACTCCTCTGGTAGAGGTTGTGAATATTGAGAAGGAACTGGGGCTGGAAGCCACTGTTCTGGTGAAACTGGAATATCTGAATCCCGCAGGCAGTGTCAAGGACAGAGTGGCCAAGGCCATGATCGAGGACGCTGAGGAAAAGGGACTGCTGAAAGAGGGTTCTGTGATCATTGAGCCCACTTCGGGAAACACAGGCATCGGCCTTGCGGCTATCGCAGCAGGCAAGGGCTATCGCACGATCCTGACCATGCCGGAGACCATGAGTGTGGAGCGCCGGAATATTCTGAAGGCATACGGCGCGGAGATCGTTCTGACTGAGGGCGCAAAGGGCATGACAGGCGCTATTCAGAAGGCTGAGGAACTGGCAAAGGAGATTCCCGGAGGCTTTATCCCCGGACAGTTCGTCAACCCCGCAAATCCCGCCATTCACAAGGCAACCACCGGTCCCGAGATCTGGAGGGATACGGACGGCAAAGTGGATATCCTGATCGCGGGTGTCGGCACTGGCGGAACACTGACAGGTGCGGGCGAATATCTCAAGGAGCAGAATCCGGATGTGAAGGTTGTCGCCCTTGAACCCGAGGATTCTCCGGTCCTGTCTGAAGGCAAAGCCGGTCCTCACAAGATTCAGGGAATCGGCGCAGGCTTTGTGCCGGAAGTTCTCAACACAGGAATCTATGACGAAATATTCAAAGCGGCAGGCGATGATGCTTTTGCAGCCGCAAAGCTCCTTGCAAAAAAAGAGGGGATTTCAGTCGGTATTTCCTCCGGCGCAGCCCTGCACGGCGCGATCGAACTGGCAAAGCGTCCCGAAAACAAGGGTAAAGTGATCGTGGCGGTCCTTCCCGACAGCGGAGACAGATACTACTCCACAGCTCTGTTTACAGAATGAGCCGGCTGACCGGTGCAGGAAAAGCGGCGGAATGTCTGAAAGCAGTGCACAATCGGCAGATCCTTTATGAATCTATATAAAAATATTTATATATTAATAAAGAAGCATAGAACAAGCTGCTGTTTTATCCGACAATAAAAAGAATTGCAGGAATATAAGCAGAAATACAAAAAGGAACGGCCCCTTTTTCGGGGATCGTTCCTTTTTTGGGCTTTATATGGCACTGCTCCCGCAACCAGATTCTTTGCCTCTTTCAGGTTTTATATGACACTGCCCCTGCAATGAGGTCTATGCGGATTTGCGGCGGCGTCTTCCGCAGTCCCGGTGAGTTTTATCTGCGGCGGCGTCTTCCGCAGTCCCGGTGAGTTTTATCTGCGGCGTCTTCCGCAGTCCCGGTGGGTTTTATCTGCGGCGGCGTCTTCCGCAGTCCCGGTGAGTTTTATCTGCGGCGGCGTCTCTCGTAGTCCCTGCGGATTTCTTCCATAGGCTCCTGGCTGTCAAACATTGCGTTCATTTCCTCGGCGGAAGCGGATGCGCGGGCGCCGCTGATGGCCTTGGAGAGAACATCAAAGTTCAGCCTGGTTCCGGCGCTGTCGTGAACATAGTTTGCAGCACGGCTGGCGTGGATCCCGAAGCGGGAAGCTTCCGCTATTGCGTCAATGTTGGCGCCAAGAAAAAGAAATTCCCAGTGGTATTGTTTCTGCTGGCGTTCCACCATGCGGCGGACTCTGTCCAGGCTGTATGTACGGCTTGCATTCTCCATGCCGTCTGTCGTGATGACAAAGATAGTCTTTTCGGGGACATCTTCCTCCCGGGCGTATTTGTGGACATTTCCGATATGGTGGATCGCTCCCCCCAGAGCATCGAGAAGAGCTGTGCAGCCGCGCACGTAGTACTGGCGGTCTGTCATGGACTCCACCTTCTGAAGCTCTACGCGGTCATAGAGAACTTCCATTCTGTCATCGAAGAGGACAGCGGAGACATAAGCCTCGCCTTCTTCCTTTTTCTGTTTTTCGATCATGCTGTTAAAGCCGCCGATCGTGTCGGCTTCAAGTCCCTGCATGGAACCGCTCCTGTCCAGAATAAATACAAGCTCTGTCAATCCTTTTTTCATCTTTCATTCCTCCTGCTGTTATTTAAAATATCCTTGCCGATTCAAATACCGGTTCAGAGGTGTTTTTTCGGTTCTTTGTTTGGATAAATAAAGGATAGCAGAGAGGAAGGCCGTGATGGTCGCTTTCAAAGCGACACCGAGGAAAAATATTCACCTCGATGCCGCCTGACCAGGACACAGCCCGTGTAATGGAATTTTCCGCCTTACGGCGGACATGGCCGGACACGGGCGGGCCGGGGGGTGCAGAGGGCGCAGAGGGCGCATATGAACTGCACAGCAGTTCATATTGCTGCCTCTACCCTGTTTCCGGAATCATAAAAACACGATGAGTCGGAATGCTCTATGCGCCGAGCTGGTCCTGGCCGTAATCGAAGAGCAGCGCGTTGATCTTCATGGGATCATAGATCTGGTTTTCCACGCAGTAACGGATGATCAGATCGAACTTGTTTCCGGGGGAGAGGGCAATCCCCGCCTTGCGCAGCAGATCGGTCATTTCGTCCATATTAGGCTGCAGAGCTATTGCCAGGGAGATCACAGTCTTTCTGCCGGGTGTGTAGTTGGGATTGCATCGGATCTTGGAAAACAGCTTGCGGTCGATATTGGCGCGCTTGTAGACTTCCGCATCCGTAAATCCATGCTCGTCGATCAGCCTCAGGAGACAGGTCTGGAAGCTTTCACCCGCCTGGGAGATGACATCATCAAGACTTCTTTTTTTGGAACTGCTTCCGGCGCGTCTTGTGTGTGCGGGACGAACCGAAGCATCCGGGCGCGGCATTGAGGAGTGAACCGAAGGAGCCTGAAAAGAACTGCTCTCTTCCGCGAAATCTCCCGCCGCGGAAAGATAGTCATTATAGGGAGGAAGGGAATCCATTCTTCTTCTTTGCGGGGCATAGTAAGGCTGGTCCTGTGCCGCCTCCGGTTCGTCCCTATAGAAGCTGCCGGTGCTGTATTCCCTGGCTTCCTGCGCTTTGACATAGTGATCGTCGATATATTGTCCGACATCCGCCGCCAGTTCGGTGGATAGTTCGAAAGCTCTGCGGTCAAAGACCACCAGCGTGACCTGCATCTCGGATATTTCCAGAAAGTCGGAGATTTCTTTCAGGGCTATGTCAAGAGCCCTGTCTTTTGGAAAACCATATACGCCGGTCGAAATGAGAGGGAAGGCAATGCTTTCACAGCCGAGCTGGCGGGCTATGAGCAGGGCTTTGCGGTAACAGGAGGCGAGCTGGCTGTATTCGCCGTGGCTTCCGTCCTGCCAGACGGGTCCCACTGTATGGATGATGAATTTTGCCCTCAAGGCGAAAGCGGGGGTGACAGCAACTTCACCCGGTCTGATCCGGCCGATTTTTTTTCTTTCCGCCAGGAGTTTTTGAGCTCCTGCAGCTCTGTAGATGGCCGCATCTGTTCCGTCGGCATAGACGGGGTTGGGGTTGGCTGTGTTCACGATGGCATCCGCGCGGACTTTTGTAATATCATTTCTGATGATCTGAAAAGGCATGGATTCGTCTCCTTTTTGGAAAAACAAATTAAGACTTATAGTATCATACCAGAAAAAGTCAACGGCTCCAAATGGTGATCAGGCAGTATGTAAACGACCTTGGAGGGGCGTGTGCTGTAAGGTGAAAAGCAGGAGTGTGTCCCGCAAATGATTAATTGACAATGGTTGAAGTTGCTATTAAGATGAAACTGGATTTTTGTATGAAGGGAGCGTTTTATGGATTCGAAACTGCAGCAGGCAAGAAATTATGAGGAAGTTTACGGGAGCCGGATTCCGGACAAAGACAGGCCTCTTTTTCACGTGGTGGCTCGTGTCGGATGGATGAATGACCCCAACGGCTTCTCTGTTTATAAGGATGAATATCATCTTTTTTATCAATATTATCCCTACAACACCAGCTGGGGGCCCATGCACTGGGGACATGTGAAGACCAGGGATCTGGTGCGCTGGGAGTGGCTGCCGGCCGCGATCGCGCCGGATGAGGAATATGACAATGCCGGGTGCTTTTCCGGAAGCGCCGTGGAGATGCCGGACGGCCGTCAGGCTTTAATGTATACCGGAGTGAAGAAATGGCAGCGTGAGGACGGTTATATTGAGAGCCGCCAGATGCAGTGCGTGGCCTTCGGCGACGGGATAGACTATGAAAAGTATGAAAACAATCCGGTCCTCACTTCGGCGGATCTGCCGGATGGCTGGAGTGCGGAGGATTTCCGTGATCCCAAGATCTGGCGGGATGAGCAGGAAGACTGCTATTATGCCGTCGTCGCCAACCGGACGCAGGACGGCAGCGGAGCAATCCTTCTGTACCGCAGTGAGGACGCCCTGCACTGGGAGATGAAATCAGTGCTGGACAGGAGCCGGAATGAATACGGCAGGATGTGGGAGTGTCCGGATTTCTTTATGATGGATGGCAATGCGATTCTGATCACATCCCCTCAGGAAATGCTTTCCCGCGGCCGTGCCTATCACAACGGATTCGGCAATATATATCTGATCGGAAGCTTTGACAAAAAGACCTGGCAGTTTACCAGGAAGTCTGTACATGCGATCGACTACGGCCTTGATTTTTATGCTCCGCAGACCCTTCTGTCGCCTGATGGACGCAGGATCATGATCGCATGGATGCAGTCCTGGGAGAGCAGTCACGATCACGTCGCAGTCGGCAGCTGGTTCGGAATGATGACCCTGCCTCGCGAACTGTCCATTAAGAAAGGCCGTCTTATTCAGCAGCCGGTGCGGGAACTGGAAATGTACCGCAGAAACGGCGTGTCCTACACAGATGTTGATGTACAGGAGAGGATCCAGCTTCCCGCTGTCCAGGGACGCTGTGTGGACATGATCGTCACAGTCCGTCCTTCCGGCGGCAGACTGTATGACAAGTTTATCATCAAGGTCGCCAAAGATACCCGCTTCTATACCTCGATCGTCTATTCCCCGGGAGACAGTATTCTCACCTTTGACCGCAGCAATTCCGGTCTCCGCCGTGACATCGTTTCCAGCAGGGAAGTTGTGACACGTTTCCGCGATGGAAAGATCCGCCTCAGGATCATTATGGATCGTTATTCGGTGGAGATTTTTGTCAACAACGGAGAACAGGCGATTTCCTCTACTATTTTCACAGGGCAGGATGCGGAAGGCATTTCTTTTGAAGCAGAGGGCATAGCGATCATCGATGTGGAAAAATACGATATCATCCTGTAATAAAAAAAGGCATGATGTGGAAGAGTGATATGAAAAAAGGGAAACTGTATGTGATCGAGGGCCTGGACGGCTCCGGCAAGGCGACACAGTCTGAAATTTTGCTTAAGTATTTTCAGGAGAAGGGCGTGCCCGTGCGCAAGGTCTCTTTTCCGAATTATGAGTCCGATTCCTCCGCTCTGGTCAGGATGTATCTTCGCGGTGATTTCGGGACAGATCCCTCGGATGTGAATGCCTATGCCGCCTCCAGCTTTTATGCCGCGGACCGTTACGCAGGATACAAATCAGACTGGGGAAGATTCTATGAAGAGGGCGGAGTGATCATTGCCGACCGTTATACGACATCCAATGCCGTGCACCAGTGTTCCAAGCTGCCCGAAGAGGAATGGGACAGGTTTCTGGAGTGGCTCTTTCATTTTGAATATGAACTTCTCGGAATTCCATCACCCGATACTGTGATCTATCTGGACGTCGATCCTTCTGTCTCCCAGAAACTCATGGAAGGACGCTATAAGGGCGATGAGAACAGAAAGGACATCCATGAGCGGAATGTTCAATATTTAATACAATCCCGGAAAGCGGCAGCCTACTGCGCAGAACGGCTCGGCTGGAAGGTTATACGATGCAGTGAGGCCGGTAAAATACGCAGTATCGAAGAGATTTCGTCACAAATCCGGAAAGTATTGGACTGAAGGCAGCAGTAGGGAAAACGGCATACGTAATACGAAAAGAATATAAACGTAAATGCAGAGAATCCTTGCAGAACAGGCGTGTTGACTTGACAATTGCCTTTTTTTGTAGTCTAATAACACCACTGTTCTACACTTTTAGGCGTAAAGAGAAAATATTGGAAAACTTTACAATGTATGGAATGTATGGAATAGACAGGAATGACAGAAATGTCATATTATCTGCAGGATGACTTCCGCACAGCTGATTCAGGGGATTTTTCCGCCTGCAGCTGTTATTTGTGCGTCTGAAGCTTTTTCTGCAAAGCGATAAACTGTGGATGCCTCGCCGTTTATATCATCTATTTATATAAGAGGGATAAAGATCAGGATATACACCAGGAAATCTGCATATTCGGAGAGGACCCGAAACGTATTATCAAGGAGAACACGGAATATGGAGCTGAATACCGCGAACAGACCGATGGAAAATGAAGAGATTGAGATTGACCTGCTGCAATTGTGGAATGCAGTCCGGCACAGAATCTGGCTGGTGCTTCTGGCAGGTTTTATTGTGGCGGATATCGCTTTTGCGATCACGAAATTCCTGATCACTCCCATGTACTCTTCCTCCGCGACCATGCTGGTTGTGACAAAGGAGACTACGCTTTCTTCGCTGGCGGACCTTCAGCTCGGTTCACAGCTGACTAATGACTATGAGATCCTGATTACCAGCCGGCCTGTTCTTGAGAGGACGATCGAGGAGCTGAATCTGGAGCTGAATTATAAGCAGCTGCGTGAGGCGATCACCATTTCCAATCCCAATGACAGCCGTATGCTCATTATTTCCGCTCTTCAGCCCGATCCCGAGCTTGCCAAAAATGTTGTGGATACGCTTGCCAATATCAGCTCGGATTATATTGCGGAGAAAATGGAAGTGACTGCCCCTAAGATCATTGAAGAGGGCGAGGTCGCCCTGGTCCAGTCTTCGCCCAGCCTCCTGCGCAACACGGCGATCGGCGGCCTACTGGGTGTTCTTGCAGCTGTATTTCTGATCTGCGTGGCCGTGATCCTCAATGATTCGATTCAGACAGAAGACGACATTGAACGTTATCTGCAGCTTCCTGTCCTCGCCGTTGTGCCTGACAAGAGCGGAAGTTCCAGAAAATCCGGCAGAAAAAAGAAAAAGGAAGGCAAAAAGCGTGCTGCGAGCTGATCGTCCGTCAATAACGGCGACGTGAGAGGATGCTGAGAGAGGATAATATACATGAATGATAAACTGACTCTGCATATACAGGACGAGGGAGATTTCTTTTACCGCGAAGCAATCAAGAAGCTGCGCGCTAATGTTCAGTTCTCCGGTAAAAAAAATAAGATCATTATGATCACCAGTGTTTTCAGCGGGGAAGGAAAGAGCGAAGTCAGCTTCCATCTCGCGCTTGAGATGGCAAATGCCGGCAAGAGAGTGCTTTACGTAGATGCCGATATCCGCAAGTCCGTCTTTCTGGAACGCTATGGTGTGGTCGGTGAGGTGGTTGGCCTTTCCGAATTTCTGAGCGGACAGATTGACCGCGTCGACCAGATCATCTATCCGACCAGCTTTGACAACCTGTCTGTGATCCTGGCGGGACATTTCGCCCCCAATCCTGCGGAGATGCTGGGAGATGAGCAGTTCAGCACACTTCTGCGCATGGAATCTCAGAGATACGACTATGTATTTGTAGATACACCGCCGCTGGGACAGGTCATTGATGCTGCTCTTGTCGGCCAGTATTGTGACGGCGCAGTCCTCGTTCTGGAAAGCGGCGCGGCGAGCCGTCAGGCGGCACAGCGCGTCAAGGATCAGATTGAAAAATCCGGCTGCCGTATCCTGGGAGCTGTACTCAACCGTGTGAGCCGCGGCGGAGACGGATACTACGGTTCCAAGTACGGTAAATACGGCAAGTATGGGAAATACAGCAAATACGGATCCTATTCCAAGTACGAATAAAGAGCGGAAAACCTGACAGGACGCGTGTTTTACTTATAAATCCTTGTGAGCAGAAGGGAATTACCGCAAGTAAGAACCGAAATAAGAATCAAACAACAGGCCGGGCGGATGCAGTATGGATAATAAAAGACCTAACCGCAGACAACAGCAGCGCGGCAGAATGATCGGAATAGCTGCTGTTGTGATTATATTGCTCGTGGCGGCGGTTTTTGCCGTGACTCTCGGTGCGTTCGGCAAAACCGGCAGATCACGTGCGCAGACAACTGCGCAGAGCAGTTCGGAGAGCCGGACCGCACAGGAATCTGCGGCCGATACCATTGTCTATGACGGGAAATCCTATGTCTATAATGATCACCTGACCAACTATCTTTTGCTCGGCGTGGACACTCGGGGGTCCATCCAGGAGGAGAAAGAACCCGGAAGCGCCGGGCAGAGTGATTCTATTTTCCTGATCAGCTATGACCGCGTGGAAGAAACGACCGTCGGTCTGGCCATTCCCCGTGATACCATCACGCAGATCGAGGCATATACGCCGGCAGGCGAGCCGATCGGGTTTTCCCCCGATCATCTGAATCTGCAGTATGCCTTCGGCGACGGAAAGCACAAAAGCTGTGAGCTGACGTCCGCTGCGGTATCCAGGCTTTTGAGCGGACTTCCGATCGGAGGGTATGCTGCCATCAATCTGGACAGTATTCCCAATCTGGCAGAGCTTCTGGGCGGTGTCGAGGTGACAGTACCTGACGATTCTCTTGTAGAAAAAAACCCTGATTTTTTCAAGGGAAATAAGGTCGTTCTGGACAAATCCAACACCGAACTCTTTGTGCGGAGCAGGGATACCAGTGTGCAGCAGAGCGCCATCGGCCGTATGAACCGCCAGAAGGTTTTCCTTGAGGCCTTTGCTTCAAAACTTGCTCAGGAACAGAAAAAGGACGCATCCACGGTCACAACAATATTCGAGACTATGAAGAGCGAGATGATCACAAATATGTCAAATGATATCTTTGTGGATCTGGCGGCCGCGGATCGAAAATCGGGTATAGAGACTATTCCCGGTGAAACGGGGCACGAGGGTGCATACGATGTGTATCGTGTCGATGAGACCGCGCTCTATGAGATGGTCCTGCGGCTTTTTTATAAAGAAGCGGAATAGGGAAGCGGAATGTGTCTGACCGATATCGTGAAAGCGGTGCATGCAGACCGCAATGAGCAGGATCAGTTATAAAGGATACAGGACTTTTTATGGAAAAAGAAAACAATACGGCAGTATCAGAAAATACGAATGAGTCTGATACAGAGAAGATGCCGGAAACTGAGGACGGATACAAAAAAGAGAAAAACAGTTCTCTGTCTAAGATTCTGATCGCGGCGGCGGTGGTCTGTGCCCTTGTCGGAGGTTTTATCTGGTATAAGACACAGAGCGGCAAAGATGCCTATGCAGATATTCAGGAATCGATCGTGGAAGAACCGGCAGAGACTGTGGAGGAGGAACCTGTAAAGGAAACCGCAGCTGCAGCGGCTTCAACATCCTCGGCGGCAGCTGAGACAGCTGCCACAGCAGCGACCGCAGCGCCCGCGGAGGAGATTCCGATCGATTTTCAGACGCTGTGGGAGACATGTCCGGATGCCTACGCATGGATCCGCATTCCCAATACACAGATTGATTATCCGGTCTGTCAGAATGTGGAAGGCGATCAGAGCTTTTATCTGGACCATCGCGCGGACAAGACTGCGGAGTTTGCGGGTGCGATTTATTCGGAGAATTATAATACAAGAGATTTCACCGATCCTGTTACAGTCCTGTACGGACACGATATGTCAAACGGCTCCATGTTCCAGAATCTGCATTTTTATGAAGACAGGGCTTTTTTTGAAAAGAATCGGGATGTAATTGTTTATTTGCCCGACAGGGTCTTGCATTATAAAATATTTGCTGCGTATAATTATAGCGATGAGCATCTCCTCCTGAACCATGACAATTTCAGAGACGAGAATGAGTTCTATTTCTTCCTCCAGGATATTCTGGCCCAGAGATCCATGTCCGGATTTGTAGACCAGAATACGGAACTGACCAGACAGAGCAGGATCCTGACCTTATCGACCTGCAATGCCTATGAAAACCAGCGGTATCTGGTCCAGTGCCTTCTGATGAATCCCGAGGTTCTGCCGCAGACCGGCACGGCCTCAGAGGCGGATACTTCAGACCGGGCACAGCCTTCGGAGGAGGCACAGACCGGGAGATAACCGGTGCAGAGCACCGTTATCTATAAACTGTCCGGAATAGTCCGGCGGAAATACTTTTTAGAAAGGAGTAAAAAATGAAACTGTTAACGAAAAGGTTACTGGCTGTAGTCATGACTGTTGCTATGGTTATGTGCATGGCAATGAGTGCTATGGCCCTGGACGGTGTATCCGACAGCGTTCTGAAAAGTGTCGGAGTAAACCCTGACAAAGCTGAGTGGCTTTCTCCCTGGATCAATTTCGTTCCTGCGGATGAAGGTGAGAGCGGTTCTATTGAAAACGGAACCGGAAAAGCAGCTTCTGATGATGAAGGATACTATCTTGTCGATCTGTCCAAGTATGCAAAAGCAGGCTACACCAATTTTGCGATCGTTCACAACAAACAGGGTGAAGGACAGGAAGCTTTCAAGGGCACAAAAGTGAAGATGAAACACCTTTCTCCCTTCCGTCTTGTAGGCGAGAAGACCGGTTCTTCCAGCGGCAGCTCTTCCAGCGGCAGCTCTTCCGGCAGCAGCTCTTCCGGAGCTAAGTCTCCCAAGACCGGCATGAACAACACCTGGATGCTGTGGCTCATGGCTGCAGGCGTTTTCGCAGGTGCATCTGTTGTTGCCTATAACAAAAAGAAAGGCTGAATGACAGCATCGGATAGTGACAGTTGAATTTTCATAATCAACCAGCAAGGGGCGAAGGGCGAGCGATCGATTGCCTTTCTCCCATATTCGGAAAAACGGTTTTGAAAACCTGATGGTTTAAACCAGATTATGACATGTCCCGGAGGCCGGGGGTACGCACAGGGTGCGTATCCCCGGCTTTCTGCGCGTCAGCAATTCGCCATGCCGGCAGATTCGTGACCGCAAAGAGGTCACGAATCTGTGCCTGCATGGCGGATTGCGCAGTACAAACCCCGAATGCAGGGACAAAAAAGCCTTCAGAAGATGTGAGCCGGCCCTGTTCTTTTGTTTTTTTATACTTGTTTTGTTTGGTATAGTTCAGTATAATAACACTGCGCTGTGATAAACCAGAGAATTATAAAGCGCAAAACAGATAGAAACCAGAAAAACGGGAGGAACTATTATGAAAAAAGTGATTGCGATGCTGCTCGCAGGTGTTTTGTGCGCAGGTCTTCTTACTGCCTGTGGCGGCGGTTCTTCAGCTAAAGACAAGACCGAGGAAGAGGGCACGACTTTTACAGTGGGATTTGACGCGGAGTATCCGCCCTACGGATTTAAGGATGAAGAGACCGGCGATTACACAGGATTTGACCTTGAACTGGCGGAGGAACTCTGTGCCCGCCGCGGCTGGACTCTGAAGAAACAGCCCATCGACTGGAACTCCAAGGATATGGAGATCAACTCCGGCGCCATCGACTGCCTGTGGAACGGCATGACCTATACAGGCCGCGAAGAGGACTATACCTGGACTGAGCCCTATGTAGACAATTCCATTGTCTTTGCAGTAAATGCGGATTCCGATATCCAGACCAAGGCGGATCTGGCCGGAAAAAATGTTGTCGCGCAGCAGGAATCCTCTGCGGATACTGCCCTGACCAATGATCCCGGCGACGGCAGCAACGACGAGAACCTCAATCTTTGTGCAACATTTGCTTCTTACGAGACAATTGCGGACTATAACAATGCGTTCATGAACATGTCTGCAGGCGTATATGATGCCATCGCTGTAGATATCGGTGTGGCGCAGTTCCAGCTGAAAGCCAATGAGGGCAAATACAGGATTCTTGATGAGCCTCTCTCCAAGGAGCAGTATGCGATCGCTTTCAAGAAAGGCAACACAGAGCTGCGCGACATGGTCCAGGAGACTCTGAATGAGATGGCCGCAGACGGCACTGTTGACAAGATTGTTGCCAAATATGCGGATTACAATCTTCCCGATATGCTGATCATCGGCAAGTGATGTCCGTCGGACAGAGTTTATAGTTCATATATCCGGAAGGAAAACGGCAGCGGCCGGCTCCGGGTATCCGAAAAAGCAATACATGGAAATGAACGCCTGCAGGAAGGAGACCCTGCCTGCAGGCGGTTTTTTTGATAAAGAGCCTTGCAGCGCGGCCGTGCCGGCGCAGGCAGTTATTTGCAGAAAATGCTGTTCGGTGAGTATTTCCGAGTGAGTTTTTGAAGTAAGGGGAAACCATATGGGATTCATGTCAATTGTTCAACAGATCATCGGCGGGTTCGGAACAACGCTGTTTCTTTTCTTCTGCACACTGCTGTTTTCCATGCCTTTGGGAATTCTATTCGCACTGGCAAGGATGAGCAAGTTTAAACCCTTGAATTATTTTATGCAGGTCTGCATTTCTATCCTGCGAGGAACCCCGCTGATGCTGCAGCTGATCGTGGTCTTCTTTATGCCCTATTATGTGTTCGGGCTTAAGCTGTCTACAGGGTGGCGTGTCTATGCAGCGCTCATCGGCTTCTCCATCAATTATGCGGCTTACTTCGGAGAAATCTTCCGTGCAGGTATCCAGGCGGTTCCCGTCGGACAGCATGAGGCTGCGGAGGTACTCGGTTTCACAAAATCACAGACCTTTTTTAAGATTGTGTTCCCTCAGATGGTCAAGCGGGTTGTCCCGCCTGTGACAAACGAGGTCATTACCCTGGTCAAAGATACATCCATGGCCTTTGCCATTGCCTATGCCGAGATGTTTACCATGGCCAAGCAGGTGGCCGCACAGCAGTCGAACATCATGCCCCTGTTTGTCGCGGGGCTTTTCTACTATGTTTTCAACATTGTCGTGGCCTGGATCATGGACAGAGTCGAAAAGAAGCTGTCCTACTTTGAATAAGGAGGAGGGAATATGAGCCTGTTTGAAATCAATAATGTAAAAAAGGCATTCGGTGATCTGACCGTCCTCCACGATATTTCCGTAAAAGTAGATGAGGGCGAAGTTGTAGCGATCATCGGCCCGTCCGGAAGCGGTAAATCCACCCTGCTCCGCTGCGCAACCATGCTGGAGACTATGGACAGCGGTGAGCTGATCTATCTGGATGAGAAGGCGGCACATAATGATTCGTCAGGAAATACCGTCTACGCATCCCCTGCTGACCTGCGGCGGATCAAAGGATATTTCGGACTGGTCTTCCAGAACTTCAATCTCTTCCCTCATTTTTCGGTGCTGCGCAATCTGACCGAGGCACCCATTCATGTGCAGAAGCGGGAGAGGGATGAAGTGGAGGCAGAAGCCGTAGAGCTGATCCGCAAGATGGGCCTTGAGGGAAAGGAAAATTATTATCCCCAGCAGCTTTCCGGCGGCCAGCAGCAGCGTGTGGCGATTGCCCGCGCTCTGGCAATGAATCCCAAGATGCTTTTCTTTGACGAGCCCACATCGGCTCTGGATCCCGAACTGACCGGCGAGATCCTCAAGGTCATCCGCCAGCTGGCACAGGAGAAGATGACTATGGTCATTGTCACTCATGAGATGGGTTTTGCAAGAGATGTCGCGGACCGGGTCATCTTTATGGATGGCGGCTACATCGTCGAGGAAGGACGCCCGGAGGATGTCATCAGCAATCCAAAGGAGGAACGCACCAGACAGTTCCTCGCCAGATTCTCTGAACAGGGCGCGATCAACGAATAGAGGACTTTCGTAATATGAAACTCAGAATCATCATGGCGGATCCGGCGGGAAACCGGACCGCCATTGTGCGCACACCTGTACCTGCGGATCAGAGGGCACAGATCGCTGCAAAACTTCTGCAGATCAAAGAACTGCGGGCGGAGCAGGTCGGGTTTGAGACATCCCCTGTGATGGGCGGAGCCGGCAGGCTTGACATGATGGGCGGCGAATTCTGCGGAAATGCTGCCAGGAGCTATGGCTATCTTCTCTGGAAGGAAAAACAGGAAGCGCAGGATAAAGCGGCGGGAAATATTCTGATGGAGATTTCCGGAAGCCCGCATCCACTGTGTGTGTTCTGTGATCCGGCACAGGGCGGTTCCTACGCGGAGATGCCTATGCCGACCGCGATTGAATATAGTCCGGAAGGATTTCCTCTGGTTGTCAGTGAGGGAATCACACATATGATCCTGGAGGATATGGAGCCTGACGAAGACCTGATCCGGCACCTGGTCGACACCTACGGCCGGAAGTGGGAGGCTTTCGGGATCATGTTTCTGAAAGGAGAGCGGCTGATCCCTGTCGTCTACGTGGCAGGAGCCGGGTCTTTGGTATATGAATCCTCCTGCGGAAGCGGCTCTCTGGCAGCGGCCTGGTATCTGGGACAGAAAAGCGCCCGGGACAGCCTGTCAACCTACAGCTTTCAGGAGCCTGGAGGCATTATCCGGGTGGATCTGCGCCGGGAAAAGGACGGAAGTATTTCAGGACATATGGGAGGTGCCCTGTTCCTGGAAATAGAGACAGAAATTGAATTATAGGGAGGAAACAGGAGACACAGAACCGTCCCCTTCCTTTAAAAAAGCGGAATTCGGCAGAGAATTCCGCTTTTTTGTGTTACCATTGTGTTAAGAATGCATTATAATATAGTTATAGTTTCTGCGGCTATATTGCTTGTACAGAGAGATATATGCAATTTTGGCAAACTGAAAAAAGAATTTTCGAAATCATGTTGCAATTTGTTGAAAAAAATGGTATCCTTCTTGTAATAAAAGATTGTGCCTGGAGAGAAGAGTATATGGCCGCGTAAAGGTTCGAAAGAGCCTGTGTTTGTGGCGTATATTCTTTTTTTTGTGCCGTTTTTCCTGTAAACCGTGTACTGCATCTTGCCCCGATATCTGACGAAAGGGAGAATACCCTTTTGAAGTCGGGGAGGGATTGGCGGTTTTCGGCGCATTCCGGCCTTCGCCAGAACATTAATGTGCGGCCGACGTGTAAGAATGTTTTTGGCAAAGGGGGAAATGCATGGGAAGAGAGTTTGTAGAAAAGGTCGAAGCCTCGCCGATCATTGCGGCGGTCAAGAACGATGAGGAGCTTGAGAACTGCCTCAAGTCGGAGATCGATGTGGTTTTCATCCTCTACGGAGATGTTGTCACGATCCCGGGGATCATAGACAGGATCAAGGACAGCGGCAGGACCGCCATGGTGCATCTTGATCTGGTATCAGGGCTGATGCAGAAGGAGATTTCGCTCGATTTCATCCGCTACAGAACCAGGGCAGACGGTATTATCACGACAAGGGCAAATCTGATCCATCATGCGAAAGATCTTGGCCTTTCGACAGTACTCAGGTTTTTTATTCTGGACAGCCTGGCGCTCTCCAATATTAAAAAGCTGACCCGGGTCAACCGCGCGGCAATGCCGGATGTGATCGAGATCCTTCCCGGGATCATTGTTCCCAAGATCATGCGGAAGATCAGCGCGATGAGCTGCGTTCCGGTGATTGCGGGAGGCCTGATCAAGGATCGTGAGGATGTGATGAACATGCTAAATAACGGCGCGGTGGCAATTTCAACCAGTGCCCAGGATGTCTGGTTTATGTGAGCTGCAGGGCTGAAAATGGAAAGCTAAGACGATTCTTCGACATATATTTACAGATATACAGAGAAATCATTTTTGACAGATTTCCTAACATATGTACACGAAATGCCGTCCGTGTGACGCGGAGGCAGTGTAAATACTGATTTTCAACAAACAGGCTAAACGGACGGAGTTACACGATACCTATTTATTTTTCAGGGGGCAGTCATTGGCTGCTCAGAGTAAAGGAGGATATCTTATGGCGAAATATGTAATGGCACTCGATGCTGGTACGACCAGCAACCGTTGCATACTCTTCAACGAGAAGGGGGAGATCTGCAGCATGGCGCAGAAGGAATTCACTCAGTATTTCCCTGCACCCGGCTGGGTCGAACACGATGCAAATGAAATCTGGCAGACGCAGCTCTCTGTTGCGCGTCAGGCTATGCAGAATGTCGGTGCTACATATGAGGACATCGCAGCGATCGGCATCACAAACCAGAGAGAAACTGTTATTGTGTGGGACCGTAAGACCGGCCAGCCTGTTTACCATGCCATCGTCTGGCAGTGCCGCAGAACTGCGGATATGAAAGACGAGCTGATGGCGAAATATCCTGATATTGCTGACAGCGCATATCACAAAACCGGCCTTGTATTTGACCCTTATTTCTCCGGCACCAAGCTGCGCTGGATCCTGAACAATGTACCGGGTGTCCGCGAAAAAGCAGAGGCCGGCGAGCTGGCCTTCGGTACTGTTGATACCTGGCTGGTCTACAAGCTGACCAAGGGCAAAGTACATGTGACGGATTATTCCAACGCATCCAGAACACTTCTGTTCAACATCAATACTCTGGAGTGGGACGATGAGCTCTGCGAGAGACTGGAAGTTCC
>ONKG01000039.1 GCA_900318375.1 uncultured Lachnospiraceae bacterium
ATACGAAATATTAATGCCGGCGTGTCGGAATGGCAGACGAGGCAGACTCAAAATCTGCTGTCCGAGAGGGCGTGTGGGTTCGAGTCCCACCGCCGGCACTGAATCTGCGATCCGTGCGGATACTGGAGCGAGCAAAACGCCCCGGTATTTGCGCGGATTTTCTGCGTTTCCGCCTCCTGTCTCTAATCTTATTCTCATAAAGAAAAGATAAGATACTTTTGAGTGACTGTGACTGTCGGAACAATACCCATTACAGGAGAGACAAGGAGAAAACAGGATTGGAGGAATCAGGATGAGAATTTTACTGGCAGAAGATGAAATGGATCTGAATGATATCCTGACCATGAAGCTCACGGATGCGGGCTACAGCGTCGACAGCTGCCTGGACGGGGAGGAGGCTCTGCTATATCTGTCCTCTGCAGTTTATGATGTGGTGATTCTGGATATTATGATGCCGAAGCGGGACGGGATATCGGTTCTGCAGACAATGAGAAAAAAAGGCATGAACACACCGGTCCTGTTTCTGACCGCGCGGGACGCAATAGAGGACCGTGTCCGGGGACTTGACGCGGGAGCGAACGATTATCTGGTCAAGCCGTTTTCTCTGGACGAGCTCATGGCCAGAGTACGTGTCCTCACCAGAGCCTTCCACGGAAGCAGCGGAAATGTTCTCACTGCGGATGACCTGACGATGGACATCGCTTCCCACGAGGTGAAGAGGGGCGGTAAACCGATCCCTCTGTCCGCAAAGGAATACCAGCTGCTGGAATACATGCTTCATAATAAGGGAATCGTTCTCAGCCGGGAAAAGATCGAAAACCATATCTGGAATTTTGATTATGAGGGCGGCACCAATGTCGTGGATGTCTACATCAGCTATCTCAGAAAAAAGATAGACGGAAAGGGGCAGAAAAAGCTTATCCACACCGTGCGGGGAGCGGGATATGTTCTGCGCGAGGGATGAACGGCAGAAAGTGCGCCGCTCTTGTGAGCGGAATATCTGAGAGAGGGAAGAAGTTGAAAATAAAATTCAGAAAGTCCATTACATTCCGGATCACAGGCTGGCTTTTCCTGGTGATGACGGTTCTCATGATCATGACATTTGCCGTGTTCCGGCTGGTCAGCGTATCCGTTCTGCAGAAAACCATACGCGGCTATCTCCTGAGTTCTGTGAATGAAAATACCAATAGGATCGCCTTTTATCAGGACAAGGCCCGGATGGATGACAACGATCTGAACGACGTTTATATACGATATAAAGACGGATGGCTGGAAATTGACGATGATTTTCTGGATGAGATCAACGATGTGCAGAGTGCTCTGTACACGTCGGACGGCACCATGCTCTACGGCAAGAATCCAATCGCCAGGGTCATGGAGAAAGAATCTTTTACGGCGTCCCGGGTCTACCGGTATGAGACCAGCGACGGAAACCGCTATTTTGTCTATGACAGAAAGCTGAACGGGGCAGCCATGCAAGGTCTTTGGATCCGGGGTGTGGTTCCTCTGCGGGCGGAGGAGAGACAGATCGGGGACATCTTTCGGACGTCGATGATTTTTGTGCCGGTGCTGCTGCTGGCAGGTATAGCCGTAACATATGTGACAGTCAGGCAGTCCCTGATGCCGGTCAGAAGGATCGAACAGACGGCATCTGAAATCTCCAGGGGGACTGACCTTGCCAGAAGGATCGAAATCGGAGAGGTTGACGCGGAACTCAGTGATCTTGCGGAGGCCTTTAACGGCATGCTGGACCGTCTGGAGCGTTCGTTCGAAGCGGAGCAGCGCTTTACTTCCGATGCCTCCCATGAACTGCGGACTCCCATGGCTGTCATCCTCAATCAGACTGAGCTTGCCCTGGAAAAAGACAGACAGCCGGAGGAATACCGGCGTGCCCTTTCAGTGATTCTGCGTCAGGGCAGACGGATGCAGGCTCTCATTGCCTCCATGCTGGACTACACCAGGATGGAAATGCGCCCTGAAAATTACCCGCTGACAGATCTTGACCTCTCGGAACTTGCGGATTCCACTGTCCGCGATATGGCGCTGATCCCCACCCCAAGCATGACTTTGACTGCGGAAATACAGCCCGGCGTGCGGACCTGCGGGAACCGGCTTCTGCTGGAACGCGCCCTGCAGAATCTCATCGACAACGCCTGTAAATACGGAAAAGAAGAGGGGAATATCCTTGTCCGGCTCGAGACCAGAGACAAAAAAGTGATTCTCTCTGTTTCCGATGACGGGATCGGGATCTGCGCGGAAGACCAGCCCCGTATTTTTGAACGCTTTTACAGAGCGGACAGCTCCCGCAGCTCCCGGAATGTCTTCGGTGCAGGTCTGGGTCTCTCCATGGTCAGAAAGATTATGGAGATCCACGGCGGCACTGTCAGTGTTGAGAGCCTTCCGGGGGAAGGCAGTACCTTTTATCTGAATTTCCCTGATAATAATCGATGATGACCATAAACGTGATATTTTTGACTTTTTGTTTTTCCTTTGTTTTTTCTAAGAATACTCTAATCTTTCCCATGTATCATGACATCATCAGGTAAAACGAAAGAACACAGGGAGAAAGAGAGGAGAGAAATCATGAGAAAAATCAGTAGTTTGGCACTGGCAAAAACAATGGCAGGTCTGCTTCTCGTTTCGGCATTGGGAGCAGGAACCGCGCATGCTGCCTCCACGGTAGCGCACAACGGACTTCTGGATCAGCAGGAAGCGGCAGAGTTTGCTTTCATGGATGCAGACGTGAAAGCGGATGAAGTCACCAATCTCCGGACACATCTGGAAAAAGATGACGGAGTCTATGTATATGATATAGAGTTCTATATCGGCAATATCGAATATGAATACGAGATCCGCGCAGAAGACGGTGCCGTCCTGGAAAAGGACAAGGAGGACAAGTCCCGGAATGTGAAGACAGATACTGCCGCCGACAGCAAAGGCCGGGCTTCTTCCGAAGATTCCTCCGGGAAAGAGGAGAACAGTGCGAAAGCCGCAGACCAGACCGCGGACCAGGCTGTAGACGAGACCGCAGATCAGACCGCAGACCAGGCTGTAGACCAGACCGCAGATCAGAATGCAAAAGGTACTTCGGATCCCGCAAATGAACAGCCGCTGCAGGAAAGCGCAGAAGATTCTTCCGCCTCCTCGGCAGCTGACAATAAATATATCAGCGTGGACCGCGCCAAACAGATCGCTCTTCAGGATGCCGGCTTAGAGGAAGAGGAAGTAATATTCACCGCTGCGAAGTTCGAAGATGATGACGGCAGGAAAGAATATGATATTGAATTTTATTGCGGCAGTCTCGAATATGAATATGAGATTGACGCCATGACAGGCAGGATTCTCGATTCGGATGTTGAAACTGAAAATGACTGAAGCTGAACGGCTGCCATTTCAGGCAGAAGGAAAAACAGTATTATCAAGATTCTTGAAAAGACAGGGGGCGGACCCTGCGCACTGAGGTGCTCCGGTATGTTCGGAAGAGAGAAGATACCGGAAGAGAGAAGATCCTAAACCAGGATACAATATACTTGCAGAATCACCTTTGCCCGCGTAAATCGAAACATTTTTCACATTAATCCGGATTTTCGTCAGTTTGACGGGAATTCGGATTATTTTTTTTGAGAACAGGTCCGTCATCGTCTATATATTTAAAGAGGGGGAGGACGCAGCTTTTATATGTTTGATGAGGAAATCCCCTGCCGTATTTTTCCGGAAAACCATTGAAGCTGTGGCTTTTTTCTTGCGCAGATATTCAAATCGAACTATAATGGGTGAAGCGACACAGTATAATGTGTTGATGTGTACGGACAGACTTTGCAAATACGCAGCATTGAGAAAATGTTGCCATTTTTTACGGGAGACGAATACCTGCCATGAGTGACCCTTCTTTATACATTATCATAGCTATCGTCGTTCTGATCATTGCTCTGATCTTTTATCTCAACAAATCCAAAAAAGATAATGCTTCTAAAACTTCAGGCGGAGGTGGTTCTACGCCTGTTCGTGTTGTGGATGATTCTGATACTACGCGTGTGGTAATTGCAGATCCTGTCCCCGATGGCCCTGTGAAAACAGGTACCGGCATGTCGAGCGCCCTGTATATTCCTCCGGAAATGCTGGGTGACTCAAGAGATGCAATGGTCCGGGCAAAGGTTGACGAGACGATCCGGAACTTCAACTGGGACGCCGACGGAGGCAGGAGCGAATTTCTGTATACGCTCCAGCTCAATAAATCCGGCTGGATCTGTCCCTACTGTGAAGGGGAAAACAGTAACGAGGATTCCCGCTGCGTGATCTGCGGGGAGCGGATAGGCGCATAGAAGAGGAAAAGCCGCACCGCCGGTCTCAGGCAGGAGATGCAGAAGCGTATTTTGCCTAAACTGCGGGGGCGGAATAAAGACCGGACTGGTCTTTACAGTCCCGGCTCCGCCAAGGTACCTGCCGGAAACAAATACAGGAAACAAATACATATCTTCTTTCTGAAAAAGATATACTGAATTAGATTTACTGCTGAAGACGGAACCATAATCTGTTGAGGATATGGGGACACCAGACCCAAGGAGTGAGAGATGTTCTGTAAAAACTGCGGACGAGAGATAGACCAGAAGACGCTGAAAAAGCTGATGGAGAATAAGGGCGAGCCGGTTGTGTGCAGCAAGTGCAAACAGCCGCTGGACAACGCGGAAATCTGCGGAGGATTCTGGGGGCTGATTGCCTCTGCTAAAGAGAAAGAGGCCGAGGATCTGAGAGCCGGCGGAACAACCGTTATGCTCGATGAGAACGGCAAACCGGTACAGATGAGTGCCCCCGTACAGAATAGGACGGCTCCCGCAGTTTCAGAGGCAGACCGTGACCGGGCAGGAATGGGCTTTGGCAGTGAAGCAGCTTCTCAGAGTTCCGGCGAATACCGGAGCTCCAATCGAAGTGGATCCTCTTACAGGCAGAAAGAGTCCGGTATTCAGCCCCGCAGATCAGGAGCGCGGAAAAATAATACAGAGCTCTGGATCACAAGGGCTATTGCCATTCTCCTGGGTATCTGCCTGATCATCTCACTGGTCAGAGGCTGCGGACATGATGAAAAGAGGTCAGCTCCGGATAATCCTGCCGTGACGGGTTCAACTTCTGAAAAGAAAAACACTACGGATTCCGGAACCGGACAATCGGAAGAGAAACAAGAAGACAATTCAGATAAGGGAAAGACCGGGAACTCTGAAGAGGGAAAGACTGACAATCCTGATAAAGATCAGAACGGTACGACTGATCAGGGAGAAGAAAAGCCCGACAATAATGAGAATGAAGCACCTGCTGCAGGGCCGGGAACATCTTCTGAAGAGGAAACGAATATAGATGCTGAGATGCAAAAATATGATACAGCTATCCGTACAATTATCATAGATAAGCGTGGTAATAATCTGGAATCAAAAGTTTCGTATAATAATTCAAACAATAGCAAGGCTGCCGTTGTTGACAGAACATTTAATGAATCCGGGGATTATCTTCCTTCTACGATGTACAGCCCGGGAATAAATAATGATACAGTTGTAGAAAAGTACACCTACAAAGATGCGAATCTGGAGTTTGAGACAAAATATTACTATAAAAACGGATATCTTCAGGAGAAGGAGGATAATAATAACACTATTACCTACAAAACAGAGGGAAATGATACGGTAATAGAAACCAGTAAAAAAACCATGACGGTGAGAAAGCATGACGGAACTCCCGTTAAGTATAAAAAAGTCAAAAAAACTTATAGGAAAAACGCAATTAATCAGGAGATAATCGATAATAAACTGCAGACTATTGAATATTATAAGACAGCAGAAGCAAAAGTGCCGGATTTCACTATGAACTATAACATCGTTGAAGAAAACCCGGCAGATGAGTATATATCGACGTATGGAAGCGACAATGTCTCTTCGTATGTCGAAAGCTATAGCATTGATGGAAGTAATGAAACAATCAGCATTATAGGTCCGGATAACGATCATGATCAGAAACCTGATTATGAATACGACCAGATTAAATATACATACCGTTATATAAATTCAGCCGGAGATTTCCGCCTTTTCAGAATGGAATACTTGAAAGATGGGAAGCTTGCAACGGGGCCTAACAAGTTTTCTTATTTAATCTGCGAATATGATGATCAGAATCCGTCGAGGAGAACGGACACATTTTATGGTACGGATGATAAACCTATATTAATTACAGCCAGAGATCCGTTTTTGTCAGACGCGGTGATTCCTGCATTTTATTCGGAAGAGTTCCCTTACCTGGTGGGCTTGCCGGATACAAACAGCGGAGCCGATCAGACAGGGAGCGGTGTGGAAACAAACAGCGGAGCCGATCAGACTGTGGATGGTTCAGGAACCAACAGCGGGGACAATCAGTCAGTGAATGATTCAAACCCGAATACAGGTTCTGAGTTTAGTGAAGAGGATCCTTATAACCGGGTAGATTCCGGTGAATAAGACGAAGATGGAGACTATGACGAATAAATTGCAAACATAACAATTTATTCAGGCGATAAATACCACTTTTTTTAACGGAAGGAGCAATCATGGGAGCTAATTCGCGCAGTGTCACTTATGGTGTAGATGTTGTTTTTTGTATTGATGCGACAGAGAGTATGTTTCCGTTTCTCGGTGTCGTCAAAGAGAATGCTCTTCACTTCTATCAGGACTTCATGAGGATCATGGAGCAGAAGCAGAAGAAGGTAGAGCGGCTCCGCGTGCGTGTCGTCGCTTTCAGGGACTACCTGGCAGACGGCCGTGAGGCCATGCTGGTGACCAATTTCTTTGAGCTTCCCGCACAGTCCCGTGAGCTGGAGACCTGCATCCGCAGTATTGAGGCCAAGGGCGGCGGAGACGATCCCGAGGACGGCCTGGAGGCGCTTGCCTATGCGATTAAGTCCGACTGGAATACCGAATCAAAAAGAAAGCGCCATGTCATTGCGCTCTGGTCGGATGATGCTACACATGATCTCGGATTCGGAAGAGCTGCCAAGAATTACCCCCGCGGCATGGCTGAGAATTTTGAGCAGCTGACAGAGTGGTGGGGCAGCAAATATGCGCCCGGCATCATGGATGAGTCCGCCAAGCGTCTCCTTCTCTACACCCCCAGCAAGGAGTCCTGGACGACGATCCGCAATAACTGGAACAACGTCATTCACTACGAGTCCGAGGCCGGACAGGGTATCGCGGGATTTGATTATGACCAGATCCTGAACGCGATCACCAACTCGATCTGATCCGGGTCCTGAGATTCTGTCAATCATGAAAAATACGTACTTACATGCCGCGCGGGCAGGAGTCCGCCGCGGCATGTAAGAAAAAAATACTGAGGAAAACGCGGACATGAAGAGCTTTGCACAAAAACTGGATTTCAGGGTACACATAGCCGGTGATATGATCAAGGACCACGGCGAAGACAATTATTACTCTGTCATGAGAGGAAACTGTGCGGTCGCGGCTGTTTTTGACGGCTGCGGCGGAATCGGTTCGCGCAAATATCCGCGGTTTATGGACCACACGGGGGCCTATATGGCATCCCGGGCCGCGAGCGGCGCCCTGCATGACTGGTTTCACGAGACGGATGGCGGAAGCGGCGCGATCCGGGGCGCGGAAGTTGCTGCTCAGATGAAACAGTACATGTTTGATGCCCTGCGTGTTGTCGGAAAATATGCAGGTCCTACTTCCCGTATTTTCGGTACACTGGTCCGTGATTTTCCTTCGACCGCAGCGATCGCTGTTGTCCGCAACACTGAGGAGGGGACAGAACTGCAGTGCTTCTGGGCAGGAGATTCCAGGGTCTATCTGCTGGACCAGAACGGGCTCGCCCAGCTGACAGAGGACGATATTGAAGGAAGAAACGCCTTCAGTAATCTGCAGTCGGACGGAGCCCTCACAAATGTCGTTGCGCTCGACAGTGATTTTGATATCCATTGCTCAAGGCCGCTTCGATTCCGTGAAAAGGATGCCTATTCTGTATTTGCCGCTTCCGACGGCTGCTTTGGATATCTGCCCACGCCGATGGATTTTGAAAATATGCTGTTGACGACTTTGCAGAGCTCTCAGTCAGCAAACACTTTTGAGCGGAAGCTGGAAGAAAATATCCGCAGCGTGGCAGGAGACGACTATACACTCGAATGGATCAGTTTCGGTTACGGTGAATTTTCCCGCATGAAAACTGCTCTGAAGAAGAGAACGGAGTTTATGCAGAACGAATATATGGAGACGATGAAGCGGGATCCGTCTACGCAGATGCAGGAGAAACTCTGGGAAGTGTACCGCAGGGATTATGAACGTTATATGTCAAGCGGTAAGATTCCGAAGGTAAATACGGATGCACCCGACGTGCAGCAGGTGACTGGGAGGTAAAGATACTTGGGAGAGATAATTAACGGCTTCGATTTGATCGAACCACTTCAGAACAAAAATGCCGGCTTTTCCAGGTGGACATTTGCCAGAAGAGGAGACCGAGTCTTCTTTTTGAAGGAGTTTCTGGATCCGGTTTATCCTGTCGACCCTGCAATCGGTGAGAGGCAGACGAAAGCCCGTGTTCTGGCATGCAGAGAATTTGAAAAGAAGTGTCTGGAACGCTACGAGACCCTCAATGCTGCTTCGGACGGAAACGCAGTCCGAGTGGAGGCTTTCTTCAGGAACGGCTCTCATTATTATGTTGCGATGGAAAAAATCGATTCGACAGGCCTTTCCGCCAAGGACATTTCCCGTCTGCCCGAAAAGGAGAAACTGAATCTGTGCAGGATCATTGCGCACAGTTTTATGGAGCTGCACAAAAACCATATCGTCCATGCGGATGTCAAAGAACAGAATATTCTTGTCAAAAAGACGAAAAAGAATACTCTGACAGCCAAAATCGTGGATTTTGACTGCAGTTTCGTTGAAAAACGGCCTCCTGTGAGTGAGGATGAACTCAGCGGTGACCAGATTTATTTTGCGCCTGAGGCTTGTCTGTTCCTGGACGGAGAAGATGTGAAGCTGACCACCAAGCTGGATGTCTTCGCTCTCGGAATTCTCTTCCACCAGTATATGACAGGGGAACTCCCGGACTTTGATGAGTCGGAGTTTGCCTATCTGCATGAGGCTGTGCTGGAAGATCAGCCCGCAGGAGTTTCCGCGGACATTCCCGAACCCATGCGCGAGTGCATTACCAGGATGCTCCTTGTCGACCCGGACCAGAGATGCTCTATGGAATATGTATGGGATAAGCTGAAACTCTGGTCGCCCGGCTCCGGCGGCCCCTTCGGACAGCCCAAGGAAATCGCGCAGGGCGGATTTGTATTCGCAGACGATGATCCGTTCTTATGATTATGCATTTTCTGGATGATGCATTTTCAGGACAATGTATTCTTATGACGATGTATTCTGAATGTGATGTATTCTTATGACGATGCATTCTGAATGTGATGTATTCTTAAGGTGAACTATTTATAAACTGATTCATTCTTAAGATGGTTCTTCTTATTTTCTTATAAGGAACAATAGATGCAGATTTATTTCGCTCCCCTGGAAGGCATTACGGGATTTGCCTACCGGAATGTGCACAGGCAGTTTTTCGGGGAAGAGATTGACAAATACTTTTCCCCTTTTGCGGCTCCGAATTATACACACAATTTCAAGACCAGAGAGCGGGAAGATATTGATCCTGCCAACAACGAAGGTGTGCGTCTTGTCCCCCAGATCCTGACAAATCGGGCGGGGGACTTTTTATGGGCTGCAAAAGAAATGTACGAGATGGGATACCGGGAGATCAATCTCAATCTCGGGTGTCCCATGCCTACAGTTGTGAAAAAGGGACGAGGATCCGGCCAGCTCGGTGATCTGGATGCGCTGGATCTGTTTCTGGAGGAGATATGCGAGGGAATGCACCTTATGCAGATACCGCCCCGGATACCCGATTCTGATTTTGACAACAGCGATTCTGATAGATGTGATCCTGACAACAGCGATTCCGATGGATGTGATTCTGGCAATTGCCGTTTTGCCGGATGTGATTTCGATAAACGTGGTTACAATAAAAGCGATTCCGTTAATGCGGATGAAAAACTCCGCTTTACCGTCAAAACAAGGATAGGATTTGAAGATGCCGGCAGGGCAGAGGCGCTGCTGGACATCTACAATCGTTATCCGATCTGGGAGCTCACAGTCCATCCCCGGACACAGAGGGATCTGTACGGCGGAACTCCGGATCTGGAGACATTTTCCATGTTTTTGGAAAAAAGCACGCATCCGGTCGTCTATAACGGAGACATTTTCTCCCGTGAAGATTATGAGAAGATCCGCGCCCGTTTTCCGGAGTGCGGCGCTGTCATGATCGGGCGCGGCCTCATCGCGGATCCTGCACTTGCCAGAGAACTGAGAGGAGGGGCACTGCTTCAAAAGGAGGAACTTCGCAGCTTTCATGACGCAGTCTATGAATCTCTGAAAAAAACACTTCCCGGACAGGCACCCCTGATGGGCAAGATGAAAGAATTGTGGTTTTACATGGGACGCAATTTTGACGGTGCGGACCGCTTCCTGAAGGAAATCCGCAAGGCTAAAAATGAGATCCAATACCGGGCTGCTGTGCGTACCCTGTTTGTCAACTGCAGACTGAAGGCAGAGGTATAGGAAGGGGTATGAAAGAAGACGTTTGGGAATTGACAGAATGAGTTTGTTGCATTAAACTTAAGGTGCTGCAAGGGGCAGCATCTTTTTTTGATTGAAGGTTAGTATATTCTAATTCCTATGCCTTTCGGACCTTTTGTCCGGATTCTTTGCCGGCACAGGCGTTTTCTTCGGCTACGGCCTTGTCAGGAGCATGTTGAAGGGGAGAAAAACAGGATTTTCATCAGAATTTTTTGATACGGGTTTTGTGATCAATGTGCAGGCAGAGAACGAGTCTTGATAGTCTGCGGATTGGATTGCAGCAGAGAGAAGCACAGCGAAGCACAGCGCAGCACAGCGCAGAAGTTAAGTTCCAGTATACATTCTGCGGGGACGGGACACACAGAGCAAAATGGATACACGATATACAGAAAAAACAGAGAGCATAAATAGTACAGAAGAGAGAGAAGGCAGAGTCGTGCCGGCGGATCAGGAAAGAAAGGGGGGCATGGAGTCTCAGATGGAAGTCGCGGAAAAGGCCCATGCGATCATCATGGAAAACCTGGAACGCCACATTACCATTGCAGAACTCTCGCAGATGCTCCATGCATCTCCGACCCAGATCAAGAGCTGTTTTCACAAAGTGTACGGACTTCCGATTTATACGTATGCCCGTTCACAGCGTATGGCTGCGGCATCAAAGCTCCTCTCCGGGACGGATGAATCTATTCTGGAAATCGCAGGAAAATTCAGTTATGAGAACGGCAGCAAGTTTGCCCGGGCATTTCGAAATGTGATGGGTGTTTCCCCGAGTGAGTACCGCAGAAGGATTTTGTGGGAGAGGGAAAACGGGGCTGACCTGGAAGATGACTAAAAACACAGGGCTGAAAACCGGAATTTTCAAGTGGTTCTCAGAGCAGTTCAGAATGCATGCGGCCGGGGACCATGTCCGTGATTATGTCCGATTGGAGCCAAAAGAGTTTCAACTAACTTGATTATTCTGTCTATTTGGAGTTGATTGAGCGGAAACTAACTCACTATCATATTTATATAAGGCATGGAAATGCCGGATACATAAAAAAGTTCAGATTCTTATGGAAATCCTTCAGGTGTTTTTTAAAGACGCTCGAAAAGACATTCTTAAAGACATTCTTAAAGATATTCTTAAAGATATTCTTAAAAGACATTCAAGAGGGGGCTTTATGAGACCGCCCCGGGATTTTTCATGAACAGACGGAATCTGCTGCTTTTAGAAGACAGGAGGCAGACTATGGATTGGAGTTGGAAATTTTTCAGAGTACTGGGCGCAGGCGCTCTTCTTGGATCGTACGGTGTACGTTTGCTGACAAGCAGAGATGCAAAGAAGGTATATACCTGCGGTACGGCGGCTGTTATGCGCATGAGGGATGAGGTCCTCAAGGACGTCTCCCTGATCCGCGAGAATTGCAATGATATCGCCGCAGATGCAAAAGAGATCAACGAGAAGCGCCAGGCAGAGCTTGATGCGCAGCAGATCGAGGATGCAAAGGCAGTCCTTGCGGCAGCAGAGGCAGATACACCGGCGGCAGAGGCCTGACCGCGGCGAAAGGATCTGTGCACGCGAGGCTGTAATATCAAATGCAAATAGGAATGCCCCGCCCTGATACGGCGGGGTATTTTATTCATACGTGTCTGCGGTCACGAGACCATGGCTGCAAGTCAAGTATGGTTTTTAAAGAAAAGGACTCATCAATATGAAATGCAGAATTTTGCACGAATCCAGAGGGCGGATGCGCGTGAGGATGCTGCAGCGGAGAATGACCGTCGCACAGGCGGACAAGCTGCACTATTATCTGCAGGCGCAGGAGGGAATCACGAAAGTGACTGTTTCCGAGCGCACGATGGACGTGACAATCTTATATAAAGAAAAAGCAGGGGTTCGCGAATCGGTGATCCAATCGCTGTCCGATTTTGGATATGACCGCACTGAAGCGGCGGTGCCGGAACATACCGGACGGGAACTGAACAGGACCTATGAAGACAAGCTGTTTTCTATGGTGATGAGAAGGGCTGTCAATATTCTCGTCCTTCCTGCCCCGGTCAGACACCTGTTCTGTCTGGGAAAGGCGGTCCGGTATTTGGGAATGGGGCTTCGCTGCCTCATGAACGGGCGCCTGGAAGTGCCGGTGCTGGATGCGACGACCATTTCAGTGTCCCTGCTGAGAGGAGATTACGCGACAGCCGGATCTATCATGTTCCTTCTGGATGCCGGAGGGCTTCTTGAGGAGTGGACCCACAAAAAATCCGTGGATGATCTTGCCCGCAGGATGTATCTGAACGTAGATAAGGCATGGGTAAAAACACAGGATCAGGAAGAGGTTCTCGTGCCCGTGAGTGACATTAAGCCCGGGGACGTCATTGTGGTCCGCACCGGTAATGTCATTCCTCTTGACGGACATGTTATGGCAGGTGAAGGCGGAGTCAACCAGGCCTCCATGACTGGTGAATCGCTGCCGATTGCCAAGAGCGAGGGAGCCTATGTCTACGCCGGCACTGTTCTGGAGGAGGGAGAGCTGGAGATCCGGGTCGAGAAGGCACTGGGCAGCGGACGGTATGACAAGATCGTAAACATGATCGAGGAGTCCGAAAAGCTTAAATCCGCGACAGAGAGCCGCGCGTCTCATCTTGCGGATTCGCTTGTCCCCTGGTCGCTGGGCGGCACGGCGCTCGCGTGGCTTCTGACCCGCAACGTTACAAGAGCACTTTCCTTCCTGATGGTAGATTTCTCATGTGCCCTGAAGCTGGCAATGCCGATCTCGGTACTTTCTGCTATGCGGGAGTGCAGCGATCACCATATCAATGTCAAGGGAGGCAAATTCCTTGAGGCTGTCGCACAGGCAGATACTATTGTTTTTGACAAGACCGGCACCCTGACCTGCGCCACACCCGGCATAGGCGAAGTAGTTCCTTTCAACGAGGATGACGAAGATGAACTTCTGCGTCTTTCCGCCTGTCTGGAGGAGCACTTCCCTCACTCCATCGCGAATGCAGTTGTGCGTGAAGCGGAAAAGAGAGGCCTCATCCATGAAGAGCGGCACACGAAGGTGGAATATGTCGTTGCTCACGGTATAGCAAGTTCCGTCAACGGCAAACGCGTACTGATCGGCAGTTACCATTTTATTTTTGAAGACGAAAAATGCAGGCTTCCGGAGGGAGAAGAGGCAAAAGAGAAGTTTGAAAATCTTCCTGAGGACTGCTCTCATCTGTATCTGGCGATCGGAGAGGAACTTGCGGCAGTCATCTGTATCGAAGACCCCATCCGTGAGGAGGCTTACAGAGTTGTCAATGACCTTCACGGCGAGGGCTTTACACGCGTGGTCATGATGACCGGTGACAGCAGGAGGACCGCCGCAGCAGTGGCCTCCCGGCTTGGAATGGACGAGTTCTTTGCCGAAGTCCTTCCTGAGGACAAGGCGGCCTTTATCCGCCGTGAACATGAAGCGGGCCGCAAAGTGGTTATGATCGGAGACGGCATCAACGATTCTCCGGCTCTTTCCGAGGCGGACGCAGGTGTCGCGATCGCCGCCGGCGCTGCCATAGCAAGGGAGATTGCCGACATCACAATTTCCGCCGATGACCTGCATGAACTGATCGTACTGCGCAGACTCAGCACTGCGCTTATGGGACGCATCGACGGTAATTACCGCCGGATCATGGCTTTCAACGGCGGCCTCATCGCGCTGGGCTTCTTCGGTATGATGCCTTCCGTCCGCGCCGCGCTTCTGCACAATCTTTCGACAATCTACTTCAGCGTCGACAGCATGAAGAACCTGCTGTAATAAGTCACCGGAGACTGTTTTGAAATGAGTCACCGGGGACGGTTCCGCCCGACTCATTCTGAATGAATGAGTCAGCCGGAACCGTCCCTTGTGACTCATTTCTCTTTGAAAATGTCTTTTTGGAGTCGTAATATAGATGTTGGTTAGCTATAATTAACCAACAACGGAGTTAGACAAGGATAACTCGTGCTTGCGGCGCTGTAAGAGCGTTTATATTTTTGACAAGAGGTTAGGAGCATCTAACTATTTGAGCAAAAGGAGTAGGCCATGAGCATAATTATATTAGGCGGAAATGAATGTATGGAACGTCAGTATAAAGACCTGTGCAAAGAGTACAAATGTCGTGCGAAAGTCTTCATTAAACCTTCGGGAAGTCTGAAGAACAAGCTGGGCAGACCGGACCTGATGATCTGCTTTACCGGGGCACTCTCACATAAAGTCCTCAAGTGTGCCCAGAATGAGATCAAAGGTCTTGATACAAAGGTTGAGCATTCCAAAACAGCTTCGATGGCTGCCCTGAGGAATATTCTGGAGAAACACACAATGGAGCGAAGTGCCTGAGCTGACGCCCCGCGCTGCAGCCTGATGAATCGGGAGGAAGCATTCTATGTCGGATGAATTGTTCGTACAATACGGATCCCCTACTTTGGCAGGGATCAAGACCGGTAATCTCTTTACATGTCCTTATACAGACAGGCAGGAGACAATGCGGGAGATACGCAGACTGAACAAAAGTCTTGTTCCCAAGGGACTGCGGGTTCTGCCTCTGCGCTATTCAGAGGAGAGGGTGCTTTTGTATCTTTATCGTCCGGCGCGTCTGGAAAAAGATTTATCCAATCGGGAAGCAGTCGAACTTCTCGAGAATGCAGGCTATCGCCATGAGAACGCCAACCAGTGTGTGGTCGAGCTCATCCGCAGGCTCAATGATTTAAAGACAGAATTTCCACATGAAATAGGTCTCTTTCTCAGTTATCCGCCGGAAGATGTTCGGGGGTTTATTGCACACGGCACCAACAGGGGAGTCGGCTGTAAACTGGTCGGCACCTGGCGTGTCTACGGAGACGCCGAAAGTGCCCGTATCACTTTTGAAAAGTACCGCAAGTGTACGGAAGCTTATTGTAAACAGTGGTCTGACGGGGTCCCTTTGATGAGCCTCGCCGTGGCTGTTTAGCATACAATCAACAGGTTTACCCAGCCCTTTATCACAGGAACAGGCTGATAAAGGACACCCGATGTCAAAGAAAAAAGAAAGGAAGAACATCAAATGAGCAAAGTAGCAGTTGTATTCTGGAGCGGCACTGGCAACACCGAGGCAATGGCAAACGCAGTAGCAGCAGGCGCAGAGGAGAAGGGCGCAGACGTAACCACCATGGGCCCTGCTGATTTCGGCGCAGCCGCAGCTGCAGGCTATGACGCTATCGCATTCGGATGCCCTGCAATGGGCGCTGAGCAGCTGGAGGAAGCAGAGTTCCAGCCCATGTGGGATGAGGTAAAGGGCGAGCTTTCCGGCAAGAAGGTTGCTCTGTTCGGCTCCTATGGATGGGGAGACGGCGAGTGGATGCGCCTGTGGGAAGACGAAGCCAGGGAAGCCGGCGCGCAGCTTGTTGCCGATGGTCTGATGATCAACGGAGCTCCCGATGATGACGGAGAGGCTGACTGCAAAGGACTTGGAGCCGCGCTTGCATAAATCTGCACTGGTCAGGCAATAAGGGATGTTATAAATGAGTACACGGGCGGGGAGTTTTCTGCATGTATTGCTGAAAACTTTCCGCCTTTCCTGTGCGCGGACGATTGTTTGCAGGAAAGCTTCTGCGCAGAGAGAAAACGCTCGTCTTTCGGTTTTTGCGCTGTGTTCTGTGCCATGTTCCCGGGCTGTGTTTTTTGCCAGACAGATAAAAAGTAATGCATGAACAAAAAAACTGCGCTATAATGGTTAATCATATCTAACTAAGCGCGTTTATGCTTTTGCTGTTCACATATGCAGTTTACCCGGCCTGAAACCGCGGCGCAAAAGCGCTCCGGATAAGAAGCAGGTACAGCATGGCTGACGGCGGGAGAAAACTGAAAAACTGGAGGAAGAGAAAGTGCTGCTGGAATTGAAAGACATCAGAAAATCTTTCGGAAAAGGGGACAGCCACGTGGAGGTCCTTCGCGGGATCAGCCTGGGAGTGGACAAGGGTGAATTCTGTTTTCTTCTGGGACCTTCCGGATCCGGAAAATCCACTCTTCTCAATATAATCGGAGGGATCGATACATCTGACAGTGGGGAAATACTGATTGCCGGCTCCAGGATGAATGCCATGAGGGAAAAGCAGCTCACCCGCTACCGCAGGGAACACCTGGGATATATTTTTCAGATGTATAACCTGATCCCCAACCTGACGGTACGTGAAAATATTGAAGTCGGCGCTTTTCTCGGAAAAGATCCCCTGGATGTTGAAGAAATCCTGCACACTCTCGGCCTGTACGATCATCGTGACAAGCTGCCCAACCAGCTTTCCGGCGGTCAGCAGCAGAGGACCAGCATCGGGCGCGCTATTGTCAAGAATCCGGATATCCTGCTCTGTGATGAACCGACAGGAGCCCTGGACTACAATACCTCGCGGGAAATCCTGCGGCTGATCGAAAGAATCAGTCTGCGTTACCATACAACGATCATCATGGTCACCCACAACGAGGCCATCGGAGCGATGGCGGACACAGTCATCCGCCTGCGTGACGGCAGGATTCGTGACCGCATCGAGCATGCAGTCCGCGTGCCGGCGGAGCAGCTTGAATGGTGATGAGAGAAGAGGCGTCTGCAGGCAGACACGCAGACACGCACAAACGGGCGGATTCTGAAAGCGCATACCGCTGCAGGAATCCGGAAGCAACCGTTTTACGCCCAGAATCACGATAATTTTTACATCAAGGTTTTTTCTCAATGTTTTTTATCAATGATTTTTCATCAATGATTTTTACATCAATGTTTGAAGACGGAGGCCACAGCCACAGCTATGCTTAACAAAACAGCGAACCCTCTCCGCAGGCGCTATCTGCGGGAGCTCAGGGGAGAGTTCGGAAAATATGCGGTCATCTTTGTTCTCCTGGTATTTACGATCGGCCTGATCTCGGGATTTCTGGTCGCAGACGGGAGTATGATCATTGCCTACAATGACAGCTTTGAAAAATACAATATAGAAGATGGCAATTTCCGCACGGATGAGGAGATCTCAAAGTCAAACAGACGGGATATCGAGGAATTCGGAATCACCCTCTATGACAATTTTTATATAGAAAAAGGAACGGATCAGGACAATACGCTGAGGATCTTTCTGATGCGGGACCAGGTCAATCTGCTGTGCCTGATGAAGGGAGCGTTTCCGCAAAAGTCCGGGGAGATGGTCATCGACCGCATGTACGCGGACAACAATTCGATCAAAATCGGAGACACTGTAAGGTTCGGAAGGGAAGAGTTCAAGGTGACCGGATTTGCGGCATTCCCCGATTACAGCGCTCTGTTTCAGGACAACAATGATGCCATGTTTGACGCGGTCAAGTTCGGAATCGCGGCTGTCAGAAAGGAAGACTTCGAGAAGTTCCCCTCCGATGAACTCATTTATAATTACAGCTGGAAATACAAGACAGCTCCCTCTTCAACGGAGGAGGAAAAGATCCTGTCGGACAAGCTTATGGAGGATGTCGCCGACGAGGTATATCTGGAGGACTTTCTGCCGAGGTACATAAATCAGGCAATCATGTTTACCGGCGAAGATATGGGCGGCGACCGGGCGATGATGCTGATCCTTCTGTACATCATGATCGTGATCATCGCTTTTGTGTTTGTGATCACGATCAACGACACGATTGCGCGGGAGTCCGCTGTCATAGGTACCCTGCGCGCCTCCGGTTATACAAAAATGGAACTGGTGCGGCACTATATGGTGCTGCCGCTTCTGATCACACTGGCAGCCGCTCTTGTCGGCAATATTCTCGGATACACATATTTGAAACAAGTCTGCGCGGACATGTATTACGGCAGCTACAGCCTTCCGACCTATGTCACGGTCTGGAATCCTGAGGCCTTTGTCCTGACTACGGTCGTGCCGCTGATCATCATGTTGGTGACAACATTTGTGACTTTGCACAGGCGGCTGTCACTCACACCGCTGCAGTTTCTGCGCAGGGAACTTCGCCGTCACGGCAGAAGCCGCGCCCTGCGTCTCCCGCCTCGGATTCCCTTTTCCTCCAGGTTCCGGCTGAGGATATTTTTTCAAAATGTGAGCAGCTACGCGATCCTGCTAATCGGGCTTTTGTTCGCGAATCTCCTGCTTCTGTTCGGGCTGGCTCTGCCGGCTGTCCTGGACCGCTATCAGGATTCAATGCAGGATAACATGCTGTGCAAGTACCAGTATTTTTTAAAGATTCCCGCCTATCGGATGGACAAGGACTATGACCTGGAAAAAATCCTGTCCTCTTCCTTCCTGCGCCTGTCCGCCATGACGACCAACAAAGATGCGGAGGCTTTTTCTTCCTATACGCTGCGGATTCCGGAGGGGGAGGCACTGCGCTCCGAGAATATTTCCGTCTACGGCATCAAAAAGAACAGCCGGTATATTCATAAGCAGATCAGCCGCGGAGAGATCTATATCTCGGCAGCCTATGCCGACAAGTGCCGGATCAAAGAGGGAGATACCATAAGGCTCAAAGAGCCCTATGAGGATAAGTATTACGAATTCCACGTGGACGGCATCTATGATTACATGGGCGGATTGTGCATGTTTATGCGCAGCGAGGATCTGTGCGAGACCTTCAATCTTTTTGACGACTATACTTCCGGATATTTTTCGGACAGCGAGATTACCGATATCAGCCGGGACCTGGTGGCGGGTATTGTCGACTATGACGCTCTCATCAAGATCAGCCGACAGCTGGATGTCTCCATGGGAGGTATGATGGTCATTGTCGACGGTTTCGCGGTGATCCTTTTTATGGTGCTTGTCTATCTTCTTTCCAAGATGATAATTGAAAAAAACGCACAGCCGATCTCTATGACGAAAATTCTCGGCTATTCAAACCTCGAAATCGCTCTTCTGTATATCTTCACTACCACGATCGTGACCCTTATAATGCTGGCGGCGACAATTCCTCTGGAAAACATCATCATGAAATTTATTTTCATGAATTATCTTGCGGCGAGAATGTCGGGGTGGATCACTTATGATATCCCGAATATGGTTTTTTACAAGATGTTCCTGATCGGAGCGGCCACCTATTTTGCCGTGGCCATCTTCGAAATCCGCAAGATCCGGTCCATTCCCATGAGCGATGCCCTGAAGGATGTGGTGTAAAAAAACGAAAGCCCTTCATTCATACATAATTACTTCTTTTTTAAAATTCTAAAAAAGCGTTGACAAATTAAATTGTGCGCAATATAATTACATAAAATCAAATACAGGAAAGAGACAGGCCGTACTATGATCATAAAGGATACGGCTGCATGAACAATCATCGCTCCCCGGGCATACCCGTGTGTGCGGTGCGGAAGATGTTTCCATGTCTGTGTCAGGCAAAGATATGGAAATCCGCACGTCGGCACCAGGACCGGCGGGCGAGTCTTGAAAGATTTGAAAAAGAAAGGAAGGTAGGTAATGGGTTTTTATGATCAGAGCGTAAAGGATGCAAAAGGAAATGAGATCTCTATGAGAAATTTCGAGGGCAAGGTCGTCCTCGTTGTCAATACCGCCACAGGCTGCGGATTTACCCCTCAGTACAAAGAACTTGAGCAGATGTACGAAGACTATCATGACAAGGGATTTGAAATTGTCGATGTTCCCTGCAACCAGTTCAAGGGCCAGGCGCCGGGCACGGATGAGGAGATTCATCAGTTCTGCCAGCTCCACTACAACACACAGTTTCCGCAGATGAAAAAGGCGGATGTCAACGGCGAGAACGCGATCGGGCTCTACAAGTATCTCAAGAGCCAGAAAGGATTCGAGGGATTCGGCAAGGGCAAGATGGCGCTTGCGATGGCTGCTCTTCTGCTGACCATAGACAGAAATTACAAGAAAAACCCTGAGATCAAGTGGAACTTCACCAAATTCCTCGTGGACCGCCAGGGCAATGTAGTCGCACGTTTCGAGCCCACTGCGGATATGGCAGAGATCGCCAAGGCAGTGGAGAATCTTCTGTAAAAAAAGAGCCGGAAAAAAACCGGCTTCAGTTCAGAATGCCTCGATCTTCTGAGCCGGGGGACGCTCAGAACTGCCCCAAGTGTCCCAAACTAAAAAAGAACTAAAAAAGTGTTGAAAAAGTTGATAGAAATTTCGAAAAAGTGCTTGCATTTTTTGCGAAAGGGGGGTAATATATCTCTTGCGTGTTGCGAAAGACACGTGCTGAAAATATTCAGATCGGGGTGTAGCGCAGCTGGCTAGCGCACTTCGTTAGGGACGAAGGGGTCGTGGGTTCGAATCCCGTCACTCCGATGAGAAAAGCCGTGAACAGAATGTTCGCGGTTTTTTCTTTGCGGGAAATAAGGAATCCCGACGAGTCTGCACGGCGCTGTCGGTGCAAAGGCACAATGAGAATCCGATCGGGAGAGCCTGCTCCCGCAAGTCACTGTGCGCTGCCGGAAAAACAAGAGCCCTTCCAGGAGTCTGAACTGATATGCTCCTGTAAGGGCTCTTTTGTTCTGTTTTTCTTACCAGCGGGAGAGGATTTCCTGTACCTCTTTCTCAGTGTCAAAGATTTCGTCGAGGGAAGGGCTCTCTATGAAACGGCAGGTCTCCATACTGTGCAGGATCATCTCGGAGATTTCCGGGTAGGAGATTTTGCCCTTGAGGAATTCCGCAACAGCAAATTCATCGGCCGCGTTGAAGGCTGTGGGAATGTTTCCGCCTCTGCGGATGGAGTCATAGGCGTAGCGCAGTGCGGGGAAGGTCTCTACGTCGGGGCGCTCGAAAGTGATCTGTCCCAGTGAGTAGAAATCCAGACGTTCGCCGGGCATGGGGCGGCGTTCGGGATAGTAGAGCGCGTACTGGATCGGGAGGCGCATGTCGGGGACGCCCAGCTGTGCCATGATTCCGCCGTCCTCATATTCCACCATGGAGTGGATGATGCTCTGGGGATGGACCAGGACCTGGATCTGAGAGGGGTCGACGTCGAACAGCCACTTCGCTTCAATGACTTCCAGGCCCTTGTTGACGAGGGTGGAGGAGTCGATCGTGATTTTTTGTCCCATTTCCCACGTGGGGTGTTTGAGAGCATCCTCCGGGCGCATGGCTTTCAGTTCCCGGGCGGAACGGCCGCGGAAGGGGCCGCCCGAAGCAGTGAGCCAGATTTTTGCGATCGGATTTTTGCCTTCTCCGTTCAGGGACTGGAAGATGGCACTGTGTTCGCTGTCTACGGGCAGGATGGGGACTCCCTTTTGGGCGGCCAGCGGCATGATGATATGTCCGGCCGTCACCAGAGTCTCCTTATTTGCCAGCGCGATCTTTTTTCCGCTCTCGATGGCGGTGACAGTCGGCCGTACACCCACCATTCCCATGATCGCTGTGACGAAATACTCATACCCGTCCATGGCGGCAGTGTCAAGAATGCCTTCCATTCCGGAAAGGACCTGGACGTCCAGATCGCCTACCCGGATGCGAAGATCCGCCGCTGCATCTTCATCCCACATGACTGCCCGCCGGGGACGGAACTCCCGGATCTGTCTCTCCATCAGTTCTACGCTGCGCCTGGCACAAAGGGCAACGACTTCTATATCTCCCTGTTCACGTGCCACATCAAGAGTCTGCCGTCCGATTGAACCTGTCGAACCCAGAATGGCTATTTTTTTCATTGAAATCTCCCTGTAAACATTGGCGCGGTCCGGGACCGCGAAAGAAAATGTGTATTGCAAAATATGTGTTGAATAAAGTATAGCACAGCGGGAAGAAAAAACACCTGTTATCTCGAATTTCAGATGGATCCGTACTGTAACCGGGCAGCGGCAGTCACGGCTGTAGCTGCGGCCGATTCTGTATATGAATCACTGGATGCAGACCGGCCCGGCGCGGTCCGGACAGGCAAAAGCTTCCGTGATCAACCGAAGAATGCCTGTCGCCAGAGGATGATTGTATACAATTGTGTGCAGATTATTGGGAAAATCAGGAAATATTTTCGGGACAGTTTTTAAAGTTCATGATACAATATCTCGTAAGGGTAATATGTGAATGGGTAAACTAGTCAACCTGATTGTATAATAACTATTAATTATCTAACAGTCATCATTTTGTAAGGGAGGTTTCATTATGTATGGTTTTGGTGCAATGATTAAGCAGCTGAAGAAGAATCCTAAAACGATTGTCTTCACTGAGGGATCGGATCCCCGTATTCTTGAGGCAGCTTCCCGTCTTCTGGCAAGCAGTTTCCTGACTCCTATTCTGCTCGGCAATGAAGATGAAGTTCAGGACGCAGCAGAAGAAGCCGGCTACAATATCCGCGGGGCGCAGATCCTGAATCCCGAGAATTATGATAAGATGGATGAAATGGTTGAAGCTTTCTGTGAACTCAGAAAGAGCAAAGGAATGACTCCCGAGAAGGCTCTTCCGATCCTTAAGCAGGGCAACTATTTCGGAACCATGCTGGTTAAGATGGGCATTGCCGACTGCCTGCTCGGCGGCGCCACCTACTCCACTGCCGATACAGTCCGTCCGGCTCTGCAGATCATCAAGACAAAGCCCGGCAACAGCATCGTGTCTTCCTGCTTCATTCTGGTCCGTCCTTCCGCGACCGGTGAAAATGAAGTCGTGGCAATGGCCGACTGCGCGATCAACATTCATCCTTCAGAGGATGAGCTGGTTGAGATCTGCGGCGAGACCATTGAGTGCGCGAAGGTCTTCGGTGTTGACCCCAAGGTCGCTTTCCTTTCCTTCTCCACCAACGGCTCCGCAAAGGATCCCGATGTTACCAAGATGCACAATGCCGCTCAGAAGGCGAAAGAGAAATATCCGGATATCCCGATCTGCGGCGAGATCCAGTTCGACGCAGCTGTTTCTCCTCGTGTTGCAAAGACCAAGGTTCCCGGCTGGACGGCTGCAGGTCATGCAAATACCTTCATCTTCCCCGACATCAACGCAGGCAACATCGGCTACAAGATCGCTCAGCGTTTCGGTAACTTCGATGCTTACGGCCCCATCCTTCTCGGCCTGAAAGTCTACTCCATGTCCATCATCACGGCTGCACTGTCCTGATCCGGACGTCATATGCCTGTACAGGCTGACTGCGATACATAGAACATAAAGAAAGCGCCTCCGCATCCCTTAATCAGATGCAGAGGCGCTTATTTATGACGAGATTACATGGCCCGTGTAATGTATTTTTTCCGCCTTACAGCGGACAGGTTCCGGCCTGGGCAGAGGGCGGCGGGGCTGCCTCTGCCCTGTCTTAATCCGGGGCAGAGGAATCGGCATAGGGAATCTTCCGGAATCGTATGGCGATGTTGCCTGCGCTGTCGGATACTTTGTAGCGTACCATATCGCCGTTGACCGCGACCTGGACTTCTTTTGTCAGATCCCCGTCCGTGTCATCATAGGCAGCATAGCCTTCTTCCTCATATTGGCCGCCGGGCTGGACAAAATAACGGTTGTCCCGTGTGAGCATAATGGATGGGGGAGTCGTATCAGTCTTCACGGCCCTGGGCTTTTCCCATCTTCCCGACAGGGCGCTGTATGAGATGAGAGCCAGGAAAAGGGCAGGAAGAAAGACCAGAAGTATATTCCGGATGAGGTTAAAAAATGTCTTGTTTTCTTTCATTATATATTATCTCCTTGTCTCCCCCGGGGAATCGGGCAAAAGGCTGTCGTTTTGCCTGATGATCAGGAGCCGGATTCAGGTCAATTGTTTTGCAAAGAAATTTATTGACGTAATTCATCTTCTGTGCTATTGTATATCAAAGGTTGCGAAAGGTCTTTTTTTTTTGCGCGAAAAGTCCGGAAGCATTGTCTGCGGTCAGCGGAATCCGGCCGGAAGCGAGGCAACGGCGCCCCGGCAGAGGCAGAAACGGCGGTTCGCGCGGGATTCAAACAAACAGCGCATATTGTTGGAGGTTCGGCATGCGTACAAGGATTACATTATCATGCACTGAGTGCAAGCAGAGAAATTATAACACAACAAAGGACAAGAAGACACACCCTGAACGTCTCGAGATGAAGAAGTATTGCAGATTCTGCAGAAAGCACACTGTTCATAAGGAGACTAAATAAGTAAGGAGTCATTCATGGCAGCGAAAGAGAAGGGTAAAGAGAAACAGGCCGGAATCGGCGGCTTTTTCAAAGGCGTCAGGACTGAGTTCGGCAAGATCATCTGGCCCAGCCGTGAAACGATCGTCAAACAGCTGCTCGCTGTTGTCTGCGTGACAGTTATTGTCGGGCTGCTGATTGTGGCTATTGACTTCGGCGCACAGAACCTGATCGATGTTCTTGTCAATATTAACGCGGCATGATCGGTTTGGTGAGGTAGATGAATGTCAGAGAATAACTTCGATGCAAAGCCCGTGAAAGCAAAGCTTAAACCCGGAGTGCTTCCGGGTGTCCGCCAGATCCGCCGGCCCGATTTTTCCAGGCGTGCGGAGGACATCGAAAAGGCAGAGGAAGCCAGGATGCAGGCACTTGCTCTTGAAGCAGGCGCGGAAGCCGGCTCCGATGTACTTGACGGGGCACAGGCGGCGGAAAGCTTCTCGGATGCGGAGGAGGCAGCTGCTGTAGCGGCGTCGCTTTCGGCACAGGAGGGAGCTTCCGAAGAAAATCAGCTTGATGAGAGCGCGATCACGGATGAGCCGAAGTGGTATGTCGCACATACCTATTCCGGCTATGAAAACAAGGTCAAGACCAGTATTGAGAAGACGATTGAGAACCGGCATCTGGAGAATCAGATCTTTGAGGTCCGCGTGCCCATGCATGACACTACGGAAGTCAAGGACGGAAAAAAGAAAAATGTCTCCAGAAAGATGTTCCCCGGCTATGTACTGGTTCGTATGATCATGAACGACGACACCTGGTATGTGGTCCGCAACACGAGGGGCGTCACAGGATTCGTCGGCCCGGGCAGCAAGCCCGTCCCGCTCACAGAGGCGGAGATGAAGCCGCTTGGCATCCGGGGCAAAAACATTTCTGTCGATTTCGAAGTCGGAGACAGTGTATCCGTCGTTGCAGGTATCTGGAAAGACACCATCGGAATCGTTCAGAAAATGGATTACAGCAAGCAGTCCGCCACGATCAATGTGGAACTCTTCGGGCGTGAGACGCCTGTTGAGATCGGATTTGCAGAGATCCGCAAGTACTCCTGATCCGGCCGGCTGCAGGTGCGCGGCATAGAGCGGCGCGCGGCAGTCTGTGTGTGAAAAGAGTATTTCGGGCAACATAAGTTTTCGTGGGAGCAGCAGCCATGCTGCGTACACCACAAAGGAGGAAAAATGGCTAAGAAAGTAACTGGGTACATCAAATTGCAGATTCCGGCCGGCAAAGCAACTCCCGCTCCCCCGGTAGGCCCCGCTCTTGGTCAGCACGGCGTTAACATCGTGCAGTTTACCAAGGAATTCAACGCGAGGACTGCAGACAAGGGTGATCTGATCATCCCCGTCGTCATTACTGTTTACGCTGACAGAAGCTTCAGCTTCATCACCAAGACTCCCCCTGCAGCTGTTCTGATCAAGAAGGCGGCAGGTCTTGCAAAGGCTTCCGGTGTTCCGAACAAGGAAAAGGTTGGCAAGATCACAAAGGATCAGGTCAAGGAAATCGCCGAGCTGAAGATGCCCGATCTCAACGCAGCAAGCCTTGAGGCAGCCATGAGCATGATCGAAGGCACAGCCAGAAGCATGGGTGTCACAGTAGCGGAATAAGTAATCGCCGATAGGAGGAAACAGATATGAAACACGGTAAGAAGTATACTGAAGCGGCGAAACTTGTCGACCGCACAGCCGTTTATGAAGCGGAAGAAGCAATTGCACTGGTCAAAAAGACCGCAACTGCAAAATTTGATGAGACTATTGAAATCAACATCCGTACAAGCTGCGACGGACGTCACGCTGATCAGCAGATCCGCGGCGCCGTAGTCCTTCCCGCCGGCACAGGCAAGAAGGTCCGCGTGCTCGTATTCGCAAAGGGTGCGAAGCTGGATGAGGCACAGGCAGCAGGCGCTGATTTCGTCGGCGGCCAGGAGCTCCTTCCCCGTATCCAGAATGAAGGATGGCTGGATTTCGACGTAGTCGTTGCCACACCTGATATGATGAGCGTTGTCGGCCGTCTCGGCCGTATCCTCGGACCTAAAGGCCTGATGCCGAACCCCAAGGCCGGTACTGTCACGATGGATGTCACCAAGGCGATCAACGATATCAAAGCAGGTAAGATCGAGTACAGACTGGACAAGTCCAACATCATCCACTGCCCGATCGGCAAGGCTTCCTTCACAGAAGAGCAGCTTCTGACCAACTACAATGCACTTGTCGATGCAATCGTCAAGGCAAGACCCGCAGCAGTCAAGGGCCAGTACATCAAGAGCATCTCTCTTGCAACCACTATGGGCCCCGGCGTCAAAGTAGTGTGCAACCGCTACTGATCAATGCGTAAACAGCACCCCGGAAAACGGTTGATTGAGGACCGGGGAGCCCCTGCATCGGGACAGTTATGAACTGTTTTCCGGCGGCGGGATTCCGACCGGGTGCGGCACACTGCAGAAGTTCTATCAGGAATTTATAATGTTTTTTAAAAATCTTCTTGACAGGATCGTTTTGCAGGTGCTAAATTGTATAAGGTTTTCACCCACCGAAGACAGCGGGTGCGTCTGGTGCCGGGATCCGGCACAGCCAGATGCGTAAAGGTCCGGTCCACCCGCCGAGGATGAGTAATACGTAATATCCCGATATTTTTGATATCGATATTTCCGAACTCTCTGTCTTCGCGGCAGAGAGTTCTTTTTTGTGACAAGTCCCGGTAAAGCAATGTCCGTCTTGTGACGGATACAGGCCGGTCGGGAATAGAGAACGGCGCCGCCGTCTCTGTCCTGTTACAATTACTCTCCGTCGGAAAATGCGGCGAATCAGGTGAGCGCCGCAAAGAAATCTATAAGGAGGTAAGATAATGGCAAAAGTTGAATTGAAGCAGCCTGTCGTCAACGAGATTTCCGAGAAGATCGACGGCGCCCAGTCTCTGATCCTTGTTGATCACAGAGGACTGACAGTTCAGCAGGATACGGAGCTTCGTAAGCAGTTCCGCGAGGCCGGTGTTTTCTACAAGGTCTACAAGAACACGATGATGAACTTCGCGTTCAAGGGAACTCCGTTTGAAGGTCTCTCTGATCTGCTCAATGGTCCCAGTGCTATCGCAGTTTCCAAGGATGATGCGACCGCACCTGCAAGGATTATTGTTGAGTTCGCTAAGACTGCTAAGAATCTGGAAATCAAGGGCGGTGTTGTCGAGGACAGAGTCATCGACGTAAAGGGCATCGAAGAAGTCGCGCAGATTCCTTCCAGAGAAGTCCTGCTGGGAAGACTGCTTGGCAGCATGCAGTCCCCTGTCGCAAACTTCGCACGCGTTATCAAGCAGATCGCGGAGAAGGACGGCGAAGAGGCAGTTCCCGCAGAGGCATAATTATCTGCTTTGGGAACCACAGCGGCGCGGTTTATGCCGTTCCGCACATAGTATTCGATTTAAAGAAGATTATTTGAAAAGATTTTGAGGAGGTCATAAAATGGCTAAACTTACAACTGCTGAGTTTATTGAGGCTATCAAAGAGCTGTCCGTTATGGAACTGAACGAGCTGGTAAAGGCTTGTGAAGAAGAGTTTGGTGTTTCCGCAGCAGCGGGCGTTGTTGTCGCAGCAGGCCCTGCAGCAGCAGCTGAGGAAGAGAAGACTGAGTTCGACGTCGAGCTGACTGACTTCGGCGCACAGAAGATCAAGGTTATCAAGGTTGTCCGTGAGATCACCGGCCTTGGCCTGAAGGAAGCTAAGGAGCTCGTCGAGGAAGGTTACTCTCAAGTAATTTTCCCCAATTTGATTTTTTGCATGTTTACCATGCATTCGGAAGCGGTCGGCCTTCGGGCCGGCCGCTGTTGCCGTCAGAAAGGCTTTGCATTGCTGCCGGGCCGGGCAAAGGCTGCGGCGTGATCGCACGACGGGTTGTTCTTCATCGCGCATTACTGTGACCCCGGTCCCGGGACAGGCGCTCATAAGGAGAAAACCTGCACGCGGGGCACAGGGCCCGAACGCGGGTCTTGAGTCCGATTGTTTGAGACGGTTGTAAAAAATCAAAAAAGAGCAGTTGTAAAACTGCTGTATTTAAAAATAATTGTTGACTTGAAGCGAATGCAGTAGTAGAATGTTATTCGCATCTTTTTTGCATGCATTTCTATAGTCCTTTATTACTCCTTAAAAAGTGACGTGCGGAGGCAGAATTTGCCGCAGGTCCCGGATCAAATATACAGGGCTGTCTGAATGTACGCCGCAAAGAGCGGCTCATCTGCACAAGATGAAATCCGGCAGCGCATGTTTTGTGTGCGCGGATGCCAATGACAACGCATGAATAACGGGGTGAATTAGATGGAAAAATACAGGATACATCCTACAGGCAGTGGTAAAAACATCCGAATGAGCTATCAGCGCCAGAAGGAAGTTTTGCCGATGCCGAATCTGATTGAAGTTCAGAAGAACTCCTATCAGTGGTTTCGTGACAAGGGCCTTCAGGAAGTATTGGATGACATTTCGCCGATCGAGGATTTCAGCGGGCATCTCAGCCTGACTTTTGCAAGCTATACTTTCAAGGAAGAGGACGCGAAGTATTCGATTGAAAAGTGCAAAGAGGGAGACCGTACCTACGCGGCCCCGCTCAGAGTCACTGTCCGTCTGTATGATAAAGAAAATAACCGAGAAATCAAGGAGCAGGAGATCTTTATGGGAGATCTGCCCCTGATGACAAAGAACGGTACCTTTGTGATCAACGGCGCAGAGCGTGTTATCGTCAGCCAGCTGGTCCGTTCCCCCGGTATTTATTATGGAATTGACAAGGACAAGTTCGGCAAGCGCCTGTTCTCCTGCACCGTGATCCCCAACAGGGGCGCATGGCTCGAGTATGAGACAGACGCTAACGACGTGTTCTATGTTCGTGTGGACAGAACCAGGAAGGTACCGGTGACTGTCCTTGTTCGTGCGCTTGGAATCGGTACGGATGAGGAGATCGTCGAGCTTTTCGGCGATGAGCCCAAGCTCCGCGCCAGTTTTGCCAAGGACCCTTCTCATGATTTTGAGTCCGGTCTTCTGGAGCTGTACAAGAAAATCCGTCCCGGCGAGCCTCTTTCTGTAGAGAGTGCGGACAGTCTGATCAATTCGATGTTCTTTGACTCCCGCAGGTATGATCTGGCTAAAGTCGGCAGATATAAGTTCAACAAGAAGCTTGCTATGCGCAGCAGGATCGTCGGACATGTCCTCGCGGAGGACGTTGTCGACGAGGCAAACGGAGATATTCTGGGAAGCGCCGGAGAGAAAGTCGACCGCGAGATGGCGGACCTGATCCAGAACGCTGCTGTTCCCTATGTCTGGATCCAGACAGAAGAGCGCCCGGTCAAGGTGCTGTCCAACCTTATGGTTGACCTCACACATTATGTAGACTGCGATCCCGCCGATTTCGGTATTACCGAAAAGGTCTATTACCCTGCGCTCCGCGAGATCCTGGTCAGTTTCCAGGAGAACGAGGATGCCGAGGCTCTCGGCGATATCCTCCGCAGAAGTGTGCATGAGCTCGTTCCCAAGCATGTGACCAAAGAGGATATTCTCGCTTCGATCAACTACAACATGCATGTGGAGTACGGAATCGGCACCGACGATGATATCGACCATCTCGGAAACCGTCGTATCCGCAGTGTGGGTGAACTTCTGCAGAACCAGTACCGCATCGGTCTCTCCAGACTGGAGCGTGTGGTCCGCGAGCGCATGACGACCCATGATTCCTCCGAGGAGATTTCCCCGCAGTCACTGATCAATATCAAACCTGTCCAGGCAGCCGTCAAGGAATTCTTCGGTTCCTCCCAGCTGTCCCAGTTCATGGACCAGAACAACCCTCTGGGTGAACTGACACACAAGCGCCGTCTGTCCGCCCTGGGCCCCGGCGGTCTGTCCAGAGACCGCGCAGGATTTGAGGTCCGTGACGTTCACTATACTCATTACGGGAGAATGTGCCCGATCGAGACTCCTGAAGGTCCCAACATCGGTCTGATCAACTCCCTTGCAAGCTATGCCCGCATCAACCAGTACGGCTTTATTGAGGCACCCTACAGAAAGGTCGACCAGACCGATCCCAA
>ONKG01000119.1 GCA_900318375.1 uncultured Lachnospiraceae bacterium
TGCATGCAGAACGACAAAACGACGTATAAATCATGTTTTGGTTCTCTCTGTATTGCAGAGAAACGACATAATAACGCGTTTCGGGGGTTTGGGTTTCGGTATTACGAATGGGGTTCTTTTCAAGCGCAGTAAGTATCTTGCAGACATTGGTGACCGCGATCGGCGCAGGCCTGGGAGTATGGGGCGTCATCAACCTTATGGAAGGATATGGCAACGACAATCCCGGCGCCAAGTCGCAGGGAATCAAGCAGCTCATGGCTGGCGGCGGCGTCATCCTGATCGGCACACAGCTCGTCCCTCAGCTGGGAAGCCTGTTTTAATGCAGGTGAGACTGACAGCCTTCACAGAAAAAGCATACAGGAAAACCCGGGCAGGCGGATGGCAGAAAGGTCTTTTCTCCAGCCTGCCCCATTGTTTTTGGAAGCAGTCCTGTATGCTCAAAGAAAGGAGGATGATGACCTGTGTTCGACAGCATATTCCTGGCGATTGAGACATGGATGCGGGGGATGCTGACAAGCATGGTGGACACCAACCTGGCTGCGATGTTTACGGAGGTAAACGCAAAGACAGCGAATATTGCCAGCCAGGTTGGACGTACACCGCAAGGGTGGAACGGCAGCATCTTCAGCATGATCCGTAACCTGAGCAACTCGGTGGTCATGCCGATCGCCGGTCTGATCATCACCTACGTGCTCTGTTACGAGCTGATTTCGATGCTTACAGAGCGCAATAACATGCATGACATAGATACATGGATGTTTTTTAAATACTTTGTAAAGATGTGGATCGCCGTCTACATCCTGAGCCACACGTTCACGATCACGATGGCTGTTTTTGATGTGGGCCAGCATGTGGTAAACAGCGCGTCCGGTGTGATCGGCGGTTCTACTGCCGTAGACATTACTGCCCTGACCGCGACCATTGACGCGGCAATGGTGACCATGGAGATCGGAGAACTGGTCCTTCTGGCGATTGAACTGTTTATAGCGCGCCTTTGCTTGCAGCTGATCTCCATTCTGATCACAGTGATCCTGTATTCGCGCATGATTGAGATCTATCTGTATGTTTCTGTATCTCCAATCCCCTTTGCGACCCTTGCCAACCGGGAGTGGGGGCAGATTGGAAACAATTACCTGCGCGGCCTCTTCGCTCTGGCTTTCCAGGGCTTTTTTATGATGGTCTGCGTGGGAATCTATGCGGCTCTTGTTTCATCGGTAGGTGTTGTGGGCAGCAACCTGCATACAGCCCTGCTTGAGGTCATGGCATACACAGTGCTTCTCTGCTTTGCCCTCATGCGGACAGGGAGCCTGAGCCGGCAGATCTTCGGCGCGCATTGACAATGATCGTATCAGATAAAAACACAGACAGCATGAAAACACAGCATTTTGAATGATGAGGGGGAAACTCGGAAGATGGCATATGTGACAGTACCTAAGGATCTGACAAAAGTTAAAAACAAAGTGGCCTTCAACCTGACGAAACGGCAGATCGTTTGCATGGCGATCGCCGCAGCCTTCGGGATTCCCTTCTTCTTTCTGACGCGGGATTACCTGGGGATCACCAACGCCGCAACAGGGATGGTGCTCCTGATGGTACCCGCTTTTTTATTCGGCATGTATGAAAAGGACGGGATGCCGCTCGAGAAGATCCTGCTGAACATCATTACGGTCCGCTTCCGCAGGCCGCATGTCCGCAGATATGAGACGGAGAACATATATATGCAGGAAGAAAAAACGGAGGAGGAAGGCACCAATAAATTGTCAGCCAGGCATAAAGGCGGACATTCACGGAATGCATAATGTCTCGATCACCAGATTGCTTAAAGCGGAAAGCAGGTTTTGTCCTGGCTAAAACGGAATAAGCGATGTTTGAGAGGCAGAACGCATAGTAAAGAAAGAGAAAAAGGAATAAGAGAAGCATGGAAATGGAAAGGAGATCGCCGGAGTGTGGTGGTTTAAGAAGAAAAAAGAAAACATCGAAGAGGTGGCAGGAAATAAGAAAAGTATCCTGGGGAGCCGTAGCTATCAGGCCGGAGCCGACAGAAAGGAGAAGCTGGAGGAAGAGAAAGAACGGAGAAGGAGAAAAAAGAAGGAAAAAGAAGAAAAGAAGGCGAAGGAAAAAAAGATTTCCGCCCAGAATACCATCCCATACAGGGAGATGGCAAAGGACGGGACCTGCAGGGTGAAGGAACACACTTATTCCCGGACGATCCGTTTCTATGACATCAATTACCAGCTGGCACAGAACGAGGACAAGAGCGCGATTTTCGAGAGTTGGTGCGATTTCCTCAATTACTTCGACAGCAGCATCCATGTACAGCTCTCTTTTATCAACCACAAGAGCAGTATGTCAGAGTATGAGAAAGTTATCAGGATCAAGCCCAAGAATGATGCCTTTGATGATGTCCGCGCCGAGTACGCCCAGATGTTACAGGCCCAGCTGGCCAAAGGAAACAACGGTCTTGTACGGTCCAAGTACATAACCTTTTCCATCGAGGCAAACACATATCAGGAAGCGAAGCCGCGCCTGGAGAGAATTGAGACCGATATTTTGAATAACTTCAAGGTCCTGGGGGTCACGGCCTATCCACTGAACGGCGAGGAACGGCTGAAGATTCTCTACGAGACATTCAATCCTGAGACAGAGAACCCCTTCAGGTTCTCTTACAATCAGCTGATGCAGACCGGCCTGTCCACCAAGGATTATGTAGCCCCGACCAGCTTCGTTTTTAAGAGCGGCAAGATGTTCACCATGGGAAAGACCATGGGTGCCGCGTCCTACCTGCAGATCCTGGCTCCGGAGCTGACGGACAAGATGCTGGCGGATTTCCTGGACATGGATAAGAGCCTGATCGTCAACATTCATATCCAGTCCCTGGATCAGGCGAAAGCCATCAAGCTGGTAAAAGGAAAGGTCACGGACATCAACCGGATGAAGATCGAGGAGCAGAAAAAGGCAGTCCGCTCCGGATATGACATGGACATCATCCCTTCCGACCTGTCCACCTATGGAAATGATGCCCATCGGCTCCTGGAGGATCTGCAGTCTCGCAATGAGAGAATGTTCCTGGTTACGGTCCTCTTCCTCAATACGGCAAAGACACGGCAGGATCTTGAAAATGCCGTCTTTCAGACAGCGGGCATCGCACAGAAATTCAACTGCGTCCTGCGCAGACTCGATTACCTGCAGGAAGAAGGACTCATGAGCAGCGTGCCGCTGGGGATCAACCTTGTCCCAATCACAAGGGCTCTGACAACGACCGCCACGGCTATTTTTGTCCCTTTTACGACCCAGGAATTATTCATGCCTGGCGAGTCACTGTACTATGGCCTCAATGCCCTGTCAAACAACATGATCATGGTGGACCGCAAGAAGCTCAAGAACCCTAACGGCCTGATCCTGGGCACGCCCGGCGCCGGCAAATCATTTTCTGCAAAAAGGGAGATCACAAATGCCTTTTTTGTCACGGAAGATGATATCATTATCGGAGACCCGGAAGGCGAGTACTATCCTCTGGTCCATGCCCTGGGCGGGCAGGTCATCCATATCTCACCGACCAGCCACGACTATATTAATCCCATGGACATCAACCTGGACTATTCCGATGATGACAATCCCCTCGGCTTTAAGTCCGATTTCATCCTCTCCCTGTGCGAGCTGATCATGGGCTCCCGCAACGGCATTGAAGCCGAGGAAAAATCCGTTATCGACCGGTGTCTGCCGATCGTCTATCAGAAGTATCTTCTGGATCCGGTGCCGGAGAACATGCCGACACTGGGAGATCTGTATACTACTCTCCGTGCCCAGAAAGAGGAACAGGCACAGCGCATTGCGACCGCTTTGGAGATCTATGTCAACGGCTCCCTCCGCGTCTTCAACCACCAGACCAACGTCGAGCTGGACAACCGGATCGTATGCTTTGACATCAAGGAACTTGGAAAACAGCTGAAAAAGATTGGAATGCTTATCATTCAGGATCAGGTCTGGAACCGTGTGACCATCAACAGGGAAGCACATAAATCAACGCGTTACTATATCGATGAATTCCATCTCCTGCTGAAGGAGGAACAGACGGCGGCCTACTCGGTAGAGATCTGGAAGAGGTTCCGAAAATGGGGCGGGATTCCGACCGGCATCACACAGAACGTGAAGGACCTCCTGGCCTCCCGGGAGATCGAAAACATCTTTGAGAACTCGGATTTTCTGTACATGCTGAACCAGGCAGCAGGCGACCGCCAGATCCTTGCAAAACAGCTGAATATCTCGCCGTATCAGCTCTCCTACGTCACCAATTCCGGAGAAGGCGAGGGCCTCCTCTTCTACGGGAACATCATAATTCCCTTCAAAGACCGGTTCGACAGGAACACCAAACTCTATGCTCTGATGACGACCAAAGTATCTGACTTAAAATAATCATTTGAGGAGAAGGCCAATATGGAGAAGGTTATCTGGCTGATCACAATGATTCCAACCAGTATGGTTTTCACTGGGATCGGCATATTTGCCTGGAAAAGAAAAAAGCCCATGTGGTTCTGGGCGGGGACTACAGTTGATGAGTTCGAGATATCAGATATACCGGCATATAACAGGGCAAACGGAATTATGTGGATCTGTTACTCTGCCGTTTTCTGGATCAGCACAGTGTTGGGCATTTTTCAAATGGACACTGCAGGAATCGTCCTTACAGTTGGATGTCTTGCCGGAATACCTGTTCTTATCATCGCTTATAGGTGGATATATGAAAAGTACCGAAGCAAATAGTGATATTCCTACATTGTCCGATCCAGTAAATCATCTTGGAAGACGGGGAAGAACAAATGCTGAAAGCAGTTTTTATCGATTATACCGGAACCATGGTCCGGGAAGACGAACCTTACACCAGGGAGCTGGTCAGATACTTCGCATCCCACAGCGAACTGAAGGACCCGAATGAGATCCTCAGGGTTGTCTGGACCAAAATCAAGGAAATTGAGGCTGAAAGTTACGGAGATTCGTTTCGTAAAAATGATGAAAAAGTCGACTTCATCCTGGAATACTGTGCCCGGGAGCATGGACTTCTGGGAGATTTTTCCTACATACATGAGGTCTGGCACAAAGTCTGGACATACGCTCCCCTGTATGATGATGTAAAGCCCTTTTTTGAAAGAACAAAACTGCCCGTATATGTTCTATCCAATGATGACCTGTGTTTCCTGGAAGAATCCATGCGTGTAAAAGATCTGCATCCGGCCGGGATCATTTCAGCGGAGGCTGCCCGTGCTTGTAAACCGAACCTGCTTATTTTCAAAAAGGCAATGGAGACTGCAGGAGTAATGCCTGAAGAAGTGGTACATATAGGAGACTCCATTACATCGGACATTGAACCTGCACTGCTCCTGGGCATTACCCCGATCTATATTTCCCGCAAAGTGCCTGCAGCTCTTGATGGGGTACGGGTAATCAGGACATTAAATGAACTATAGAAACAATGTGAAGCTGTCCCACTTTGTATTACTTAGTGTGTGGATAATCGGGATTTATGGGAGGCAAGATCATGGATATAACTCAAACCTTTTATGATAATATGGCTTCTCAGTATGACAAGCTGTTTTTGGACTGGAATGCTACTACTCAAGAACAGGCCGTTATATTGAATAAAATCTTTAATAATAACGGCTTCAGTACCAGTGCCCATATCCTTGATTGTGCCTGCGGGATCGGAACACAGGCAATCGGTCTGGCAGCTCTCGGATATCCGGTAACTGCTTCGGATATCAGCGATGGAGAATTAGTCGAAGCCAAAGCACGGGCAGAGAGTCAAGGAGTTTCAATTCGTTTCGAACATGCAGATTTCTGTGCCTTGACTGACACCTTCTCCGAGCAGTTTGACATTGTGATTGCAATGGACAATGCGCTGCCGCACATGCTGACA
>ONKG01000025.1 GCA_900318375.1 uncultured Lachnospiraceae bacterium
GGGGCAACAGCTTTTTTGCCTTCTATGTGATGACCTACGGGGTCACTCTGGGCGTTGCCTTTTCTGCGAACATGACGACACTGTACATGTTCTATGACCTGCTCTCCCTGGTCACAATTCCTCTGGTCACTCACTATGCGGATCACGAGAGCTCGTTTGCCGGCAGAAAATACGCCGCCTATACGATCGGCGGAGCCTCGCTCGCATTCTTTGCCGTTGTTATGACCAGTATCTATAACGGCGCGGGCAATTTCCTCTACGGGGGCAATCTTTACGGACCCTATGATCCCGGACTGATGCAGCTGGTCTTCCTCTTCGGATTTTTCGGTTTCGGCGTGAAAGCGGCTGTTTTCCCGCTGCACAGCTGGCTGCCCACGGCTTCTGTCGCGCCCACACCTGTCACTGCCCTTCTGCATGCCGTCGCGGTCGTCAACACCGGTGTATTTGCCATCATGCGCCTGGCCTGGTATACCTACGGACCGGATTTCCTGAAGGGAACTCTCTGCCTGAAAATCGCCCAGGCATTCGCTGTTTTCACCCTTGTCTATGCGGCCTGCCTTGCAGTCAAGCAAAGACACTTTAAGCGGCGTCTCGCTTTTTCCACGATCAGCAACCTGTCCTACATGCTCTTCGGTATACTGCTCATGACACCCGAGGGACTTGAGGCGGGACTTCTGCATATGGTCTTTCACGGAATCATCAAGATCACACTCTTTATGTGCGCGGGCGCCTTCATGCATGAGACCATGCACAGCTATGTCTATGAGATCAACGGCGTGGGCAGGAAGATGCCGGTGACCTTTGCCATGTATACCATCAGCGCCCTCTCTTTGGTCGGCATCCCCGGGCTGTGCGGTTTCATCTCAAAGCTTCATCTCGTCCTGGGAGGCCTGGAGGAGGGCAGTGCCCTGGCAGTGATCGGGTCTGCAGCCCTGATGCTTTCGGCCTTCCTGTGCGCCATTTATACACTGAGTGTCTCTGTCAGAGCCTTTTTCCCTATGGAAGGCACGGACAGATACATCGGAGCAGACGATTATGTGGCTAAGGAAGTAGGTGCTCTCATGCTGCTCCCGATCTGCACTTTCACTCTGGTCAATGTGATCTTCGGTCTGTTTCCGGGACCGCTGACTTCGTTCATTGAGAAAATGGCATGGGGAATTTTTTAAGGTGGTGACGATATGCTGGTAGTATGGCTGGTTTTCAGTCCCTTTATCGGGGCGCTTATTGCGTATATACTGGGCAGGCGGAATGAGAAAGCCCGCGATTGTTTTGCCATTGTGCTGACATCCCTGGAACTTGTGCTTGCAGTGGTACTTGCTTTTGTCCACAGCGGGGGGGCTTTCCTGCAGATGGGCGGTTTTCTTGTCACCGGTCTCTCCTTTGAGGTGAACGGATTCAAGGCGGCTTATGCGGTGATCACTGCCCTTATGTGGGCGGGGACCACACTTTTTGCGCCTGAATATTTCCGGCATGAAAAGGAAGGGCTGGAGCGCTACTGGATGTTCATCCTCCTGACCCTTGGAGCGACGGAAGGCGTCATGCTCTCCGGAGATCTGATGACGACCTTCATCTTTTTTGAGATCCTGTCTTTCACGTCCTTTACCTGGGTCATCCACGAGCAGACAAAGGAAGCGGTAAAAGCCGGATATACTTATCTCTTTATCGCAGTCTTCGGCGGCCTGGTCCTCTTCATGGGCCTTGCCCTGCTCTACTACGAGACAGGGACTCTGTCCTATGCTGATTTGAAGGCAGCTGTAGACGCCTGCCCGGACCGGGGGATGATCCTGGCGGCCGGCATCTGTGTCCTCCTTGGTTTCGGCGCCAAGGCAGGTATGTTCCCCCTGCATGTCTGGCTCCCCAAGGCTCATCCTGTCGCGCCTTCACCGGCCTCGGCACTGCTCTCGGGCATCCTGACCAAAGTCGGTATTTACGGAATTCTCATGATCACGCTCCATGCCCTCGTGGAGGATTATGTGTTCGGCTCTATCATCCTGATCGCGGGCATGATCACCATGCTGCTCGGCGCTGTCCTGGGTGTCTTTTCGGTCAACCTCAAGCGCACGCTCGCTTGTTCGTCCATGTCGCAGATCGGTTTCATCCTGACAGGCGTCGGAATGCTGATCCTGCTCTCGGCTGCAGGGAGTGAAGAGGGGTACGCCATTGCTCTGCCCGGCCTTCTGCTCCACATGGTAAACCATTCCATCATCAAACTGACCCTCTTCATGTGTGCCGGTGTCGTGGTCATGAACCTGCACAAGCTGAATCTGGATGAGATCCGGGGATGGGGCAGAAAAAAGAACAAGCTTAAGATTGCCTTCGCCCTCGGCGCTCTGGGCATCAGCGGCGTTCCGCTCATGAACGGATACATGAGCAAGACCCTGCTCCATGAAGGACTTGTGGAAGGAATCCATCTCCTCGAAGGAATCAGCGGCTATTTAAAAGCTGCAGAGTGGATCTTCCTTGTCAGCGGCGGACTGACATTCTGCTACATGCTCAAGCTCTTTATATGTATCTTTGTGGAAGAGAATAAGGATCCTGTCCTGCAGCAAAAATATGATATGCCCGGGGCCTATATGAACCTGACGAGTACGATCGCTATCCTGGGTTCCTCGATTTTCTGCCTGTTACTGGGCCAGCCCCTGATCAGTACGCGTCTGGGCGCCTTTATGTCCGGCAACAGCCATATCCTGCACTTTAAGGCCTTCACTCTCACAAATCTAAAGGGAGGCGCGATTTCCCTCTGCATTGGCGGCATTCTCTATCTTGTTGCAGTTCGCGGTCTTTTGAAGAAGGACGGACGCTATAAAGACTACTGGCCGAAATGGCTGGATCTGGAGGATCTGGTCTACAGAGGAATTCCTGCAAGGTTCATCTTTGCGCTCTGGTGCACTGTTCTGAGGATCGTGGAGATGAGTACGGATACCATTATCGTGCTGATCCGCAAAACCTTTATGAGAGAGACACGTGTCAGGAACAATTCTCACCGATTCGGTCTTGCAGGAGTGATGGCCGCGGAATTCTCCGAGGCTGCCAAACCCATTGTCACCAATTTCACCTTCGCCCTGCTGATGACCTGCCTGGGAATCATTGTCATGCTCTTCGCGATCTTCTATTTCGCGGTAATACTGTAAAAATCGATTGAAGCTGTTGGATTCAGCCAACAGTGGTCTTATAAGAAACAAAAAAATCCGGCTCCGGCCGGATTTTTTTGTTTTGGGGATTATTTTTCTCTTAATGAGAAAGCCCTCTTTTTTGGATTCAGAGCCCAAGACTCGAAACACAGCACTGGAAACGGAGCCCAAGACTCGAAACACAGGATTAGGAGAAAGGCTTGCATCATAATCATTTGCCGAACTTTTTGACGAGGTCGGAAAGCCTTACAAAATAGAAATCATCAGCAGTCTTTTTTTCGCCGAAGTCCGTCGTCAGTATATCAGCATAAGTGTCGGAGACTTTCCTGAAACCTTCCGGTTCCTTGAACGCAAGAGGTTTATCCTCTGACAGATTCTTTCGGAAAGCAAGTGCCATTCCATCATAATCTGCCGGTACCCGGAGTGTGAGAGTAGTATCGATGCCGGCGTTATATGTGACGACAGTTTTGCCGTCGATCTCGCTGTAGGGATTCTCTGTGCGGCCGGAATTGCGTGTGTCCTTGTTTGCGAACAGGCGCCAGGTCCTTCCGTTCCAGACGACATCGGATTCAACAAATCCTGAATCAACAGCCTGACCGACCATCATGCCTTCATCGCTGAAATCGTCCGATTCTTCATCCGCAAGATCGTTCAGCAGAGAGACCCCGGTGCAGCTGTCAAAAGGAAGAGGGACATTGTCCAGGAAGAGAACATGACTGAGCCATGCCTGATATTCGTTGTCGGCAACATACCTTATTGTACCGGTCCATTCCATCTCAATTGTAATATCGACATAACCGGCTGAGCGGAGTTTCATTTCTCCGCCGACCGGCTGTGTTTTTACATCTGTGATGGTCAGAACAGCATCTTCTATGAATTCCGGGTCAGCGTGGACGCCGTTCGCGGAAGCGGAAGACCCGTCGGCCATCAATATGCCGAAAAATGATTTCAGATGAAAGGTGGTATCGTCTGTGTAGGTAATTCCCTTCCAGTCATCGTAGCGCATTCCTTCCGGAGGGGTGTCCGGACCCTGGATCAGAATATTAGAAGATGTATCCGCCTGATCAGGTCCTTGCTGATCGCTTTGCTGTGTATTTTTCCCCGCTGAGGAATCTGTCCGTGCGCATCCGCCGGAAAACAAAACAAGGCACAGGAGAGTAAGAACAGTAAAAACTGTCAGGATAGGAGAACCTTTCAAATTGCGGCTGAGAATCCGCCTCAGCGGATTTCTCAGCGCGAATCGATCGTGGAAAAACGCTCCGGCATAAGAGATAAGCAAGATTGTTTTCTTTACCATAGCGTTCTGTCTCCAAATCCTCTGGTATCTCCGGGATCCAGGTACTCATAATCCGACGAAGATCCCGAGGTGCTGCCGTTTTCAAGGCCCTCTTTCTGTTCCTCGAGGTCCTGTTTCAGTTTTTTCTGTCTTTCACGTTCAGCTTTTCTTTGTTCGGGAGTCAGTGACTCAGGACCTCTATGTCCTGAACTGCCGCCGGAGTTATTGCCGGAGTTTCTCCCTCCGCCGGAATTGTCCTTACCGGAGCCGCCCCCGCCGCCTGACTGATTGCCGCCGGAGTTGCTGCCGCCGCCGGAATTGTCCTTGCCGGAGCCTCCGCCGCCCGACTGATCATCGCCGGAATTGCCGCCGCCGGAATTGTCACCGGAGCCGCTTCCTCCGCCTGCCTTATCGCCGCTTGACTGATTGCCGCCCCCGTCGCCGGACTTGTCCTGGTCGGAATTGTCACCGGAACCGCTGCCGCCGCCTGCCTGATCGCCGCCGGGGAGATCAGAAGGTGCGCCCGCGCCGGGCAGACTTCCAGGCGGAGGATTAGTATTCCCGGACCCGTTCTGATTGTCGTTCTGATCGTTGTTCTGATTGTCGTTCTGATTGTCGTTCTGATCGTTGTTCTGGTTATTATCCTGATTGCTGTTCGAGTTGTCTTCGTTATTGTTTTCGTCCAGCTGATTCTGGAGATCCTCGAGCATTCTGTCAATGTCGTGCTTTAATTTGTCTGCGTTCTCAAAATGGCCGTCGTTGCTGCCCACGGGCTCGCTGGCACATTCGTGCTCCGTGAGAATGGACCGCGCGCTCTTCAGCTGGTCCATAGCGGCAGTGACCGCTTTGTTGTCCGTGCGGTCGAGGGTCTCAAAATTGACCATATGGCACATGGACAGAGCCAGGTTTACACGGATGATACACTCCTCATCCCTTTCAGGTGGATTGCCTGCAAGTGCCTGTTGATAGTAGGAGACTGCCTTTTCATAATTGTCCAGGCGATACTCTATATTGCCCATATTGTAGGGAACAACATAGTTCTGGCCGAAGCGGAAGGGCAGAAGAGTGACCTCCGGAATCCGGGAATAATTTTCCTGCTCATAATTTTTGAGAAACACAGTATTTATGACGTTTCTAAGGATCATGAGAAGGCCGGCGGCCGCGATCATGCAGCTGATAAAGCGCAGAAGCCCGCGGAGAAGGTACATGAATCTACTGAATTTATCACCGTTTGAATTCATTATGCCACACCTCCCCTGTTAATAGTCAGAAACAGCCAGACCAGCAGGAGCAGGCCGATAAAGGCCGAAAAGAAGTGATAGGTCTCCCGGTCACTGGGCAGGTTCTCTTTTGAGACGGTGGCGTCTCTGCTCATCAGGCGGACGGATTCCAGTTTTCCCTCAAAGGAATGGGAAGAGCCTTCGGTCCTGTTTACATAAGCAATATCCAGATCTTTCGCGACCTGTTTGAGAGCATCCTCGTCGATGACGGACCTTGCGTCAGTGCCCTGGGCGGAATTTGAGATATATCCTTTTCCGGGATAAAACATCCTGCCGCCCTGCTCCGTTCCATAGCCCATGACCGCCCCGTCATTGATCAGACCGTTGAGGTCGGCGAAACTCATGAGACTGGAGCCGTCAGTCGTCTCGCCGTCGCTGAAGAGGAAGACGATCGTTCTGCGGTTTCCCGTCTTGGCTTTGGCTGACTGCAGTACAGCCTTCAGCGCTTCATAGGCCGTGTTGAGAGAGGAGCCGGTTGAAGTCGAATAGGGAGGCATATGGAAACCATCTATGACATCGTTGATGAGATTAATGTCCTGTGTATACGGCGTCAGAATTTCAGCGCCGTTGTCAAAACGGATCAGAGAAAAGCTGCTGCCGGGAAGCTTGTTCATGATATGATCGATGTCCTTTTTTACACCGTCCATTCGTGTCCCCTTGCCGTGATCCTCGGCCCACATACTGATCGTGGTATCGACGACAAAGGCGACATCCAGATTGCTGGTGACTATATCGGTGGACGGGCTGTGGTATTTTGGACGCAGATAGACCATTACCAGACTGGCGATCATGGCAGCGAGCAGAGCCGCAGCCGTCAGCTTGCGGGCAGTGCTCCCCCTCCGGATTCCCCTTCTGAAAACAGTGTAGACTGTTGCCAGGGTGAGCAATACTATGCCGGCGCCCAGAAAGACCACCCAGAGACCCGGTTCGTCTTCATTTCTGACAGCCATCGCTGTATTGGTGATCATGGTTTCTCTTGCGCGGATATCCGCCAGAATCTCCTCAGCAGTCAGGGACCCACCGGAATCATAAAAGGTTCCCATGGTCTGCTCTACGGCTGCCTTCATGTCCTCTTTTTCCCATTCGGAGTCTTCCAGGTTCTGTCCGCTGCCGGGATAAATGCCGAAAACAGCGACATTGTCGTAGGCGCACATCTGCGCGGCATCCTCCAGAGTGACGAGAGGATCATCGATCAGCTCCTCGTGATTATCGGTCAGAAAGAGAATGATCCTGGTCCTTTCCTCCGTTTCCAGTTCCGGAAAGCTGAAGAGACATGATACAAGACCTTCCCCGATCGCGGAAGTTCCCTTGATCTCATAACCTGCCGTGATACCCTCATCGAAGGCGGCAAGGATCCTGTTGAGCTCATCAAAGCGGGCATGCTCGGATTCCGGAATGTCATAGACAGAGTCGTATTTGTCGGCAAAATCTCTTGTAAATTCCTCGGCAGCCGCAAGGTACTCCGACAGAGAATCCAGCCGCTGCAGGACAAACTGGTAGTCGTCCGTCATCGGTACGTACTGAATACTGGACGTGTTAAAGATGGAAATGCCGATCCGGTCGCCGTCAAGTCCGGAGACAGTGTCGCTGAAAGCCTCCACCAGCTCCTGAACACCTTCATAGTTTGAAGAAGACAGGTCGATGCACAGGAAAATATCCCTGCGAGTGATGATATTTTTGACTGTCTCTTTTTTGAAAGGCCTTGCGGAGAGGAAAACAGCAGCCACAAGAGCAGTAAGAATGGCGGCAAAGGACAAAAGCCGTAAAATTCTGATCTCCAGAAGCTTCCGCTTGAAGAGAGGGGACTCTTTCAGACGTTTTGTGTTTGCGGCTCTCAGGATCCTGCTTTTGTCCGGCTTATGTCTCATCAGAAAGGCACTGACGCAGACAGCGATGAATAAGATTCCCCCGATAATAAACATACCGGGGCTGTGATAGCTTACACCCATTTTGTTATCAGCTCCCTGGCTTTCATGATTGCAAATGTCACTTCATGAATTGAATGACAAGTAAACTCGGGTTCATAAAAATCCTTTGCGATTGTGCTGAACTTTGGCCGCAGCATTCCGCGCAGGCGGCGGATGGCTGTTTCGTCATCCGGCAGACCTGTCATACTGCGGATAAAACTGCGGACTTCAGTGCGCAGATTCAGGTAGAGGAAGTGCGGTTCTGCCTCGCCGGTTTTACAATCGTTCTCGACGCGGTCGATCCTTTTCAGGGTGTTTTTGCGGATATTTGCAATCATCCCGGTCTTAAGACCTTTCGGCAGGATCTGCAGGATTTTGTATGTGAACATGCTGATCCGGGAGCGGAAGGCGGCCTTTGAGGCGGCCTTTTTTTCTCTGACCGCAAACTGGTGAACGGCTTCGACTACCTGCCTGCCCTTCTGCAGGGCGGAACCGGGATCTGCTTCCGAATGATAGGCAAATTCCGGCCTGTAATATTCCTGCATCAGACTGCCGACTTCCGGCGCGGCAAGCGCCCGCATTTCATCAGGGACCATGGATGAGGTCCGCCATCCGGTCACGGTCTGGGTATATCTGCGCACTTCCCGGCTCATCTGCTGATAGACGGCGCGCGTATCGATCTCACCCTTTTGATAGGCCAGCTCGATGCCGTCGATCCGGCTCATGGATTCCCTGCGCAGCCTGTCCAGCCTCAGGGGCGATTTGATCCGTACAGTCATACCAAACAGATGCCAGAGCACATAGGCGAGCACGATCACTGCCAAGCCGATCAGATACCAGAAGGGAGAAAAAGAAAAGGGCGGCTGGAGACCTACTGAATACTTCATAAGACCTCCTTTCTGCGCTGAAACAGCCAGATCAGGGCGTCGAGAATTTCTTCTTCTTTTGAAATGTTTTTATAAAAAATACGGTTTGGGATCAGGGTTTTCTGTGCCGACGCTTCCATGTTTTTTCTGATATTTTCTTCTTCCTGGCGGAGATCTTTGAACATGGAAAGGAAGGGGTCTGCCAATCTTTCCGAATCAAGATCATACACACCGTAGGATGTCAGGTAGGCGTCTTCGATTTTAAAAACGTAGACATCGTTGTAATAGATGAGCCGCCTCACGAGGGCCGGATCGATTTCCGCCAGCCCTTCCCCGTCAGTGATAATGATCATGATCATATGGCGGTTAAAAGAGGCCGCAGTATTTGCAAGTGTCTGGGCAAAGCTCTGCTGCGGTTCACCGCTCTCAATTGTTTTCTGATAGGTGTAGATCAGCTCTTCCAGGTGATTGGGACTGGACAAAAAGGGACTGATCCGGGTCCCCTCATTGCCGCAGCAGGAGAGGGCATAGTTCACCCCCTGCTTGCCGAAGAGATAGGCACACACACCGAAAGCCATGAGCGCGATCTGCTCCTTGGACTCGCCGGCGGGAGTATCCCCGGTCATTTTTTTGCCGGTATCGCCTATGAAGAGAACGTCGTGCTTGCGGTCCGCAAAGTATCTGCGGATCAGCGTCCTTCCTACACGGGAGGACGATTTCCAGTCGATATCGTTGACATCATCCCCGTGGTGATACTCTCTGAGGTCATCAAAATCAAGACTTCGTCCATGCTGGCGCGAATGGAAGTCGCCGTCGAGCAGGTCAGAGGTCTTTCTCTTTGTATAGAGCGCCGCTACTCTGCGCACTCTGTCGAGATAGTCATAATTTAAATTAATACTCATGGCGTAGGTACCGAATTTACAAGAACGTCAATGATTTCCTCTGCGCTTACATTATCCACGACGGCTGCGTAATTGAGACTGATCCTGTGGCGCAGCACCTGGTGGCGCATGTTTTTGACATCATCCGGTACTACATAGGTCCGGCCGTTCATCAAGGCCGCTGCCTTGGCGATGCGCAGGAAATTGATGGATGCTCTGGGGCTGGCGCCGGTCCGGATGTAGCTTGCCAGATTGGTATTGGAAATATATTCCGGGTGCCGGGTCATATTGACAATGTTTGCGATATAGTGCTTGATCGCGGGATCCACATAGACCTTTTCCGCAATATCCTGGACCAGATCCACGTCCTTGATCGTGAGGACGGGCGGCTTTTTCGAGCCGATCGAACCGTTTTCAATCCCGTTCATGATCTCCACTTCCTCCTCCACGGAAGGATAGGTGATTTTTTCCTTGATCATAAAGCGGTCCGTCTGTGCCTCGGACAGGGGATAGGTTCCCTCCTGCTCGATCGGGTTCTGGGTCGCGATGACAATGAAAATATCCTGGGGCATGCGGTATGTAGTGCCGCCGATCGTGACCTGCCGCTCCTGCATGGCCTCAAGCATGGCACTCTGGGTCTTGGCGCTCGAACGGTTTACCTCATCGAGAAGGACAAAGTTCGCGAAAACAGGTCCGAAAATCGTCTCGAATTTTCCGGTATGCTGATGATAGATCTGCGTGCCGATGATATCACTGGGCAGAAGATCAGGCGTACACTGAATACGGGAAAAATGCCCGTTGACGGCGTCCGAGATTGCTTTTGCAGCAGTTGTCTTTGCCAGGCCGGGCACAGATTCGAGAAGAATATGCCCGTCCGCAATGATGGCTGTAATAAGAGATTTCTTGAGTGCTTCCTGGCCCACGACTCTCTCGGAAAAATAGTCGGAAAGTGACTTTATTACTTTCTGTGAAAACTCGAAATCCTCCTGCGGCATGGCAGCATTGCTGCTGACAGGCGGCACAGAGGCATTGTTGTTGACGGGAGGTACAGCATTGTCATTCATTGGATTCATTTCCTTTTCTATAGTTCCTTTCTGCATGAATAGTTGGCAGTTCATTGTTAAACAGTATTTTTTTCATTATTAATCATGACTGATTATTGATAAATCTGCGCTCTGGATAAAAGTATGCCTGGATAAATGTCTGCACAGATAAATGTTCTCACAGATAAATGTATGTTTAGTTGAAAGCCTCAAGGATGTCAGATACTTTTATAAAATAATAGTCCTGCGCGGTCTGTTTTTTCCCGTAATCGTTTGTCAGAATATCTGCGTAGGTGTCATAGGCGTTCAGGAACACTGCGTCACTGGTGATCCGCAGGTCTCTTTCATCCGTAATATCTTTATCAATCGCTATCGCAAGATCTTCATAATCAGCCGGCACCCGGAATGTTAAGATGGTAAAAACGTCACCGTCATAGATGGATTGATACCTGTTATCGTCAAGCTCAAGGGTATCATTGTAACTGCTTGCGTTACGGACTTCGCTTTTGGCAAACAGACGATAGGTACGCCCTTCCCGGGTAATATCCGATTCCGTCATTCCCGATGCCATGGCTTCTCCGGGGTGGATTTCTCCGCTGTTGGACTCATCTGTATCGGAATGGTTGAGCAGGGACGTCCCGGTGCAGGAATCAAAGGGAACAGGGTTATTTTCCATCCAGCAAAAATAATGATACCAGTCAAAACCTTCAACGGAATATAACATCGTTCCTGTCCATTCAAACTCGATGGTGATATCCACATATCCGCCCGACCGCAGTTTCATTTCCGCGCCGACCGGCTCTGCCTTCGCGTCGACGATTTTCAGAACAGCATCTTCTATATACTCATTGTCCTGGAAAACGGTATCTCTTTCATCATCCCCGATTCTTAAAACCCAATATGTACGGAGATTGAATTCCATATCTTTTGAATATTCGATCCCCTTCCATTCATCATAGCGCATCCCCGCCGGCGGAGTATCCGGAGGCTCGATTCCATTTCCGCTGACAGCCTCATTCCCGTGATCAATACCGCCTTTATCCGACGAGCCATGACTGTTTTTGCCGCCTGTCGGGGTCCCGCAGCCTCCCAAAAGAAATGATATTGAACAAAAACATAAAAAGAGAGAAAGAATTCTTATCATAAAAGTACTCATTTTGATCATAACATACCGTTTTTCAAATATGAAATAATTCGGAACTATCGAATCATCTTAAATAATCATGTCATTATAACACAATTGCCACTGCTGTACAAAAAGTGAATAATAACACAGATGCATTATTTTCATCTTTTTTTCCGCGCTCAAAGGCGTGTGCAGGGGAAGGCTCCCAACCTCCTCTGACCTTTTACCGTTTTTGCTTCCGGCAGGCAGTGATTCCTTGTTGTCAACAGGGGTGGGATTATATATATTTATCTATAGGATTTTTTTTACGGTAATATTTCTTCTATAAATAATTACTTTGACAATAATGGTTAAAATTGTCAGGAAAGCTGATTGAGGAAAGTTCATTATGGAGAAAAACAGGCCGGGTGCAGGCTCCAAAAGTGCTGCCCGCATTTTCTTTTACATACTCGGTATATGCACACTGGCGCTCGGCCTTACACTGAGTACCAAAACCAGCCTCGGCGCCTCACCGATCATTGCCGTCGCCTTCAGTATTTCAGAGATCACGGGAATTCAGCTCGGGGACGCCACTTTTTTGCTTTACGGTCTTTTCATCCTTGTTGAGATTGTCCTGCATCTTGTTCCCGGGCAAAGAGCGCCCGCCGACAAAAAACAAGCCATCGTCATCGATATTCTGCAGCTCCCCTTCAGCATATTTTTTACCCGGCTTCTCAACATTTATGCCTCAGGGATTCCTGCCCCGGAAACTCTTCCGGCCAGGATCGGGGTACTGGTGCTGGCAATCGTACTGATCGGCTGCGGAGCGGCGCTCACTCTGGATATGAGGCTGGTCGCAAGCCCGGGAGACGGAATCGTACAGGCGGTGTCGGACAGGAGCGGACTTGAACTCGGACTGACAAAAAATATCATCGACGTATGCTGCGTGCTGACAACCTGCGCGATCACCCTGACTTTTGCGCACCATATCATCGGGATCGGCATCGGGACATTGGCTGGAATGGTCGGCACGGGACGTGTGATCGCGGTTTTCAACAGACTTTTCGGCGCATATCTGATCCCCCTGGGGAAAAAACATGCGGCTGCGGATTAAAGCAGACAATGCTTTCGGGACACCGGGGACGGTTCTGCTTGTCCCGCTTTTTCCAAAGCGGGACAAGCAGAATGGTTCCCGGTGTCCCTTGCTTAAAGCCGCAGCGTCTCGTAAAACTGGAATTGACATCATCGTGTAATATTATTACAATAGCTAGTAAATGTTCGTTTGTTTTTGTGTATATTGAACAATTAACTGCGATTGTTTCTGCTCCGGTCTGCCGGGCGCGGAAGATATACACATCTCAAGCAAGGAGGAAAATCATGAAAAAGTTTATCGTAGCTTTGTTGACAGGAGCAATGGTGCTTGGTCTGACTGCCTGCGGCGGTTCATCAGGTGCTTCTTCCAACTCCGGCGGTGCCGGCAGCACCGGGAGCGGTGCTGCTGCGGCGTCCGGCGATGTCATCAGGATCGGTGTCTTCGAGCCCTCGACCGGTGACTCCGCTTCCGGCGGAAAGAAAGAGACTCTGGGCATGCAGTATGCCAACAAGCAGCAGCCCACAGTAGAAGCCGGCGGCAAGACCTACCAGGTCGAGCTGGTCTACGCTGACAACGGTTCTTCGGCAGATAAGGCTCCCAGCGCGGCGTCCGAGCTGATCGGCAAGGATGTTTCCCTGGTACTTGGCTCCTACGGCTCCGGTGTTTCCATGGCTGGCGGCCCCAAGTTTGAAGAGGCAGGCCTGGCAGCCATCGGCGTCACCTGCACCAACCCCAACGTAACAGCCGGAAACGACTATTATTTCCGCATCTGCTTCCTGGACAACTTCCAGGCAGACGTTCTGGCCAACTTCGCCATGGAAAAATTCTCCGCCAAGAAGGCATACTGCCTGGGCGAGAACGGCAACGAGTACGACCAGGGCCTGATCGCATTCTTCAAGCAGGTCTTTGAGGGCGCAGGCGGAACAGTCATTTCCGACTCCTTCCCCACCAACAACTCCGACTTTACTTCCTACCTGAACAAGGCCAAGAGTGAGGGCGTGGATGTTATCTTCACACCTGTTTCCATTGCTTATGCAAAGCAGATCATGGAGCAGGCGGCTTCCCTGAATATCGAGATTCCTTTCCTGGGTTCCGATACTCTTGATGACAACATGGTTCTTGAAGCAACCGCAGGCACAAACCTGCAGCTCTATGTATCCACCTTCTATCAGGAAGGCGGCAACGAGGAATTTGATAAAGGTATCAAAGAGTTCATCAACGGCGATAATGCTGCTCTGACCGCTAACGGCGGAAACGACACCATCTCTGCTGTTACCGCAATGGGCTATGATGCTTACTTTGTAGCTCTGGAGGCCATCAAGGCGGCCGGCGGCCCTGACAAGGCAGCCATCAAGGGCGCCATCGGCGGCGTGACCTACGACGGTGTGTCCGGTTCCATCGCGTTTGACCCGGTCGGCGATGCTGTACGTGATACCGCTTATATCAAGACTGCCGATACAGAAAACGGCACCTGGGCATTCGAGAAAGTCCAGACCGGTTCCGGCAATTAAGAGCTTCAAGAGGTTCGAAATCTGAAGGCCGCATTGATCGCCGTCTTTCCAGCCGCTGCGGTTTCAGACCCGGCACAATGATTCGTGCCGATGCAGAAACACGCAGATGTGCGGTCACAGATGCGGCAGAAGATAAGTTAATAAACAGGAGCAGCCTCCGGTAAAATGCCGGGGCTGCGCCTGCAGGATTCGACGTTCAGCGGCGTATTATCTTACGCCGCTGATTGTACAAGGCTCTCAGTGAAGAGAGCCGTCTGCATGCATTTTTTACGCATGCTGAGGAGTATACTATGGAATATGTCATTTCTGTCCTGCTCTCCGGTATTTCAGTGGGAGGGCAATACGCCCTGATCGCCATCGGCTACACACTGGTATACGGAATCCTTCGTCTGATCAACTTTGCCCACGGAGATGTTTTCATGGTTGCCGGTCTGATGGGGATCTATTTTACGGCGGTACTGCCGATCACACTCTCCATTCCTCTGGTGATACTGGTCACTGTTGCTCTGGGCTTTACCATCGAGCGCGTGGCCTACAAACCTCTGCGGAATGCACCGCGAATGTCTGTTATGATTTCCGCGATCGGTGTCAGTTATCTGCTGCAGAACTCGGCGACTTATGTCACCGGCGGGCAGCCCATGACATATCCCGAGATCCCCTTCCTCGCCAGAACAGTCAATGTATTCGGGACACATACCAAGTGGGTCGTCATCCTGACTCCCTTCCTCGTACTGGTACTGGTATTCCTTCTGACACAGCTGATCGACCGCACCAAGATCGGTATGGCCATGAGAGCTGTCTCCAAGGACTTTGAGACCAGCCGCCTGATGGGCATCAAGATCAACAGTGTCATTTCAATGACCTTTATCATCGGGTCCGCTCTGGCTGCTGTCGGATCAGTCCTTTTCTTTACCAACTATCCTGCAATCACGCCCATGGCAGGTGCCATGCCCGGACTCAAAGCCTTTGTCGCAGCGGTATTCGGCGGTATCGGTTCTATCCCCGGGGCGGTGATCGGTGCCTTCCTGATCGGAATCTGCGAGACGATCATCAAAGGACTGCCTTCCTCCTGGGATGTGTCCGTATTTTCAGATGCCTTCACCTTTGCCCTGCTGATCGTCATCCTGATCGCCAAGCCGCAGGGCCTCTTCGGCGAAGCAGCTACAGATAAAGTCTGAATATTTGTGTACTACAGGGAAGGCCATGCGGATTTTTCTGCCTGCAGGAAATCTGCACCGGTCGACTGTTATGAGAAAGACGGGAACTTATGGAACAGAGTAAAAACAAAAATTCTTCGAGGAAACTTGCTGTGGCAGGCTACATCTGCCTCATCCTCCTTATCGTGACCATACTGGAAAATCTGAGTACCTTCATACCGGGAGTGCCCCAGGTGCTGCAGCCCACAAGTCCTCTGTTTACGGTATTAAAAAAAGGTGCGGTCTACTCTCTGGTAGCTGTCTCCATGAACCTGCTGAATGGATTTACAGGCCTCTTTTCCCTCGGCCAGGCGGGCTTCATGCTGCTGGGAGCATATACTTATGCGATCCTTACTGTTCCTGCGAGCATGAAGGATCAGGTATATTACCTCTTCGGAGGCTGCCTTCTGAAATCCTCTCTCGTGGACATGTTCGGGGCGGTTTTCGGGACGTCAGGAGCAGGCGGGGCTGTTGCCATGGTTCTGGGAGTACTGCTCGCCATTATCCTGGCCGGATGCGTCGCCGCATTTTTTGCCTATCTGATCGGACTTCCTGTCCTGCGCCTCAAGAGTGACTACCTTGCGATCGCGACACTGGGATTCGCGGAGATCATCCGCGCCATCTTCCAGTGGCAGAAGCTGGGCCGTGTGACCAACGGAGCCAACATGATCAAGGGCTTCCCCACATTTTCAAGCTTCAATATCACGGACGGCTCGGGAGGAGTAGTGCTTCGTCTGTCGGTCTTTGTGCCCTTTCTCCTTGCCTCTGTCTGTATCCTGCTGATCGTTCTGCTGATCCATTCCTCCTACGGACGGGCATTTAAATCCATCCGCGACGATGAGATCGCCTCCGAGGCAATGGGAATCAGCCTTTCCAAACACAAGATGCTTTCTTTCGTGATCTCCAGTTTCTTCGCGGGAATAGGCGGCGCCCTGTTTGCCATGTATGTGGCGAATGCCCAGGCAAAGGCCTTTACCTCCACGATGACATACGAGATCCTTCTGATCGTCGTTGTCGGCGGTATCGGTTCTATTTCCGGCTCGGTCATTGCGACATTTCTCTATGTGGCATGCTCGGAGTGGTGGCTCCGTTTCCTGGACAGCGAGATGGTGCTCTCCAACGGATTCAAGGTTCCCCTTCTGCGCAACGGTTTCCGTATGGTGGTCTTTTCCGTCGTCATCATGGTCATCGTCCTCTTCTTCTCCCACGGTATCATGGGAGAGAAGGAGCTCCGACTGCCGGGTATCAACGGCAGACCGGCAGGATCCAAAGGCGCAGGCAAAGGGAAAAAAGATGGGGCTGCGGCGGCCAAGGCAGTGAAAGAGGAAAAATCCTCTGATGATCAGGAGGACTGATTATGAGCGCAAGTACAAAGAAAAATCAGGAGAGCGCGCTGCATCTCGAAAATGTGACAATGCAGTTCGGCGGCGTTGTCTCTGTCAATAACCTGACACTCGATGTTCCCAAAGGACAGATTATCGCGCTCATCGGCCCCAACGGAGCCGGCAAGACGACCGCGTTTAACTGTATCACCGGTGTCTATCAGCCCACTAACGGTCTGATTAAATTTATGGGACAGCCCATGGTGCGCACGCATCCGCGCGGAAAAGATGCCAGGATCTACAAGGGAGAGAATAAGGATACCTATGCGGGACAGTCTGTTCTGACCCCCACTCCCGATCAGATCACCCAGCTCGGAATTGCCCGTACATTCCAGAATATCCGTCTCTGGAAGAGCATGACTGTCTTTGAGAATGTTCTCACCGCCAAGCATATGAGGGCAAAACAGAACGTATTCTCCGCCATTCTGCGCGCAAATGCCCAGGAAGAGAAGAGGATGCGTGAGGAGACCATGGATCTCCTGGTGGAACAGGGACTGGAAAACTTTAAGGATGAGCTGGCGACCAGCCTTCCCTACGGCCTTCAGAGGCGTCTTGAGATTGCCCGCGCCCTCGCCACAAGCCCCAGGCTTCTGCTTCTGGACGAGCCGGCAGCCGGCATGAACCCCCAGGAGACCTTCGAACTGGCGGACTTTGTTCATGAAATCCGTGAGAAATATGATCTGACCGTCTTTTTGATCGAGCATCATATGGATCTGGTCATGAACATCTCGGATTACATTTATGTCATTGACTTCGGCAGCGAGATTTCTCAGGGCGTGCCCGAAGTGGTCCAGTCCGACCGCAGGGTCATCGAGGCATATCTGGGTATTTCTGAGGAATAAAAGCGTAATCGGGATAAGGATATAAATCAGCAAGAACGTCAGGAAACATGGAGGACAGCATGGGCGAGATCCTGCAGATCAAAGATTTACAAGTCAGCTACGGCGGTATCGACGCCGTACGCGGCATTAGTTTTAATGTACGAGAAGGGGAGATCGTTACCCTGATCGGGGCAAACGGAGCGGGCAAGAGCTCTACTCTGCGCGCCATTTCCGGACTGGTCAAGCCCAGGGGCGGCTCTATTGTGTTCAATGGAGACGATATCACAGGACTGGATCCTACGGCAGTCGTTTCCAAAGGACTTATGATGGTTCCGGAGGGCAGAAAGATTTTCCCCAATCTGACGGTCCTGGAAAATCTTCGCATCGGAGCATATCTGAGGAAGGATCAGCTGGACAGCGACATCGAGATGGTCTACAACTATTTTCCCCGCCTCAAGGAACGTTCCTGGCAGGCAGGAGGCACTCTCTCCGGCGGCGAACAGCAGATGCTGGCAGTCGGCCGCGCACTGATGGGAAGACCCAAACTACTGATGATGGACGAGCCCTCTCTGGGACTTGCTCCCATTGTCGTACAGGGCATATTTGAGATCATCGAGCAGATCCACAAAGCAGGAACGACAGTCCTGCTGATCGAACAGAACGCGAATATGGCACTTCACGTAGCGGACCGTGCCTATGTCATTGAAAACGGCCGCATCTCTATGGAGGGCACCGGAAAAGACCTCCTGGAGGACGAAAACGTCAAGGCTGCTTATCTTGGAACAGCCGGCAAATAAATGACCGTGCGCTGCGGCTTTTGCCGGAGTCCTGTTTTCTAAAAAGATTGAGCCGGGAAACGATACCCGGAGCCGCCTGAAAATCTTTCGCGGAAAGGCTCTGTGCTTCTTTCTCTGCTGCCAGAATAAGGAGTATGCATGAAAAAACTGACTGAAATGAACAATCGGGAACTTTTTTCTATCCTGACCGGAGCGGATGTGATCCAGCAGGCATACCTGCAGAAAATCGTACGTCTTCATCTGGACTATGTTCACAAAAAAAACATTAAAGAGGACTGTGACCTCATGACCATGGTTCGTGAATACATGGACGGGGTTTACGGAGAAATCAAGGAGTAAAGAACTTATCTTCCGGTTTGCTATAGGAATGGGACACCGGGGACGGTTCTGCTTGTCCCAGTCCGGGACAAGCAGAACCGCCCCCGGTTTTTTTCCAGTCCGGGACAAGCAGAAGCGTCCCCGGTTTTTTTCCAGTCCGGGACAAGCAGAACCGCCCCCGGCGTTTTTTTCAGCGGAAAACAGGAGTCCTGAAATGGAACTAGAAGAACGGACAATCTTTCATGTAGATGTGAACTCGGCATTTTTGTCCTGGTCTGCTCTCAAGAGGCTCGAAGAAGATCCGGGATCCCTGGACCTGCGCACCATCCCGTCTGCGGTGGGCGGTGACGTGAAGACACGCCACGGTGTCATTACAGCCAAATCCATCCCTGCAAAAAAATATGGTGTCCAGACGGGAGAACCGGTGGTCAAGGCCCTGCAGAAATGTCCCCATCTGGTATTGGTCCCTTCAGATTTTGAGACCTACAGGAAATACTCCCGTGCCCTTATGGAAATCCTGGCGCAGTACACACCGCTCCTTCAGCAGATGTCGATCGATGAGGCCTTTCTGGATCTGACACAGAAGCTCGCGCCGGAGGACCGGGAGGGGGCGATGATCCTGGCACAGCAGATCCGGAATCAGGTCAGAGAAGAGCTGGGATTTACCGTCAATGTCGGCATCTCGAATAATAAACTGCTTGCCAAGATGGCCAGCGACTTTCAGAAACCTGACAGGACACATACCCTGTATCCGGAGGAAGTCCCTGTAAAAATGTGGCCTCTTCCCATCAAAGAACTCTATGGATGCGGAAAACAGACGGCACAGAAGCTGCAGCTGGTCGGAATTAACACCATCGGAGAAGCTGCCGCGGCAGAACTTGAACTGCTTCAATCAGTTCTGGGAGAAAGAACCGGCCTCTTCATCCGAAACAGTGCCAACGGAATCAGCAGGTCCCGGGTCACCCCTGAGCGGGAGCAGGCCAAGAGTGTGTCGAACGAGCGGACACTGTCTGAAGACATTGACAGGGACAACTATGAGACAAAAGGCCTGCCGGTCATCCGCATGCTGTCTGAGAAGGTCGCTGGAAGACTGCAGAAGAGCGGTCTGGCCGGCCAGACTGTCACCTTCCAGGTCAAGTCTTCGGATTTTGACAGATATTCGCGGCAGACGACACTTTCCAATGTGACAGACCGGGCAGATGAGATCGAGACGACCGCCCTCTATCTGGCGGACCATCTTCTCAACGGTCCCCGGGGTTTGTTTGAGGAAGGAATCTCCATCAGGCTGATCGGAGTGGGAGTATCCCGACTCTCTCAAAAGCAGATGCAGCAGATGGACCTTTTCGCATGGGCCGAACAGAACGAAGAAGACCGGAAGAAGCTGGCAATGGAAGATCATAAGCGCAGAGCGCAGGAGGAAAAAGAGAAGGCAGAAAAAGCGAGACAGGCAAGACTGAATTCCATGATGGAAGAGATCAACGGAAAATTCGGCAGCGGCACAGTCAGGAAAGGAGACACGGGGACAGATCTTCAGCAGAATTGTCCTTAAGAAGATCACTTTCAGGAAGATCACTTTCAGGAAGATTTCTTTCATGAAGGTTATTTTCATGAAGATTATTTTCCGGAAGATTGTTTTCCGGAAGATTGTTTTTTCGCAAAACTGTACTCAGGAAAACTGCCTTCGGGAAAAACGTCTTTCGGAAATGTCTGCAAATTGCAGACATCTCTTTACAGAGAAAAACTATAATTAAACTCAGGTAATCCCGAATCAGTAAATCATCAACAGGCAGAACGGGAGAGGACAGTGATATGAAAAAGAAATTTGATGCAAAATACTGGAAAGGAGAGCTGCTGTACGGGATCCTTTTCTGGGCCATGGTATTTCTAATTTACACAGGTTTTAATTATTTCCGGGGGGCCGCGGCGAGCCGGGTCCGCGGGAGTACAGCGGAGTCTCTTTCGCAAATAGTAAGGGAACAGGGCTGGGAAAATGCCTCGCTCTCCGTAAAGGCTGACGGACACTACGGCAGTTCCGCTCAAACGCCTGATAGTCCGGAACCCTATATTGTAATATTGATCGATGATTTCCGCTCCATTGACGCGTCTATATTCTGGAAAGTGATAGGTTATTCCGGAAAAGACAAAAAGTCACTCAGCGATGTCAAGACGATCGTGTTCTGCAGGTACACGGAAAAAACAGCGACATATGGAAGATCCCCTACCGCCAATGGCGGATCGACCGGTACCAGTGAGTTTGTCCGGATCAGTTATGTAAACGCCCGGACCAAACAATGCTATAAATGGGAGGAAATCGGAAAGGAACTTCCGGGACAGACGTCCAGCGTACCTCATTATAAAGTCTCCACCAATAAGCTTCTGTCCCATATCAAGAAAACCATTAAAGGATTGGGAAAAGAATAAAGGCGGCAGAAGGTGACAGGAGAGGCTTTTTGACATGGGAAACTTTGTGTCTCCTGTCCTGAACAGGCACAATATTATGAAGGCATCGAAAATCTTCAGGTATCGATAATATGAAGGCATCGATAACCTGCATGCATCGATAACCTGCATGCATCGATAACTTGCAGGCAAAGATATTCTGCGAAAGGAAATGAGTTTATGAAAATGAAAAATGGAAAAAGAATACTGCTCATGCTCTTTATCATGGTATATGCATTAGTCATTACAGCATGTTCGGCTGGCTCGGCAGGCTCTCCGGCCGTAAAAAAATATACCTGGGACGACGCTGAGTTTACGGTGAAAGAAATTACAGATGATGAGAGTGTGATCGGAGATAAGGCGGATCAGATGTCCGGGAAATGCGTGGCAGTGACCATCGACTTTGGCGAAGATACCATATCACAGAGCAGTTTCGAGGGAAATGTCGCCAAAGGAATGTTCCTTCTCGCAGGAAACAAACCTGCCACTTATAATTATCATATGGCAAACATGACTTTCGACGGAACCGATTTTGAACCGCAGATTACAGGCGAAACGACAATCTTTTTTGACATGGATAAAGACTATGAGATCAAGGAGGAAGATCTCCTTATAAAGGAATAAAAAGCCGCGATTTCCGCGAAGTATTCCATAGTCGGAAATCCGGAATCTGAAGCCGTGGGAAGACAAGCCATGGGAAGTAAGCCATGGGAAAACAGACCACGGGAAGGCAAGCCATGAGAAAACAAATCATGGAGAAACAGGTCAGGAGGGAACACGATCATGAAATGTCTAAACTGCGGTGAGAGAGAGGCTGTATATAAGTGTAACTGTCTGAAGGTGAGTCATCAGGTTTCAATCTCGACCATATTGAACCAGAGAGAGACACGGGAGCAGGCAGTCGGAATGGAAGAAGTGGGAATATGCGAAAAGTGTCAGAAGAAGCTGATCTGGAAAAACCGCACATCGCTTACTCCGCTGAGAATATATGCAATCCCTATGCTGCTATTTGTCCTGGGGATGATCCTTGGCTGCGCCGGTACATTTAACAGCGCAAACGGCGGGGGATCGACGGCGCTGCAGGTCATAGGTATTGTGATCGCGCTCACTCCCTGCGTTTTCGTCATTATATATGATTTCTTTGCGGCTCCGCGCATATTGAAAAAAACTCCTTATAAGGTGTTCGGTCATATCGGTGTCGATGTCGGAGCTTTATTAAAGGAGGGAAAACACGATATTTATGTCCCCATGGGAGAGCACTACTACAAAGACCGGAAGGATTTTACGCGGGTCAACAGTTTTTTGTCAGATGAGATCCAGAAGCAGATTTATGACAAACTGGTAGTAGGTGATCAGTGGAAACTGGCAGCTGCTGCTCCTTCGATGGGAGATCCAAACGCCGCCGGTCGTGGAGGCGGTCTGCTGGAGGACAGCGTGAGACGGCTCATCGAGCTGTATCTGAGGCAGCCGCAAGGCTTTTTGATATCCCAGGCAGGTGAGGTCCGGGAAATCGGCAGGCAGCTGGATGAAGCAGGCGGTATGGAGATGATGCTGGCGGCGCACACTTTATTCAGGTCATATAATCCCGGGCTGGCCCGGAACCTGGAGATGGTCTGGGACGGGATCGGAAGCTGGAGAGGGTAACCCGATATCTCAAAAGACGATCTTATAGACGATCTTATGGAAAAAGCACACAGCGTTTTAAAATGAGGAGGATAAAAATGAGGAAAAGAATGTTGGTGATCCTGCTTGCTGCGGCACTTCTTGTGTCCCTGTGCGCATGCTCAAGCCCAAAGTCAGGCGGACAAATGTCCGTTGCAGATTTTTCTGTCTCAGAGACGGGAGATATAACAGCCTCCATCACACCTAAAACGGATATAGGTGAGGTAAAAGTGCATGTGACGGCCGAGGACAGCGAGGGCAATGTCAACTTTGACGGGGAGCTGCCGCTGGCGGATAGCATCCCCAAAGATACAAAAACAGATATTTCATTTAATATTTTCGATCCGGCTCTGTGGGCAGGCGCGACAATGTCCTATAATCCGTTCGGAAACATGTATGAGAGTTTTCTTGGGGATAAGGTAACCTGCCAGCTGATGGCAGACGGGAAGGAAATCGCTTCTACTGAGATCGATACATCCAAAATAGATGCGCAGAAAGCCCGTGAAGCCCTTGTATCGCAGGTACAGGAAGAGGCTTCTGCCTCGCAGCCTGAGGGGCAGGAGGAGTCTGCGTCTGAAGAGACTGAGACACAGGACGCATCTTCCGCTGAACAGGATACCGCAGACGTGCCTGCGGAAACTGCGGCAGAGGAGGAAAAATTCTTTGAAGCGGATGGATACAAGATTTACTATGAGGTGGTTCCTCAGGACAGAGTAGAAGAAGTGGTTGGCGACCTGGCACAGTATGTGGACACCGATGGAATTGATCTGGAGAAAAACAGACTGTTTTATATCCATTACACATCGGCGGAACAGAACGGAGAAGAAGTGCAGATGGGCAAGATCTGGCGCAGCATCTCATGGGGAGCAATCACCTTCACCGTAGACGGAGTTGATTACAGACAGCCGTCGATCCTTATGAGCTCCGGCACCCAGACCTATATCACATACCTGTTTGTGCCCGCGGAAACACCGGATGATGCTCCTGTATCTCTCAAATACCAGAATTAAATACCAGAATTAAATACCAGAATTAAATACCGGAATTAAAGGGTCGCACCTCAAATAGACATGGGGGATGATTCCAAAGAGAAAGCTGCCTGAGAAAGACACCGTCATCGCTCTTGAGCATCACATAGATGAGTTCTCTGACTTCGGAGACACCGTCAATGATATGCCTTGCGTAGGACGCTGCAGTATCCTCCTGGACTTGAGTTACATGAGGAATCAAAGGGGTCAGCGAATCATGTGATCGATACAGGAGACGATGTCATTCTGGTTGACACAGGACTGCCTAAGGAGACACCCGGCGCGGCCTGGGACGGTCCTCATCATCAGCAAAAGTTTTTCCGGAATGTCATTAAGGAGACTGCGGTCAGTTGAGCTTTTTCTTCTGGCCGCTTCTTTTTGCCTTGATGGGCTAATTTCCATTAGCTGCAATATAGCTAATATGTGTTAGCTGCTTGGAGGACGCTATGTCTACGAAAGAAAGAATCCTGGATGCCGCTTTAACATTATTTGCTGAGAACGGATACAAGGGTACAAGCGTAGAGCAGATTGCCAGGTCGGACAGACAGCCGCAGTGCGAGAAGGAAGCTTTGGCAAGCATTGAGAAGCACATCCGGCATTTCTGTTATGTTTATATGAAAAAATGAGCAGACCGAATCTTTCGATTAACGATTGACAGTGAGGCAGGAAAGCGGATGCGGTACTTCTGGCTAATGTATAATGGCCCTGAGCTGAACTCTACTTTCCATAGGTGGCACATGCAAAAGTCCTGGTCTACAATCTGTACATGGAGGTAAAACAATATGAACCAATATGTAACAGGTGCAGTGATCAGAGAACTGCGGGAAAAAAACAGGATGACCCAGTTTCAGCTGGCGGAAAAGCTTGGGGTAAGTGACAAGACCGTTTCAAAATGGGAGACAGCAAAAGGGTATCCGGATATCACTCTGCTGGAACCGATCGCAGAGGTTTTTAAGATTTCGGTAACGGAACTGATTTCCGGCAATACCGTTCACAATGCAAATGTGTCTGCCAATATGCTGAGGTCAAAATTCTATGTCTGTCCGGTGTGCGGCAATGTCATACACAGTATGGGTGAGGCGGCAATTCATTGCCACGGGATTCTGCTCACACCATTGGAAGCAGAACCCGCAGATGAGCGGCATATGCTTTCCATCGAGCGGGTAGAAGATGAGTATTATGTGCGGATTGATCACAGTATGACAAAGGAGCATTATATTTCCTTTGCGGCCGCGGCTTCTTATGACCAAATGCAGATGGTGAAACTCTACCCGGAAGGAAATGCTCAAGCACGGTTCAAGATCAGGGGAGTCAGAAGGGTCTTTTATTACTGTAACCGTGACGGGCTTTTTTCGTTTGATCCAGTATAAGGCTTCATGAAGGACCTTTATACGGGATGAGCTGTTTCGGTATTTAAGAGGAAAATGCAGATGAACTATAAGGTGGTCGACAGAGACAAATACTATCGGAAAGGTGTCTTCCGTCACTTTTCGGAGGACTGCAGGTGCTCGGCTTCTATCACGGCGAGAATTGATGTTATCATGCCTGTGACTGTACGAATGAATCATGCCATCGCGGACGGGTTTCTGATAGCAAATGTATTCCGCCTTCTGGAGCAGGAAATCAAAGCTTTTGTCAGGCAGTGATCAAAATATGCGGTGACACGATTCGTGTCATCGATGTGACAGAGCGATTCTTTCATTTTTCACCATCATCCATTAAATTCTTATCTGACAAGAGGGTCAAAGAAAGGATGGAAGGATGATGAAATATAATGAAATGAAAGATAAGGGAAAAAGAGAACTGATGTCGGGACTTGTGCTTCTGGCAGGCTTCATTGTGTGGACTGTACTGATCCGGCATATCGATGTGCAGAGAGCCGGACCCGGGGGAACAGAGATCGGATTTGCTTCTTTCAATGTGTGGTTTCATAGAATGACGGGTGTACACATATCGATCTATACTATTACAGATTGGCTCGGCCTAGTCCCGATCTTTATATGTATGGGCTTTGGGCTTCTGGGTCTTGTCCAGTGGATAAAACGGAGAAGTCTGCTAAGAGTTGATCCCGATATCCTGTTATTGGGAGTCTATTATTTGGTGGTCATTTTTGCATATCTGCTGTTCGAGATGGTACCGATCAATTACAGACCGATTCTGATAGAAGGAAACCTGGAAGCGTCTTATCCCTCCTCTACTACGCTGCTGGTTTTGAGTGTGATGCCGACATTGAAATTTCAGGCTGATCGAAAGGCAGTGAGTTCAGTTCTCCGAAAAGCAACAACCATTTTTGTAATAGTATTTTCATCATTTATGGTTGTCGGCAGGCTGATCTCAGGCGTCCATTGGGCAACAGATATTATAGGCTCTGTTTTACTAAGTTCAGGTCTGTTTATGATCTATCGCTTCATGGCAGATTATTTTGACACAAGGACACCGAACCCGAAGCCGGAGGCGTCAGATGGAGTTTAATGAGAAATTACAGGAATTGCGGAAGAGCAGGTCAATGACACAGGAAGAACTGGCCGAGGCCCTCTTTGTTTCAAGATCGGCGATTTCAAAATGGGAATCCGGCAGAGGGTATCCGGGCATTGACTCATTAAAAGAGATGTCTCGATTTTTTTCTGTAACAGTTGACGATCTGATCTGTTCGGATGAGATGATTTCTGTGGCAGAAAACGAAAAAAGAGAATTGGCTGATAAGTACGTCTCGCTTATATGCAATACGCTGGATATCCTTCTGGCTATACTGCTGTTTATTCCAGCGTTTGGAAACGGAACAGCTTCCCCCGAAACGGTATTTCTATTTGGCATGAGTGGGATTAATCCCTGGGTGAAGATCGTATTTGTTGTGATCATAGGGGTTACAATCCTGAATGGAATCTGCGGAGTGATCATAGCCAATTTGGATAAACCGGTATGGAACAGACACAGGCTCGTCACAGGAATCATCTTGTCAATAGTCGCAGTCACGGTTTTTATTGTGGCCAGGCAGCCATATGCCGGTATCGTCTGTTTTTCATTCCTGGTCATTAAAGGATTTCTGATAGCCAAAGTAAAACAACAATAGGGCACAAAAGTACATAAAAAATTCATCGTCAAAGTCTTTAAAAAACACTATTAAGGAGAGTGCTGTTTGAGAAAGAACAATACAAACAATACATTGGAGATTGTAGGCTGACCGGGAGGTTTGCAGACAATCAAAACAAACCTCCCGCTGAAAGACAATTGCTGTCAACAATTGAGAGAGCAATATGAGCAGGCAATATGACGAGAGAGCAATATGAGCGGACTGCAAATATTCGCAAGTAAGCAGGGAGAAAAAACAATGAATACAAAGAACTATACTATCCGTTTGGAAAAAACCGAAGACCACAGAGAAGTAGAAAACCTGGTCCGGGAGTCATTCTGGAATGTTTACCGCCCGGGATGTAGTGAACATTACGTGATCCACGTGCTCAGAGATGATCCTGCTTTCATCAAGGAATTGGACTTCGTCATGGAGCAGGATGGAAGACTGATCGGGCAGAATATGTTCATGAAAACGATTATCCAGGCAGACGACGGCAGGGTGATCCCTGTCCTGACCATGGGGCCGATCGGCATCAGGCCGGAACTCAAGCGAAAGGGCTATGGAAAGGCTCTGCTCGATTACTCCCTGGAGAAAGCAGCGGGGCTTGGCTATGGCGCTGTCCTGTTTGAGGGCAATATCGGCTTCTATGGCAAGTGCGGCTTCACTTATGCCCGTGAGTTTGGCATCCGCTACCACGACTTACCGGAAGGCGCGGATGACTCTTTCTTTCTCTGCAGGGAACTGATCCCGGGATACCTTGACGGTATAACAGGAATCTATCAGACCCCGCAGGGTTACTATGTAGATGATTCTGATGTGGAAGAATTTGACAAAGCCTTCCCGCCCAGGCAGAAACTGAAGCTTCCGGGGCAGATATTCTAAACGAGAAGATTTCCTAAACGAGAAGAATTCCTAAACGAAAATAAAAAGGCTCCTCTCCGATGACAGCTATGTCATAGGCGGGGAGCTTTTTGTACAAAGATTTTAACTTGTATTGGGCAGGTGCATCGGGATGATCTTTTATGTGGTATGATACATACTGGTATCAGAAATTATGATCTGCTTTCTGGTATACTTGCAGACTTGGGCAGGTGTCCGCAAACATGTATGATGAACATTATTTGAAAGGAGTTTTCAAATGGCAAAAAACGATAGATTCGAAAGGATTTATACACAGGGAACGCTTACTGTTACTCAGATCTGGGTCGATAAGGAGACCGGTGTCAATTATCTTTACCATATGGACGGCTATTCGGGTGGTTTAACTCCCTTATTGGACAGGGAAGGGAAGCCGGTAATATCCCCTGTTTACAATGGCGGCTCAGGAAGAGACTGATGTTGTCTGGTCCTTAAATCATTGTCAAATCCGGCGGACTGACACAGAGGCTGAAATAAAAAGGAAAAAGGGAAAAGAGGCGGAAACAAAAAGGGAAAGGCACTTGACACTTACAGGAGAAACTGATACTATAATATTAACCGACAACCTGTCGGTTGACGCTCGGTCAATACAATAAAAGACAGCAGCACAGTAAAAGATCATCAGATCGGAAGGATAAGGAAGTTGAGAGTTGTCAAGGAAGCCGCGGAAAGGCGAAAAGAGATTCTGGATGTGGCAGAAGAGCTTTTTGTGACAAAAGGATACGATAAAACAAGCACCAATGATATACTCGACAGAATCGGTATAGCGCGCGGAACTCTGTATTATCATTTTAAATCCAAGGAAGATATTCTGAACGCAATCATCGAAAGGATCAACAGTTCTCTAATAGCCAGGGCGTCGACAATTGCTTCGGATACTTCGCTTCCGGTCATCGAAAGGTTTGTAATGACCATAGCCGGGCTTAAAGTGGATTCTGAGATAGGAAACGAGATCATCGATCAGGTTCATAAGCCCCAGAATGCACTGATGCATCAGAAGATGCAGAAAAATCTCATCGAAGGGATCGTACCGGTCATCGTCCGTCTGGTCGAAGAAGGTAAAACGCAGGGGATATTCAGCATGGAGTATCCGGCGGAAACTATTGAGATGCTGATCATTTATTCCGGTACGGTGTTTGATGACGACTATGACCAGCCGGGAGAAAGTGCCGCTATAAGACCCGATCAGAGGATAGAGGCCTTTTTATATAACACGGAAAGGCTGCTTGGGGCAAAAGAAGGCAGTGTCCAAAAAGCCATGAGTAAGCTGTTCAGGTAATCGCTCAGAGTTTAATATAAAAATATATTTAGAAAACCAATTTATTAAGAAAACCAATTTATAAAAAAACGGGATTCTTAAATCTGGAATAATAAAGGAAACCTTGACAAAGGAGATACATAATCCGGGGTTTCCTTTAAAAATACCATATGACCGACAACTTGTCGATTAGCAGGACCAAAGCTTTTTATTGTGACTGCATGGAAATACTAAATGCACATACCGAATGTGCATAGAAAAGAAGCAGACGGGAAAATATGAAAAAAAGAATATTTCAGAAAGGATAAGATGGTTATGAATACAAATGATATGAATGCAAAAGCTGCCAGTTTCAGTAGGAACAATGGACTTAAGAACAAGGCAGCAGAGAGTAAGGGATACCGATACAGGCCGGTACTCTATTTCGCAATGGCCTACCTGTTTACATGGATCTTCTGGATTCCGGCGATCTTCCTGAAAGGAAATATCGCTGTGGTCCTCATGCTCTTGGGGCTGATCTCACCTGCGGTCGTCTCGACGGTTTTTATACTGGCATCTGGCTGCCCTGCCTTAAAAAAGGACTTGAAGGTGAAGATATTCGGATTCAGTAAAGTACAATGGTCCAATGTAGTATTATCCGTCGGCGTTTTCGCCCTCATCGTAGTAAGCTCTATTCTGCTGTCGCTTGCATTCGGACAGTCTCTTGATCAGTTCTCCTTTACAGAGGATTTCTCTTTTACGGGAGTCGGTGCGGCAAGTGCCTTTATCACGATCATAGTGGCTTCGATACTCGAGGAAGTGGGCTGGAAGGGCTACTGTGAAGACTCGATCGGAAACTATATGAACTGGTTCCGGGAGTCGGTCATCTTCGGCGCGATCTGGTCTTTCTGGCATCTCCCCCTTATTTTTATCGAAGGAACATATCAGGCGGGACTTATGGTCAATCCCCTGTTTGTGATCAACTTTTTTGTGAGTGCCATCCCCATGGGCTTTATCATCACCTGGGTTTATCTTGCAAGCGACCGCTCGATCCTGGCATGCATCATTTTCCACCTTTTCGTCAATTTCATGCAGGAAAAGATAGCTATGACACCGGAGACCAAATGCGTTGAGACAATCGTTGTCTTTATTGCCGCCGCTATCATTGTCTGGATAAAGAAGGATATGTTCTTTGAGACCCGTCATGTTGGAAGGATACTGGAAGAGTATCAGGTGGAGAATGCAGACCGGAATGATGGAGGACGACAGTGAGATCGTGTTCCGGACCAAAAGCCGCGAATGTTTTTCTGCAGGCATATTTGACGCCTGAGAGTCAGGAAACCCATTACTGATATTCGGGAATGTACGAAACATTCGATATGCATACACATATTCGACATGACGTATAATTGTTATCGAAATTAAATGTAAAACAGAATCGGTATTACTGGTTCCTTATGTTTTTCAGGAGTATAATTTATTTAGAAATAGAGAAATGTAAATTGGGTTATTATGCGCAAAAGCCATTTTGTTTTTCTCCCATGGTTTTGTGACGTAAGGACGGAAAAGTCATGAACAAACTCCTGAAAAAGATCAGAACAATACTCAATGATCGTAGAATTCGCCGGACGATGAAACTTGTTGTCTCAGTAATCTCCGTGATCATTGTCTTTGTGAGTACATATGCTCTGATTCTGCCAGCTATTACAGAGGAAAAAAATGCCGCCTGCGGAATCGAAGAGCATCAGCATACGGATGACTGCTATATGGAAGAACTTATTTGCAATCTTCCGGAGAGTGAAGGACACCGGCACACGGACAGCTGTTATACAGTGAAGAGTGTGCTTTCTTGTGATGCTCCCGTGCATGAGCATAATGAAAACTGCTATGACGAAAACGGAGAGCTGATCTGCAGATTAGAAGAACATGTGCATGATGGTTCGTGTTATCAGGAGGTGAAAGAGCTCACCTGCACGATTGAAAATACAACCGGCGCATTCTCGTGACTTCAGTCGTGAGTTAGCAGGTTTTTATTTCCCCATATAAGGGAGTGTTCGAACTGCCGTAACCGGCTGTCATTTTTTCCTGGAAGGATCCGGAACGGGAAAAAGCGGATCCGCTTCCTGGCATAATACTCCAGAGAAGGTGACCGCTGACAAATGCTGATACGATCAGCGCGATCATAAGAAAAAGATGGTCAGCGATATACCACTATAAATCGAACAAATATTCGATATACCTTGTGCGCACAGATTATATGTGATATAGTGAGTGTATGAAAAAGAGTATTTATAAATATAAATGGATACAGATTATCATATGGTCGTGGATATGTCTGTCCGCTCAAGTACCATGTCGTTTGATGCACCAGATACAGGCGTAAAGTACTGACTGCAGGGGCGGATGGAGGCTGTAAGGAACTCCTTCCGGGTTTTGCTGAAGAATACAGTTTCAGGATCCCTGCAATGGAGGTCATGCCGGACCATGTACATGTGCTCATCGACGCGAAGCCGCAGTTCTATATCTCCGACATGGTGAAGATCATGAAAGGCACCCTTGCCAGGCGCCTGTTCCTGCTGCATCCGGAG
>ONKG01000106.1 GCA_900318375.1 uncultured Lachnospiraceae bacterium
TAAGTTCGTCTTTACTGATTGATTCGTTCCCAACATTTCTGAAAACATGAAATGACTTTCTTCTGAATATCATTTCATAAAAAATATTGTTCAATGAAGCCACCTCCGCAAACTGCTCTTTCATTGTCATATCCTCTCATAAACCGTACTGTCCGCCGGAAAGACATGCGGTGATTCGCCCCCCGCATTGCAAGCCATACAGACATCATTAATGAAATCGCTATCCGTCATTAGCTTCTGCAGATCGAGGCAGTCGAGACAATTCAGTCCATAATTATTATTGTTTAAAAACGTGAAATATGTCTTAAATCCTGCCGCCTCCAAAACCGCCCAGCTATATACAGCACTCACCTCCGTGCCATACGGAGTGCCTGCCCAGTTAAGCACTACATCCGACATCCACCCGGGCGGACCACCCGCTGCCTCAGCAGTTAGGCCTCCCACGGAGTCTCCCGCGGAGCCGCCACTCGCCGCCCCGGCAGCAAACACCAAAACCGGCACCCCGCACACATCTCCTTGAATCGTTCCTTGTTTCAGAAACTCCGGAGACACATTATCCGTATCAATAAACGGCGAGACCGCCCGGATATTGCCCGTATTATAATACAGCTCGAGCATTGTCGGCAGGCCGCAGCAGCAGATATCACCCATCTCAGGCCGCCTGCCTTCGTACGCGCTTTTCGATCTTAATATGATTTCGCCGTCGCCGGCTCCATTCGGAAGTATAAGATTTAATTCGATGTCCTCTAATCTCGTATTCTCCTGCCGCCTGAACTCTATTTTTCGTTTCCCGCCTCTTGCCCGGAACCCTTCCTCAACAAGCCCGCAGATCACCTCTGCATCCTTCGGGTCAAAAGAGTGATAGAACACAATCGGTCTCGCTTCTTTCTCAAAACCGGATTCCATCGCAGTTTCTTTCACCGTCTTCCAATAAGTCTCTTCCGCCTTCTTCAGATGCTCCCTGTAAACCTTTTCTTCCAGGCTGTCCGTGCACTTCTTGATCAGTTTCCTGAGGATCACCGCCGCCTTTTCCGCTTGAGAAGCAAAACCGGTCGTTTCCGCCGCAGCGATACAGCTCCGCGCGTAGTCATCGAACGCTTCCCATCTCTGCGTATACTTTCCCAACCGCTCTGACTTCCGGCTCATCTCCATAAACAGCAAGGCCGCTTTTTCCTTGTCGCCGGCCGCAAGCGCCCCATGTCCTTGCTCTTCCAGCCGCAGGACCTCTGCCCGGCTCTGATCGTATTCCTCCGATTTCCGGAAAGGAGCCAGCCTTTGTTTGCGGACATAAGGCGGCTCACTCACCTCCCGCTCATGAGATGTCATCCGATTTCCGTCGCAATCGTTATGGTCCCTTGGAGGATCTGCAAGGCACTCCTTCGCCTCCTCGGCAAACGGCCCCTCCACGGCGATCATCTCCCGGCAGAATTCAATGACATCCTCCGTCGTCATCCCTTCCTTCCAGCCGCATTCGTAAGTGCAGTAACATAAAGCACGTTCCCAGGGCGCGGGGTAGGAATATTTTGTCAGACGACAGAACGCGAAGCGCGCCATTTGCGTCGGCGCTTCATAGGCTGCTTCTTTGAGGATTTCCGCATCGGGCTCCCTGGCCACCTGCTCTCTTAGGATATAATACTCCTCATACTGATCATCTTCCGGAATATCGGGATTCACCCTTCTCTCAGGAAGTTCACTGAACCCGAGCTTCCTCATCAGCGTTTTCTGACGAGGGCCGTACGCGTGCTGAACAATGTACTCAAGATAGTATTTGTCTTCTACGGGATCCAATTTTTTGATCCCCTGCGCATTGGGAAAAGGAGTATCCCAATCATTCCAATTATCCGGATGAAAAAGGCCTTTCATAAGTTTCTCCTTAAGTGACGAGGCGGGAGACAGGGAGACGGGGAACGGTTCTGCAGCAGCCTTGATCTTCCGGCAAAAGAGATCTGCCTGAGTTATAAACGGCGCTGGAATATCGAGCAATGTTTTGACTATCTCAAAAACAGTGTTGTCCCCTCTTCATCTCACACATTCGCCTACGTAAAGCCGTTTTGTGCTTCGTCCCTACTATAGTTTTTTGATTGTATCACAAACGAAAAAAGCCCTCCACCCGCAGGTGAAGGGCCGCTGCCCCTCCGTTCAGATCACTCTGGACGTTTTCTGTGTCATCTCACTCGATCTTATCTCCCCGGAGACCTCCACCTGCTCCCGCCGTACTTCTTCGACCACCTTCATCCTTGCCATCTCTGCGGCCGCATTCTCAAGTCATCCAGGTAAAGGAAAAATCAGCTTCCGGGTCTTTAAATGCCTTTCTTTTTTGCACACCTTATGCTTCCATCGGTATCTGTGTTTTACCATTTACAAAAAACTGAGCGATCTCATCAAATTTCCCGGACTGTCTGTAAAGGGTATGAACTGACTCCGCTTTGATGACAATCCGCATGCAGTTTATCGCAGTATGGACTTTTCCGCCGGACGCATTAAAAAACTTTACTGTTTTGATACTGTCCAGATCTATAGTTTTTTCTCCTTTTGCGCCTTCGATGAACAGGCGCTGATCCGTCAGAATGTAATACTCTTTGTACCCTCTGCATACAGAGATCAGTTTTTCTCCCTCCCCGCAAAGAGCTTCATATTTTTCTCTGATCTCCTGTTCTTTCTTTACGTTTTCAGGTTTTGAATCTTCTTTGCGTGATCTCATTGTTACAAGAAAGCCGCAGAAAATTGTGATCAGGCCAAGAATGACGATAATGTGAAATGAATTCATTTCTTTCTCCCTTCCTTTTTCTTTTGTTCCTTTGTTTTGCTTAACTCTCATCAAACTGCCTTTTTTGTTATGCGGCCACATATCATATTTATGCAGCCACATATCCTATTACGGGCACAGACGGGCAGACAGCTGATAAACTGCATCTGTTTGATTCTTTTTTACTCTGCAGCAGGCAGATTCAGGAATTCGTCCCCATTGTTTTCAACACCATGCTGCCGGCCTTTACACTACCTTCAATATTGCTTCCGTTTCGGATGCAAGCATGTTTTCATCCAGAAGCCCTGCTGTGTCATCCTTCTTTCCGATCTCATCAGCACACAGGTCATGATAAAGCCTGCTGTGTGCAAAAAGAGCCAGTGCCAGGATCCTTTTGGGAGTTAACGGATGCGTGGATTTAAGCTCGCCAACCCTGCGGACCCAGCTTCCCTTAAGAAATTCCCTGCTGTTTTTCAGGTATTCGCCGAGGTCGATCTTTTCGACATCCGTAAAGCCGCTTTCAAGCTGAAGAAGCGTCTTCTGTGCATTTTCCAGGCTGCGGCAGCACAGGAGTCCTGCCCTGTCCGCCGTGATCTCGGAACGTCTGTGCCACGCGTGCAGAGGATACTCCACAGCCTTGTAAACGAGGTCACCGACTGCGGGAATACTGTACCCGAAAAGACGGATCGTATCCACTACAGTGTGGTAAATCACATGGCCCATTGCAATGTGTCCGCATTCGTGGCCGATGATGAACCGCATCTTCTCATCATCCATCAGCCGTACCATCAGCGCCGAAATAGCGATATACGGCTTTTCATCACTGCCGAAAGTCACAGCATTGAGTCCCGGGACTGACTGCGAGACCACAACATACGGCCTGTGGATATGAAGAATGTCGACACACTCGTCCACAATCGCATTCAGATTCGGATAATTGTTCGATGTTACCGGAATTGCGGATGCAAGAACCTGTCCGTATACACGATTGACCATAAAATTTACATATTTGTTAAAAACACTGTTCACTACAGGCCGGTCCAGCACGGAGATGATCCCGGAGTCGATCGGGTGGCTGTAAGCGCGCAGCGCTTTGCCCTTATCGGAACGAAAAGCAGTTTCATCCTCCAATGCTTTTTCAAGCATCTTGTCAAACACATCGATTGCCGCTTTTTCCTCATCTCCCTCTGCCGCACTCGCAAAATAGACTTGTGTTTTTTCAAATACTGTTTTTTCCGGAACACGGTACCGGCTGTTTTCATCTGTTGTCAGCAGTAAAACCAGCCGCGTAAGATGCTCAATGTTCTCCGTTTTTTCATTCATAACGCCAAGCGCACGTCCTTTGATCAGGGAAGCCAGGATTCCGCATCTCCAGATCAGAGCTGTCAGTACAGACTCCGCGTCATTCTTTTCCATTTCCATCTGGTCATGTTCTGCCAACTGGTCGAGAAGGCAGGCAGCGGAAGCAGCAGCCTGTTCCTTCTCCAGTTTTTCTTTCCCGTAAAACACACGGATCTTGTTGTATAATTCAGGCAGGATCTCGGTGCGGAGCGCAATACCTGTGATTCCCTTCATCTTTGCATTTCTGATAATTTCATTTACATATCCGTTAATCACGTTAAACAATGAATCCTCAAGAACCCTTATCGTATTCATATCGTCCCCCCATCTGTTTTTTGGATGATCCTGCTCTCATCAATTTCCAAAAATATCGAGGATCATGTCGATTTTATCCCCATATTTCGTTTGATCCATTCCCTCCACGACGGACAGAAGCTTCTCCACGGTCTCAACCTGCGGCTTCTTAAAGAATACCGGGTTCGTCTGGGGGAACGTCCTCCGGATCAGGATCATCGTCTTTTCGACGTTTTCCGGAGTAATCTCCTCACCCCTGGAGGAGAGCATCCCAAACAGGATCCCGAGGCGCCATGTCATCGCCTTTGCGCAGACGACATTGGCAGGAATGCCGATCAGAGGAATATTCCCCACGACCTTATCAACGACAAGGTCCGCGATCACTTCCTTTCCGCAGCCGGAGAGGATGGTCTTCATTGCCCCTTCATCAGCCTTCTTCATTCCATAGATCTCGCGGATGCTGTTCATCATCGGACCGTAATGTGTCAGGAAAACGCCGGCATCTGCAAACAGAGTGAACGGAAAACCCAGCGCTCCCGAGAGGCCCTGCACGAACATGTTGCTTCCAGCCTTGTTGTTGATGATCTCATATACCTTTACTTCCCTGGTTGCCATAATTTATATCCTCCTGTTCAGATGTGTTCAATTCTGTGTTCTGTTCTTATCTATGCTTTTACACTACACCGGTCGGTTTGACGGTCTTGCATATTGTTTCCGCAAAAAGAACCCCGCAAAACCAGTTGTCCTGGTAATTGCGGGGTCTTATCTTTTGGTTATTATCTGCTGATGACTACTATGTTTATATAATAATGGGTCTCCTCACAATTGAGTCTGATCCCGGCATAGTCTTCTTTTTCACGCAGTATTCGGAAAAAAACCACCGGCGCAGCCTTCCCGATCAGGAGATGGCACCGGTGGTTTAAGCTATATCACAATCTTCAGCCGGCCCACAAGTATCCCGAATACTCGCAGCCTGCACTATATGCTTTCTTTGAAAGTCCTTCCTTCTTACTTTGCCGACGTATGCGGCTTGTGCTCCATCCTCCATCGAATGCAGGTTTCAAGATACTGGATATACTCCTCGTCCTTGCACATCCCTTTTCCCGGTGTATCTGACAGTTTTGCAACCGCCTGCCCGTTGCAGGCAGTAGTCTTCATGACGATGTTCAAGGCCGGAACTTCTGTGTCATTGGACAGGTATGTGCCGATTCCGAACGCAACCTTAGCCCTGCCGCGGAAATAGCTGTTTATAGCATCAGCTTTTTCAAAATTCAGGCTGTCGGAAAACAGCAGGGTCTTAGTCTTTGCGTCGATTCCCAGAGACTCATAGTGGGAAATCATCTTCTCTCCCCATTCATAGGGGTCGCCGGAATCGTGCCGTGTACCGGAGAACAGGGTGGCAAAAGTAAGGTCGAAGTCACGCAGGAAGCAGTCCGTCGTGATTGTGTCCGTAAGCGCGATTCCGTTCAGGACGCCGTATTCTTTCACCCATGCATTCAGTGCATGGCGGTTGGAATAGGCGGGATTTTGACTGTGGTCTCCCTGTCCGACGCACATGATCCACTCGTGTGCCATTGTTCCGACCGGAACAAGGCCATATTTCTTTGCAAGGAACACATTGGATGTTCCGATAAAATCAGAACTGCCGAGATTGGCTTCTTTCAGGCGCCTGACCACAAGGTCCTGCGCTTCCGCGGAAAGCCTGCGGCGGAGCCCGAATTCACTGAAGGTCCCGATGCACAGTTCATCCCTTTCCAGCCATCCGATCTTCTCTTCGAGCCTTTCCTTGAAGCCTGCGAACAGACTGTCGTAACCATGAGCCATGCGGAAGTATACCTCGTTCACAATGGCAAGAACCGGGATCTCATACATGGACGTATTGAGCCAGGTTCCTCTGGTTTCAATGGCAAGCCCGCATTCCGCATCGTCTGTGATCTCGAAATCTTCGAACCTGGGCTTCCAGAGACGGAGAAAATCGACATAGGAGCCTTTGATCCAGCGGATCTTGTCAATATAGGCCAGCTCATCCTCTGTAAACCGCAAATTGCAGTAAACCTGTATCTGCTGACGGATCTCATGTACCATTTCAGGTGTAAAATGTACGTCTTTATTTCTGCACTTAAATGACCATGTCGTCTTGTATCTGCTGAAGTAATGGTATATTGCCTGCCCCATGGACAGCTTGTAGGCATCTGTTTCCAGCAGTGATGTGATAATCTGATGAAGTATCATTCGTTTTTCTCCTTTCTCTGCCATTCCTGCTTTGAAATCTGCACCGGTGGATTCAACACCGGCAATTTGTCCCGATATCTGATTTTTAAAAAAACTTTAATGGAATACTCCCCTATTCCCATTTGCTTTCTATATTAACAAATTTTGGTAAGTAAATCGACTGCGATAAAGGATTTTCTACGCTGGCTTTTCCGATGTGTCCCGCATAAGGTGAAAGGGAGACAGGGGACGGAGACAGGGGACGGTTCTCCGTCTCCTGTCCAAATGGATTTAGGAGACAGAGAACCGTCCCAATGACATTAAGGTATGAAAATAGAAAATAATAGTGTATTATTCAGGATAGGTAAATTCAAACGGAACACAGCCAGTTCTCGGGTTTACGG
>ONKG01000036.1 GCA_900318375.1 uncultured Lachnospiraceae bacterium
GCCATATGAAGGGCTTTTCCACCTGAATTCCACTAACTTGTAGCTTGAAACGTGAGAAATATAGGCTTTTATATAGTCTCACCTATTGGGAAAGTTTTACTTGACACTTCTATCCACTAACAACACTCTTGATAATTAAAATATGGAGTATCAGATACTTCCATTCTTTATTTAATATTACAGCTGTTTTGTATAGGAATAATTCGCAAAGCAATCCAACAAGTATCCGAGAAAACGCCAAGAAAGCCGACAGGCATTCCTGAATCCTATCGGCAATATTTCATTCTATCTATTATATTCTGTCTGTAAGGTTCGCCGAAGTTTGCATAGTATATTCAGGTGCTGTCCCGAATCAATAATCAGTATGTAACTATGTAAATTACAGTGTCTGTATTAAAACCTTTTTTTCAATTCATGTCAAGAGTATGAAGTCTCAATCTTTCTCCGGAATGGCAATTCTTTTTTGTGAATTGTATCTAAATATCAAAATTGCGTATTTTTACGTATGAATTATCCTGCTTCTTGCAGGCAAAAAACTCTCCTATCCTGATCAAAGCCACAAAAAACCGGGCTGCGGCATCATTGTCTGATGTCGCAGCCCGGGCTGATTCACTACATATTATTATAGTACTTTATTATAGTAGGGTGCGGAGTCAGGATTGTTCCCTCCGCCTGTTGTTTCGTACAGAAGATAATCGTTTTTCATACTGCCGCAGCATCGTCAGGATGCAGCTTACAGCTGAGGGTTGGCTGGAACAAGTGCCGAAGCGCTTGATTCTCTTTTCTTCTTATTAAAGAATTACAGCTGAGGGCCGGCGGGGATGAGTGCCTTGCCTGCCTCGTTGTAGGTGTACTTGACGAAGTTCTTGATGAAGCGGTTTGCAAGGTCCTCTGCCTTTGCGTTCCACTCTGCAGCGTCTGCATAGGTGTCGCGAGGGTCAAGGATTGCGGGATCTACGCCGGGAAGCTCGGTGGGAACTTCGAAGTTGAAGATCGGGATGCGCTTTGTGGGAGCCTGGAGAACGTCGCCGTTCAGGATTGCGTCGATGATGCCGCGGGTATCCTTGATGGAGATACGCTTGCCTGTGCCGTTCCAGCCGGTGTTGACAAGGTATGCCTTGGCGCCGCTCTTCTCCATTCTCTTAACCAGCTCTTCTGCATACTTTGTGGGATGCAGCTCCAGGAATGCCTGGCCGAAGCAAGCGGAGAAGGTAGGTGTGGGCTCGGTGATGCCGCGCTCTGTGCCTGCAAGTTTTGCTGTGAATCCGGACAGGAAGTAGTACTTGGTCTGCTCGGGAGTCAGGATGGAAACGGGAGGCAGTACGCCGAAAGCGTCAGCGGACAGGAAGATTACGTTGTCAGCTGCAGGGCCTGCGGAAACGGGGTTGACATTGAGAACGATGTTTTGAATGTGGTCGATCGGATAGGAGACACGGGTGTTCTCTGTGACACTCTTGTCTGCGAAGTCGATCTTGCCGTTCTCGTCGACAGTGACGTTCTCAAGCAGAGCGTTGCGCTTGATGGCGTTGTAGATGTCAGGCTCGGACTCTTTGTCCAGGTTGATGACCTTTGCATAGCAGCCGCCCTCGAAGTTGAAGACGCCGTTGTCGTCCCAGCCGTGCTCGTCGTCGCCGATCAGCAGACGCTTGGGGTCTGTGGAAAGAGTGGTCTTGCCGGTGCCGGAAAGGCCGAAGAAGATGGCAGTGTTCTTGCCCTGCATATCTGTGTTTGCGGAGCAGTGCATGGAAGCAATGCCCTTCAGAGGCAGGTAGTAGTTCATCATGGAGAACATACCCTTCTTCATCTCGCCGCCGTACCATGTGTTGATGATGGTGGCTTCGCGGTCTGTGATGTTGAAGAGGACAGCGGTCTCGGAATTGAGGCCGAGCTCTTTGTAATTCTCAACTTTTGCCTTGGAAGCATTGAAGACTACGAAATCGGGCTCGAAGTTCTCAAGCTCTTCCTCTGTAGGCTGGATGAACATATTCTTGATAAAGTGTGCCTGCCATGCAACTTCCATGATGAAACGGACAGCCATGCGGGTGTCTTTGTTTGCACCGCAGAATGCGTCAGCGACATAAAGCTTCTTGCCGGAGAGCTCTTTCATTGCGATGTCTTTGCAGGCCTTCCAGGTTTCCTGGGAAGCAACGTGGTTGTCATTGGGATACTCGGGAGTGGTCCACCATACGGTGTCCTTGGAGTTCTCGTCCATGACGATGAATTTGTCTTTTGGGGAACGGCCGGTGTAGATGCCGGTCATGACGTTGACTGCGCCCAGCTCGGTCTCGACGCCCTTGTCAAAGCCTTCGAGGTCTTTACTCATCTCTTCCTCATACAGGAACTCAAAGGAAGGGTTGCGGATGATCTCTGTTGTGCCGGTGATGCCATACTTTGTAAGATCGATATTTGCCATTCTCATACCTCTTTCTGAATCATTAATACATCATTAATGTACTTAATAAAGGACACTTATCCTCTCTTGGAGACATTATACCCATTAGCCACGATAAACGCAACCGACAGAATATAGGAAATAAATAATTTTACATGCTTTTTTCGTGCTTATGAACAATTTTGCAGGCTAAATATTTATAATTATGTCTTTTTGCTTTACGTTTTACGTTCCCGGTATCGTAAAGGGATTTCTGCCCAAAGTACCGGATGGAAAAAAAGCAGGAAGCTGCCTCTGACTCTGTCATGCAGCGCTGCCAACGCGATCAGCCTGATCAGGCTGATCGGAGTGAGCAGTCTGATCAGTCTGAGCGGGAGTGAGCAGTCTGATTAGTCTGAACGGGAGTGAGCAGTCTGATCAGCCTGCCTGGAGTAATCGGAATAATCGGCGGATGCGGGAACGGCAAAGCGGCGAGTCCTGCAGTCAGGTCTATGTCAGATTTTCAGGTTTTCAGATTTCGTCCCGCATGGAATCCTCGAGGGCTTCGACGATGGTGGGCACCACCTTTGTGACGCGGTCCTGCACTTCCTTGGGTGCATAGGGGAAGGTGTAGGAGACGTCGGATGCATCGATGAGGGGCAGGTCATTCATAGAATCGCCGATGCCGTAGAGGCGGATGTCGCCGTACTCGTGTTTCATGTACTCGCGCAGGAACTTAACGCCTTCTCCCTTGGAGCATCCCTTGGGAGCAATGTCGATCTCGATGACATTCTGGAAAGCGTTGACGTAGTCGCCGAACTCGGCGTTGATCTCGGCTGCCATGCGGGCGGCATCATCGAGGCTCTCGGTGTGGATGGAAACCTGGTGGATGAGGCCTTCGGGGCAGTCGTCTACGCCGGTGATGATGTAGTATTTTCCGGGGTAGTCCATTTCCTTGAAGACGCAGATATCACCTTCGACGTCAAGGGTGAAGCGGAAATTGTCGGTGCCGTATTTTTTGATGATGGCATCAGCGACCTTGGGGTCGACGCCTTTTTTGCGGATTTCCTTGAACTGTGTATCGACGATGTTGGCGCCGCTGCTGGTGATATAGAAGTCGGGTTCAACAAAGCCGGTGATGAAGGGGGTCAGACCTCCGACCTGACGGCCGGTGCACAGGCCGAACAGGTGGCCCGCCGCCTGGTACTCACGGATCTTGGCTACATTCTCGGCCGGAAGCTTTCTGTCGTCTTCGGCGAGGTAGAAGTACAGGGTTCCATCAAAGTCGCTCGCAAATACTTTTTTCATATTAAATGGGTATCCTTTCAGACTTTAGGCAGGAGGAGACAGGAGGGGAGGAGACAGGGGACGGTTCTCCGTCTCCTGCTTCAGGAGACAGAGAACCGTCCCCTGTCTCCTGTCTCCTTTCTGTCTCCTCGTTTTGATATCCTTTCAAATTACACTACAAAATCATCTTTGACAGAGGGATTGAGCTTGTAGATCTTCACCGCTGCGCCGTCGGTGACGGTGTAGTGGAACTCTTCTGCCTCGGGATAGCTGTGGGTTGTGAAGGTGGCTTCGCCGTCATTGACAAAGTACTCTGTGGAGCTGTGGTCCACGAAAATGCGGAGACTCTTGAGAGGATTCTCAAGAGGCATGTCGAGGACTTCGCCGACAGCCATGTTGAAGCGCTTGTTGAGACCTGTGCGGTCGACGGTGCAGGTCTTCGATGCCGCATCGTAGTGGAGGCGAAGGCCGCCGGAGCCGTCAGCCTTTGTGTAGAGGTTGAGGTCGAAATCGGCATCCCCGGCGGGCTCAACGATCATTTCGCAGGCTGCGGGAAGTGTGCCGTCCGCAGGCGCTTCGCCGGCGCGGAGGGCTTCGATTCCGCTGACAGGAGTCTGGAGGAGTCTGCCGTCTTTGACGCGGAGCTCTCGGCACAGGCCCATGCTGCCTTCCCAATCCTCTTCCTCTGTGGGATAATGGTTATCGGGGAGTCCCACCCAGCCGATCAGAATGGCCTTGTCGGGATCGCCGACATTGGAGGCACCCTGGGCTGCGTAGAAGTCGAAGCCGTAGTCAAGGTGACGGTAGCCGAACTCGGGGGTGAAGGTCAGGGTGTCATAGTCCATCTTTCCGATGAGGTAAACGTTGTGATTTGTGCTCTCGGCGCGGCCGGGGAGCTTGGTGTACTGAGGGGAGAAAATCAGAACGTCACTGCCGCTGATGTTGACGATGTAGGGGCATTCCCACATACCGCCGAAATCCTCGAAGCCGACGACGTTGAGCTGGCCGGCGAAGGACCAGCCGGACAGAAGATCTTCGGACTGGTAGATCAGAACAGTACCTTTTTTGTCGAGCGTCTGAGCACCGATGAAGATATAGTATTTGTTTTTTTCTTCGTTATAGACGACCTTGGGATCGCGCTGATGCTCGCTGTAGTCGTCGCGGGGACCGAACAGGGGCTCAGGGAGTTTTTCGGGGCGGCCGTCTTTGCCCAGCTTGGCGGCGCAGGTGTAGGGTGTGCGGACCCAGTTCTCATCGCGGTGGTTGCCGGTGTAGAAGAAATAGAGGTCGTCGCCCGCGCAGATGGCACTGCCGGAGTGGCAGCCCTTGTTGTCATAGATGGTATCGGCAGCAAGTCCGACACCCTCATTCTTCCAGCTGATGAGATCCGGACTTGTTACGTGGTACCAGTATTTGAGGCCGTGCACGGCACCCCAGGGGCACCACTGGTAGAAAAGATGCCAGGTTCCGTTGTGGCAGGTGAATCCGTTCGGATCACTTGAAAGACCAGTGACGGGCTGTACGTGATAGGTCTGACGATAAGCGGATTTGCTGATTTTCTCATGAAGATCCACGATCTCGTCAGGGCTCTGAAGCACTCTATAGCGCTCTTCCGTTGTCCATTGTCTCATTGGGTGCGGTCCTCCTGTACTTAATATGTTGTTTTCTGCAGTTTTTCCGGATCTCCCGAGCGGAATTCATGGGCTGGACAGCATTTTCCTGCGGATGCTGCTGTGGGTATTTTCGGTTTTTCCGCACCTGATTTCCGGATAGTTCTTTTAAAAAAATACATAGCTAAATTATACTGGAAAATGCGTGCTTTCTCAATTATTAGAGGTAAACAATCAGTAATCATTTGTCAGTAATGTCCTGGTTGAGCAATGTTTTGCGTCAGTAATGTTTTGGCTCAGCAATGCCTTGGTTCAGCAATGTTTTGGCCCGGTAATGTTTTGCCTCGGCAATGTGTTGCGAGTGTTTTCTGCACATCAGGTCTGTTGTGACATGATTGAAGTTTTTATTATTTTCGCATATACTGAAGGGTAGCATTCCGCCCGGTGTTTTTTTCAGATATTATCCGCCCCGGAATCATACATTTGCTATATTCAGCCACATCTGTGGTTTGCTCTCTTGTTTATAATCGACGCTTAGGTAAGGATTCATTCAATGAAATTTAACAAAAACCTGCTAAAAGAAAAATGGTTCTCCTATACCATTGCGCTGTGCTCTGCGGTAGTGCTCTATTTGCTGCTGACGCATATGGGTGGATTTCTGGAGGCACTGAAGTCCCTGTGGCATGTCGGGGCACCGGTCTTCATGGCATTTGTAATCGCATACGTGCTGGGACCTCTGGTAAATCTTTATTCAAAATATGTCCTGTACAAGCTGGAGCAGGAAAAGCTGCGGCATACGCTCTCTGTCCTGCTTGCCATTTTATCCGTGGTCCTGTCGATCGTGATCCTGGTCGTGGCACTGGTCCCGCAGGTCATCGACAGTGTGGTGATGTTCGCCGGAAACCTGAACGGATATGTTCTCTCTTTCCAGCGTCTGATGCGGCAGCTGAACACTTTTGCCCGGCAGCATGACCTTGACCTGTCGCAGTTTATTTCCTCAAGTGATGAGCTGCTGCAGTCGATCACGAGGATCCTGCCCGAAAACATCAATAAGATTGTAAACGTCTCTTACAGCTTCGGATCAAAAATGTTTGAATGGGTCATTTCCTTCATCCTCGCGATCTATCTTATGCTGGACCAGAAAAAACTTCACGACGGCTTTTCAAGGCTTCTCCATGCGATTCTTCCCCTGAATGTGTACAGGAACACCTCCACTTTCTGGAGCCGCTGCAACAGGATTCTGATTCAGTACATTGCCTTCGATGTACTGGATGGTCTGATCATCGGTCTGTGCAACTGGGTTTTCATGGTCATTATGAATATGCCTTATGTCGCGATCATTTCCGTGATCGTCGGTATCACGAATCTGGCGCCCACTTTCGGTCCCATGGCGGGTGCGATCCTGGGTTCCTTCATCCTGGTACTGGTCAAGCCCATGTACGCACTGCTGTTTCTGATTTTTACCCTGATCCTGCAGACATTGGACGGTTATGTGATCAAGCCTCGTCTGTTCGGTGAGCAGCTCGGTGTCTCCTCTGTCTGGATCCTGATCGCCCTCATTGTCGGCGGCCGCATGCTGGGTGTCGTGGGCATCCTTTTGGCAATTCCCTTTGCAGCAATCGGTGATTTCGTCTACCACGACTATTTCATCAAGTGGCTTGAAGAACAGAATCCCGACCACAAAAAAATAAAGGCAGCTGCAGCTGCCGGAGTAAAGGCCGCGGGTTCTGTAATTGCAGATGCCGCATCAGATCTGGCCGGCGATATTGGAGAGGAGGTTGCTCCCGATTCGGATTCTGATCCTGATTCCGGTTCGGATTCTGGTTCTGATTTCGATTCTAATTCGGATTCTGGTCCTGATTTGGATTCTGGTTCTGGTTCCGATTCTGGTTCCGATTCCAAAGAAGCTTCTGGTGAAGGCAGAGCAGTTCCTGCGAGCCAAGGCAGTCTGGCGGCTGGGGGCGATGCCGATGCGGAAACTGCGGGCGAAGTTCATGGAGACAGCGCAGTTTCTACAGGCGAAGGCAGCACAGAGTACGTTGGCAATGACAATGCTGACGCAGGGGCTCCGGGCGAAGTTCATGGAGACAGCGCAGGTTCTGCAGGCCAAGGCAGCACAGAGTACGTTGGCAATGACAATGCTGACGCAGGGACTCCGGGCGAAGGCAGCCTGGAGGCTGTTGACGGAAAAACCGGGGACGAAGCAGTTTGCGGCTCGCAATCATGAGCCAGGCTGTGAAACCATCAAATCATCAGCTCATAAAAAACACAGGCAGAATCAGGAAGTATTTCAACGATCCTGCTTCTGCCTGTTTTTTGCTCAATTCACCTGTCTGTTTGATGATTTTCGTATGTTGTTCGATTTTATTACTGATTTACGTTTTTTTAGTGATTTGCGATTTTTTTACCGATTTGCAAGATATTCGACAAAGCGTTTTGTCTCGCCAAATGTATCCGCGCCGAAGACTGCGGAGCCGGCGACGAAAATGTTGGCGCCTGCTTCAAGGGGAATGTTGATATTGTCATATTTAACACCGCCGTCGACCTGAATATCCGTGGTCAGTCCCTTCTCTGTGACATAGTCTCGCGCTGCCCGAACTTTTCCGATGGTCTCGGGCATCATTTTCTGGCCGCCGAAACCGGGCTCAACGGTCATAATGAGCAGCATATCGACTTTGTCCATATAGGGAATGACGTCTTCAAAAGGGGTCTTGGGCTTGATGGAAATACCGACTTTGCATCCGTGACTGCGGATTTCATCGATCACAGCCTGAGGGTCCTCTGCCGCCTCAAGGTGGAAGGTGATGAGGTCCGCGCCGGAAGATGCAAATTCCTTAATATAGCGGATGGGATCCACAATCATGAGATGGACGTCGAAGACCATGTCGGTCGCGCTGCGGATGGATTTGATCACGGGCATTCCGAAGGAGATGGAGGGAACAAAAATACCGTCCATAACATCGATGTGGAGGAATTCGGCGCCGCCTTTTTCCACAGCCTTGATTTCTTCTCCGAGGTTTTTGAAGTCCGCTGACAGCATGGATGGTGCGAGGATCATTTTGGGTTTCATAATTTTTTCTCCTTTTCTTTTCTTTTTTCTTTTTCCTTTGATTGTTTTCCTCATCCGGATTACGGATTCAGGGGTTGCTTTTACTTGACCTTGAGCTGCTGGTAGATATCCCGGCGGGAAAGGCCTCGGTCGGCAGCGACGCGGCGCATGGCTTCCTTCTGGGTCAGGCCCTGGTCAAGGTATTGCTGCATGTGATCTTCGAGAGGCAGAGTCTCAAAAGCGGCGCGGGTCTGCTCCTCGAGGGCTTTGGGATCGGCGCCTGCAAGGACAAGGACATATTCGCCGCGGGGCTCGTTTTCTTCATAATAGCGGATGGCCGTTTCCAGTGTGAGCGGTATTGCCTCCTCGAAACGTTTGGTCAGTTCACGGCAGAGCGTGACACGGCGGCTGCCGCCGAGAGTTTCGGCCAGTTCCGCAAGGGTAGCCCTGAGATGGTGGGGAGCCTCATAGAGGATGATAGTGCGTTCTTCTGTGCGGAGCTGCTCCAGAATCCTGCGGCGCTCTTTTTTTTCTGTTTTTTCCGGAGGAAGAAATCCCTCGAAACAGAAGCGTCTGGCGGGCATGCCGGACATTGTAAGAGCCGTGATCAGGGCACAGGCACCGGGGAGAGATGTGACGCGGATCCCCTCTTCGATGCACAGGGCTGCCAGAACCTCGCCAGGGTCGGAGATGGCGGGAGTTCCCGCATCTGTGACGACGGCAATGTTTTCGCCGCGGCGCAGACGTTCGAGCAGTTCTCCGGCTTTGTCGTATTTGTTGTGCTCATGATAGCTTGTCATGGGCTTCTTGATTTCAAAATGATTGAGCAGGCGAAGGGTGTTGCGGGTGTCTTCCGCCGCGATCAGGTCGGCCTCCCGAAGAGTATCGAGAACGCGCTGTGTGATGTCGCCGAGGTTCCCGATGGGGGTGGCACACAAATATAAGGTTCCAGACATATTCCGTTTTTCTCCAATGCAGGAATTGTTTCGTCTTTCCAGCCATGCCGACCGCCAGAGCGGCATCAATGAGTCAGGCAGGGCGGTTGGGACACCGGGGACAGTCAGGCGGGACGGTTCTGTGAGTCAGGCGGGACGGTTCTGAAAAACTCATTGTGCGCAATGAGTTTTTCAGAACCGTCCCCAGTGACTCATTCGCCGTAATAAATCTGCAAAAGTTCAGGTGTATAGGTGCCGTCTTTTTCATAGACGATCAGAGGCGGTTCAACACGGAGTTCAGGGCCTCCGCCGCGGACGCAGTCGAGGAGCACCATGTTGGGGGCCTGGTCTGCATGGGGGTAGACAAGGCGCATGCGTTTGGGCTCGAGTCCTCTTCGGCAGAGCGTGGTGATGAGCTCCGGCAGGCGCAGCGGACGGTGTACAAGATAAAAATGTCCGCCGGGGCGAAGGAGCTTTGCGGCGACCCGAGCGACATCGTCAAAGGTACAGAGCAGTTCGTGGCGGGCGATGGCGCGGGGGTCAAGTCCCTGCAGGGGATCTGTCGATGCAGAAATATCCTGGCGGGCAGACTTCTGGTCAGCAGACTTTCCGCCGTCTTGACTGCCGGCTTTCCTGTTCCCTTTTCCGCTTACTTTGCCGCTTCCTGCAGTTCTGTAAGGCGGGTTACTGGTAATGAAATCAAAAGAAGCAGCTGCAAAGATGCGGTCTGCTTCTCTGATATCTCCCTGTACAATGGAAATACGGTCCTGAAGGCCGTTGAGGGCAACGCTCCTCTCTGCAAGATCCGCGCTCGCAGGCTGGATTTCCAGACCGGTCAAGTGTTCGCAGTCTGTCCGGTCGGAAAGCAGAATGGGAATAATGCCGTTTCCTGTGCCGAGGTCAAGACCACGGCGGGTTTTTTTCATCTGCACATAGGCGGAGAGAAGGACAGCGTCCATGCCGAAGCAGAAGCGGGCGGGATCCTGGATGATGCGAAGTCCGCACGGCTGCGGAGCATTTTTCTCTCCACAGTCTGCATCGAATGTCTGCAGGCGGCTATTGATCTGCCCGGGAGTGCTTCCCCCGCGCTGAAGATCGTCGATCCGTTCTCCCGGACGCAGATATTCATTTTCAGTCATATCTATCAATTATTCCTGAGCGATGATTTATTCAGAATCCGTCTGGCCAATCTGGCTGTTCTGGCTCTCATGTACATTCTGGGCGGTTTGACTGTTCTGGCCTGCCTGTCCGTTTTTGCCCGGCTGGCTGTTCTGACCCGGCTGCTGGCGGCGGTCCTGACGGCGGTCAGAGCGGCGGTCTCTGCGGTTTTTGCTGTGCTCTTTTCTGCCGCGGTCTTTACCCGCATTTTCATCGTTCTCCGAGGCCTCGCGGAATTCGGCTGTCTCACGGCTGTCCATGTTGTCGCGGGGTTCGCGATTGTCACGGTTTCCCCTGCTTTCACGGTTTTCCCGTCCGCCTCTGTTTTCGCGGTTTCCACGTCCCTCACGGCCTTCTTTTTTATCCCGGGCTTCTCTTCCCTCACGGGAATCTTTCCCGTCTCTGTTCTCGCGGGCTTCCTTGCTTTCCTTGCTCTCCCGAGCTTCTTTGCCGTCCTTGGCACCCGCTTTCTGGGGCTGGGTATTTTTCTGCATAGTGGGTCTGCTGGTCCCCCTCTTGCGGCGGCGCAGAATGGTGAGGTCGCTGACAGCGTATTCGTGAAGTTCCTTCTCATCATCCACTTCGACGATGATGCGGGCAGTCTGGCGCAGGATATTGACGCTCTCGACAAGGCCGTTCATGCCGTCGGAAGCCACCACTTCATCGCCTGCGTGGGGAAGGGTCTTGTTGAGTTCTTCATAGGTCTCCGCCTCGTTTTTGAGGCAGCACATCAGCCTGCCGCAGACACCGGAGATTTTGCCGGGGTTGAGGGACAGGTTTTGTTCCTTTGCCATCTTGATGGAGACGGGCACAAAATCGGATAGCCATGTATGGCAGCAGAGCGGGCGTCCGCAGCTGCCGTAGCCTCCCAGGATCTTGGTCTCGTCGCGTACGCCGACCTGGCGCAGCTCGATGCGGGTGCGGAAGACCCCTGCGAGGTCTTTAACGAGCTCACGGAAATCGACACGACCGTCAGCTGTAAAATAAAAGAGCACCTTGCTGTTGTCAAAGGTGTATTCGGCGTCGATGAGTTTCATCTCGAGGCCTCTCTTTTGGATGCGCTCACGGCAGATCCAGAAAGCTTCCCTCTCCCGCTCACGGTTTTTCTTCTCGCGCCGGTCATCCTCCTCGGTACTGATGCGGATTACGGCCTTGAGAGGCTGCGTGATGTTTTTCTCATCGACTTCCATGGGTTCACCGACTACAAAGCCGTATTCCATGCCTCTTGCTGTCTCGACGATCACATGGCTGCCGCGGGAAAGCTCAAACTCACCGGGATCGAAGTAATATATTTTGCCGGCAGTCCTGAAGCGGATTCCTACTACTCTGACTTTGCCGGTTTCTGTTTTTTCCATAAAACACCTCTGAAAATACCCTTGCGGTACTCCTGCTCCTGCAGCCCTTTCTCAGCGGAACTGCAGCTTTTATTTCCAACTTGCTATTTCTGTTTTTCTATATTCTGCTTTGATATTTCTGTTACTGATATTTTTATTATAGATATTCCTGTTTCTGATAACTCTATTTTGCTATCTCTGCTTCTGAATATCTCTATATCTGATATGCGCCGCGAATCTCCAGGAGCATCATCTGCAGGGTGAGCTCTGCGTTCACATTGGAGAACAGGCGTCGGCGGGCTCGGAAGACAGCTTCGGAAGCTGCCTGGAGGCCTTGCCAGGAAACTGTATGCGCGGCTTCTATAATATACTGTACTTCATCAGTAAAAATCAAGTTTTCTGTGCGATGTGTGGCGCGGCATACGAGGAGATCCCGATTCCATGTCAGAATCAGGTCGATGAGGTCCTGAGTCTCTTCCTCCTCAACGGCCTCTTTTGCAAAGGAGGCAAGCTGTGCAGCGTCCGTTTTGTCGATTTTTCGAAGAAGCAGAATTGTCTTTTCGCGCAGCGCGGCGAAATGTTCATTTTCGAGAAGAAGTGCTGCCCTTCCGATACTGCCGCCTGAAAAGCGGGCACACAGACGCGCGCGGTCTTCTTGTGCTCCAAAGCGTTCTCTGAGGCAGTCTTCGACGGCCTTTTCGGAGACGGGGCGGAGAGGCAGTGTGACGCAGCGGCTCATGATGGTCGGCAGAAAAGCGCTTGTTCCGTCTGCGAGCAGAAAAATCACAGCGTAGGAGGGGGGCTCCTCCAGGGTCTTAAGGAGAGCATTCTGTGCTGCAGGGGTCATTTTTTCCGCATCCGGGAGGATATAGACCTTGTGGGCAGCACTGTAGGGCTTGATCTTGACATCCGCGCGCATTTTGCGGATATCGCCGACACCGATACTGTTTTCCTTTTCGCGTTCCACTGTGATAATGTCCGGGTTACTGCCGGCGGCAGCCTGTATGCAGGAAAGGCATTCTCCGCAAGGCTCGAGAAGGTCTCCCTCCTGTCGGGGGTTCTCGCACAGGAGCGCAGCCGAAAAGCTCCGGGCGATCATGTGCCGCCCGGAGCCCTTTGCTCCATTGAGTATATATGCGTGGGACACACCGCCGGTTCGCAGCGCGTTCTGCAGGTGAGAAACAATAATGTCCTGCCCGATGATTTCAGAAAACTTATCCATATCAGACAGTATAGCGCAGATGAAGAGAATTTTCCAATCACAGAACGAAAAACCCGCCGCGGTCTGACTTTAATCGGCTGATTTACTTCGCTTTTTCGAAACATGCGTGACCTTTTGCCTTCCGCGCACTCCGGTCGCTTGCTTCTCTCCCGCACAGTAGTGATCTTTCACATTTAAAACGGCTCCGTCGCTTCGCTTTTTCGGAACATGCGTGACGTGAAGCTTTTAATTCTCAAATATCGCTTTCTTTTTCGCAATATGAGGTACAGTTAAAACAATGGGTGTCCCGAAAAGCGAAAAAGAGCGGGATGACAGCGATTGCTGTCGTCCCGCAGCCAAAAAAGCATGATTTAGGGCTGTTGCATAGCTGATATTTTTCAGCTAATACAACAGCCCCGTCCAAAAAGGAATGTATTTGAGACAATTGCGGGAACAGCCATGGAACGTCGGGAATGGTTCCGGCTGTCCCATAGACAAGCGGGACAGACGAAACCGTCCCCGGTATCCCAGGCAAGCGGGACAGACGAAACCGTCCCCGGTATCCCAGGCAAGCGGAACAGACGAAACCGTCCCCGGTATCCCAGGCAAGCGGGACAGACGGAACCGTCTCTCGTGTCCCGCTCGTTTCGAATGATTCGTCTCCGCTTAAAATACTTCAAAGACGCGGATCATGTTGGTGTTGCCGGTTTCTCCCAGGGGAACACCCGCTGTGAGGATGACCGTGTCGCCTTTTTCGGCGATGCCGGCCTGTTTTGCTGCCATGACAGCGGCTTCAAAGAGCATTTCCTCGTTGTCTTCCTGGGGAATGGTCATGGGAACGACACCGAAGAGGAGGTTCATCTGGCATGCCACGGGTTCGCTGACAGAACATGCGACAATGGGACATGTAGGTTTGTATTTGCTGATGCGGCGGGCTGTGAAGCCGGACATGGTGACGGTCACGATTGCCTTGGCATTAATATCCTGGGCGACCATGCAGGTCGAGTGGGAGATTGCTGTAGTGATATCCGCACCGACTTCGTCGGGACGTTTAACGAAGCGTCTGCGGTAGTTGACGTCATTCTCCGCCGCTTCGGCGATCCTGGACATTGTCCTGACTGCTTCCACGGGATAGGCGCCGCTTGCGGTCTCGCCAGAGAGCATGATGGCGGTGGTACCGTCATAGATGGCATTGGCGACATCGGTTGCCTCGGCGCGGGTCGGACGGGGATTGTGCATCATGGAATCCAGCATCTGGGTAGCTGTGACGACAATTTTTCCGCGCACTTCGGCGAGGTGGATGATGTGCTTCTGGTAGACGGGAACTTCCTCGAGAGGGACCTCGACACCCAGGTCTCCACGGGCAACCATAACACCATCGGCGACATCGAGGATCTCATCGATGTTGTTGACGCCCTGCGTGCTCTCAATCTTGGCGATGATCTTCATTCTGCTGTTGTGGGCATTGAGAATCTCACGGATCTGACGGATGTCGTCTGCAGTCCTGGTGAAGGAGGCTGCAATATACTCGTAGCCCATCTTGCATCCAAATTCGATATCCGCTCTGTCCTGCTCACTGATAAAGGGCATGGACAGGTCTGTATCCGGCACGTTGACGCCTTTGTGGTTGGAAACGGGGCCCCCGTTAATGACGGTACAGAAAATCTCTGTATCCGTAGTGCTGTTGACACGGAGTTCGATCAGACCGTCATCGATCAGAATCACACCTCCCTCAGAGACATCTTTTGGCAGGTTCTTGTAGCTGATGGAGGCACGTTCTGCAGTTCCCATCACCTCTTCTGTTGTCAGTGTAAAGGCACTGCCTTTTTCCAGCATGACCTTTCCGCCCTCAAAATCACGGAGGCGGATTTCGGGGCCTTTGGTATCCATCAGCGTGGCGACCGGTACTCCCATCTCCCTGCGAAGACGGACGAGGCGTTTGAACTTGGCCTTATGTTCCTCATAAGTGCCATGGGAAAAATTGAATCTCGCCACGTTCATACCTGCATCAATCAGCTGACGCAGCATTTCTTCACTTTCACTCGCCGGACCAATCGTGCAGATGATTTTTGTCTTGCGCATAGGCTCTACCTCCTTACTTTCAGTTTACCAGTTTACGCCCGAATCGGCACTGCAGTAAATCAGAATTTAAAATCCGGGAATACAGGATTCAGGGACGCATGACCCGGGATGCATGATCCGGGGATGCATGATCCGGGAATACAGGATTCGGGGACGCATGACCCGGGATGCATGATCCGGGAATACAGGATTCAGGGACGCATGACCCGGGATGCATGATCCGGGAATTTATACGGGAATTAAAAAATCTGAATTACAGTAAATATTATATTCTATCTTCCGTCTCTTCGGAATGCAGATATGTGTTTTTTATCTATATCCATGTTTTCATATTCCATGTTTTTAGTATCTCAGTGCAGAACCAGATATAAAATCACGGATACGATTGTACTGGTAATTCCGATTGCAGCCTCGAAGGGAATGATCTTCATGCGGTCGCCGATACTCATGTTGACGGAGCCGCCGGTCGCATGGAAGAAGGAGCCGTGGGGCAGGGAGTCAAGGACGGTGGCGCCTGCATGGACCATAGCCGCTGCGGCAAGTCCGGATACGCCGTTGGCCAGAAGAGTGGGCGCAAAGGTCTGGGCTGCAACAGTTGCACCGGCCGTTGTGGATGCTGTCGCTGCTGCCATCAGGACACCGGAAAGGGGGGCGAGAACAAAGGCAGGCATGTTCATGGCTTCGAGCACTGTGGTAACGTCGTACTGCAGGGCAGACGCCTTGATGATACCTGCGATGGTGCCGGTGCCGATCAGCAGGATGGAGACACCGATGACCTTGCTGAGGCCGAATTCCGTGTATTCGATAAAATGCTTTGCTTTCCCTGTCGCGATCGTGCTGACGGCTCCGCCCACGGGGAGTGCAATGAGGGGGTCGATTGCGATTCCGGCGAGGGGACGGAGAGCCAGCATGATGATTACCACGGCGGGGCCGAGGATAGCGGGAAGGAAACCGGGAAGTTCCTTGTCTCCAGCGCCCTCGAGGTCGGATGCCTGGATCTCTTCACCTTTCTTTTTTACAAGGAAGGAAGAAAGTACAATTGCCATGACCAGGGCGCAGAGAGCAGGAATGATATTGCGTGCCATGACAGAGGTAAGGGGTTGTTCGAAAGCCTCGGAAACGGCAATGGTGTTGGGGTTGGGGGAGATAATGTTGCCGGCCTTGCCGCCGCCAATCATGGCGACCAGGATTCCGCTTCTGGAGAGGCCGGCGCGCCTGCCGATGGCAAGTGCTATGGGGGCAACGGTGATGACGGAGATATCAACGAAAACACCTACGGCACAGATGATCATGGTCGCTACGGCAATAGCTGCCACGGCGCGTTTCTCACCGAGCTTCTCAACAATAGTCTCGGCGATTTTTTCCGCCGACCCCGTTTTGATAAGAGCGCCCGCGAGGATTCCGCTTGTCAGAATCCTCAATACAGAGGACATCATGGACCCTGCTCCGCTGACCATAGTGCTGACGGTCACATCCAGACCGCCGCCTCCGATGAGGCCGCCGATCAGGGCGCCGAAGATCAGGCTGTAGGCAGGTTGTACTTTTTTGATGATCAGAATGATTGCGATCACAAGTCCGATGATTGCTCCCAGGGTGGTGAACTGTGCATCCATTGTTTTTCTCCTTTTTGGCTAATTGAAATATCTGTCTGTCACCTGTTTTCTGCTGTTACCAAAGAGTTCCATTTGTATGCATACTTTCTTTCCATGGTTTTTCTCTCGTGTTTCTATGTAAATGATATCGAAAGCACCTTGATTCAGCCATGCGCCCGCAGAATAAAAAAAACGCCTGCTCATGTGCCCTCAGCACAAAACAGACGTTCTGCTTATTTCTTTATAATATTTCTTCAAAAAACGCAATCTGCCCTTAAAAAAAGGATTGTCCAGCTGTAAATTGACCTGCTGTAATTTAATAATCTTGCCCATGCAATTTTTAGTCTATGCAATCTCCGAAAAACAGCGACCGGGTGTTATTTTAATCTTCCAAAGCGCTGCCGCTCCCGGGGGGCGGCAGCGCGAAGAGAATATACGCAGCATGATAGGCACGTCATTCATGTCGGTGTTTTCTCCGATGCGATTACGGGATGTTTGCAGCCGCCGCGCAGGAAAACATTCGGAATAAAAAACTTGTATCGACCGGATTTTCACTCCTTCAGACTGTGATAGAGCAGAATCAGGAATGTTCGGTCAGAGGCACTGCGGATCGGGTCAATGTCCAGCATATCCTTGATTTTGTTATATCGGTACATAATAGTATTCTTATGGATAAATAGGGCTTTTGCCGCTTCGGTCAGGTTAAAATTGGCGTCAATAAGAGCGGCGACTGTTTCGATGAGCTGTCTTCTTTCATCTCCCTGCAGCTGACTGCCATACTGGTAAAAGACACGATGAAGCTCCTCTTTGGGCAGGACTGAGTAAAAATATTCCGACGCGTTGTCGTAAAAAAACTTCACTCTGTCTTCACCAGTCAGATCTGTCAGATGCTTATATCTGGATTCCAGCCACTTGCAGTGGCGGTAAGAGTAAATATACTGGGAAAAGGCGCTCTGCGGAGTCCCGACAAAAAAGACTGCTTTCATTCCTCCCCGGTCCATGCGGCGGAGTGTTCCGTTCATATAGGAGAGAATCTCTCTCCGGAGGGAAAAGGCTCCCCCTTTCCTGTTCTCGCGCAGAGTGCGGAACAGCAGCACATGGGTATCGTCCAGGATCGTGCTCAGATCCTGGATCCAGTGACCGTCATTGGCGCGGATGGCTTCAAGAATTCTGTCTGCCGGTGTGTTGTCCAGAATTCTGCACAGGACCGGTACACGGATAATAGAGTCCTTATAGCCCAGCAGCTGAGCGGCCGTACGCAGTTCATTGGGATCGGCATTCTCGACACGGACCAGGAGCTGAAAGAAATTTTCCTTTCTTCCCTGGCGCAGGAGGAGGCTCTCCTGCTGTTTTTCATATTTGAGCATGGCTTCGATGGCAAGACGCGTAACCATGGCGACCTCCCGGATGTGAGCCGGATCACCGGTGACGCCCACGACACCTTCTTTTTTGCCGTTGACCATGATGGCCATGTTAATGCCGGGCAGAACGCCGGGGTACATCCTCTCGTCATCGATGGTGACAATCTCTTCTTTACCGCGGATGATCCTGTCCGCCGCTTCATGATAGGTCCCGACGCGTTTTGGATCACGGCTGGCAATGATCACACCGGATTCGTCCATAATATTGATATTGTATTCTGTATATTCAGTGATCTGGTCAATGAATTTCTGCGCCATTTCCTGTCTGATCATGTTCGCACCTCCGCCTTATAAAGACGCTGTTCATTCTTCCACCGCTTTTCGCTCCCGGGAGCAGCAGCGCGGGGAGAAATCCCGAAACGGGTTTCTCCGATGTGATCACAGGATGTTTGCAGCGTCCCGGGGCACAAAGATCCGGAGTGAAAAATATCGTATCGACGATATTTTCACTCTTCGCCGCGCAATCCTCGCGGACGAGTCCTGATGGAACAAACAGCCTGTGCATAAATATCCTGTATATAACTTTATCATTTCCGCAGCCTTTTTGCGACTGCCGCTCTCGGATCTGCTCCTTTCCTTTTTTTCCGCAGCCTTTTTGCGGCTGCCGCCTTCGGATCCGTTCCTTTCCTTCCTTATTTTCGCAGCCTTTTTGCGGCTGCCGCTCTCGGATCCGTTCCTTTCTTTCCGTATCTCCGCAGCCTTTTCCGCAGCAATCATAACAATACATGTCCTCATGAAGGGCATATACAGGTGACATTGATGACGATTGCTGCAGATTGTGTGCAGTATAGTTTCAGATTGTGTGCAATTTAAATGTAGATAGGCTTTTAATCGTCGGGATTTTGCGGTATTATATGTATTTGAGAAGGTATGCTCACTTCGTGGGGCTGCCTGTTGTCAGTGTAACAGCGGTGCTGTTTCAATACAGTCGATTTCTGTCGGGATTCGTTTTACAGATTTGATTTACAGACTTTACAGAGAAAAATGCCGATGGAGTCATTTCGAGTCAGCCGCGCATCCAATTTTTACAGAACCAACATAGTTTATTTTATGAAATGGAGAATTCCGTATTATGAAGATCACAGATTCTATCAAGTATGTCGGTGTAAATGATCATCAGATTGATCTGTTCGAGGGTCAGTATGTTGTCCCCCTCGGCATGGCTTACAATTCCTACGTCATCCTGGACGAGAAGATTGCCGTCATGGATACCGTGGATGCGAAGTTTACCGATGAGTGGCTCGGCAATTTGAAGGAAGTCTTCGGAGACAGAAAGCCGGATTATCTGATCGTGCAGCATATGGAGCCCGATCATTCCGCAAATATTATGAATTTCCTGGCTGTCTATCCCGACACCACCGTAGTCGGCAACGCAAAGACCTTCACCTTCATGGGCCAGTTCTTCGATCTGGATCCCGCCATGAAGAAGCTGGTCGTCAAGAATGGCGACAAGCTGGAGCTGGGCTCTCACGTACTCAATTTCGTTTTCGCGCCCATGGTCCACTGGCCGGAAGTCATGGTCACCTATGACAGCACGGACAAGGTCCTCTTCTCCGCAGACGGCTTCGGCAAGTTCGGCGCCAATGATGTTGAGGATCCGGAAGGCTGGGCATGCGAGGCACGCCGCTACTATTTCGGCATCGTCGGCAAATACGGTATGCAGACCCAGAACCTGCTCAAGAAGGCATCAGGTCTCGACATCCAGATCATCTGCCCTCTTCACGGTCCCGTTCTGTCCGAAAACCTCGGCTACTACATCGATCTGTATGACAAGTGGTCCGCATACACACCCGAGGAAAAGGGCGTGCTGATTGCCTACACTTCTGTCTACGGCCACACAAAGCAGGCCGTCATGGAGCTTGCCGAGCTTCTGAAGAAAGAAGGCTGCGAAAAGGTCGTCGTCACAGATCTGGCCCGCGACGATATGCCCGAGGCTGTCGAAGATGCTTTCCGCTATGACCGTCTGGTCCTGGCTACCACCACTTATAACAACAGCATCTTCCCCTTCATGCACACTTTCATCGAGCATCTGACGGAGCGCTTCTATCAGAACCGCACCATCGGCTTCATCGAGAACGGCACCTGGGCGCCCGTTGCCAAGAAGACTATGCACTCCATGCTGGAGGGCTGCAAGAATATCAAGTTCCTTGAGACCTCCGTTACGATCAAATCCTCTCTGAAGGATGACAGCAGAGCCGCTCTGGCCCAGATGGCCAAAGAGCTTTGCAGCTGATCGTCGATAATGATTTAGACGCTGCAGTCTGTTCCGGATTTTGCCGGAAAGACCAGGCCGGGAGCAGACATTCAGGTCTGCCCCCGGTTTCTGTTTCCCGGAAAACCATGCACCTTGTTCTGCAGACGACAAGAGTATTGAAGAGATTATAGAGGCGATAATATAATGAATACCCCCTTTTCTATCGGAAGAACGACTATTTTGACCCGCCGCAGCGATCGTACGTCATCGGCCTTCCGCAGGTTAACAGCTTTCCTATTGGTTTTTTTCCTCATTCTCGGAACGCTGTCCGCACCGGTCCAGGCTGCGATCACTGTGAAAGAACCGGACGCATCCCTTAAAAACAGGACTACCATGTATGTCTCGTCAACTCTTTCGGGACGGCATGGTCTTTGTGTTCTGCTGGAAAATGTGGACGGGGCAGGAAGAAAGCAGTTCGGCCTGATCGATACAGGCAATGCGAATACCTCCGCCATGAGAGCTTTCCTGGATAAACACGGGGTGAAAACTCTGGACTTTCTGATCATGACGCATATGCACAATGATCACTACGGAAATACGGTCTGGGTCATCAACAACTATAATGTCAAAAAGCTGTACATCAAGCAGTTCGATTCGACCTGGTCGAATGGCAATCAGGCCGTGTATGAAAAGATCATCCGCGCGGCTGTCCTGAGTCCGAATGTAAAGCAGATCTATGGTGTAGGCTATGGTCTCTCCGTAAACAAAACCGCAAGTCCCAAGGCTTCAAAAAGCTTCGTGGATTTTTTGAAAGCCCATGGCAAAGATAAATACAAGTTCAAGGGCCTTTTTAACTCTTCCAACACAGCGCTTTACCTGGGGGCGGCTTCATTGCGGATCTTCAACTGGGAAATCTGGGCCTCCGACGGTACAAGCACCTGGGTTCCCGGCAAAAATTTCCGCTGCAAGGTTCAGCAATTCGCGCCCGACCGCTCTGACAACCATTATTCTCTGGGTGTCCGTGTCACACGGGGCAGCGAGAAGATCTGGATCGGCGGAGATATGACCAATCTCCGTCTGAAAAATATGCGGCACGCGCCCTACGAAGGAGATGAAGACAGGCTTGCCTCACAGATCGGCAAAGTCAATGTCGCAGTCCTTAACCATCATGGAAGAGGCGGTTCAAACGCAGCCTCCTTCCTGAGGACACTCAAACCTTCTTACGTCGTTTATACCAGTACCAAAGCGGAGATTATGTCGGGCGGCAATTCATTTGCCCAGAGTACATTGAACTTTATCCGCAATACGCTCCGTTTGAAGAATGACCACATTTTGTGGGCATATGACTACTGGGGCAGTCATCTGGATGATGTCGCGGTCACCCTGACCTCAAACGGCAAGACTTCTTCCTCAAAGAGCGGCAGTACGGCCAATACCGGCAGTTCAGCCAACAAGGCTCTTACGGCTTCGCTGCTTCCCGGAAACACCTATTCCAATTATGATGTGACCGGAGACGGCAAAAAAGACATTGTCACGATCTCCGCTCCCAAGTCGGGAAGTAATTTCAAGGGCCTTTCCATCAGCGTCAACAAGAAGGTCGTCTGGAGTACAAAAGTCTCATTCAAAGACAAAAAGCCGGTGACACTGGTCCGTCTTCCCGGCAGCAAGCCCTATGTATGCATCTCCATCCTGTCTCCTTCCGGAAATAAAGGAAAGGGAAAGGTTCTGGGTCTCTATCGATACGGCAAGATCGGATCCACCGGCAGCAAGTTCGGTCTCACAGAGTCCTACAATTATCTGACTCACATGCCGATCAGCAAGTACACCTATCGTACTTCTCCTTCGATTTCCTGTACTGCCAAGAGGATCACAGTGGTTACATCCGGTTCGGATACGCTTTCCTCCAATGCCTTTGTCACTTTCGCTCTCGAGTTGAACAAGGGTACCTTAAAGCCCGTCGATACTGTCTACCCCTACACCACTGTCATGGGGAAGACCGGGACCATCAAGCTGAAGACGAAGACAAAGCTGTATGGCTGGCTCGATGCAGAAAAAAAGAGCACTACTCTCGCCAAGGGCAAAAAAGTCACTGTTGTCGGAGTCCGCAAAAACAAAGCGGGCAAGACCCGTTACCGTATTATCGATTCCAAGAAGAAGGTGTGGTGGATCGATGCCCCTTCTTCCTGATAAATTTTCCTGATATATTTTCCTGATATGTCTTCCTGATATATTTTCCTGATATGTCTTCCTGATATACGGTAAAAGGCACCGCACATACAGGAAAAGACACTGCATTTTTTATCATAAAGAAACAATCTAAGATACAATCTAAGATACAATCTGCCCGGCCGGTTCCATTACATACCGGCCGGGCACACTGCATATATGACACTTCCCTGTGCAAAGTGCTTTCGTGCTTCACATGGGTTCTATTCTGAGAAAGGAAAATAAATCACATGGTTTACAGAACAAAAGGCACTTGCTCCAGCAAAATCGAACTGCAGATTGATGAGGACCACATCATCCGCTGTGTCCGCTTCACAGGCGGCTGCAACGGCAACCTTCAGGGCATCAGCAAGCTTGTCACCGGCCGCAAAGCCGAGGAAGTCATCGAGGCTCTTGAGGGCACCAGATGCGGCTTCAAACAGACATCCTGTCCCGATCAGCTTGCTCAGGCTCTCAAGCAGGCTCTCGCCGCATCATAACAATCATTCAAGCTTTTAATTCAAACCTTTAGTTCACGCCTTTAAAGCCGGCCCGCAGGGTACATACCCGCAGATGCAGCCCGGAGGATGCTGCCCTTATAAGAGCTTTGCACAAAGTTCTTCACAGCATAGACGCTGCGGCGCGCATCCGGCGCACAAGGCTCGCAGGCGAATCCTGAATTTAAGGCATTTATTTCATCAGAGGATAATTATGGCAAATACCGGAAAGAAAAAAATCGTGCTCACCGGGGGCGGTACGGCAGGACATGTGACACCCAACATCGCCCTTCTTCCCGCGCTTCGCGAGGCGGGTTACGAAATTGCTTATGTAGGCTCGGAAGACGGGATTGAAAAAGAACTGATGCGTGACTGCGGCATCCCTTATATCGGCGTACCCACGGGAAAACTCCGCCGTTATTTTGATTTGAAAAATTTCACAGACCCCTTCCGTGTGCTCAAAGGCTATGCCAGGGCAAGAAAATTTCTCAAGAGTTTTCATCCGGACGTGGTCTTTTCCAAAGGAGGGTTCGTCAGTGTTCCCGTTGTTCGTGCAGCTGCGAGCCTGAAGATCCCCTGTGTCATCCATGAGTCCGACATGACCCCCGGCCTGGCCAACAAACTCTGCTTCGGCGCAGCGGCAAAGGTGTGCTGCAATTTCCCGGAGACTGTTGCAAACCTTCCCAAAGGCAAGGCTGTCCTTACCGGAACTCCCATCCGCGCGGAGCTCTTTTCAGGAGACCGTGAAAAGGGCCTCACTCTCTGCGGATTTACTTCCTCTTCGGAAAAGCCCCTTCTCATGATCATGGGCGGCAGCCAGGGTGCTGCCTCTGTCAACGATGCCGTGCGCAGTCATCTGGAAGAACTCCTGCAGGATTTCCGCATCGTTCACCTCTGCGGCAGCGGAAAATATGACAGCTCCAAGGACGGAATCGAGGGCTATAAGCAGTTTGAATACGTCAAGGATGAGCTCAGGCACCTGTTCGCTGCAGCAGACCTGATCATCTCCCGTGCAGGCGCCAACGCCATCTTCGAGATCCTGGCCCTGCGGAAGCCGAATCTTCTTATCCCCCTCTCTGTAGGAACAAGGGGCGACCAGATTCTCAATGCCCGCTCCTTCGAGGCACAGGGCTTCTCCAAGGTTCTTGTTGAAAGCGAAGAAGAAGGCATTCTGGACAAAAAACTTGTGTCTACCGTCCGCGATCTCTACCGCGAGCGCGGCAAATACACAGCTGCCATGACCGATGCAGGCCAGCAGGGAGCAATCCCCAAGATCATGGAGCTTCTGAACACACTCGCCGGCAGATAAAATATACAAGGGTACAGTAAAAACGACATACCGGAAGCAGTACAGATAAAAACCATACTGCAAAACTATACTGTAAAAGAAATACAGCATAATAGTACAGCAAAGGTAATACAGCAAAATAGTACTGCATAATAGTACAGCATAGTAGTACTGCATAAATAGTACAGCAAAAATAGTACAGCATAATAGTACTGCAAAAATAGTACTGCATAATAGTACAGCAAAAAGCCCGCCGCGAAAATTCGCGGCGGGCTCTGTTTTTATAATCCTTTTGCGGGGCCGGGGCGTATGGATCAGACCCTGTCAGGGCTTCGGATGAAGGAATCAGACTTTGTCAGGACTTCGCCTCAAGAAAGCAGATTCCGCCAGGGCTCCACTCGAAGGGATCAGACTTCGTCAGGGCTCCACTCTGTGGATTTGGAGAGGTCGATGCTGCGGATGATCTTACGCAGAGGAAGGACGCTCTTTGCGTTGACGGAGAGCTCGTCTACGCCCATGCGGAGGAAGGTCTCTGTCAGAGTCGGGTCTGCACCCAGCTCGCCGCAGATACCTACCCATGCGCCGTGTCTGTGGCCTGCGTCTACAGTCATCTTGATGGCTCTGAGGACTGCAGGGTGATGTGTATTGGAGAAGCGCTCCAGCTTCGCATTCTGGCGGTCGATCGCGCAGGTGTACTGGGTCAGGTCGTTGGTGCCCAGGGAGAAGAAGTCGACTTCTTCTGCCAGCTCATCAGCGACAAAGACAGAAGCAGGAGTCTCGATCATGATACCGACCTGGAATTTGCCAACCTTATGGCCTTCTTTGATGAGCTCCTGTTTGCACTCTTCCATGATCGCCTTGGCTTCAACAAGCTCCCACTTGCTGATGATCATGGGGAACATGATGCCCATGTTGCCGTATGCGGAAGCGCGCAGCAGAGCGCGGAGCTGTTTCTTGAAGAAAGCTTTTCTGGTCAGGCAGATACGGATCGCACGGAAGCCCAGTGCAGGGTTCTCTTCCTTGTCCAGATTCATGTAATCGATGGTCTTGTCCGCGCCGATATCGCAGGTACGGATGATGACAAGCTTGGGAGCCAGAGTCTCAACAACGCGCTTGTAAGCTACGAACTGCTGCTCTTCTGTGGGCTCTTCCTTGCTGTTGAGGTATACGAACTCGGAACGGAAGAGGCCGACGCCTTCTGCGTCGTTCTCGTTCACGCTGCCCAGGTCGGCAGGTCCGCCGATGTTGGCATATACATGCACGCTGCGGCCGTCGATGGTGGTGCTGGATTTGCCCTTGAGTTCCTGAAGAAGCGCATCCTTCTTGAGATCAGCATCGAATTTTGCCTTCAGGGTCTCCATCAGATCGGGAGTGGGATCGATGTAGACACAGCTGTTGTAGCCGTCCAGGATGGCCATCTTGCCGTCCCAGCTGTCGTCGATATCCTTGACCTGGATCAGGGAAGGAAGGTTCATGGAACGGGCCAGGATCGCGGTGTGGCTGTTGGAGGAGCCCTCGCGGGTGATCATGCCAAGCAGGAGGGACTTGTCGAGCTTGACGGTCTCCGAAGGAGCCAGATCCTCGGCAACAAGGATGGAGGGCTCTGTGCCCTGCATGCTGCTTGCGTCGTTGCCCATGAGGAAGTCAAGAACATCGGTCTCAACGTCGATGAGGTCGGCACTTCTCGCCTTCATGTAAGGGTCATCCATTTCCGCGAACATCTGCGCATAGTTGTCAAATGCGGTCTTGACAGCATACTCTGCGCTTCTCTTCTGCTCTGTGATGATCTCTTTGGTGGAATCCTGCAGATCCTCATCTTCGAGCATGAGCTGGTGTGCCTCAAAGATTCCGGCGCTCTCTTCGCCTGCATCTTTTTTGGCTTTCTCATACAGAATGCCCTGCTGGTCAATGGCCTTCTGAAGAGCTGTTTCAAAACGCGCTACTTCCGCTGCGGGATCTTCAACGATACCCTCGTTGATATTGTATGTAGGTGCTTTGTAGATTTTGATCTTGCCGATGCCGATGCGGTTAAGGATACTCTTGCCGGTTGCAACTACCATAACTTGTTCCTCCTGGATTAAAATAAAACAATCAGGGGTGTTACTGTCCGAACCCCGAACAGTCGCACCCCCGGACAATCTGGCAATCTAATTAAAAGGATTAGATATTAGAAGTTCTCTTTCAGGAATTTCTCGATTGCTTCTGCGCAAGCAGCTTCATCATCGCCCTCAACCTGGACAGTGATCTCATCATTCTGCTTAACAGCCATGCCCATCAGAGCAAGGAGCTTTCTCATATCGCAGCTCTTGTCGCCCTTCCAAACAGTGATCTTGGAGCTGAACTTCTTTCCTTCTCTGTTATTAATGTATTACGGTACATATTGACGACATACAAATATGCAGTCTCTCAAAAGCTATCGCTATTATACTACGAAATGGTTAAAGAAAAAACAGTGTTTTTCATTTTTTTCACAATTTTAAGAACTTTTTTAAAGGTCCTTTTGTTACTATTTCCAACACTTGCACATGCAGAGACCCTGAGGTATCGGTATATATTGTACAAGCAGAGCCGGCTCTTGTCAGAGCCGGCTCTGTTTTCGTCATTTTGACATATGTACCGGGCTGTATTTACATACAGCCGTCACGGCACCGCCTTACCGCCTTATTCAGGCTTTTTCCGTAATGCTGATTACTGGCCGCCGCACTTGACATCATTGTAGTCATCCGCATTGGTGAGCAGGACGACGACAGTGTCAGGGTGGTTTGCAGCTTTGATCTTGTCGATATCGAAGTTGAGGAGCAGCTGGCCGGCCTTGACCTGATCGCCTTCAGCGACCTGAGGATCGAAGCCGTCGCCGTTCATGGCTACGGTATCAACACCGACGTGGATCAGAAGTTCCATGCCGGAGGGGCTTGCAAGGCCGATAGCGTGCTTGGAATCAGCGACAGAAGTGATCTCGCCGTCGAAAGGAGCTACGACATAGCCTGCAGAAGGCTTGATGCCTACGCCGTCGCCGAGGACGCCGCTTGCAAAGGTCTCATCTTCGATGTTCTCACGTGCAATGACAAGGCCGTTTGCGGGAGCCTTGACTTCGCCTGCTTCACAGCTGATGACGGTCTCGGTGGGAACCTTGATCTCAGCAGCGGGAACAGCGGCGGGTTTCTTCTTCTCTTCTTCTTTCCAGAGGATATTGGTCAGAACGAAGGCAATACCGCCGGAGATAAGGAGAACGATGGTGTACAGGGCCGCATTGTCGATGGTCAGGTAGCCGGGAATACCGGTTACGCCGTAAGCCTTAGCGCCAATGCCCATAAATGCAGCAATAAGAGCACCGACAGCACCGCCGATCATACCGGAGATGAAGGGCTTGAAGAAGCGCATATTGACACCGAAGATCGCGGGCTCTGTGATACCCAGGGAAGCGGACAGAGCGGAAGGGATCGCGACAGATTTTGTCTTTGCGTTTTTAGCCTTGAGACCGACCGCAAGGCAGGCGCCGAACTGTGCGAAGTTGGCTGCGGAAGCGATAGGCATCCAGGTGTTGAGGCCGCCTTCAACAGAAAGCATACCAGCCTCGATAACGTTGTACATGTGGTGCAGGCCCATGACGACGGTCCAGGGATAGATCGCGCCCATGATACCGGAACCAAAAGGATTAGAAACGAGAATCTGTGCGCCCTGCAGAACCTTTGTCTCAAGGAAGGAGAAGATAGGTCCAATCACAACAAGAGTGACCAGCGCGGTAGCGAAAACGGTGCAAAGAGGAGTGACGAACAGGTCGATCATCTCCGGAACGTGTTTGTGCAGCCATTTTTCAATGGTGCTCATAAACCAGACTGCGATAATGACAGGAATTACATGGCCCTGATATCCCGATCTCTGAATAGATACGACATTTCCTATCAGGTTCCAGCGCGGTATAGCAGGAGCAGCAACCTTAGCCCAGTCTCCGGTAAACAGATAAGGGCTTCCTCCCTCTATTTCCATATTAAAGAACTTATAAATCTGTTCGGCATTCGCAACATTCCAGCCGTTCAGGAATGCGGAGTGGATCATCAGCAGACCGATGACCGCGCCCAGGAACAGGTTGCCTCCGAAGACTCGCGCCGCAGAGATTGCGACAATAACAGGCAGATATGCGAACGCTGTATTTGCGACAGTGTCAAGGAACGCATACCAGTCACTTCCTGCAAAATTCAGTCCATCGATCTTACCAAGAGCCTCGACGAGACCCATCATAAGACCGGATGCAACGATTGCCGGAAGGATCGGGACGAAAACGTCACCGATTGTTTTCAGCGCGCGTTTCCAGATCGGAGCCTTGGCTGCCGCGGCTGCCTTGACGTCGTCCTTTGTGCCCGCCGCAACACCTGTGATTGCTACGAACTCATCAAAGACCTTATTGACGGTGCCGGTGCCGATGATCAGCTGGAGCTGTCCGCTGGACTCGAACATACCCTTGACGCCGTCGATCTCCTCGAGAGCCGCCTTGTTGACTTTCCCGTTATCCGCGATAACGAGACGCAGTCTTGTCGCGCAGTGCGCGGCGGAGACCACGTTTGCGCCGCCGCCGATATTATCAGCGATTTCTTGCGCACATTTGTGGTAATCCAATGCCATACCAGTTTCCTCCCTCTTTAGTTGAGATGATTGGGACGCACCGTCCTGTCCAGCCGAAAAAGGGGGATGATCCGCAGATATCCGCAGATATTTACGAAAAATACCGAATTTCCGTATAGACCGGCGATGTATCATGACAGAAACGTTAACAGTTACATTTTTTATAAACTCATTTGTAAACGTTTTCAAGTCAACTTTATTTTATTTTAATTTTTTCTATTTGTAAATCGGATTTTTTCCCAATAGTGGACTTTATTTTTGTGCAAATTGTTTAAAGCCCACAAACCAAATCCTATTAATATAATTAAAGTATATTGAAAACGATTCCAAAACAAAATCAGGTGTCGGCGCCGCACAGTCCCAGGTCGATGAAGGCCTTCAGGAGGCCATCCTCTGACACTGCGGGACAGACGATGTCGCTCTCCTCTTTCAGGGCTTTGCTGCCGTTGTCCATGCAGACGCTGACAGCCACTGTGCGGATCATTTCCAGATCGTTCATGCTGTCGCCGAATCCGATGGTGTCCTCCACGGACATGCCCAGCGCGTCGCAGATCCTGAGGATCCCTCTGCCTTTGTCATATTTGCGGTTGATCAGCTCCCCGTTCAGGCAGCCTTTGGCTTCGACATGCTGGAGCACAAAAGCGTAGTCTTTTTCCAGAGCGGCCCGGGCCTCGTCCAGCTGGCTGTTCTCCAGACACATGACGACGACCTTGTAGATGGGCCTGCCGTCCCATTCGCTGATGGGATGGATGTCCAGCTGCCCGGCCAGGGCGGCCCGCCAGCGTTCGATCTCACTGTTGCCGCGGTCTGCCGCGCTGTTGTGGGCTCCCAGGAATTCATCCAGCTTCTCATCCCCGTAGGTACAGTCTTTGGCTTCGATCGTGCAGAATACGCCGCCGTTATGAAGGGTGCGGAGGGCTGTCTCCGTATCCTCCCTGGACATGGGCATATCATAGATCACTTTGTCTCCGATGGTCACATAACCGCCGGCGCCGGCCACTACACCGTCAAAACCGTACTGAAGCAGGGGCGACAGCATGGCATAATTGCGCCCTGAGCATAAAAAGACCAGATGCCCCTTTGCCTGGGCGGCCCGAATGGCCCGCAGGGCGCTTTCGGGCGGTTCGTTATGTCCCGGCAGCGTCAGTGTTCCGTCAATATCCAGAAAAATAAGTTTACGTTCCATATTTCTTCCCCTTTCTTAATCAAACCACCCAGGCGGCCGGCCTGCTGCTGTGCCGGCCGGAACTATGTCTGATACCGCTGGTATCATTCACTGGCATGCCCGGCCTGAAGGACATATGAAAATCCCGGTCGCAGGCTGTGCCTGTCCTGTGCTGCCCGTAAACAAAAACTCCGGACGGCCCGGAGTTTCTGTCTGTATGCTCTGCCGGGCAGCGGCCCGGAACACCCCAAATGTTCCGGCCGGACCCGGGTGTAACCCTGTGCCTTTTCTCCCTTCCTGTCCGGCCGCCGGCCAGCCTCCTGTTCAAAAAGACACATTTGCTATATCCCAAAGACTTCATATCTCCCAGAAATATGAAGCTCCTCTGAAATCAACCGTTTTCTTTCCTGCTTCGCTTACTAAACCGATTCCCGTTCCAGCAGTTCGAAAGGAAGCATCTCCCTGCTGTCCCGGCCGGCCGTCTGCCCGCCGATGAGATCCAGCAGGAGCCTGGCCGCTTTCTCCCCGCAGCCTCTGAAGTCCAGACGGATCGTTGTCAGGGCAGGATTGGAGACCCTGCCTGCCCAGCTGTTGCCAAAGCCGGCAACACTGACATCCTCCGGTACCTTTCTGCCCTTTTCTTTCAAAACGCGCATGGCTCCCAGAGCGATGGCATCAGTAGCACAGATCACACCGTCCAGATCGGGCGCTTCCTCCAGCAGCTCCGCCATACATTTCCTGCCGGATTCCGCGTTGAATTCACCGATCCTGCGGGGCATGCTCTCACTCTCCATACCTGCCTCCCGCAGGGCCAGCTGAACGCCCAGGCGCCGGGCCAGTCCCGCTGCCAGGTCCCGTTCCGTGACGCCGATATAGGCGATCTTCTTTCTGCCTCTGGCGATCATGTGCTCTGCCAGAGTGGCTGCGGCATAGTAATCATTGTGGTATACACAGGGCATCCCTTCAAAGTTCTGGCCAGTAATGACGACCGGAATCCGCATTTCCGAAATCAGGGCTTCTTTTTCCGGCGTCATGCTTCCGGCCATCAGAATGATTCCGGCGACCTGGTTGTTCTGCATCAGCTCCAGATAGCGGATCTCCTTCTCATCACTCAGCTCCGCGTTTCCCAGCAGGGTCATATAGCCGGCTTCCGCAAGGGTATCGCTGATTCCGGCCATGACGGCGCTGACCGAATCCGAGTGGATCTTGGGGACGATCACACCGACCTGCCCGCCCCGGCCGGTCCGCATGGACCGGGCCATCAGATTCGGACGGTAACCGGTAAGCTCTATGGCTTTCCGTATCTTTTCTCTTTTCTGATCGCTCAGCGAGCCTCCATTTATATAACGGCTCACAGCCGCGGAGGATACGCCCGCCAGCTGCGCAACTTCCTTAATAGTCATAGCTTATCTCTAACAGGGATACTGCCTGAATACTACGGTTCTGCAGGTTTACGGATTCCTGCGTTCACAGGAAGTCCCCGCCTCCTGTGAACGCATATGATCGTCAATTCATGCTTCCGGCTTTTCCTCTGCCGCGGGCTCCGCAGCCGCCTTCTCTTCCGCTTTTACAGGGGCGGCTTCCGCCTTTTTGGCCGCGGGCTTGCGGGTCCTTTTGGCCGCTGCCTTTTTGGCAGGTTTCTCAGGAGCGGCTTCCGCCTTTTCCTCTGCCGCAGGCGCTTCCGCTGCCGGCGCTTCCGCTGCTTTTACCTCTTTTTTGGGAGCGGCTTTTTTCCGGGCCGGTTTCTTTGCCGCCGGTTTTTTGGCTGCCGGCTTTTCCGCGGGCGCTTCCGCTTTTACTTCTTCCGCCTTCACTTCTTCGGTCTTTACTTCTTCCGCTTTGACCGCTTCCGCTTTAATGGCGGGCACCTTTCTCATGGGCCGCTTGCGGTTGAAGCTGGTCATCAGCCATACAAATCCGTAAGGCTCCAGGCGGTAGTTCTCGGCCAGGCAGTGCTCGCCGGTCACAAGGTTGTAGTAATCCTCGACTTCGCTGATCCAGGCGGTCTGTTCACCGTCACTGAAGTTGAAGAGGGCAATCCAGATAGGTGCCTGAATCAGCATCGGCAGACAGCCCCCCATGGGCGAAACGCCATATTGCGAGTAGAGCTGCATCATCTCCTGCTGTTTCTTCATGGCGTCTTCCTGCTTGGGATATTTCTTGTTGAGCTCGTCGATTTTGGGCTTCAGAACGCGCATACGTGCGCTGGCGAGGTAGCTCTTCTTGGTGGCGGGGTAGACGAGTGCCTTGACGATGATCGTCAGCAAGAGGAGTACGAGTCCCATGTGGAGTCCGAATCCCTTGAGCCAGTCGAAGAGGTAGATGATGAACCAGCGGTTGATCCATCGTACGATGGGCCATCCGAGGTAGACGAGGTCTTCGAGTTCGAGGTCTTTGTCGGCGATGAGGCTGAGGTCATTGTGAGCCTTCAGGGTGTGGAAGTCATTGGGACCGAGGTACATCTGCAGTTGCGTGGGCTGTGTTCCCGTGGGGTCAAAGGCGGTCTGCATCGTTGCCTCGTAGTTCTTCAGGTATCCTTGTCCTTTCTCGTAGAGTTTGGAAGTAAGGTGGACATCGTGGAACTCCTGCTGGCTGATGAGCACGGCGGAGAAGAACTGGTTCTTGAATGCAATCCAGTCGAGGTTCTCTTCTATGTCCTTTTCCTTGTCGGAGGTTTCGGAGAGGTAGTCTGTGCTGCCATCGGCTTCGTGGTATCGGATGCAGGCATAGCGCTGCTCGAAGTCGAATCCTTTCTCGAGCTGGCGGGCTCGGTCAGTCCAGCGGAGGTCGAGAGTGCGCATGGACGGGGCGAAGAGGTTGTTGATGCCTCGGGCAGTGACGACCATGTCGAGCATATAGGAGTTCGGATGCAGGCAGTAGTCAATGTCGAGGGAACCGGAGGCGAGGGGGAGGCGGAGGGTGATGGCCTTGTCTGTGCGATTAAGCGCATCACCCGACTCGGACTCGAAAGGTGAAGGTCCGGAGGAAGAAACTACTTGAAAGTAGAGGTCGCGGGTGACGATGTTTTCCTGCTTTCCGGCGAGGGAGAGGGTCATGCTGGCATCTTCCTTGCTGAGGAGTCGCACGGGCTGCTTCTGCTGGTCGAGGTGGTTCTTGATGACGGCTTCCTCCACCATACCGCCATGGGTGTTGATGGTGATGCGGACGAGCTCATTCTCGAGGGTGATGAGCTGCTCTGTGCCCTGGCTTACAGCAAAGAGTGCTGAGGTGGAGTCGATGGGAGTGGAGGCAGAACTGGATGACTCGGCTGCAGCTGCCGCAGCTTCGGCTTCGAGACCAGGTGAATGCGATGAGCACAGCTGCCATGAGGACGAATCCTGTAACGGTGTTTTTATCCATTGATGCTTTTTTTCTTTTTTTTTCTTCCGACGGGAAGCCGTCGGACACACGGAATTATGATTGGATTTCTTCGTTAATGTCTTCGATGTATTTGAGCAGTTCTTCGCGCCCCAGCCGTGTCTCGGCAGAGGTTACGAAGTGTGGCGGGAGTGGTTCCCAGTCCTCTGCAAGGCGTGTGAGGTAGGCATTGATGTTCTCCGTCAGACGGGCACGGCTGAGCTTGTCGGCCTTGGTGAAGACGATGCTGAAGGGCACGTTGCTCTCTCCCAGCCAGTTCATGAACTCGAGGTCAATCTGCTGTGGCTCATGGCGGCAGTCGATGAGGACAAAGAGGTTGGAGAGCTGACGTCGCTGGAGAATGTATCCTGAGATCATCTGTTCGAGCTTGGCGCGCTGTGTCTTGCTGCGCTGGGCAAAGCCGTAGCCTGGGAGGTCTACG
>ONKG01000034.1 GCA_900318375.1 uncultured Lachnospiraceae bacterium
GTAACAGAAAGGAGTGAGCTGTATGAGTACAACGGATGCGCTGTATGAACGTTTCAAAGCGAACCTGGAAGCGGTCAACGGAGAATGTTCATTGGCAGCCAAAGCAGACGCAGGAAAAGTGGTAGCAGATCTTTTCCAGGCAAAAGGCATCAAGACAGCCTGCGTGGCAGAGACTGATTTTCTCCGTGAGATTGGAATCGTTCCTGCACTGAGAGAGGCAGGTATTGAGGTCTTCACGGATCACATCCGTCTTCATGCGGAGACTGCGCAGGGAGGTATCTCGGAAGCGCAGTATGGAGTTGCAGATCTGGGAAGCATTCTGCAGGTTGGAGATGAGATCGATGCGAGGATCGTTGCGACAATGTCTGCAGATTATTTCGGAATCCTCAAAGAGTCAACGATCGTCGATGATTATGACGCCATGTTTGATGTGATCTGCGCGCTGCCGGAAATGCCGAATTTTGTCGGATTTGTAACCGGACCCAGCAGAACTGCCGATATCGAGTGTGTCAGTACATGATGACGGGTACGGACAGAGAATGCGGTGCATGAGTTCATGGCACTGCTGACTGCGCACCGGTTTTTAGGAAAGGAGAGAATCAATCATGGCTAGTCTGGAGCTGAAGCAGGAAATTCAGGAAGCTTTGAAGAATCAGACTCTCAGCAGAACACTGGGAACATTCTGTGCGACTTATCCTGCGAAGAGAGAAAAATCATATGCCGGCGTCGATTTCGAGTCGACACGTGACAGCATTAAAGAAGTTAAGAGCTATGCAGCAGACCACATCGATGAGATGATCGATGACTTCACAAAGAACTGCACAGCCCGCGGCGGACATGTTTTCCACGCAAAGAGCGGCGAAGAGGCTATGGAGTATATCCGTAATCTCGTTAAGGAAAAAGGTGTCAAGACCATCGTCAAGTCCAAATCCATGGCTTCTGAGGAAATCCACATGAACCATGTCCTGGGCGATGACGGCGTACAGGTACAGGAGACCGACCTGGGCGAGTTCATCATCGCTCTTGAGGGCAACACTCCCGTCCACATGGTCATGCCCGCTCTGCATCTGAACAAAGAGCAGGTCGCCGACTATTTCACAGAGTATACAAAAGAGAAGAACGAGCCCATCATCGCCGAGGAAGTCAAGACCGCCAGGAAGATCATGCGCGACAAGTTCATCCATGCTGATATGGGTGTTTCCGGCGCAAACGTGGCTGTCGCCGATACGGGCACCGTTTTCACAATGAGTAACGAAGGCAACGGCCGTATGGTCGGTACACTGCCCAAAATCCATCTGTATGTCTTCGGTATCGAGAAGTTCGTCAAGAGCCTGTCCGATGCCCGTTACATCTTTAAGGCCCTTCCCCGCAACGGCACGGGCCAGCGTATTACTTCTTATATCTCCATGTACACAGGCGCTTCCGAGGTGACCGTGGACAAGGAAACCGATGAGAAGGCCAAGAAAGAATTCTACGCAGTCATTCTGGACGATCCGGGACGCCGCGCCATCCTCGCGGATCCTGATTTCAGGGAAGTCTACAACTGCATCCGCTGCGGCGCATGTCTTGACGTATGTCCTGCATTCGCTCTGCTGGGCGGCCATGTATACGGCTCCAAGGTCTATACCGGCGGTATCGGAACCATCCTGACCCACTTCCTGGTATCCGAGGAGAGAGCGGATGAGATCCAGAACATCTGCCTGCAGTGCGGACGCTGCAAAGAGGTCTGCGGCGGCGGACTTCACATCCCCGAGATGATCATGAAACTGCGTGAGCGCAGCTACGAGGCAAATCCGAATCCCGTTTATAAATTCGCTCTGGATGCGGTCAGCGACAGAAAGCTCTTCCACTCCATGCTGCGTATCGCCTCCGTTGCACAGGCTCCCTTCACAAAGGGCACCAACTTCATCCGTCATCTGCCTATGTTCCTGTCCGGCATGACAGAGGGCAGAAGCCTGATGAGCATCGCTCCCGTGCCTTTCCGCGATATCTTCCCGACCATCCAGCAGAAGGTCGACAATCCCAAGGGCAAGATCGCTATGTTTGCCGGATGTCTGCTTGACTTCGCTTATGTTGACATCGCCAAGGCAGTCATCGCAGATCTGAACTCCATCGGCTATGTTGTCGATATGCCTATGGGCCAGTCCTGCTGCGGCGCTCCCGCAACCTTCATGGGTGACCGCGAGAACGCCAAGAAGACCGCAGAGCTCAACGTCGAGGCCATGCACGCGGAAGATTACGATTATGTCGTATCCGCATGCCCGACCTGCACACACCAGCTGCGCGTCTACAAGGACTTCTTCGAGGAAGGCTCCGACATGTACAAGAAGGCAGAGGAACTGGGCAGCAAGACCTTCGACTTCTGCAAGCTCTTCTATGATCTGGGCGGACTGGCAGAGGCAGGCGATGAGACGCCTCTTACCATCACCTATCATGATTCCTGCCACCTCAAGAGAGAACTGGGCGTCTTCAAGGAGCAGAGAGAACTCCTCAAGGCCACCAAGGGCATCAACCTGGTCGAGATGGAAGAGTCCGATGTCTGCTGCGGTTTCGGCGGAACATACAGCATCAAGCTTCCCGAGGTCGCTGCACCCATCCTTGCCAAGAAGATCAGCCACATCCAGGATACCGGCGCTTCTGTCGTCGCTGTCGACTGCCCCGGCTGCCTGATGCAGATCCGCGGCGGTATGGACGCACATGGTCTTCCTACCGAAGTCAAGCACACTGCTGTGATCATCGCGGAGAAACGCGGCCTGATCTGATGACAAAGAGCGTTCGGAAGCGGACGATCGCAGATTGACGCCAGCTCCGGATCCGGATCGCTTACAGATAGAAATATAGAAAACGAGTTGTAATCATGACGACAAGCATGAATGTCAAGACAGGGACATCGAAAAAGCGGCAGGCGGCACCTGACCCGGTCAAATATGAGCGGATGACGGCCAAGATGGCTTTCCAGCTTGCCATGATCCATACCTGGCCGGCCTCTGTGTGCCCGGCACTGTTCGGAATTTTCTGGTGTCTGTTCAGGGGAATTTCCCTTACACCTGCCCAGTGCATTCTGCTGGCAGCGGCATGTATCCTGTCCCAGTCTTCGGTAAATACGCTGAACGACTATGTGGACTATGTCAACGGTACCGACAGCGAAGAGGACAATGTGGAAGTCAACGATGCAGTGCTGGTCTACAACCACCTGAATCCGAGACACGCCCTGATCCTGGGACTTGCCTATCTGGCAAGTGCCGCCCTCTGCGGTGTGGCTGCCGCCCGGCACTCGGGTCCTGCGCCCTATGTTGTCGGGATCATCGGCGGTCTGACGGTACTGGCATACAGTGTCAGTCCGGTATCGGTGGCTTCTCTCCCTCTGGGAGAGCTTGTCTCCGGATTTGTCATGGGCGGCCTGATCCCCCTGGGGACCGCGGCCGTCGCAGACGGGACCTTCCACTGGGAGATCCTTCCGGAATGCCTTCCGCTGATCATCGGAATTGCGCTGATCATGCTCAGTAATAACGGAAGCGATATAGAAAAAGACCGTATCGCAGGGCGCACGACCCTTCCGGTCGTGCTGGGCCGTCCCTCTTCCCTGGTCCTGTATCGGACAATGCTGGGGGTATGGATCGCACTCCTGATCCTCCAGCCCCTCCTGCGGGTCGGGTGGATCGCCATGGCGGGCATCCTGCTGACGATCGTCCTCGGGCATAAGCCCTTCGGATTTATCCTCCGGGCAAAGCTCGATCCTTCGGACAGGATCCGCCAGATGAAAAGCATCACGGCATCCAACATGATCGGAAACGGTTTCCTGGCTCTGACCTACGGGGCTGCCTGGCTTTTACAGGTTCTTAAAGTCCTCTGAGACATTGGGCCTGCAAAAAAGCCCGGACCGGCTTAAATCTTTTGATCGAATTCCATATTTGAATTGTTTTACAAAAACATATGAAGAAACAGCAGGAGCGCGCCCATGTCTATGAGATTTTCGAGACGCTGGCTCCGCGCTATGACAGGGCAAATGCCCGCATCAGTCTCGGCCTTGAAAAAGGCTGGAAGAGGCTGTTGGTAAAAAGAGTGCTGGCACAGGCCGGCAGCGGAGGAGACATCCTGGATGTCTGCTGCGGCACGGGAGACATCGCGATCGCTCTCGCGAAGAGAGGTCCGGGCTTTTGTGTCACGGGACTTGACTTTTCCCCCGCTATGCTGAAAGTCGCCGGAAAGAAGGGAGAAGACATTTCCAACCTGCAGTTTCTGCAGGGAAATGCCATGAAGCTTCCCTTTGCGGACGGAACCTTTGATGTCGCCTGCATCTCGTTCGGCCTCAGGAACACGCCGGATTACCGCCGTGTCCTCAGGGAGATGAGACGCGTTGTGCGGGAGGGGGGTAAAGTTTACTGCCTGGATTCATTTGTTCCGGACAATCCGGCCATCCTGCCGGCATACCGTCTCTATTTCCGGTATATAATGCCGGTTCTGGGAGGCGGACGAAAATACAGAAAACAATATTCATGGCTTTACCAGTCGACAGAACTTTTTCCCAGGAGGAGGGAACTGATGAAACAGTTCGCCCGCACAGGCCTTGAGCAGGTGCAGAGCCGCAGCAGAATGCTGGGCGCCTGTGTTCTGATCGAAGGGACCAAAGCCTGACAGATTACAACAGGAGAAAACTATGAGCGAAGAAAAAATCGTAGGAGGAGGACTGGCAGGCGCTACAGCCGCATATATTCTTGCCAATGCCGGAATGGAAGTCCTTCTGGCAGACCGCGGCGATTTCTGCGGCTCCAAGAACGTGACCGGCGGCCGCCTCTATGCGCACAGCCTGGAGAAGGTTTTCCCCGGCTTCGCGGAGGAGGCGCCCATTGAGCGCAAAGTCACGCACGAGAAAATCTCCCTGATGACCCCCAAGAGCTCGCTGGATATCGGATTCAGCTCCGAGAAACTCGGCGAGGATCCTGAGAGTGCATCCTACACCATCCTGCATTCCAAATTTGATCCCTGGCTCGCGGAGAAGTGCGAGGAGGCGGGTGTTATGCTTGTCCCCGGCATCCGCGTTGACAGCTGTGTCGTCGAGGACGGCAAGGTCGTCGGAATTGATGCCGGCGGCGAGATCATGTATTCCGATGTCGTCATTATCGCTGACGGTGTCAACTCCCTTCTTGCCCAGAAACTCGGCATGAAGAAGGAACTGACTCCTCACGAAGTCGCGGTAGGCGTCAAGGAAGTCATCAAACTGGATGAGGAAGTCATCAACCAGCGCTTCGGCGTCCGCGGCAACGAAGGTGTCGCATGGCTGTCCGCAGGCGACGCAACTGCCGGAGCATTCGGCGGCGGTCTCCTTTACACCAACAAGGACACTATCTCCATCGGTATTGTCGCGACCCTGGCAGACATCGGCTACACCGATATTTCCATTCCGGATCTGCTCGACCGCTATAAAGAGCATCCTGCCATCAAGCCTTATATCGAAGGCGGCGAGACCATCGAGTACAGCGCACACCTTGTTCCCGAGGCAGGCGTTCACATGATCCCTGAACTCGTTCGCGACGGCGTTCTCGTGACCGGCGACGCAGCGGGCTTCGTTGTAAACCTCGGCTTCACTGTCCGCGGTATGGACTTCGCAGTAGAGTCTGGCCGTTTGGCTGCAGAGGCAGTCATCCGTGCCAAAGAAGCAGGCGACTTCAGCAAGGAAGGTCTTTCCTCTTATGTTGATGCCCTTAACGAGAGCTTCATCATGAAAGACATGAAGGCCCTCAAGGGATTCCCTGCGATCCTTTCCCGCAGAGAAGTCTTCAAGGATCTCCCGGAGATGGTGGACGACATCTGCACGAAGCTTTTCACGGTCAGCGGAAAACCCAGCATGGACTTCATCATGTATGTGATCAATTCCATGGCTTCGCATCTGAGCGTTGCACAGCTCACGAGCCTGGTAGGAGACATCATGGACGCATTCTGATCTGCGCGGATCTTTGCGCCTGAGACCGGAGCGGTACCATGAAAATACTGTTTCTGTACACTGACTGATGATATGTGAAAAGAGGATAAAAAAATGGCTAAAATGAGTGTAGATGATAAATTGGGACTGGATCTGTTCCACACCGACGAACATAATCCCCACATCACGGTCAATGAAGATTATGATGATATGGAAGAGATCCGCAAAGTTCTTCTTGCATGCCCTGCCGGACTTTATCACTATGAGAACGGCAAGGTGACCTTCAGCCACGAGGGATGCCTGGAGTGCGGCACCTGCCGCGTGCTCTCCATCGACAAGGTCGTCAAGAGCTGGGATCACCCCATGGGCGGCGCAGGTGTTCAGTTCCGTCAGGGCTGATGCGTGCTGTAAATAATTGAAATACACGGGCTCTTATGCCGCTCTTTTGCACGGTGCGGCATAAGAGTCCGCTTTTGTATAAAAAAGCGGACTGAGAGCGTGTGTTTTCAAATATCTCTTTCATAAGAGGTGACCATGAGCAGAATCTACATTATCACAGGAAAGGGAGGCGTCGGCAAAACCAGCCTTGCGGCGGCACATGCGGTGCGAAGCGCCCGGGAAGGGCACAATACACTCCTTGTCAGCGCGGATATGGCCCACAATCTGGGGGATATTTTCCAGACAAAGGCCGGAGGGTATGTGCAGGAACTCGCCCCCTGTCTGTCTGTGCTGGAACTGGATCCCTACATGCTGATGAGGGAGGAATATCCCAATATCAACAAGACTATCTCAAATCTTTCCGGGACTGTCGGCGCCGCCATTGATTCGATCGGGGAGACATATATGATCCCGGGACTGGAGAATCTGTTTTCTCTCCTCAAGATCCGCGACCTGTATCTGAGCGGTACCTATGACAGGATTATTGTGGACTGCGCCCCGACGGGGGAGACGCTCTCGCTGTTAAAGCTTCCGGAACTGCTCGCCTGGTATGTGGAGAAGTTTTCACCGGTGGGAAGGACGCTGACGCGTGTACTGACGCCTGTCGCCAGGCTCCGCTATCGCATGGAGCTGCCGGACAAGGCGGCGATGGATGAGATCGGACAGCTCTACACAAAGCTGATCAAGCTTCAGGATCTGCTCAAGAACCCGGACAGCAGCCGCGTGCGTCTGGTCTGTATCCCCGAGAGGATGGTCGTAGAAGAGACGCGGCGCAGCTATATGTATCTGAATCTGTATCACTACCCTGTGGACGGGGTCTTTATCAACCGCATTCTGCCGGATCATACCGGCAGCAGCTTTATGGAAAACTGGCAGAGGATCCAGAAGGGTTATCTTGAGGAACTGGAGAGTGTTTTCACAGAAGTTCCCATCACACGTATTCCCTGGTTCCCGGCGGAGATCCGGGGGATGGAAGCTGTGGAGCGGCTGAGCCGGGAGGCCTTGTCGGAGAATGATCTGTTCGACAGGCCGGTCCGGACGGACAATGAGATTTATGCTCCGATCGAGGGCGGATACAGTCTCACCATCCGTGTGCCCGGTGCCTCGCAGGAAGATGTGGAGGTGTTCATGCGCGAAATGGATGTGGATATCCGGATCCGGAACTTTATGCGCTCTATCCCCCTTCCGGGCGTCCTGCGCGGGGCGCAGATGACCTCTGCAATTGTGGCGGACGGCACACTCACCATCTGCTTCAGGACCAAAGAAGCCGATGGATGATCACAGTCGGGATCTTTCCGGAGTGCGGCATGGTTTTTCACCGGAGTATACAGAAACCGGTGTATGAAACGGATGATCATGATCGGGCGGCAAAAAAGGCTGACAAGAGGAAAACGGGACAGATGAGGATTTTGATTTATACCGGAAAGGGCGGTGTCGGCAAGACAAGTATAGCGGCGTCTACGGCAGTGAAGATCGCGAAGACCGGGAGAAAGGTGCTGGTCATGAGTACAGACCAGGCGCACAGCCTGGGTGATTCACTGTGCATGGAACTGGGTACGGAGCCCGGAGAGGTCTTTTCCGGTCTTGATGCCATGGAGATCGACCCCACCAGAGAGAGCAGAAGGGCATGGGGGACCCTGCAGGATTATCTGCGGCAGCTCATCGCACAGAAGGCCAACGGAGGTATTGAAGCAGACGAAGTGCTGCTCTTTCCGGGCCTGGAGGAGTTGTGTTCGCTGATCCGTATTCTGGACCTCTATGAAGAAAAAAAGTATGATGTGCTGGTCGTGGACTGCGCGCCCACAGGGGAGACCTTGTCCCTTTTGCGCTATCCGGAGCGCCTGTCGGTCCTGGCCGACCGCCTTCTGCCCATGGTCCGCGGCGTGACAAGCATCTTCGGCGGACTGATCTCCAGAAAAACGACGGTTCCCAAACCCAGAGATATGGTCTTTGCCGAGTTTGATTCACTTGTAAAGCGCCTCAATGCCCTTCAGAAGATCCTGCGCGACCGGTCTGTGACCAGTATGAGGATCGTGACGACGCCGGAGAGGATCGTCCTGGAGGAGGCAAGGCGCAGCTTTACATGGATGAATGAGTATGACTTCGGCGTAGATGCCGTCTGTATCAATAAAATCTATCCCGAGGAGGCGATGGAAGGCTATTTTGAGGGATGGCAGCAGATGCAGCGGGAGAGCCTGCAGCTGGCAGCCGAGAGTTTTCCGGGACGTAAACAGTTCCGCCTGCTCTTACAGGAGACGGAGATCAGAGGAGCGGCTGCCCTTGAGAAGGCAGGGGACCAACTCTATGGGGAGGAGGACCCTGCGCAGATTTTCTGCAGAGAAGAGGCTTTCCGCATGGAGTATGACCTGAAGACCGGGATCCGGAGCCTGATCATTTCTCTTCCCTATGCGGAAGCAGAAGAAATCCGAACGGAAAAGGAGGGAGATGACCTGATCCTTTTTGTCCGCAACGAGGTGAGGCGCCTGCGCCTGCCGGATATTCTGTGCCGGCGGGATCTGGACGGTCAGTCCTTTGAAAACGGTGAGCTGACAATCCGCTTCGGGTATGCTTACCAGAGGCGGCATGATCCATGACCCGATCCATGATCTATGCCCCGTCTGCGCCTGTTCAGGCATAATGGTCAGGCATAATTAACAGCAGAAATCAAACACGGCAGGGAACTGTTCAATCCCTGCCGTGTTATTATTCGGATCCGATAATTGTTCAACTGGTTTCTTTTCAAAAGGCGGCAGATTCCGCGATCAATCGTCTTCGAGGGAATGGGCCTTGCGGACAAGGACCTTCTGCTCGTATACGGAGAAGACGTCGTCGACGAACTTCCTGTCGGGAGAAGGTGTGACCGCGCTGACGATCGGGACGATGATGAGGCCTGCGATCATGGCGAAAGCACCGGCGTTGATGGGGGACTTGATGAAGTGCAGGAACATGTTGGAAACGGTGATGCCTACACCTGCGATGTAGCTTGCCCAGACAGCTGCCGAGCTGATCCGTTTGGAGTACAGACCGTACATGAAGGGAGCCAGGAATGCGCCTGCCAGTGCGCCCCAGGAAATACCCATCAGCTGTGCGATAAAGGTGGGCGGATTGAGGGCGATGACGACGGAAAGGATGATGAAGAAGGCGACCAGGGCACGCATGACGACGAGCTGGGTCTTTTCAGTCATATCCTTTACGACAGTCTCTTTGAGGAAGTCCAGGGTCAGTGTGGAGCTCGAAGTGAGGACCAGCGAAGAGAGCGTGGACATGGAAGCCGAAAGTACCAGGACGATGACGATACCGATCAGAAGGTCAGGCAGGGTGGAGAGCATCTGGGGAACGATGGAGTCGTATGCGATGCTTCCGTCTGCTTTGTAGATCTCGGGGCAGTCGAAGAGACGTCCGAAACCGCCGAGGAAGTAGCAGCCGCCCGCCACGATCACTGCGAAGAAGGTGGACACGATAGTGCCGGTCTGAACGGCTTTTTCATCTCTGATGGCATAGAATTTGTGCACCATCTGGGGGAGGCCCCAGGTTCCGAGGGATGTCAGGATGACAACACCCAGGAGGTTGAGAGGGTCGGGACCGAAGAAGCTTGCCAGAAGGCCCTGGCTTCCCTGAAGGGCGGGAACTGCCACATCATCCGCGGGGATCATGGAAAGTTCGTGGATCGCGTTCAGGAAACCGCCGTTGCTCTTGAGGACTGCCAGGATGACTGCTGTGATACCGAAGAGCATGATGATGCCCTGAATGAAGTCATTGAGGGCTGTTGCCATGTATCCGCCGACGATGACATATACACCGGTCAGGACTGCCATGACGATCAGGCAGACTTCGTAGGGGATATCAAAAGCCATACCGAAGAGACGGGAGAGACCATTGTAGATGGAAGCTGTGTAGGGAACCAGGAAAATGAAAGCGATAACGCTGCCTGCGATCTGCAGGGGCTTGGACTGGAAGCGCTTGCCGAAGAAATCAGGCATTGTGCGGGAGTCCAGCTTCTGGGTCATGACGCGGGTGCGTCTGCCCAGGATCAGCCATGCCAGGAGAGATCCGATAAAGGCATTTCCAAGTCCGATCCAGGTTGAAGAGAGACCGTATTTCCATCCGAACTGTCCTGCATAACCTACGAATACGACAGATGAAAAATAAGAAGTGCCGTACGCGAAAGCGGTGATCCAGGGCCCGACCTCGCGGCCGCCCAGGACGTAATCAGTGACGTTTCCGGCTTTTCTGCGGCTATAGAAGCCGACGCCGATCATGACACTGAAGAAGATCAGGAGCAGCAGGACTTTCAAAAACATAACAATTTCCTCCAAACTAAAAGTGTATAATAATGTTGCCGACCTGCTGTGCTTCTGCAGTTTTTCTGTTTTGCAGAGGCAGCAGATAAATGAAACCGAACAGGCGTCGTCTGCATCTGTTTTAGAGTGATTTTAACTTTCACACTTAAACGCTTAGACGCTTTAAAGTTCTGAAGCGTATTATAATCATAAACCGCCGCTGCTGTCAACATAAAAATTAAAAAAGAATAAAGCGGAAATCCTCGGGGAATCTTCAGAAAAACCTTCCCGGCAAGTCCCGGGAAATACACCGCAGAAAATCCGCCGTCTGCCAAAAATCGCAGGCAAAGCCGGTGTGAAAACGTTTCGGAGCTGGTTTCGGGGTCTTCTTTCATCCCATGTGCTGTGTCTAACTTCTTATTTTTCTGTGAACAATTCAAAAGACAGGTTGAGAAATGCTATACTAATCGTTATAATCCTTTCACTGATTCAGGCCTCCTGGCTGTAATCGGAAAGATCAAAGCTGATTTGACATTATTATTTGTATTTTTGATATAGATTGTACTGAAAATAGTACATGTGTTTATGAGGTGAAAATGGCTTATTCAGACAGGGAATATAATAATATTAATAAAAAAGGCTCCCGCCGGCCGGCAAACGATGAGGAAACCGGATATGGCCGCCGCCCTTCCGGCAGAGGCTATGATGAGGGATATTGGGAAGATGAGGAGGACTACGAGGAATATGCCCGGTCCATGGACAGGGAATATGGAATAGAGGACAGCAGACGGGGGCAGGTCAGAGGCAGAAATGCCGGCGGATATGACGACGGCCGGTCTGTCCGCGGAGAAAGATACGGTTATGCGGAAGCCGGCAATATGGATGACGCTCCTGCTCCCAAGCGGCGCAGAGGAGAAGCCGCGGCAAGCCGCAAGGGTCCGTCGGGCAAGAAAAAAAAGCCCAGGAAAAAGAGAGGATTTTTTGGAATTCTCCTGCGGCTGATCGCGATTCTTCTGCTGGTCGCGGCCATTATGGCAGGAGTCCTGGCCTACCGGGTGAAGGATGTTCTTCAGATGCAGAGAGTCAATTCCGTGGATCTGGAGGAAGTCCTGCAGAATAATATAAATAACCGGGTCCGCAATGACATGACCATGGAAGGGTATATGAATATTGCTCTGTTTGGCGTGGACTCCCGCAGCGGTGATCTTCTGGACGGGGATAACCGGAGTGATACGATCATGATCGCCTCCATCAATAAAAAGACCGGCGAGATCAGCCTGGTCTCTGTCTATCGGGATACGATCCTGGACGTGGGAGACGGTTACTATACAAAGGCAAACACGGCTTATGCACTCGGCGGTCCCGAACAGGCGATCATCATGCTCAACCGCAACCTTGACCTGAATATACTCGATTTTGTGACAGTCGGATTTGAGGGTCTTGCCCATACCATCGACGCGCTCGGCGGCATTGAGCTTGAAATCGACGAGGAGGAGCGTGAATATCTCAACCAGTATGTTCACGACATGCACATAGAGCTCGGAACGGATGAAACTCCTGTCGAGGAATCCGGACTGGTGAACCTCACCGGAATCCAGGCGACGGCTTACAGCAGGATCCGCTATACAGCGGGAGACGATTTCCGCCGCGCAGAGAGGCAGCGCATTGTTCTTGAGAAAACGCTCGAAAAGGCGAAGACCGCGTCACCGACAACCCTGGTGGATGTAGCCAACAATGTGGTCGGCGATATGGCGACCTCGCTTTCCTCAAAGGAGATCGTAAACCTGATCCTCATGGCTTCCAAACTGGATCTGAAGGATACAGGAGGACTTCCCCAGGAGGAATACAGGGAATTCGCGGACATCGAAGCGGGATCGGCAGTAATGCCGTCCACCCTTGAGAAGAATGTGGAATGGCTCCATATGTTCCTTTTCGGAGTCGAATCCTACACAGCTTCGGAGGAAGTGAAAGAGAGAAGCAGCTGGATTGAAAATAATGTTCAGCCTGCATATTATTATTGATTTTTGTGATTTTATACTGTTTTTTGATTCTATTGAGCCGTGACTTGACTGCAGGAGAAAGAAGTTGTGACGATTAAAGAATTTTATGATGGGACAGGCAGTGATTATAATGATGCTATAAAGCGTTTTATGGATGAACGCAGGCTGGAGAAATTTGTAAAAATGTTTCTGGATGACCCCAGTTACAGAGATCTGGAGACCTGTCTGGCACAGAGTGATCTGGAAGAGGCTTTCCATGCGGTCCACACTCTCAAAGGAGTCTGCCTTAACCTGAGCTTTTCAAGATTCTACGAGTCGGCAAGCGCAGTCACGGAAGCCCTGCGGAGCGCGAAGTCGGACCGGGAGCAGCTGGGACCGGTATATTCCTGCATGGAAGTGCTGCGGAAGGATTACAGCGCGATCATTGCCGCCATTCATCAAATCGGACAGTAGTTTTTGAAAATTTAATAGATTTTTTCCTGAATCTAAAAAAACTATAAAATCCCGGTTGTGGTTTTGAAAGAATCTGCTACAATAGTAGGCAGGTGCGTTTCGCATCAGTAACATTGTTTGGCATTATAATCAGAAACCGGCCGGTGTTCCGGGGTGAGAGAATCCGGGGTGTCCGCTGCCGGCGCGGTCCGCAGGGACCATAATGCCGGATACAGAAAAGAGGTAAGCAGATGAAGAGTTTTATGAAGGAGTTTAAAGAGTTTATCAGCCGTGGCAACGTCATGGACATGGCAGTAGGTATCATGATCGGCGGAGCTTTCACCGCAATCGTTACCTCTCTTGTCGAAGATATTATCAGCCCCATCCTGGGCCTGTTCGGCGGACTGAATTTTGACAAGCTCAGCGTGACACTTCTCGGTGAAGTAACCCTGAACTATGGTAAGTTTATCACGGCAGTGATCAATTTCCTGATCATGGCGTTTATTCTGTTCTCGATCATCAAGGCAATGAACCACGCAGCGGACAAGCTGAAAAAGGAAGAAGAGGAAGCTCCTGCAACAACTAAGATGTGCCCTTACTGCAGAAGTGAAGACGTTCCGATTGAGGCTACAAGGTGCCCTCACTGCACTTCCCAGCTTGGTTCTCAGGGGCAGGCAGGCTGATCTGCTGTATTGATCTGCTGTATGCCGGACAATATAGCTGTTTCAGTGAATTGCACAAGATAATGTGATGTGCTGAAAAAATCAAGGCGGAGGCAGATGTCTCCGCCTTTTTTTAACTCATAGGAAATTGCGGTTTCCTATGAGTTAAAAACTCTCCGACACACCGAAGGTGTGTTGGATGCAGCACTCGCGCGCAAGGAATTATGTCGCTGAGTCGACCGCGCTCGGCGCGAGAGTCTCGCAAGCGAGACTCTTTTTTAATGACACAGCCCGTGTAATGTATTTTCCGCCTTACGGCGGACACGGGCCGGTCGTGGGCAGAGGGCGCATATGAACTGCACAGCAGTACATATTGCCGCCTCTGACTTGTTTCACCTATGACATCTGCAGGAAGGATGGACGATGCAAAAAGAAATGGAGAACACACTTCCGGAATGCCGGAGGATGAGAGAGGAGGACACGCATATCCTGCAGTCCCGGCTGTCGGCCTATGCCGGGGAAGGTATGTATCCTTTTCATATGCCGGGACATAAGCGGCGCATGCAGCCCGCTCCGGGACTCCCTTTTGCCTGGGATCTGACGGAGGTGCCGGGAACGGATGATCTGCACGATGCGGCAGGGATTCTGAAGGAAGCGATGGAGCGCACGGCGGACCAGTGCGGGGCGGACAGGACCTGGTATCTGGTCAACGGAAGCACCTGCGGCCTTCTCGCCGGGATCCGGGCGCTGGCGGCTGGCGGAAGTCATGTGCTCTGCGCGCGAAACTGCCACAAGGCTGTCTATCATGCCCTGGGGCTCTCCGGATACCATGTACACTGGATCGTGCCGCCCGTGGATCCGGACTGGGGGATCTGCGGGGGGATCAGCGCTGTCCAGGTCGCTGCCGCGCTGCGAAGGCATCCTTCCGTGAAGGCGGTCATTCTGACGAGTCCGACTTATGAAGGCGTGCTCTCTGACATTGAAGGAATCTGCAGTGTCTGCCATGCAAGGGATATCCCCGTTCTTGTCGACGAGGCCCACGGGGCCCACCTGATGCCTCTGTCCCGAAGAGCGGGATTTCCGGCGGGAGCACTTGAATGCGGAGCGGATGTGGTGGTGCAGAGTCCCCATAAGACGCTGCCCAGTCTCACGCAGACCGCGCTTCTGCACCTGCAGGGATCTCGAGTGGACCCCCGTAGAATTGAAGATGAACTGGACATTTTTGAGACCAGCTCCCCGTCTTATCCGCTGATGGCTTCCCTGGACGGATGTACCGGCATTCTGCGTGTGTACGGAGAGGAGCTCTTCAGAAAATGGGCGGACAGACTTGGCCGTTTTGATAATACAGTCCGGGATCTTCAGAAGATCCGCATCCTGAACCGATCAGGGGGCGGAGAAGGGCAGAATCAGAAGAGGCAGAATATGCCGCTTTATGATCCCGGGAAGATCCTGATCGATGCGGCGCCGGCGGGGATGACCGGGGCGGAGCTGGCAGCTCTTCTGCGTGAAAGGTGGAAAATGGAGACAGAGATGACACAGGGGAATCTCGTGCTTGCCATGACAAGCCTTTGCGATGACGAGGAGGCCCTGGACAGGCTTGCCGCCGCCCTCGTAGATATTGAAGCCGCCGCCCCGAAGACCGCCCCGAAGACGCAGGAAAAGAAAGATGGTGACTCCGCAGAGATCTGTCATCTGCTGTCCGGCCTGCGGCCGGTGAGTGTATGCAGGATGGCGGATGTCCGCGGCAGGGAGACGGAAGCTGTTCCTTTTTATGCTGCGGAAGGAAGAATCTGTTCCGGATATCTGTATTTTTACCCTCCGGGCATTCCCTTTCTGGCACCGGGCGAACTGATAAGTGCAGGGACGCTGAAGATGATCGGGACCGCGCTCGACAGAGGCCGCTCCATCTACCGCGGCGCAAAGGACGGGACCCTGCCCTGCCTGCGCGAATAACCCGACAGGAATCACCCTGCATCAGGGGCGTTGACTTTTGGAACGGTAATCCATATAATAAACCAAGGTGAAAGCCCCTTTTACGCGAAAAGCCGGTGCGGTGACGCCGGATCTACGTGTTTTGAAACAATATTATTACTTCATTTCAGAAAGGATTTGATCATGAAACATATCGTGACCCTGAATACCCGTGATATGGCAAAGAGCGCTGTCAAAGGCGGCTGCGGCGAGTGCCAGACTTCCTGCCAGAGCGCATGCAAGACCAGCTGCGGCGTTGCAAATCAGCCCTGCGAGAACAAGGATGCTGAATAATCCGGGCTTTATCTTCACTTTTTTTGTGATGAATGAATCTTGAACAAACGCATATTATGGGCCATGCACTCGAAGAGCGCATGGCTCATTGCGCGTAAAAGAGAGGTTCGGAAGACCCGGCAGGTCATAAGGTTTCAAGAGGCAGTTTCAAATAGGCATAGATTAAATGATTCATCAATATAAACTTAATGGTTACAATATTGTCCTCGATATAAACAGCGGAAGCATTCATGTGCCGGACACGCTTGCCTATGAGGCGATCCGTCTCATTGATGAGTGCGGCGGCAGCAAAAGCAGTGAGGAAATCGGCAGGGAACTGCTGCAGCAGTTTGCTGCCGAGGGTGTCACGCAGCAAGAAGTTCAGGAAACGCTGGATGATATCGAGGAGCTGCGCGCGCAGGGGAAACTATTTTCCGAAGAGACATTTGCGGACAAGGCGTTTGACCTCAAAAAGCGCAATACAGTCATCAAGGCGCTCTGTCTTCTGGTGGCACACACCTGCAATCTCAATTGCAGCTACTGCTTTGCCGCACAGGGAAATTTTCACGGACAGCACGGCCTGATGTCCTTCGAGACCGGAAAGCGCGCTCTGGATTTCCTGGTGGAGAATTCGGGGATGCGCAGAAATCTGGAGGTGGATTTTTTCGGGGGCGAGCCCTTGATGAACTTCCAGGTCTGCAGAGATCTGGTCGATTATGCCCGCTCCATCGAGAAGGAAAAAAAGAAAAATTTCCGTTTTACTTTGACGACCAACGGTGTCGGCGTGACGGATGAAGTCATCGAGTGGGCCAACAGAGAATGCCACAATGTTGTCCTCAGTCTTGACGGACGCAAGGAAGTCAATGACCGCTTCCGCAAGGACTATTCAGGCCGCGGAAGCTACGACAGGATCGTTCCCAATTTCAAAAAGTTTGTCGAAAAGCGGGAGGGCAGAGGCTATTACATGCGCGGCACCTTTACCCATTTCAACACGGACTTTACCAGCGACATCTTCCACATGGCGGATGATCTGGGCTTTGCGGAGCTTTCCATGGAGCCGGTGGTTGCGGATCCCGACAGCCCCTCCGCGCTCAGGCAGGAGGATCTCCCGGTCATTTTTGAGCAGTATGAGATCCTTGCAAAAGACATGCTGCGCAGGGAGAGAGAGGGAAAACCGATCACCTTCTATCATTATATGCTGGACCTGGAGCACGGCCCCTGCATCTACAAACGTATTTCAGGGTGCGGCTCAGGGACAGAATATCTTGCCGTGACGGCATCAGGAGACCTCTATCCCTGCCACCAGTTTGTCAATGATCCCGAGTTCAGGATGGGAGATATCTGGAAGGGTGTTACCAACACGGAGCTTCGGGATTCTTTCAAGCTCTGTAATGTGTACTCCCGTCCGGAGTGTGCAGAATGCTGGGCAAAGCTGTACTGCGCGGGCGGATGCGCAGCGAATGCCTATCACGCAGCCGGCGATATCCACGGCACCTATCATATGGGCTGTGAAATCTTTAAAAAGAGGATCGAGTGCGCGCTGATGATCAAGGCAGGCCTTGCAATGGATCACGCCTGACCGCTTGTCAGTATTTGGGAAACTCATGTTTGAGATTGCTTGCTCCGCAGATGTAATCTACGCTCACATTGTACAGGCGCGCCAGACTTAGAAGTGTTTCGATATGCATAACGGATCTGCCGCGCTCGTACTCGGAGTAGGTCTGCTGGCGGATCCCCAGATATTCCGCCACCTGTTTCTGGGTGAGATTGTTCTTTTTTCTCAGGTGGGCAATACGTTTAAGGACATAGGAGTGATAGGGGAGTTTTTTTTCTGCATTAGTCACATTCTGACTCCTTTTTTACTGTTACGATGCTGTGCCTGATACTGAAAGAAGTATATCATATTTGCACTCAAATATCAAATGTGAGATATACCTTTTTGCGAAAGTTTTGATCCTGTCGGAAAAATCGCTGACAGGAAAGGCTGCCCTTCACGCTGGGGGTATTCTCCCGGGGAAGACTCTGTCGAGCGGCATTTTTCGAAAGGTGAAAATGAGAAACAGGGAAGATGATATGCTGCTTGCCGGAAGGATCCGGGATCTGGCGCGGCAGGCAGAACAGAATGGATACCTGACACATACGGGGTTTTTGTCGCTCTCCGAACAGTCCCTGGCCATGACGGTTCTGGCGGAATCCGGTATCCCTCAGAGCGGAAAAAGACATTTGTTTTACGGCGGGATGCAGGAGGCAGACAGAAAAGTCCTGTATTTTCTGCCATCTTATCTGGAGGCGGAGGATGTCAAGGCGCAGGAGGATTCGGGAGAGGGCGTGCTTGCCTGCCTGAAGATCACAGTGCGCGGAGCCCGCTTTACAAAGGAGATCGGCCACAGAGACTGCCTGGGCGCTTTGATGCATCTGGGAATCGGACGCGGACAGATCGGAGATATTCTTCCGGAAAGGGACGGCACCTGTATCTGGGTATTTGTTCTGGCGGGAATGGAAGAGCATATCTGCCGTGAACTGGTCACGATCGGCAGGGCTCATGTGGATATTGAGGCGGCTGCACCGGCGGCCTGTACCGCACGGCCGCTGCTCATTCCCCGCAGCGGCAGCATTGCCTCGGTCAGGATCGACAGCCTGATCGCGATGGTTTTCCGTGTCTCCCGCTCCGCAGCCCAGGAGCTTGTCTCGCGGGAGGAGGTTTTTGCCGACGGCAGGACGGTGACATCGTCTTCCTTTACACCTGGTCCGGGAACCAGGATCTCGGTCCGCGGCCACGGTAAATTTATTTATGAAGGTGAGGAGAAAACGACCAGGAAGGGCAGGATCTTTGTCCGGACGAGTGTATTTTCATAATTTTGATTGGGAAAGGAGGCAGGAATCCGCGAGATGGACAGCGGTTCCGTACAGACAATGACATATCAGGACGCTTACCGCAAACTTGAGGAGTATGGACAGCTTCATGTTCTGAAGTATTATGATGAACTGAATGAGGAACAGAAGGCACAGCTTCTGCAGCAGGTGGAGGATACGGATTTCTCTGTTCTGCAGTACGTGGAGCACAAGGATGCGGCTCTTGAAATCAAGGAGATTTCCCCTATTGCGGCCATGGAGCTCGACGAAGTTGAAGCCCGCAGGGAAGAGTTTACACAGATCGGTCTTGACGCGGTCCGTCAGGGAAAGGTTGCGGCTGTTCTTCTGGCCGGCGGTATGGGGACCCGCCTGGGTTCTGACGATCCCAAGTGCATGTATGACATCGGACTCACACATCCCGTCTATATTATGCAGAGACTGGTTGAGAACCTGATGGATGTCGTAAAGGCGGCGGGGGCATATGTTCCCTTCTTTATCATGACGAGTGACAAAAACCATGACAAGACAGTCTCTTTCATGGAGAAGATGAACTATTTCGGCTACGATCCTTCCAAGATCTGGTTTTTCAAGCAGGAGATGGCTCCTGCGGCAGATTACAGCGGCAAGGTCTATATGGAGGAGAAGTACAGGATTTCCACATCTCCCAACGGCAACGGCGGCTGGTTTCTTTCCATGAAGCGCTGCGGTCTGATCGACAAGGTCCACGAACTCGGAATCGAGTGGCTCAATACCTTTGCGGTGGACAATGTTCTGCAGCGGATCGCAGATCCTGTTTTTGTAGGCGCGACAATCGCTTCGGGCTGCGCCTCGGGCGCCAAGACAGTCCGCAAGGCGGACCGCGATGAGCGTGTCGGCGTCATATGCCTTGCGGACGGAAGACCTTCCATCATCGAATATTATGAGATGACTCCCGAGCTTCTGGACGCCAAAAATGAAAAGGGTGATCCCGCTTACAATTTCGGCGTTATCATGAATTACCTTTTCCGTGAAAAAGATCTTGAGCGCATTGTCGATGAGGTGCTCCCTGTCCATATCGTAGAGAAAAAGATCCCCTGTCTGGATGAGAACGGAAATCCCGTCTCTCCGGAGCAGCCGAACGGATACAAATTTGAGCAGCTTGTTCTGGATATGGTCCGTGAGCTGGATACCTGCCTTCCCGTGGAAGTGGACCGGGCCAAAGAGTTTGCTCCGATCAAAAACAAGACCGGTGTCGATTCTGTAGAAAGTGCGCGTGAACTCTGCAGACAGAACGGTATTGAGCTTTAACTGCGGTATTGAACATTCATCATAGGTGCGTTTTTGTCCGCAAACAGAGTTTTCTGTTTGCGGACAGAAACGTTTTTTTGCGGATGCCTGGAGGGACCGTATGTTTCGTTTATGGGTAAGAGAATGGAAGGACAACCATCTGATCAAAGACACTGTGATCGAGGATTCCTCTGATGACACCAGAACACACAAGGTTTTCCGCGCGCTCGAGACAGCCTGCGTGGAGTTTGATCTGGCTGTGCCCGTGTGGCTTGATGCCACAATCCGCGACTTTCAGAGACATGCGAGAGCGCGGTTTACCAAAGATGCATTTATGGAGGAGATCGATTTTGATTACCTGGAAATCTATGTGATCGAAGAGGATGATCTGTACTGATCTGTCTCTGCCCGGGGATGCCGGAAAGCCGGCAGTGCGGCCGGATCAGCTCCTTCGATGTATGAAGAAAGTCTTCCTTTCAAGGGAGACTTTCTTTTTGTGTTTTACAATTTGATATAAAAAAACACACAAAAACAACACATTTCGACTTTAAACTGAATTACATAAGCAATGAAAAGTATCATCGAAAAGGAATGTGCACCGCGGAGATTTATGTTTTGAATCTCCGGGGGTTATTTTTCATGAAAGGGCAGAAATCATGTCAGATGAAAAGTTTGAATACGCAGATGATTTTACAGATGGATTATCTGAAGGCAATGCAGGCAGTGACCGTGAACCCGACCGGTATAGTGCTTCTTCTGAAAGCGAAGTAAATATGCCCGGGGCGGATGCCGGGGCTTCCGATTCCGCAGGTTCAGTCTCTGAAGGAAATACAAAAACAGGTTCCGGCTATGCAGGTGCAGGCAGTTTAACGGGCGGCAGCGCGGGCTATGGCTATGGAGGCGCAGGCAGTACAGCCGGCAGCAGCACGGGCTCTGGCTATGGAAGCGCAGGCAGTTCAACGGGCACAGGCTATGGCTACGGCAGTGCAGGCGGCGTAACGGGCGGCAGCGCGGGCTATGGCTACGGAAGCACAGGCAGTACAGCCGGCAGCAGTGCGGGCTATGGCTACGGAAGCACAGGCAGTACAGCCGGCAGCAGTGCGGGCTATGGCTACGGAAGCACAGGCGCTTCAGCCGGCAGCAGCGCGGGCTATGGCTACGGCAGTGCAGGCGGCGTAACGGGCGACAGCGCGGGCTATGGCTATGGCAGCGCAGGCAGTACAGCCGGTAGCAGCGCGGGCTATGGCTATGGCAGCGCAGGCACTGCAGCGGGCGGCAGATCCGGAAGTGCCTCAGCTTCATCCGGCCTGAATTCCGGCTATGAGAGTTCAAATGCCGGAACAGGCTCAGGCAGCGGACAGGATGCCGGCAGAAAGCCCGGACAGACTGCAAACAGCCGCTATTACAGCTATGATTATTCAGAAGGAAGCGGGCGTACACCCGGAACACCTCCCCGCAAAGGCAGTGACCGCAGAAAACGGGGCGGAAGGCTTGCGGGGATACTTGCTGTGATCCTGGTATTTGTGATCGGTGCCGGGGCGGGAGCATTTCTTTCCAGCCGTTCATCATCGATTTCTCCCGGGGCGGAATCTTCTTCAAAGAGCAGGATCGAGGGCTCTTCAGCCGGCGGGGAAAACAAAGACGCAGCAAAAGATGATAATACGGAAGAGTCCGGTGACAGTTCCGGAAGCGGCGGTAATACGATTTCACGTGTGGAAGACAAGATTTCCGAGGCTTCTCTCAGTGATACAACTGTGGCGGATGTGGCCGAGCGTGTAATGCCCGCCATTGTGTCTGTTTACAATAAATATACTGAGGAAAGCCAGTTTTTCGGGAGAACCTATACACAGGAAGCGGAGGCTGCGGGATCCGGTATTATTATCGAAGAGACAGACACAGAACTTCTGATCGTGACCAATAATCACGTCGTCGCGGGAGCGGACAGTCTGAGCGTTCAGTTTATCGATGAGGAAAACTGCGAGGCGGCTCTGAAGGGGACGGATGCGAGCTCGGATCTGGCAGTGATCTCCGTCTCTCTGGATGCGCTTTCCGCAGGGACAAAGGAAAAGATCGCCATAGCGGAACTGGGTGATTCCGATTCTCTGCGCATAGGCGACCATGCGATCGCCATCGGCAATGCGCTCGGATACGGCCAGTCTCTGACTGTCGGCTATATCAGCGCCCTGAATCGTGAGATCACCAGTGAGGACGGCATCACAGGTACTTTTATCCAGACCGATGCGGCGATCAATCCCGGCAACTCGGGAGGCGCGCTGCTCAATTCGAGAGGACAGGTCATCGGCATCAACTCCAACAAGATCGGCGGAGAAGCGATTGAAGGCATGGGATTTGCGATCCCGATCTCCAAGGCAATTCCGATCATCGACGGCCTTAAGACGCAGGAAAGCAAGACAAAGGTAGCAGAAGAGGATCAGGGTGTGCTGGGAATCCTTGGCATTTCCGTAACCTCGGATGTGGCAAGTGCCTACGGTCTGCCTGTGGGCGCCTATGTTGAGGAGATCCTTGAAGGAAGCGGTGCGGCTCAGAGTGAGCTGGCACCTCGTGATATCATCACTGCAATCAACGGACAGACGATCACAGGTATGGAAGATCTTCAGAATCAGCTCGCCTACTACAAGGCTGGCGAGGAAGTTACCCTGACCGTACAGCATCCCCTGGAAGGCAGTGAATATGAAGAACGCGAGATCAAAGTGACTCTTTCAAAGAAAAGTGATGTGAACGCGTCCTCCGGGAAAGATACAAGAGGACAGGGAGATCCCGGAAACTCCCGGCCTTCCGAGGATGAGAGCGGATCCGGGGGATTCAGTTTCCCCTTCGGCTTTTGAGAATTGATCTTGTCACTATGATTTCGTGACGGTAATTATCCGGCTGTAATTTTGCGGCTGTAAATATATAAGCGTTTTTGTAAATTAATAACTGTATTTTTGCAACAGTACAGATTGATATGAAACATGATCAGCCCCGCCCTGCAGACAGCAGGACGGGGCATCATTGGCGTATAGAGGTCAAAAGCTGCGGTATAAAGCAGCGGACATGAGTCTTGCCGGAGTGGGGCGGCGGGCATGCGGCTTGCCGGAGAGTGACAGGCTTCCTTTCAGTCAGACAGGCAGCAGCTCTTGCGTCTTTTACATCAACAGAAAAAAGAGAAACCGGGAATTAAAGAAAATCTTTATAAAGTGTACGCAAATCCCCGAAAACATCGTAAAATACATAAAAAGCCCGAAACAAAATAATACTATCTCAATTCATGAATGGAATTCGCTTATGGCATACAATAATGGAAATGATAATGGTAATACACATGTGACAGAGTATTGTGTCATGTGCAGACGTCCGGACACTGCAGCCGGAAAGATGATTCACATGCCCGGTAATCTGTGTGTGTGCAGCGACTGCATGCAGAAGATGATGGACTATGCAGGAAGCATGGACTTTTCAAAGTTTACCGGTGACCCGTCTATGGCACAAAATCTTTTCAATATGTTGGGAGGAGGCTTTCCCTACGGGAGTCAGCAGGACAGCAGATCGTCTTCCGCACCTGCAGGAAATCCTTCACAGAAGGAGAAACCGGCATCTGTCTCTGAGGAGTCTTCGGAGAAAACCGGGGAGAAGTCTGCCGAAAAGCAGGGCCTTGTGAAGGCAGAATCTGTAAATCAGGGTGCGGACGAAAATGATTTCCGGGAGGAGAAGGACACCCCCGATACAGACAAGGTGACTTCAGAAGAGAAAAACCGGTCCGACTCCCCTGTCGAGGTTGTCTCTGATCCGGAAGACGATGATCATGTTGATACCGGCTATGAGGATAATCCCCTGTTCAGGATCTTCGGAACAAGTCTGAACGGGGACGCTGACGGAAACGAGGCAGAGGACGGAGAGGAAACAGACGCGTCCGGAAGCGGGAAACGAAAGGGACCTTCCATCAGTTTCCTGAATCTGGGAGATATTTTCGGTAACGGCGGAGGTTTCGGCCAGTCCGGACCCAAGGTTAAAAAGAAAAAGAAAAGAGCCAGAAAGCCGGTCTTCTCCATCGACAATATCCCGGCCCCTCATAAAATCAAGGAGGAGCTGGACCGCTATGTCATCGGGCAGGACCGCGCCAAGAAATTCATCTCTGTTGCCGCCTACAACCATTATAAACGCGTCAAAACCGGCACGATGGATGAGATAGAGATTGAAAAATCAAATATTCTCCTCATCGGCCCGACCGGCTGCGGCAAGACCTATCTTGTCAGGACGCTGGCAGAGCTTCTGGATGTCCCGCTTGCCATTTCCGATGCGACTTCTCTCACTGAGGCCGGATATATCGGAGATGACATCGAGAGTGTCATCTCCAAGCTGCTGGCGGCGGCGGACAATGATATCGAGAAGGCGGAGAAGGGAATCGTCTTCATCGATGAGATCGATAAGATCGCCAAAAAGCGCAACACCAGCTCCCGTGATGTCAGCGGAGAATCTGTACAGCAGGGACTGCTAAAACTCCTGGAGGGAGCGGAGATCGAGGTGCCTGTGGGAGCCAGCAACAAAAACGCAATGGTTCCTCTGGTGTCTGTGAATACCCGCAATATCCTTTTTATATGCGGCGGAGCCTTCCCCAATCTGGAGACGATCATCCGTGAGCGTCTGCAGAAGCAGACTTCCATGGGATTCGGCGCGCAGCTGAAGGATCATTTTGACAGTGATAAAAACATCCTGGATCATGTGACTAACGAGGACCTGCGCAGATTCGGCATGATTCCCGAATTTATCGGCCGTCTGCCCATTACCTGCGTCCTGCAGGGACTCGATACGGATATGCTGGTCCGGATCCTCCGTGAGCCGAAAAATGCGATCCTCAAACAGTATCAGAAACTGCTCGCTCTGGACGAAGTGGATCTGCAGTTTGAGGACGACGCGATGGAGGCCATCGCGGCGAAGGCGCTTGAACGCGATACCGGCGCCCGTGCCCTGCGGTCGGTGATTGAGGAATTCATGATGGATATCATGTATGAGATTCCCAAGGATGAAAATATCGGCAAGGTCACGATTACCCGTGCCTTTGTCGAGGGGAAGGGCGGACCTGTGATTGAAATCCGCACCGATACGCCCCGGCAGATCGCTATGAACACAGATGCTTCCCCGCTTTATTCAGGCGCCGAAGTATGATATACTGAGACAATTGCAGTAATTCACTTGACGGGAAAGGACGGGATATGAAAGTAAATAAAAAGAAAACAGGTATGTCCGGAACCGGAATTGATACAGCTGGACACCGTAAACCGGCCGGCCTGCGCAGATTTGTTTTTATAATGAGTGCTGCCCTGACAGTCATGGCTGCGGCGGCGGGATACGGAGGTCTGCGGACCCTCGCGGATACTACGGATCATGATGTCGAGACCGTCGTGATCACAACTGACTCGGATACTGAGTTTGCGGTCGAAGGGTGTAAACTGGCAAAGCAGAGCCGCGGACTGACAGTACAGAGTACCGGAGAGGCAAAACCCTATTCTTCCAGCCGTCTGATCGTCCGTGTCAAAGACGGGAAAAAGATCGATTTTTCAAAATACAATGCATCTACAGTTGTCGAGAGTGATTTCGGAGTCTGCCTTGTTCAGTTTTCCTCCGGAAATGACGCAAAGAAAGCGGCTAAAAAGCTCGCGAAGAATTCTTCGGTTTCCTATGTGGAGCCGGATGACTGCTCTGTAAATATCGGCGATCTGGAAGTGACCGATATCACAGATGAAGAGACATTCCTGCAGGAGGAGAAAAAGTCTTCCGGGATGGATGATTCCGGGGCACAGGAACTGAAAGCGACGGAGATCAGCGGAGAAGTCTGCGACCCCGATGAAGATATGGTCGGCGGTACAGAGGTGCAGTCGGATGAAGTGACGATCTCAGCGGATACAATGTCCTGGGGGGCTTCCTATATTCAGGCAGATAAATTCGCGGCTTACGTGAAAGCGAACACAAACCGGTCGATCAAAGTTGCGGTCGTGGACAGCGGTGTATCGTCACATTCAAAGCTGAAGGGCAAGCTTCTGTCCGGCAGGGATTTTGTGGATAACGACACCAATCCTTCGGACCAGAACGGACACGGGACTCATGTTGCCGGAATCATAGCGGACTGCACGCCGGGCATCAATGTCAAGATCCTCCCGGTCCGTGTCATTAACGCCAGCGGCTCGGGAAGTCCTTCTGTTGTCGGCAACGGAATCCGTTATGCAGTAAACAACGGCGCAAAGGTCATCAATCTGAGTCTCGGCGCCTATGAGCACTTTAAATTCATCGAGGAATGCATCACTTTTGCCCACAATAAGGGCGTCACTGTAGTGGTGGCTTCGGGAAATGAGTGTGAAAACACCAAGTATATCTGCCCTGCGCATATGTCTACTCCCATTGTCGTAGGGGCGATCGATTCAAACGGGAGAAGGGCATCTTTTTCAAACTACGGTTCTTCTCTGGATGTCACTGCCCCCGGCGTTGATATCAGGAGCTGCTGGCTGGGCGGCAGATACGCAACCGCCAGCGGAACATCCATGGCAGTGCCTCATGTTTCCGCCGCGGCTGCCATGTACAGATTGATGAATCCTTCTGCAACACCTACAAGGATCGAGTATCTGGTGCGGTGCTATGCCAAGGATCTGGGGACAAAAGGGACCGACCAGTATTATGGAAGGGGTGTGCCCCGCATGGCCGGCGCCATTACACCCAGCAGTGTCGCCTTTTCAAGCCCCAATGTGACGATCGAAGTCGACAAGACCATGCAGCTGAAGACAGTGATCACACCCTATTATGCAGGGATGAAGAAGCTGACCTGGTCCTCCAGCAACAACCTGGTCGCAACGGTGAGCGGCGGAAAGCTGGTGGCGGAGAACATGGGAACTGCCACGATCACGGTCAAGACAGTGAACGGTAAAACAGCAACCTGTAAAGTGACTGTCACCTCTTCAAAGAGCAACCCTATTAAGGTCGGAGACCTTTTGAACGGGCCTATAGCGTCTTCTGTGGCACAGACCATGGGCAGCGGAATAACTGTAGAAGATTCTGAAGCTTCTCCGCCGAAGAGCAGCAGTTCTGCCCCGGCGGCTGAGAAAAAAGGAACTTCTGCCGCTGCGAATCAGACTGGCAGCGCTGCCGCATCGGCAGAGGAAGCAGCAGTGGCTGCACCGGAAGAGACAGCGGCTGCTTTACCTGTCGATGAAGCTGCCGCGACCGATTCTGCGGAAACTGCTTCTGCGTCCTCATCCGGTTCCGCGCTTGCATCAAATGCCCGGGAGAAAGAGAAGATCTATATTTATCCGGCTGAAAAAGCGGGTAATGCTCCGGTGCAGGACGGCAGTATCGTTGCCGGCTCGCTCCTTGCCCTGGAGGCGGAGATCGTCCCCGCTCAGGGGAAGGATATCACCCTGGAATGGAAGAGCAGCAATCCTGCAGTTGCATCCGTTGATGAAAAGGGGCTTGTGACAGCTGTTTCGGCGGGTGAAGCGAAGATCACAGCGGTTCTTCCCCGGGTTTCCGGAAGCGGAGAAGCTGCCGGTACCGGCAGCACGGCGCAAGGACCTGAGGGGACCTATACGGTAAAGGTCGTCAGTCCCTCTGTCATGACCAGAGACGCCTCCTACGCGGCAGGTGATAAGGAAGAACAGCAGATCGAGACTGTGCTCAGACTCCCTGCTTCGCTCAGCGATGAGAGTGCGGAAGAGACACAGAGAATCAACCCGCCTGCAGATTATGTCGTTGCGATCCTAAGTAAAGAGGGGGACGACTGCACTCTTCTGGGCGCGGTCAATCTGGGCGGCAATGACAGCGGAACGATTCACCTTCATGATTCCGGCTCGGGCAGCAGCAGGACAGATGTCAAAAAGGTGAAGGGAGCATCAGAGGAAATCCTGACCGACCCTGTCTCCGGGAAAAAGGCGGATGAGACCGGAATTCTCTATGTGCGGTCGATCAATTCGGACGGGGGCAAGGCGGATCTGTCTCTTACAGCGGATATCGAGGCGCTGCGGGCTGCCGCAAAGGCGGACGGCGCTGCCGCGGATGTGCATTCCGACTGTGTGATCGCTGTTTATACAGCCGATGCGTTCGAGAAGAGAGAAGAAGCGGCAGAGAACAATGATACAGGCGCGGTCAGAAGGATCGATGAGAACGCTGTATGCAGCTGCAGTTTCAGCCTGTCCTATGATATCCCTGCAGAGGAAACCGCTGATGTACCGGCTGATACGGGCAGTGACGCACAGACCGGAGCCGGATCAGGTTCGGGTCAGGACTCCGGCGGCAAGGGCAGCGGTTCGGATACCGGAAAGAACAGCAATGAAGCCGGAAATACGAATGATGCAGATACTGTCGAAAATGATCCTGATCAGGATACTTCCGCGAATACGGAAGAGTCCGGCGGCGATAACGCAAATGAGAACAGCGGATCGGAAGAAACGGGTACTGCAAAGACTGCGGAAGAAGACCTCGGGTCTGAGAGCAGTCAGGCTGTCTCTGAAGAGGGTGAAAGTGAATCCGGCGATGAGAGCAGCACGTCCGAGGTAAAAACCGGGGAGTCTTCAGAGTCCGGCAGCTCGCAGGAAGAAGACGATTCTCTTCAGACTGAGCAGTCTTCGGCAGGCAAGACTGATGGGGCTGATCAGGTGAGGACACAGTCGGCGGATGAAGTCCCGGCGGAAGGTGAATGAGAAATTGCCTGAGTCATCAGTCAGACTGCCGGCAGACAAAAGAAATCCTTAGACAAAAAATTCTCAGACAAAAGCAAAAGATATAGAAAACGGCATTGCAGAGAGCAGATCAGCTTTCCGCAATGCCGTTTTGTTTGCAATGCCGTTTTATTCTTCTTTTTACTGCCGCATTTAATATGTGCGCATTGCGGAAGAGTGCTGACGAACAGTCATCAGATCCTTGTAAAAAGCAGTGATACAGGCCTGCTGACAGCACTCAACCCATATGTTGGCGATACCGAAGGAAAAAAGTCCGATCAGGTGCAGGGGCAGAATCCGAAGATACAGCATAAAGAGCCGCAGCCTGTTTCCGCGCATCATATTGGAGGAGGCGCGGAGTATTTTTTTCGCGTCCATTCCGGGAAAATCAAGCAGCAGGTAATTGGACATGGAAAAGGTGAGCGACCAGATGGTGTATGCGATGAGACAGACCAGGGCTATGCCCGCAGCAACCGGAAGATAAGACAATAAAGAATCTGTCGGCACGATATATAAAAACAGATGCAGCGGCAGAAGACATACGAATTCGCCGGCTGTAATGAAAAAGCGGACACGCACACAGTTGTCAGAGTTTTCAAAAAACACGGTCAGCAGACTTCCGATCGTGGCGGGCTGGCCGTACAGGAGCTTTAAGAAAACTGAAGAAAGACCAATCCCGAACAGGCTGGCAAAAAGAGTTGTGACGAAGCGGGATGCCAGATTTGCGGTGAGTCCCAGATATTTGTTGGTAAAGTTAAAAGAGACGGAGAGCTCGGTCAGCAGGAAGGTGACCGCGGTGACGAGGAGCAGGCTCCATACGGCGATACTGAGATGTCCGAGAAGTGCCCTTCTGGCCTCAGCAAAAAGCTCTGCGTTTGTTTTGTGCTGTTTCATATACTTCCACTCCTGTAAATTACTCCCGGTAATAGGCGGCGATCCTGTCTACTTGAGCCAGGGGATCAGGGAGAACAGCTCATCGAGCGTCATACCCGACTGACGGTAGAGGAGGTCATTGATCTGCTGACGGCCCTGGGGGTCAGAGAGGAGCTCCTTCATCGCGACAAGGGTGAAACCGAAAAGGACCACATTGATGACGATCGCGGCTGTTCCGAGAATTGCGGCTGCTCTGGCGCGCCGTGAAAAGCGCAGATTTCCGCCTTTTGAAAGAACCGCGAAGACAACTGCCATTGAGCCGAGAATGCAGGGGGCCAGAAAAGCATAGACAAAAGTGGACGGAATGGCAATAATTCCCAGCCAGAAGGCAAGCTTTTCCAGACGAAGCATGTAATATTCTTCCCGGTTGAAAGATCCTGTATTTGTATTCATAAAAACCTCTTTGATTGCAGCGGCTCAGCTTTTTACTTCGGTGCAGGGGGCACGGGCGGCAGCACGGGCCGGCAAAGACATCCTTTGAACGCGTCAGAAAATCGTCTTCGCAAAGAGAGTGCTGCAGAGAAGCCTGTAATATTCTGATTTGAATACCGATATTATTCTATATATAATAAAGTACATTCGTGGATTTCGCAATGAGAAGGAACCGCGATGAGAAGGAACCGGGGGATGAGTGCGGCCTTTTTTTGTTGACAGACATATTAACCTGTTCTATTATATTTTTAACTTGATTATATTTTTTCTCTTATTCAGAGTGGTGGAGGTACATAGGACCTGTGAAGCCACGGCAACCCCTTTAACAATCCGTAATCTGATCCGGGGCGAAAAGGAAGGTGCCTCCCTGAGCGAGAGCCTGATAGGCGTTTCGAACAATAAGGGTATGTAGTCTTCCACATGCCCTGCATGTGGCTTTTTTTATTAGTTAAATATAATTAATTATATGAAGAAGCTGCTTATCAAAAAACAACGTGACTTTAGATAAAAAAAGAAGAGTAAAGGCCGGCAGAAAGATCTGCCTGGAACTTTACGGAAAGAAAGGTGCATATGGATAAGTATATTTTTACTTCAGAATCTGTAACAGAAGGACATCCCGATAAGGTCTGTGATGCGATTTCTGATGCCGTCCTGGATGCCTGCATGGAACAGGACCCCATGAGCCGGGTTGCCTGTGAGGCTATGGCCTCGACCGGCTTTGTTGTGATCTGCGGCGAGATCACGACCAATGCTTCCATCAATTATCAGGAACTGGTCCGCAATACGATCCGTGAAATCGGATATACAAGTTCGGACATCGGATTTGATGCGGATACCTGCGCGGTTATGATTGCGCTTGACCGTCAGTCTCCCGATATTGCCATGGGCGTCAACAAGTCTCTGGAAAACAGGGACGTGGAAGATTCAGAAGGTGATCTGGAGACCGGCGCAGGCGATCAGGGCATGATGTTCGGCTTTGCCTCCAATGAGACGGAAGGCTACATGCCTATGCCCATCTCTCTTGCGCATGCGCTGACCAGAAAACTTGCTGAGGTCCGTAAGGACGGCACCCTTCCTTATCTTCGTCCCGACGGAAAAGCCCAGGTCTCCGTGGAGTATGATGAAAACGGAAAGGCCTCCCGCGTCGAGGCGGTTGTTCTTTCCACTCAGCACAATCCGGAGATCACGCAGGAGCAGATCCATTCGGATATCAGAAAATATGTTATCGATCCCGTTATTCCTGCCGACATGACTGATGCGGGTACAAAGTACTATATCAATCCGACCGGACGTTTCGTCGTCGGCGGTCCCAATGGTGATGCGGGTCTGACAGGCCGCAAGATCATAGTCGACACCTACGGCGGCTATGCCCGTCACGGCGGCGGTGCTTTCTCCGGAAAGGATTGCACAAAGGTTGACCGCAGCGCCGCGTATGCCGCCCGTTATGTTGCCAAAAACCTGGTCGCTGCAGGCTATGCGGACAAGATGGAGATCGAGATCGCTTACGCCATCGGAGTAGCCCGTCCCATGTCTATCATGGTTGACACCTTCGGTACCGGCAAGGTCTCTAATGAGGAGATCGTCAAGATCATCGGAGAGGAATTTGACCTCCGCCCGGACGGCATCATCAAAATGCTGGATCTTCGCAGACCCATCTACCGCCAGACTGCCGCCTACGGTCATTTCGGCCGCCTCGATCTTGATCTTCCCTGGGAGAGACTGGACCACGTCGACAGTCTCCGTGCCCGCCTCGGAAAGTAATTGATACTTTTCCGGTGCTGCCCGGTGCAGGACCTGTCTGAAAAAGCCTCCCGGAAGGGAGCTGGCATAAAAATCGATGCAGATTGCAATAAGGGGCGGCCGGATTGTAAAACCGGCCGCCCTTTGTCTGTCATGACACTGCACGCATAATGTGATTTTCCGCCTTGCGGAGGATACGGCCGGCCGGGGGGCGAAGAGCGGCAGGGATGCCTCTTCCCTGCTTAAAAAGCTGCTGTTTCGGGAAGCGGTGATATCGGATCCTGTATGGAAAAGAAAAGGGAAAATAAATATTGAAAAATTGAAGAAAAATCATTGACACCCGCGGAGCTTTTTGCTAATATATCATTTGTTCGCGCGAGAGAAATAAATCTCAGACGAGAACAGAAAAAACGATACGGAGAGGTATCGAAGCGGTCATAACGAGGCGGTCTTGAAAACCGTTTGTCCTAACGGGCACATGGGTTCGAATCCCATCCTCTCCGCT
>ONKG01000040.1 GCA_900318375.1 uncultured Lachnospiraceae bacterium
GTGCCGGTCTCGTTCTGGATGATCGCATTCTCGTAATATTTAATCTGACTGCGGATCACCTGGGAAATCTTCTCTGGTTTTAATTCCATTGCTATTCCTCTATATATGTAAAAAATCTACATATTTCTCGTTATTTCGGTCCAAGTGCTTTGCCAAAAACGTCTCTGCGGACTTTTTTTGTCAAAGTACGGTTTCTGTGACTCTCCTGCGGAGCTCGTCCAGCCTGCCGCCGACGGTTCCGTCGTACAGCTTCCCGTCGATCTCGACACTCAGGCCGCCAAGGACCTTCGCGTCTACTTTTCGGGACAGCAGGACTTTCTTTCCGCTGAGTTTCTCCAGTTTGGCCTGCAGAGCAGCCGCCTGCTCGTCGCTGAGCGGCACAGCGCTGATCACAGTTGCCTCGGAGATACCGTGATCCTTGTTGTAGGATTTACGATAGGTGCTGCAGCAGGTTGAAAAACCACGCAGCATCCCCTTCTCTACAAGGATTTTGAGAAAGTTCAGCAGATAAGGATGGATCTGTCCGCCGAAGGCCTCATCCAGCAGCTGAGTACGGTTTTTGACCGGGACCGATGGCTCGCAGAGCAGGGTGATATAGTCGGGATTCTGCGCAAGGATACCGCGCACCGCCTCCAGCTCCTCCATGATCTGCTCATCGGCCTTTTCCTCAACAGCCAGATCATACAGGCTCTGCCCGTAAAGACCCCATGCTGTCGTCATGATGCCTCTCCTACATTCTTCTTGTGATCAGCCTCGTTGATCTCTTTTTCAACTACCTTGCCGGCAATATCCATTGCCAGTCCGCCGATCTCATTCTTGACTTCATTGATCGCTTTTTTGCGCTCCTGCGCGATATCGGCTTCCGCCTGCGCCTTGATGCCGGCAGCCTTGGCCTGGGCCTCCTGCACCAGCTCATCGGCGCGGCCCTGCGCCTCTTTCTGTGCGCTCTGCACGATCCTGGCAGCCTCTTCGCGCGCTTTTGCAATGCCGGACTCGTACTGATTCTTCAGGTCATCCGCTTCTTCCTTGGCCTGACGCGCATCCTTGATTTCCTTGTCGGCAGCCTGTCTCCTCTTCTCGAGGATCTCGTTGATTGGCTTAAAAAGAAATCTCTTGATCAGATACAGCTGGATCATCAGGTTAATGAACTGGGCGACCATAGTCCACGGCACAAGTGTAACCAGTGGCTGTGTATTCATACCTTTCCTCCATGGATGTTGACTGTCAGCCTCCGACCGAGACTGTTAACCGCAAGTCTCTGCCTTCTGACTGATCAGCTTTCAGTTCCGGGCTCTTCGCTTTATAAACCGGATTATCCCAGAAAACGCATGAACATGCCGGGAGCGACGAAGATCAGAAGAAGGCCGGTAACGAAGCCGTAAATACCGGTGGTCTCTGCGATGGCGCAGCCCAGAAGCATGGTGCTGGTGACATCACCCTTGCACTCGGGCTGACGGCCGATTGCTTCCAGAGCCTTTGCTGCCGCGTTGCCTTCACCAATACCAGGGCCGATACCTGCGATCAGAGCACATCCTGCGCCGATGCCGCAGCCAGCCAGTGCGATACCTCTTGCCAGAAATTGCATTTCAGTCATTTTAGTCTCCTTTCGGGAAATAATCTTTCCCTCTCACTACTTTGTTTTCTAAAAGAATTGTTTTCGGTATTATTTTTTAAGGATTACAATCAGCTGTGCTGATTCTGATACGCTTACTCATTACCCTTCCGCGGCGTTCGCGATATACATGATCGTCAGCATTGTAAAGATAAATGCCTGCATGGCGCCTGTGAACCAGTCGAAATAAAACGACAGGACTGCCGGAAGACCCACGGCAAAAATCGGGATATTGCTCAAAAAGTCGCCGACCGCGCCGGGGAAAAGTCCCAGCAGAGCCGCGGACGCGATCCCGAGAGCCGCATAGATCAGACCGTTGATAACGATACCGGACAGGATGTTGCCGAAATGACGGCAGGCCATACTGACAGGTGTCGCAAGTTCGGACAGGATGTTGAAGGGTGTCATCACAGGAATCGGCTCTGTGAATCCCTTCATGTACCCCAGCACACCGCCGGCCTTGATCTTGTTTGCCGTGATCATAATGAATACTACGATTGCCCAGGCTGCCTCCGTCGACAGGTCTGCCGTCGGACTCCGGAAAATCGGGATCAAACTGATCAGGTTTGAGATAATACTCATGGCAAATATCGTGGATACAAAGGGAATCAGCCCGTCGAATTTCGTGCCGCCCGTATTGCTCCGCACCAGGTTATTAGCCGCTTCCACGATCATTTCCGCGACCGCCTGGCGTTTTGAGATATTTTCCACTTTCAGGTTGCGTGTCAGGAATATGCACAGTCCCGTGATGATGAGCATGACAATCCAGCTCACCACAACTGTTTCCGAAATCAGGATATCTCCCAGAACAGGGATCCCTGTCGGAATTCTGGCGAATATCTTCGCACCGGAAACGTCAAATTCCATTCAGATATCTCACCTCCTCCTTTTCTCTAAAATTGCTATGGTGCATCTTGCAACAGATTTGTAACGTAAGTTTTATTTACGTCTATAAATGACAGCACAGACATCAGGATCAAGCCCCGCATCTGCTGTGCTGTCGCAGACCGCTGTTCCGGTTCCGGATTCTTCTTTGCAAAAAAGGCCCCCATTTTCTTTTTCGGCAAATCAGATCTTTTCCTGCGGTACAGCGGAAAGCTTCTAAAAAATATAGATAGATAATATAAAGATATACCGCTTCAATTCAGCTTCTTAATAATATAGCTTCGGCTGCAGCTTCTTTTTCAGCTTCTTATTCATCTGTTTCCTGTTCAGCCGGCTTCTCACCGGACTCCCGGGCAGGTTCTTCCGGGGATGCCGGGTCCTGCGCGGAGATTTCCTGCAGAACTTCCTCCCTGTCCTCCGCAGTCCGGACCGGAGCCGGGGCATTTTTGCCCGTGATGCCCATCTTGATTCCCCGGAGTTTTATGACAAAACCGGGGATAAAAAGCGGGATAATTCCGGCCGCGTAATTGAAACACGGCGCAGCAATCGCAATGATGATCCAGATTCCCCGCATCAGCATGCGGTTGCGATAACTGACGCGCATCATGCGAAGCGCATCATCCTGGTTGGTAAGATTTACAACATTCTGGACAGTGACAGCCATAAGAAAAAAATTTGCGACAGCGACAGCGCCGCCGACAATCGCCCCCAGAACCACCCTGTAGTCAAATTTCACCGAGGACTCAGGAAAAATAAGATACAAAATCAGAAACAGAGCAATCAGGGCAAGGCAGCCGATGGCTGTTCCTGTCGCAACCGCGACCGTTTCTTTTTTTACTGCACTCTGTAGTTTCATAAAATCCTGTTTTTGTCTTTCTATATTTAAATTCTCAGTTTCTTGTTTAGATTCTCAGTTTTTTATTCAGACGGTCTATGTTTTCAGAACTTCGCAGGACCGTCGGGATGCAATCTGCCGTGCCGGCAGTTTGGCAGGCATTTCACTTTATGATCATAAATGACGGTTGAAGTTTCTCTCGTTTTCACCGCGTTCCGGCTTTTTTTCCTTACCGGTGACCGACAGATAGACCTTGTATGCAGTCATAAAAGAGGCGCCGATTCCCAGTATCATTCCCGGAAGATAAATCCAGAGACCGACACCCAACCGGGTGCAGAGCATATAGCAGCCGGCAAGGCACATCAGAATAGGCATGGCCAGAGACAGGCCCAGCTGGGCCAGGAGGGTCAACTGCGCAAATATCTGATTCCATTTCATGGTGCATGCCTCCCTCTGCCGCGCTCTCTTTGCCCGTTCGTGTACACGCTCCCCGCAGGGCGTGTTCTACAGCAATACATGGGTTATTGTAACATAATTGCAGAAAAAACACGACTCCAAAGGCATTTATTATTTCACGCTGATATTCGTGCCTGTTTATTTGGATTCATAATAAGTAAACATTTTTTCCGGAAGCATGATCAGCAGCATTCAAGGTTCAAGAAGAACAGTTCCTTGGCCGACGCAAATCCGGCAAAAAACACTCAGAAGCACTTTATTGTTGTGTCACATTTAAAAGAATTTCTCTTTTCCAATCTTACTCGCTTCACCTCAGAACGGCAAGTCACAAAGATAGTTGAATTGTGCAGTCACTCTGTTTCCCGCCCTTCCCGGCTATACCCTGGCCGGGTGTGTAAAACAAGGCTCCGCATTATCCATAACATTGTTTTACCGCGAAACAAACGATCCGGACACTGTTTTTTCATCCGGATCGTCTGCTGTTTTACCTGTATTCTCTTGAAGCTCAGATTACATCCGTCTTCATCCTGTTTAATCTCTAATCCCGTTCATCTTCGGCTCGTTTAATCTCTGATCCCGTTCGTCTTCGGCCTGTTTAATCTCTGAATTCATTCATCGCCGGTCTGTTTAATCTCTGCCCCCGTTCATCTCCCGCTCTTCAGTTGGGCTCAGGGGCAGGTTTTCTGCCCGGTTCCGCCATTTTCTTTTTCTGCTGGGCGGCGGTGAGGCGCACCGTCAGGGCAGTCGGAATCAGGCGCTGTCCGATGACAGCGGCACGTATGTCACGTCCCGGAACGATCACAGTCTGTCTGCGCGCCATCATTTTAAGGGCATAATCGACGCATTCCTGCGGGGATATTCCCGGCAGGGCAAAGGAAACGTCCGCAACATCATTGAATTCTGTGTTGACCGGGCCGGGGCACAGGCATCCTACATAGACAGGTGAATGTGCCTGGCGGAGTTCCTCCGCTACTGCACGGGTGAGACTTGCCATATAGGCTTTCGTCGCATAATAACCTGCCATATAGGGACCTGCAGGGAAGAGACCTGCCGATGATGCGACATTGAGAATCGATCCGCCCCCTTCTGCCTCCATGCAGTGCAGCACATATTTAAACAGTACATGCTGGGCGGTCACATTGACGTCAACCATATCTATTTCCCGTGAGATCTCAGTTCCTGTGAAGGGACCGCTCACGCCAAAGCCCGCATTATTGATAAAAATATCGATGCGGCGGCCGACCAGATCTTCGCAGAGCCGGATCAAATCCTCCCGCCTTCCCAGATCTGCAGGAAGCAGAAGGCACTCCGTACCGAGTTCTCTCCGCAGGGTCTCCAGACGGTCCCGGCGGCGCGCAATTAGGATCAGCGGGTATCCTTCCAGCGACAGGCGGCGTGCAAATTCCAGTCCGATTCCGGAGCTGGCGCCGGTGATCAGGGCATAATTTCTGCGCCCGATCCCGGTATGATTTCCGGAATCACCTCCTGCCCTGTCCGGGTCTGCGCCGGCTGCTTTTGCAAGAGCATCCTGCAGGGCACTTCCTGCATTCTGCGCACAGATACCAGCTGCTTTTTTCATGTTCTTTCCAAGGATTCTGCCAGTATCTTTCAAATATTTCAGGCAGGGCTCCGCCCTGCGGATGATGTATTTTCGCAAGTTATCCACCTCGTAAAGTCTGTTCTGTTCCCGGTACATCAGAAGCGCATGCCCTTCGGTCAATCTGATCACCTGCAGATACTGCCGCAAAAATTATCAAAGCATTGTTTATCCTGCAGCTACAGGTCAAACATCTGTAGGATAGGCTATTCCTGCACCGAGACGGGCGCGCTCGATTGTGCGCATGACGGCCAGAGTGGTCTCAAGTTCGCGTTCCATAAAAGCGCGGTCGTTTTCGGCAGCGGCACGGGAGAAATTACGGAATTCCTGCACCATGCGGTTTTTATCTGCAGGGGGGATGAACTCCTCGACCTGCTTGTTGACGCAGAAGCGCAGCTGCTCGACCTCGTTGGGCTTTCCCGGAACCTGGATCCAGCCCTTTTCGCCCTGAATGGTGAAATGGCAGGGGCTGTCGGAATCCTTTGCGCCCGCAAGAACACCGACAAAATCCTTGTATTTCAGGACTGCGATACCGGAGGTATCGACACCGTTGAATCCGATATTGGGAAAATACTGCACATCCTCGGGCTCGCCCAGGAGCGCGATCGCCATATTAAAATTGTAGACATTGAGATCGTAGAGGGCACCGCCGCAGGCTGCCAGGTCAAATGCAGGAGCCACATCACCCTTCAGATACCTGTCATACCGGCTGGAGTACTGGCTGTAATTGGCCTGCACCATGCGTATGCGGCCGATAGAGGGAAGGATCTCCCTCATACGCTCGATGATCCGGCAGTTGCGGTTGGTCACCGCCTCGAAAATGAATCTGCCATTGCTCCTGGCAAGATCCGCCAGCTCCTGCGCATGGGCCGTGAGTGTCGTGAAAGGCTTCTCCATGATGACGTCTTTGCCTGCGAGGAGAGCTTTTTTTCCGTACTCATAGTGGACGAGATTGATGACACCGACGTAGACTGTATCGATTTCCGGATCTGCCAGCAGTTCATCGTAATCTGTATATAATTTGCCGATGCCGAATTTTTCCGCGAAAGCACGGCCCTTTTCGACACTGTGCGGACGGGCGAGAATCGCAGTGAGCTCGATCTCAGGAACTTCAGACATGGCGGTCAGCGCCTCTGTAATAATAAAACCGGTTCCGATAATGCCAATTTTCATCATTCTTTCTCCCCTGATTATTTTGCTCATATTGCTGAAATCTATGACTGCCCGGTATCCGCGGAGGAATCAGTGTCTTTTTCCGGGACCGGATCCGTTTCCGCTGCCTTTTCCGGTTCTTGTTCCGCTTCCTTCCCGGGCTCTGAATCTGCAGCCTTCCCTTTTTCTGTTTCCGCCGCCTTTTTCAGGGTCTTCTGTGCGTCCTCCTCGGCGGTCTCAACCAGATCTTCCAGAAGGATCTTCTTCATATCCTCTTTTGTGGGAGAATCGAGAAGGGCGACGCGGCGTGCCTGGTTGGTAATGATCTCTTCAAAAAGATTCCGGACATCGCGGGCATTGGCAAAGTTTTCCAGGGTCGCCAGCTTGCGCTGGACTACCATGGCGCGGACCTGCGACCTGACATCCTCTTCCATCTCATAGTCATATTTTTTGCAGTTCATGTCAAAAATGCCCATGAGCTCGTCAATCGTATAGTCCGGGAACTCGATGTATTTATTGAAGCGGGACTTGAGGCCCGGGTTGCTGTTGATAAAGTTCTCCATGGGTCCGGTATAGCCCGCGACGATGACCACAAAGTCCTCCCGGTTATCTTCCATGGCTTTGAGGATGGTATCAATTGCCTCCTGTCCGAAAGTATCGTCTTTTCGTGCGAGCGCATACGCTTCGTCTATAAACAGGATGCCGCCTTTCGCCTCTTCAATCTTCTTGCTGGTCTTGATGGCAGTCTGTCCCACATAACCGGCAACAAGTCCGGAGCGGTCCACTTCCACGAGCTGTCCCGAACTCAGGACACCGATCTTTTTATAGATTCTGGCCAGAATTCTGGCGACCGTCGTCTTGCCGGTACCGGGGTTTCCGGTAAACACCAGGTGCAGCGATACGGGAACAGATTTGAGACCTCCGTCTTTGCGCATCTTCTGGATCCTGACGAAATCCGCAAGTTCTCTTACGTCATGCTTAATACTGGTCAGACCGATCAGACCGTCGAGTTCTTCCATCGGATCCTTTTCCGGCTCTTTTTTTGCTTCCGCGGGCTTTGAAGCTGTCTGCTGTTCCTGCACTTTCGGGCCATCCGTCTGCACAGACCCCGGCGCCCCCGCGGCAAATCCCGAGAACAGATCTTTGTCTGTTCCAGCCATGAGGCCTGGATCGATCTCTCCGCCTGCACTGCCCATACCGTCCGCCGGCCCCTTTCCTGTCAGGGACGGCATTCCGTTGTACAGGGGATTGTCTAAAAGAGACTGTACCTCGCGAAGAGCGTCATTTGCGCGCTGAAGTGCATCTGTACGTCCCTGCAGTTCCGCCGAAACGGCTTTCTGGCGATCCAGCAGATCATCCGCTTTTGAAGAAAAGTGGGATGTGACTTCTCTGCCCTTCTGCTCCCACTCATCGATCTGGTCTCCGAAGGTGAGGGGAGAGCTCCCCTTCTTTTCCGCTGTGCTCTTTTCGGCCGTTTTTTCCCCGGCCTTCTTTCCCTTTCCCTGGCCGCCTGCAGTCTGCCCGGACTCCTCAGAGCTTTCTCCGAAGGAAAGCGATGAGTCTTTTGCGGCATCCTTTTTGCCGAAAAAGTCTCCGTACATTCCGGTCAGAAACTTCTTTTCCGCACGCTGCAGCGCCTCAAGGCGCTCTTTTTCCTTCTCCAGTCTGCTCTTCTTTGTCGAACTCATCTGACTATGCTCTCCTCATCAACAGAAATATTGGCCTCCCGATTAACGTCGGCTTTGGCTCGCTGCTTTATTCATTATACGCTGTGAACGGGCTGTACTGCAATCAGGATTTGACAGGGGGCGGGGCTGTGTAAAGCAATTTGCCCTATCATATAAAAGTGTTTATAATAAGATGAATCATCATCAAATACAAAGATTTTCCGTATATAATTCGGGGCAGTTCCTGCATTGAGGGGTCCTCAGGCACACAGGAGTGACACTCGGATTCTTTAAAATACTGTATGAAGTATAACGAAAAACCGCAGGGCGAAAAGAAATCATCCCGCCTTGCCGCTCTTATCACAGCAATCATTCTTCTCTGCCTGGTCCTTGCCGGCGGAGCTTTTGTGTTATCCGGACGTCCTTCCTCCAGGGGCGCAGATCTGAATAAGGGGGATCTTTCATCATCTTCCGGAAGCGGCGGAGAGGACAGAGGGTTTGCCGGACGCTTGTACGACTGGCTGGGAATCGAAACCATCATGACGATCCTGCGGCCTGAAGAATCCGGGATCATTGCAGGCGGCATAGATTCCGCAGATTCCACAGCCGGTGTCAAGGCAAGCGTTGATGAAAGCGCTGCAGCCGGTGAAACAGATCTGGTTTCCGCCGCCGACACTGCAGCAGGCTCTGATTCCAGCACCGCTGACAGCGCAGAAGTCAAGGCCGCAGACACAGATCAGGCAGCCGCAGGCAGCACGCAGAGCAAGGCCGCAGACACAGATCAGGCAGCCGCAGGCAGCACGCAGAGCAAGGCCGCAGGCGCAGATCAGGCAGCCGCAGGCAGCACGCAGAGCAAGGCCGCAGACACAGATCAGGCAGCCGCAGGCAGCACAGACAATAAAGCGGCAGACACAGCGAAAGACTCCGCTGCAAGCACAAAAGACGAGGCGGATAAAAACGCAAAGAAAAACTCCGGCGCCGAAAGCAAGGATGAAAAGAAGTCCGAATCCGTCAGCAAAGACGAGAAAGATGCCTCCTCCGGGGACAAAAAGCCAAAGGATTCCCTCACAAAGCTGCAGAAAAAATATGTCAAAGCATGGGAGGAGTGGCACATGCGGGATTTCCCGCTGAACTTCCCTCTCCACAATTACAACTGGAAATATCTGAAATTTGACGACAAGGGTGTCCTGCACTACGAGGGCGATGAAAACTACACGATACGCCGCGGCATCGACGTATCGGAATTTCAGGGAAAAATAGACTGGGAAAAGGTGAAGAAGGCCGGCTACGATTTCGTCTTCGTCCGTGCCGGTCACCGCACAATGCACTCCGGCGACCTGCAGAAGGACAAGCGCGCCGTCAAAAATCTGCAGCGTGCCAAAAAAGCCGGCCTCGATGTCGGCGTCTATATTTTCTCACAGGCAATCACGGAAAAAGAAGCCCGCAAAGAGGCAGAACTCTGTCTCGATGTCATCGAAGAAAGCGGTGTGGAAATCACACTTCCCATCGTCTATGATCCGGAAATTGTTGTCGAAGACTACTATGCCCGCATCAATTATATCAGCGGAGAGCAATTTACCGATAACACAGTGGCTTTTTGCGAAAAAATCAGGAAAGCAGGATTTACACCTGCCATATACGCAAACTGTTCAACAGAGACTGATATACTGGACATGTCCCGCATAAAGGACACCGTCATCTGGTATGCCGACTACGGCAGTACGCCCGAGTCCCCCTATGATTTCACCTTCTGGCAGTACAGCAATCTGGGCTGGGTCGATGGGATTCCGGAGACAGAAACAGATCTCAATGTATGGTTTATCAAGAAATAAAAAGTATCTGTAAATGTGGTATAAGAAAAAATGAATTCTCGATCAGATTATGAGATTGCTTTCGTACAGAATCAGCTGGCAGCAGTGTGGCCGAACTGGCATATCTCAAAAAAACTTGGAAAAGGCTCCTACGGCAGCGTCTATGAAATTGTGAGGGATGACCTCGGTGTCCGGTATACCTGTGCACTCAAGATCCTTCACATGGAGACGGGCAGTGATGATTACAATGCCGCCTCTACTGCAGCGCTCTCCCGGGAAAACTTGCCGGGGCAGAAGGGATTCGGGCAGGGTGCAGGCGGACAAGGCTCCCCGGCGCAGAACCGCGCTCAGAGCAGTTCCGGACAGGGCTCACTGGCCCGGAACTACACTCAGGATGGTATCGGACAGGGCTTCCCGGCGCAGCGGGGAGCTCAGGGCACAGGCGGACAAGGTTCCCTGGCGCAGAACCGCGCCCAGAGCAGTTCCGGACAGGGTTCCCTGGCGCACAATACTGCCTCCTCTGCCGCTCAGGCCAGGATCGCACAGAGAACCGTCTGGAATTCCGGCATATCCTCATCGTGGATGCAGGCGCCGTCCCCCGGTCTTCTTCTGGGCGGCGTCACCGCGAGTGAAATCGAGGAGTTTATCCAAAGCGTCAGTTCTGAAATCGACCTGATGATGCAGCTCAAGGGCGTTCCGAATATTGTTTCGATCGAGGACTATGCTATCCTCCGGGGCCGCAAAAGCTGCACGATCCTGATCCGCATGGAGGAACTCGAGCCCCTGGACAGTTATCTGCGGCGCAAAAACGGAATTCTTCAGAAGGAAGAGCTGATCCGCCTCGGCACGGACATCTGCACTGCACTTGTATTCTGCGAACAGAAAAACATCCTTCACCGCGACATCAAGACCAGCAATCTTTTTTACAGTCCGGAAGCAGGCTTCAAGCTGGGTGACTTCGGTATCTCCAGATCCATGTCCTCCATCCGCGAAAAGGCTTCCATGAGCGGAATCGGGACGATCCAGTATATGGCGCCCGAGGTATACCAGGGCAGACATTACAACAATACAGCCGATATTTATTCTCTGGGTATCGTTCTCTATATTCTGGCAAACGGGCTGCTTCCTCCCCTTTGCAGCACCGGGAATGAATCCCGGCCTTCTCCCCTTCCCGGGGAATATGTACATGAAGCAAACATGCGCCGTCTGCGCGGAGAAGCACTGCCTTATCCCCGCTATGCCGATCCTTTCCTGGGGTCCGTCATCTGCACGGCCTGCAGTCCATCCCCGGAGGCCAGGTTCCAGACAGCAGCCGCTTTTCGCTCGGCTCTGGCGGACAGCCTGACACGCCGGGAGCCCTATGTTGACCCGAAGGCGCGGGGCTATGTCCCGGTCGAAGAGAAAGAATCCGACGATTCCTCAGGGACCCGTCTTTTTCCTCTGGTCTGCATCCTGGTCGCCTGCATAGGAGTCCTGGTCTTCCTGCTGATAAAAATATTTACAGGAGATCCGGCTGCGGAACAGGATCCCATTGCCTCGTCAGGGAATCCCGGTTCACAGCAGGAAACTGAAGCCGGATCCGCCGGAAATCCGGATGAAAACAATAACGGAACACAGAAGGGTGACACCGACTCCGCTGGTTCGGATACACAGAACGGCGGGACCGGCTCTGCGGATTCAGATACACAGGACGATGGCACCGGCTCCGCGGATTCAGATACACAGAACGACGGCACCGGCTCCGCAGATTCAGATATACAAAACAGTGACAGCGGCTCTGCAGATCCGGACACACAAAGCGAGGACAGCGGCGATTCCGCTGCCGGCGCAGATTATCAGACCTTTGTCGCATGGAATGATCCCAACCTTGAAAGCGCCGTAGTGCCTCAGGTACAGGAAGAACTGGGAATCAGCGGGGACATCACCGTCGCGGACGCCAAAAGAGTGCAGAAGCTGGACCTTACAGACGCAGGGATCACCGATATTTCCGCACTGCGTTATTTCTCCGGTCTGACCAGGCTGGATCTCTGCAACAATTTCGTGGCAGATATCTCTCCGCTGTCAGAGCTGACAAAACTTAAGGACCTTAACCTGGAAAAAAACCTGATCAAAGATGTGACACCCCTGGCAGGGCTTGTCAGACTCAGAGAACTTGACCTGAACGAAAACAGTATTTCCGACATCTCTGCCCTGTCTGATCTCACAATGCTCACTATGCTGGATATCCGCTATAACGATGTCTCAGACATCTCCGTTCTGGCCAATATGCCCGAGATGGAAGAACTCTATATGAGTCATAACGACGGCCTGTATGACCTCACTCCGCTCTCGAATATGCCCGCTCTGTGGTACCTCGGTTTTAAGGAGACTGCTGTATCAGATATCTCTCCTCTCCGAAACGACACTGCGCTCAAGAGCCTGACCCTGAGCTGGACCAATGTCAGCGATATTTCCGTGATCGACAATTTCCCCGAATTGTCCTATCTGGATATCCGGGGGTGCTCCATCAGCGATTACGGTCCGGCAGACCGCATGAACCGGCGCAAAGGTTCCAAACTGGAAAAATAAGCTCGATGAGCAGCAGATCTGCTTGTTGTCATGACATTCTGCTTACAAACATGTTATAATTCAATACTTGCTTCTAAGTATTGCTATATGTTCAGACCATATTATGATGAAAACCTTGTGCTGCCTGGCGCCTCTCGCGCTCCGCATAGCCCCAGACAGTCTAAACAGATCATATTAAATTGACGGACCAAAATTATGACCACTACATCCTATTCCAATGTTCAGAAACTCCTCTCCTCCGTTTGGCCGGAATGGCAGATCACCGGAACTCTCGGCAAGGGAACTTTCGGTTATGTCTATGAGATACTCCGCAATGACCTGGGGAACAGTTACACATGCGCCATGAAAGTCCTCCAGATGATTTCAGATGAGTCCGACGAAGATCTGGAGGAATTCGTTCAGAGCGTAAGCCATGAGATCGATATGATGATGATGCTCAAAGGAGCACCGAATATCGTCACGATCGAGGACTATGCGGTACTGCGCGGGGACGGAACCCGCACGATCCTGATCCGCATGGAGAAACTGGAGAGTGCAGAAAAGCTTTCAAAGCAGTCCGGCGGCCTGAGCCGGAAGCAGACCCTGCAGCTGGGTCTGGATATCTGCAATGCCCTGATCAGCTGTGAGAAAGAAAACATCATCCACAGGGATATCAAACTCAGCAACATTTTTTACAGCGAAAAGGGCGGATACAAACTGGGCGATTTCGGCATTTCCCGCACCATGGATTCCATCCACGAAAAAATGTCCATGAGCAGCGCCGGTACCATCCAGTATATGGCTCCCGAAGTATACTTCGGCTTTAAATATGACAGCACTGCCGACATCTATTCTCTCGGCATCGCTCTGTACATTCTCCTGAACGGAACTTGTCCTCCCCTGTGCAGCGGATACAAGGACTCCCCGTCCAAGATTCCCATGGCGGTCCTTCACGAAGCCAATATGAGACGCCTTCGCGGTGAACACCTGCCCGGCCCGTCGGAAGCGGACACGCAGCTGGCCGGAATCATCTGCGCGGCCTGCGATCCCAATCCTTCACGCCGTTTCTCCAATGCTTCGGATTTCAGGGACGCACTCCAATCCTATATCAGCCACAAGCCCGTCATTCTCCCCGCCGGAGAAAGCGGCGCAACATCTAAAACCACTGTCCGTTTTCCTTCTTCCGACACTGTGGTTTCCCCGGGTTCAGTCCCGGCAGGTGCTGCCGCATCCGGCACGCGCTCAGGTTCCGCCCCCGCGGGTTCTGCATATTCTACGGGCACCGGAAGTTCCGCCGGCCATGCGTATTCCCCGGGTACCGGCAGCTCCGCCGGCCGTCCTGCTCCGGCTTCCCGTCCCAAACAAGGGAGCCTTGACCGGGGGGCACAGAACTACTCCTCCGCCAGCCGGGGCGGGTACCCGCAGAGTCACCAATCCGTTCATTCGCAGGGCAGCCTGAACGACAATGCGTCAAACGAGCCTTACCCGGGCAGACAGAATACTCCCCCTGTCCCTCCCGCCGGCAGCTTCTACGGAGCCGGGGCAGCGGGCGGACCCGGCGTCTATCCCGGTCCGAATATTAATCAGCAGAACAAAGATAACTATGACTATCCTAGAAAGACTTCCCCTTCCCGAAAACCGCTTGCTGCGATTATTGCTCTATTTGCTGTCCTCGCAGTGCTGGTCGGTCTACTCGTCTTTCTCATAAATGCAAAATCGGATAGTTCCTCCGGAGACACGCCTTCTCCCGGCACCGATAATGTCACTATGATCACCACCTACACGGTCTGCTACCTGGATTCCTCAGATGAAAGTGCTATTGCGGACCAGGTCGTCAAAGAAGGAGGAGTCGGCAAAACAATCACCGTATACGCGAAGACGATTGAAGGCTACCGGCCTCTGGAAGACGAAAAGACGATCACGCTGGCCGAAAAAGACTCGGACAATATAATAAAGTTCTTCTATGAAGAAGCAGACTCAGCCAATGACATTCCTGCTGCTTCTTCAACTATCGGAGAAACTGTTGAAGAGCCTGTTGAAGAGCCTTCCCCGGTCAATATCACCTATGAAGTCACCTGTGTCGATTCAGAGGGGCAGGTGCTCTTAAGGGAGTCCTATACAGATACTGAAGGAACCACTGTGACTGTATCTCCCCCTGCGATCGAAGGATATACAACGGACAACGGGGACACCGCCATCACGCTTGACCAGGAGGCGGACAACAGTATCGTCTTTGTTTATGAACCGGTCGTCGAAGAGCCCTCCGTGAATATCCCCTTCAGCAATATTCTCGGTTACAACGGGCACACTTATTTCGCATATGAGACTTCCGCGATCGATACCTACCGCGAAGCAGAGGAATATTGCGAATCCCTGGGCGGACACCTTGCCGTGATCAACGACGACGATGAAAACACAGCCCTGTACGACTATGTGTTTAAACATCTGGGACTGCCGAGCGCCTATTTCGGACTGAGTGACGAAAACCAGGAAGGCAGCTGGGAATGGATCGACGGCACCCCTTACAGCTATGAGAACTGGCGCAGCGGCGAGCCGGACAACCTGCGCGGTGTTGAGGACTATGCCCTCTTCTATTACAAGGATGCCGCCTACACATGGAATGACGGCGATTTCGGAAAAGATCCCACCACCGGAACCGTCATCTTCCTCATCGAATGGGAAACACAGCAATAAGAGAAAGGAGATTTCAAACCATGGCTTTTATGGATGATTTATTGGGAAAGGTGTCACAGGCAAGCGAGTCTGTCAGCAAAAAGGCACAGGATCTGACAGATTACACCAAATACAGCAGGATCATCAGCGAATCGGAAGCGGAGATCAAAAATCTTTACAGTGAGATTGGATACAAGGTCTATCTGGCATATAGAGACAGACCCCTCCCGGAAGTCGCACAGCAGATTATGAGGATCAACAATCTGAGCGCATCGATCGGAGAAGCAAAAAATGCCCAGAAGATGCTGAATGAAACCGTAAAATGCCCCCGCTGCGGCGCCAGGGTACGCCAGGGCATGGTCTTCTGCAACAACTGCGGCTGCCAGCTGGCGGCACATAATCCGGGGCCCGCTCCTGCCGCCCCCGCCAGTATGCAGGCTCCGACAAGATTCTGTCAGTCCTGCGGCGCTCCCATGGCAGAAGACTCCCTGTTCTGTATGTCCTGCGGAGCAAAAGCCAATGAGGCAGCCGGACCTGCGCCTGCTTCCGCACCGAATGCATATGCCGATTCCAATGCTTACGGCCCCAATACCTATGCAAATCCCAATGCCTACGCCGGCCCCAATGCCTATACGGATCCCAATGCCTACGCCGGTCCCAATGCCTATACGGATCCCAATGCCTACGCCGGTCCCAATGCCTATGCGGATCCCAATGCTTACGCTGACCCCAATGCCTACGCCGGCCCCTCTCCTGCAGATGCTGCTGCTATGTCCGAGGCATCTCAGGCCGCTCCGGATCCTTACACCGGATTCCAGGCTCCCGGGGAGACAGCCGTGTCCGAAGCGGCCCCTGTCAGCCCCGCCCCTGACACCGGATTCCAGGCTCCCGAAGAGGCGGCCGGTTTCAGTGAACCCGCTTCCGGAGAGACAGATTCAGCGGATGCCCAAAAGCCTGCCGAAGAATAGGATTTGTCATCATATAAGTTTCGTCCACATACAATTTCTTTTCAGCGCTCCGCATGACCGGGGCGCTGAATTTGAATTTTGTTTTTTGTCCATGAGGGAAACTATGGAAAAACCCGCCGGGACTCCGGATCCCGTATACTCTTCCGAAGACATCAAATATATGAAGGCCGCCCTGAAGCAGGCAGAGAAGGCGATCCTGATCGGGGAGGTCCCCATCGGGGCAGTCATTGTGTATGAGGGGAAGATCATTGCCCGCGGATATAACCGTCGGAACACTGACAAGACCACTCTGGCACATGCAGAGATCACCTGCATCCGCAAAGCCTGCAAAAAGATCGGCGACTGGCGTCTGGAAGGCTGCACGCTTTACTGCACACTGGAGCCCTGCCAGATGTGCGCCGGAGCTATCATTCAGTCCCGGATCGACCGGGTCGTCATCGGTACAACCAGCCCCAAATCGGGCTGCGGCGGAACTCTTCTCAACATTCTGCAGAATCCCGATTTCAACCACCAGGCAGATGTTCTGTACGGTGTAATGCGTGAAGAGTGCACTCAGATTCTGCAGCGTTTTTTCAAAGACCTTCGCAGACGCAACAAGGAACGCAAAAAAATGCTCCGTATGCAGGCTGCCGTGCAGCAAGAGACTTGACAATTCTCCTGCTTTTGACTATAGTAAGCGGAGCACTTTAATATTCATCTTCCAACATGCCGGAGCACGTTCGTGCGCAGGCATCGCCCCTGTCATGGGATGGAGTTTTGAAAGCTGCCTGTCGGCACGTATGGGTTTGGGTCTCGCGCAATGAAAACCTGTGAACCGTGTCAGGATGGGAACATAGCAGCACTAAGCGGGAACTTTCATGTGCCGCGAGGGTGCCTGGCTTTGCGGCCGGCCGGCAGCTTTCAGCGCTTCATTGCTTTGACAGGGATTTTTTATGCCTGTGATTTTACATGCCTGTGCTTTTTTATCCCGTGATTATAAATTCTTGTGAAGAAGAAAGCATGTGAAGAAGAGACTGCTGTCGCAGGGACTCACGTTTCTGTCACGCTCTTTCGACGGCCGGCACTGTAGGCTGCAGGCAGAAAGCAGCAGACAGTAAACAACTGCAGTAAACAGCAGATGGTAAGCAGCAGACAGTAAGCAGCAGGCAGTAAGCAGCAGGCAGTAAGCAGCAGACAGTAAGCAGCAGGCAATAAGCAGCAGGCAGAAAACAGAGAACAGGAGATTTCAATCAAGACCATGACAGCTCCCGCAGTTTTCCAGTTCGAAAATACCGATCATCCTCCTTCAGCAGCATCTTCCTTTACCAATACTTCCTTTATAAATTCGGAAGATGCCCTCTCCGACTGCAGGCTCTGTCCCAGAAACTGCCATGTCAACAGACTCAGGGGAGAACGGGGCTTCTGCGGAGAAGCCGGCGTGATCCGCGCCGCGCGCGCTGCACTGTATTACACGGAAGAGCCTGTGATCTCGGGCACACGGGGAAGCGGCACCGTATTCTTCTCCGGCTGCAACCTGGGATGCATTTACTGCCAGAACCGGCTGATCTCACGGCCCGGCAGATCACAGGCTATCTGTCCCTCTTCTGCCGGGACTGTAGATAAAAGTCCTCTTGAATACTCTTCTTCAGAAGTTTCTGCAGAGGTTTCTGCAGGAGGAACAAGGCAGGCCGCCCTTCCCCTGCTTACGGAAATTACACCGGAGCGCATGGCGCAAATCTTTCTGAATCTGCAGGAACAGGGTGCGCACAATATCAATCTGGTGACCCCCGAACATTTTGTCCCCCTGCTGATTCCCGCGCTCACACGCGCAAAAGCCGATGGACTTATCATTCCTGTCGTCTACAATACCGGCAGCTATGAACGCGTCGAGGCAGTAAAAGCTCTGGAAGGCCTCATAGACGTCTGGCTTCCGGATCTGAAATATGTCTCCTCCGCTCTCTCGGCCCGGCATACAGGAGCCGGAGACTATTTTCAATATGCCTCTGCGGCTATTGCCGAAATGGTCCGGCAGTGCCCGGAACCCCTTTTTTCGGACGGGAGCCATTCCATTGACTGCCCCGACGATGCCGATGACCCCGTCATGGTGCGCGGTGTCCTGGTCCGGCATCTTGCCCTCCCCGGCTGCGCGGAAGACTCCCGCGCTGTGCTTCGCTACCTGCACGAGACCTATGGAGACAGGATTTTCATCAGCATCATGAACCAGTATACCCCCATGCCCCAGGTCCTGAAACTGGATGCCGGCCTCTGCAGACGGCTCTCCGACGAAGAATATGACACGCTTGTCGATTACGCGATCGACCTTGGGATCACAAACGGATTTATTCAGGAAAGCGGGACCGTCTCGCCCTCCTACATCCCTGTCTTTGACGGGACCGGCATCGTGCAGGTTACATGTAACATCAGCCGGTGAAAGTACAGTCACCTAAACCAGTGAGAGGATCAGTCACAGATGAGACGAGTCGATTTCGGAAACGGAAAAACTCTGACAAATATAGCGGCAACCGCACTTCCTATGTTTGTTGCGCAGATCTTGAATCTGCTCTACAACATTGTGGACCGCATTTATATCGCACGTATTCCCCGGATCGGAACAGCAGCGCTGGGAGCGGTAGGTCTGTGTTTTCCGATCGTCATCCTGATCACGGCATTTACCAATATGTTCGGCAGCGGCGGCGCTCCTCTGTTTTCCATCTCGCGGGGCGCAGGCAATCGAAAAGAGGCATCCATGATCCAGAACACCGCCTTTTTTATGCTGCTTGTGACAGCCGGCGTTCTCACAGTCCTGGGAGAGTTTATCGGTTCCCCCCTACTTCGTGTGTTCGGTGCCTCGGACCAGGCCATGGTCCACGCACTCCCCTATCTTCGTATTTATCTGCTCGGAACCATTTTTTCCATGATCGCCACGGGCATGAATCCCTTTATCAACGCCCAGGGCTATTCAACAATCGGCATGACAACAGTCATGATCGGAGCTGTCGCCAATATCATCCTCGACCCTGTCATGATCTTCGTCCTGGGACTTGGCGTGGAGGGAGCCGCCATCGCGACGATCCTGTCGCAGGCCCTGTCCGCAGCCTTTGTACTGCGCTTTCTTCTCGGAAAAAAAGTCGATTACCGTCTTCGTCTGCTGCGCGCCGATGAAATCAGAAGCTGCGGTCCACGCGCCCGCAGGATCATCGGTCTGGGCATGGCTGCCTTTATCATGCAGCTGACCAACAGCCTTGTCTCAATCAGCTGTAACAACGTGCTTGCCCATGTCGGCGGTGATCTCTATGTTTCCATCATGACGATCATCAATTCCGCGCGTCAGATGCTTGAGACGCCCCTCCTGTCCATCACAGAAGGCACATCTCCCATCATCAGCTTCAACTATGGCGCCGGCCGCTATAAAGACGTCAAAAAAGCAGGAACGATCATGTTCCTGCTGTCACTGTTCTACGCCGGCGGCGTATGGATCCTGATCCGTCTGTTCCCGGCCTTTGTCATCGGTATTTTCAGTTCCGACGCAGGGCTGATGGAGACCGCTCTTCCCTCTTTTAACCTGTATTTTTCAACATTTATCTTCATGGTCTTCCAGCACTGCGGACAGATTGTCTTCAAATCTCTCGGGAAAAAGAACCACGCGATCTTCTTCTCCCTGTTTCGCAAGGGACTCATCGTTGTGCCGCTGACTTATCTGCTCCCCTATGCCTTCCACATGGGCACTGCCGGTGTATTTGCGGCTGAACCCGTCTCCAATGTTCTGGGCGGCATGGCCTGCTTCATTACCATGCTTCTCGTCGTCCTCCCGGAACTGAACGGCAGAAAAAAGACCTGACACCCTGGCGGGCGGCAAAGCCGGAAAGGTTCAGGACTTGCTTGCTTGCGAGTCCTGCGCGATAAAAGATAAAACATCTGCGGGAGATAGGTAATGATCACCCGCAGGATAAAGAAAAAACTCTGTTTGCACACATTTATATGCTAAATTATATTCTGAACAATATTCTGAACATTTTCCTGAAAACCACTCCCGTTCCAGGCGGGTCTATACACTGTAACCATTCATCAACGAGGAGATCAAATATGAAAAAGAAACAGCTGTTTGCCTTACTCGGTGCAGTCATCATTGCAATATCTTCGGCAGCATGCGGAAATTCCGGAAACTCATCTGATACCGGCACTGCAGAATCACAGGAAGATGCCGGCTCCGGCAGTACTTCCGGTGCAGTTGATGCAGAAGCTGCTGCACAGGTCATCGCCGATGCGGCTGGAGGAAGCACCGACTCACAGGACAGCACTTCTTCCGGAAGCGGACCCACCGCCGCCTCAGAAGCCGGAAACACAACTTTGTCTTTCAGCACAGTCGATCTGGACGGACAGCCCGTCACCAGCGAAGACCTCTTCTCAAATAATAAGATCACTATGGTAAATATCTGGGGAACCTTCTGCGGTCCCTGCATCAACGAAATGCCGGAACTGGAAAAACTCTACGCCGAGTTCACCGGGCAAGGCTGCGGAATCATCGGTATTGTCGGCGATGCCGCCGGAGTTGATGACGAAAGCATAATCAGCGATGCCAAAAGCATTATTGCCGACACTGGTGTGACTTACCCCAATATCCTTCCCTGGGACGGCCTCCAGGACCAGCTTTCCTTCAACGCCTTCCCCACGACCTATTTCGTGGATTCCAAAGGTACTGTCATCGGCAGCCCTGTCGTCGGTGCTTATATCGATCAGTATTCTTCAAGGCTCCGCGAAGCCCTGGAATCAATTGAGCAATAATCTGATGATCCGGCAGCGATCTGATGATCTGCCAATATTCTGATGATCCGGCAGCGATCTGATGATCTGCCAATAATCTGATGATTTTGTAAAAATGACAAATGCCCATCCACGTCGAGGATGGGCATTCGCTGTTTTACCGGGATTTTCAGTTTTTACTCTCCAGATACTTCATGTATTGGCTGACCATGAGAGCGATGCGGAAAATCATCGCGTCCTCAAAGGTACGGATATCCAGGCCAGTGACCTTCTGCAGCTTCTCCATGCGATATACAAGGGTGTTCCGATGGATGAAAAGCTGGCGGGAGGTCTCCGAGACATTGAGATTCTTGTCAAAAAATGTGTTGATCGTTGCCAGAGTCTCCTGATCGATCAGCGAGGGATCATAGTCGCCGAAGATCTCATGCAGAAACATCCTGCAGAGATTGACAGGCAGCTGATAAATCAGCCTGCCGATGCCCAGTTCGTTATAGGAAAGAATTTTACGGCCTGCGTAAAATATCCTTCCTACATCCATGGCCATACGGGCTTCCTTATAGGACTTGGACAGATCCTTGAGCTCAGTGACGATCGTACCATAGGCAGCACTGGCGTCAACCATGGCCTCGGTGCCAAGCATGTCCACCGCAGTTGTCGCACATTGTTCCAATTCCTCATAATCGTCAACTGAACTCAGTGATTTGATCAGGACAACACTGTTCTCCTCAACTTCTGTCAGATAATCACCGCTCTGCGAGGAGAAAAGACCAGCGAGCATCTGTGCGGCTGTCGCCTGGGCTTCAAGCCCCGCGGCCTCACTCCTGGCTGACTCCGTCTTTCCGCTCTCAATATAAAAAACAATGACTGCGCGCGGCTCTGTATTATTGATCCGCAGCCTGCGTGCCCTGTTATGTATGTCCACCATCAGCAGATTATCCAACAGAAGCTTCTGAAAAAAATCGCCTCTGCCCATGCGTTCCTTATAGGCAACGATCAGACTCTGCAGCTGGCTGACAGCCATTTTTGCCACCATAAAGGTATAGTCGCTGTCTCCGGTTGCCGTGAGTATATACAGCGGCTCTCCGTCGTCCAGCACCTTGAGCAGAAAGCTGTTGCCTGTAATCTGACTGTCCACCGGTATATTCGCAAAGCCTGACACGATAAATGCGTCCGGTGCGGCCATCTCCGATGTCTTCGCAATAACATTTCCGTTCAAATCCTGCACACTGAACTGCGTCCGTGTGATCGCGCACAACTCTTCCAGACAATTTTTGATAATCTGCGATGTAATCATATATTATTATCCTGTTCTTTGAAAAATGTCCCTGTCCTGCCTGCAGGGCTTTTACAGCAGGTCATAGGCGGCAGCTGCATACACTCTGCATACACTCATCCCCTGCAGGCTCTGCAGGCCCTGCGTCCGCCCAAAGACGGAATACACATTGCGCAGGTCGCGCTATAAACAAGAAAGCAGTGCAGGCATATCGCCCGCACTGCTTAATTTTACACATTCATTCCCCGAATGCAAGAATATATCCTGTATTCACTCCCTCCGAAAGTCTTCGAATGTCTCAGGAAGACTTCGATCGTCTCCGAAAGACTTCGAAAGTCTTTTTACCGAAGGACCGTCTGCGGGATCAGTTGGCGATGACCAGTTCGGTCTCTTTATCGAAGATATGGATCTTCTTGGTGTCGAAAGTAAAGGTCATGCTCTTTCCGGGACGAATCTTGGTGTCAGGCTCGACACGGGCGGTAACAGGGTTGCCGTCGACATCGAAATACAGGAATACTTCTGCGCCGAGCAGCTCGTAGACGTTGCAGGTTGCGTTGAACTTGTAAGCAGCCTTTTCCAGAGCCTCAGGAGAAGCCAGGATATCTTCGGGACGAATGCCGAGGATAACATTCTTGCCATCATAGTTGCCGTCGATCACGGGCTTCGCCTTGTCAGCGGGAAGCTCGATGCTCTCACCGTCGAGTTCGAGATAAGCCTTGCCCTGTCTAACCCTTGCGACAGCATCCAGGAAGTTCATCTGAGGAGATCCCATGAAACCGGCAACAAAGAGGTTGCAGGGGTTGTCATAGAGATTCTGAGGGGAATCGATCTGCTGGACAATACCGTCCTTCATAACAACGATTCTTGTTCCCAGAGTCATAGCCTCGGTCTGGTCATGTGTGACGTAGATGATGGTGGTGCCCAGTCTCTGGTGCAGCTTTGCGATCTCAGTTCTCATCTGGACACGCAGCTTGGCATCCAGGTTGGACAGAGGCTCATCCATCAGGAATACCTTGGGGCTTCTGACGATTGCACGGCCCATAGCGACACGCTGTCTCTGGCCGCCGGAAAGAGCTTTCGGCTTACGATCAAGGAGATGAGACAGGTCAAGGATCTTGGCTGCCTCTTTAACAGCCTTGTCGATCTCATCCTTCGGAACCTTGCGGAGCTTCAGACCGAATGCCATGTTGTCATAAACAGACATGTGGGGATACAGAGCATAGTTCTGGAAAACCATGGCGATATCTCTGTCCTTGGGCTCAACATCGTTCATCAGCTTTCCATCGATCTTGAACTCACCGGAACTGATATCCTCAAGACCTGCGATCATACGGAGTGTGGTGGATTTGCCGCAGCCTGAAGGGCCGACAAAAATGATGAACTCCTTGTCAGCGATTTCCATATTGAAATCCTTAACAGCCTGGAAACCATTGGGATATACCTTGTTGATATTCTTCAGAGATAAACTTGCCATTTTTTCCTCCTCATAATACATGTAAGAATCATTCTTTAGAATCTGCCATCCTTGGAACAGGCACGATACTGTATACATTGATCCAAGGCCCCGGCTAAAGCGTAAACCGCTTCAGACTGCCTTCGATGATAAAAAGTATACGACAAATACTGCTTTCCAGCCATGGCACGACTCACCAAAAAACAATCCTCATTCCCGTCTCCATAGTCAGTCAAAAAAGAATGACGGCCGCAAAAGCCGTCATTCTGTACATTTTTCACCATGGGTTTTCGTCAATTTGACAAATCCGGAATTCTGTCCAGTAAAACCTGCCAATGCCCTGACATCTGCCGGTATCGGCC
>ONKG01000035.1 GCA_900318375.1 uncultured Lachnospiraceae bacterium
CCGCCAGGGAATGTGTACTTGTCCTGCAGGACATGGATATCACAGTCTTTGTAGACAACCTCGGAGACAGCTCAGTAGATATCGGACTGTTCTGCTATGTCAATTCCCCTGATTTTCTTGCAGCCAAGTGGCAGATCACGGAAGAAATAAAACTTCGCTTTGACGATGCGGGAATCAGTATCCCATTCCCCCAGGTCCATGTGCATATGGAAAAGGAATGACCGCGCCGGCTCAGTTCCGGGGAGGGTGTGAAGAGCAGCCGGAGCAGTGCCCTTTGGACGGTATCCTTACCGGCTGTATAGAAAAGAAATTCTTGTACAGTACATACCTGTCATGCTATAATTTCTGTCAGTTCCGACCGATCAGGGATTGTGTATGACAGTACAGTATTTAATAGACAGCGAAAATGTCGGGGATTTCTGGATCCCCCTGCTTGAACTGCCTGCGGAAGAGACTGAGCTGATTGTTTTTTATACGAGAAACAGTCCGCACATGAGCTATGACAGTCTGATCAGGCTCAAGGAATCCGCCAGGACAGTGACCTTCATCAAATGTTATGAGGGGACTAACGCGCTGGATTTCCAGCTTGTTTCCGAGCTGGGTTATCGCATCAGCAAAAACGAGGACGGCAGGTTTGTGATCGTCACAAATGACACCGGCTTCGATGCAGCGGTCAAGTATTGGAGACGCAGAAAAAAATCGGTCAAACGTGTAACAGGTAAGGAATGCAAAAATCTGGAGAGACGTCTTCGTGAGGATTTGGGCATAAGGACGTCCGGAGCCCGTTCTGCAGCAGCATCCGATCATCACTATATTGAGCCGGAGCATGATGCGGAGCAGGAAGAACATACAGATGTCATTCGTGAGGAAGCTGTTCAGGAAAATGAAGCGAGACCTTCCCGTCCCAATCTCAGGGATGCGGAGCGTGCAGCGCAGCCTGATCCGGAAGAGTCCGATTATATGGCGGATGCGGATATCGAAGATGTCGATGATATTGACGATGTTGACGATGTCAATGATGCTGATGATGACTATGCCGCTGATGTTGACAGAGACGATGCAGATCTGTTTGCATCAGACCGGGATGCAGAAGACATGGAGAATTCCGCATACGACATGGTTGAAGACGAAGAACAGGGCGATTCTGTATATGATATTGAATCCGCTGCTTCCGATGAGCTCGCAGATGATTTGAATGAAGCAGAAGATGCCTTTGAAGCGGAGGAAGACGGGGAGAGCTTTCCGGTAAGCGAAGAAGCGGATCCGGCTTCGGCGGATGAAGATGACCATATGCAGGATGAAAGCTTTTCCGATGTTTTTTACGGAGAAGATACATCTGCAGAAAGTGCCTTCGAAGACAAAGGCGGTGCTGGTGACGACAGCCCGGCGGTTGATGAAGATGACAGGGCGACTGCAGCGGAGCAGGCCGTTCAGGCAGGGTCGGAAGACTCGATCGAAGTACATTCCGAAACTGACCAGGACAAAAATCCTGACTCTGAGGATCTGTCAAATGAGGATGCTGACTCTTTAGTCACTGCCTCTGCGAAAACCGGCAGGAAAACAGTCAGAAAAAAGGCCGGCGCAGGGAAATCCGCTTCCGTAAACGAAGACAATACAGCTTTGGAAGTAAACGGCCGGGAGCCGGAACTTGACAGTTCCTGGTACGGGACAGAAGATGAGCTTGAAGCGCCCGTAGAAGAACAGGCCGCCGAGACAGCACACCGTTCCAGAACACGCAGATCAAGGTCCCGCAGGTCTAAATCCACTGCCAGAAAGCAGGAGCAGGCCGGAATGTCCGTCGAGACGGGCGAGACTGCAGCTGCGGCTGACAGCACACAGGACCGGGATGCTTCAGAAGCGGTGAGAGAAACATCTGATTCAAATCATGAGATTGCTTCCGGCACTATGCTTTCTCCCGAAGATGAAGAGATCGCAAAGATCGTCGCCTGCATCGGAGCTGATAATCTTGCGGAGCTTCATAATCAGCTTGCAACCATCTACGGAGATCAGGGAAAGGATATCTATCTTTCCATAAAGAATAATGCCCGCAGCCTTCCTGTTTTAAAGCCTGACCTCAAACAGAAATATGAATATTACTGCGAGATTATTTTTGCCCGCAGTGATTACACAGGCGAGTACCCTTCGGACATATCTGAATATCTTCTGAATGTGAGAGAAAAACTCAACAATCTGACATCTCTGCGCTACGCGCTGCAAAAGCATTACGGCAAAGAAAAAGGCCGCAGGTTCTATTTCCTGCTCAAGCCTTATGCAAAGACAATGTATCAAATGTAAAGGAAAGTCGGTCGGAACGACGAGAACACCGAGCCGGACGCTGCCTTCGCAGTGCCCGGCTTTTGTGATTCAGAGCCGTCATACAAGCATCACACGGCGGGACACAAGGATGACCGGGCGGCCGCTGTACAAAGGAGTAGAAAAAATGTTTATCAGAAAAGCAACGATGGAAGATCTGGACAGAATTACTGAATTGGAAGCCAGGTGCTTTCCTCCTGCGGAGGCTGCTTCCAGAGAGAGACTGGCGGGACGTCTGGCCTCTTATCCGGAAGGCTTCTGGCTTGGTTTTGATGACTTCAGGGAACTGATCTGTTATGCAGGCGGACCGGTCACAAGGGAAGCCGACCTCACGGATGATATGTATGAGAATCCGGAATATCATAAAAAGGACGGTGACTGGCAGATGATCTTCAGTGTCTGTACAGCTCCCGAACAGCAGCGTCAGGGTCTGGCCTCCATCGTATTGCAGAGAGTGATCAGGGAGAACAAGGCCCTGGGACGCAAAGGCGTCGTTCTCACTTGTAAGGAAGATAAGATCCATTATTATGCCAGGTTCGGATTTGAGAATGAAGGCGTTTCCGATTCTGTACACGGCGGAGCAGTCTGGTACCAGATGCGCATGACCTTCGATGAGGAATATGCTTATGAGCACATGTTTGATATTTCCGATGATCCGAGGGAGAATAAAAGGATGTTTGAGGATGCCTTCTGGGGCTCCCAGTGCTGAGTGACAGACGAAGCTTTTTGACGTCCTGAGCTTTATGACTGTCGGCACTGAGTGACAGCCAGAGCTTTATGACTGTCGGCACTGAGTGACAGCCAGAGCTTTATGACTGTCGGCACTGAGTGACAGACTGAGTTTTATGACAGCCGGCACTGAGTGACAACCAGAGATTTATGACAGCCGGCACTGTGTTACAGCAGGTTCCGGGAAGCAGGAAGAAAAATGAAAATCCCGCGAAAGCATACCGCCGTTTGAGGAGGCACACTTTCGCGGGATTATTTTTTAACTATGGTCTGTTTTGCGGCTCTTATTTCATGATGCCGAGGGCGCGAAGGACTTCGCCGGCTTCATTGACCGGAACAATCTCGAGGTTGTCCTTGACTTCCTCGGGGACGTCGCGGAGGTCATCGACATTGTCGGCGGGAATGAAGACTTTTTTGACACCTGCGCGCTGGGCGGCGAGAAGTTTCTCCGGCAGGCCGCCGATGGGGTTGACGCCGCCCTGGAGAGAGACTTCACCGGTCATTCCGATATTGGGAGGGACCGGGATGCCTGTGACCAGAGAGGAGAGAGCCGTAGTCAGCGTGATGCCGGCAGAGGGGCCGTCTTTAGGCGTGGCGCCGTCCGGAACGTGGATGTGCAGGTCATTTTCCTCCAGAATGGCAGTCTGCTCAGGGAAGAGGGACTTGACCAGGGTCACTGCGATGCGGGCGGATTCCTTCATGACATCGCCCAGCTGGCCGGTGATCACGATTTCGCCCTTGCCCTTGGTGAGGAGAGTCTCGATATAGAGGATCTCACCGCCGGCAGCAGTCCAGGCAAGACCTGTGATGATGCCGGGATTGGCGCTTTCCTTTACCTTTTTGTGATAGACCGGATGCATATCCAGGAGATCGCGGAGGTTATCTTCAGTCACGACGACCTTCTCACCGTTGCCGCGTACGATCCTGACGGCTGCTGCCCGGCAGAGTGTCTCAAGACGTTTGCGAAGTCCGCGGACACCGCCTTCCTGGGTGTAGTCGGAGATGATGACGTTGATGATATCATCAGAAATCCCGATCTGGTCGGCGTCGATGCCGACGGCCTGCATGGCCTTGGGCAGCAGGTGGCGTCTGGCGATCTGCAGCTTGTCAGTAGCGGTGTAGCCCTGGAACTGGATGACCTCCATGCGGTTGAGCAGAGGCTCAGGGATGGTCTCCAGTGTATTTGCGGTGCAGATGAAAAGCACGTTGGAGAGGTCGTAAGGGGCGTTCATGTAATGGTCAGTGAAGGTGCTGTTCTGCTCGGGATCGAGAACTTCCAGCAGGGCGCTGGCAGGATCTCCGTTATAGGAAACAGAGAGCTTGTCGATCTCATCGAGCACCATGACTGGATTGGAGACACCGCTCTTCTGGATGCCGTCCATGATCCTGCCGGGCATGGCGCCGATGTAGGTGCGGCGGTGGCCCCGGATATCCGCTTCATCGCGCACGCCGCCAAGGCTGACGCGGGCATATTTGCGGTGGAGAGCCTTTGCAATGCTCTGGCCGATACTGGTCTTGCCGGTGCCGGGGGCACCTACAAAGCAGAGGATGGAACCGGACTGCTGCTTTTTGAGATTCATGACGGCAATCTGCTGGATGATCCTCTCCTTGACTTTTTTCAGTCCGAAGTGATCCTCTTCCAGGACGGCTTCCGCTTCGTCGAGGTCGATCTCCTGGGCGTCCTCGTTTTTCCAGGACAGTCCGGTGATGAAGTCGAGGTAGTCGTAGAGCATGCCGGATTCGGGGCTGTTCTGTCCCTCCTGCTTGTAGCGGTTCAGGACCTTGTCAGCTTCCTTGCGCGCCGTCTCATTCATGCCGGACTCTTCAATTTTGACCTGGAATCGACGTACATCCGTGATATTTTCCGGATGCATCTCATCCAGTTCCTTCTGCAGATACTCGATCTGCTTTTTGATCGCCTGCTCGCGGTAGACCTTCTGGTAGCCCTCCTCCTGGGCATTGCGGGCTTCATTGTTGACGTGGAAGAGCTCCAGATTTTCATAGAGGATCTTTTCCATTGCCTCGCTGCGAGCCTTTCTGGAATCTTCTTCGAGCAGGGCATAGCGCTCTTCATTTGTGAGGTTGAGCCAGGGGGACATGATCGAGGCGATCTCGCCTATGTTGGCCCACTGATCCGCGTAGGCGCGGGTCAGGGCTCCCCACTGAAACTGGGAAGTATATTCGATGACGACTTTTTTGAGTTTCTCGAGACGCTCCTCTTCATAGGCGGGATCCAGATCCTCGATGTCGGGTTTTCTGGAAACCGACAGCTCGATCGTGTGATCGCTGTAGATGGTGATCTCATCGAAATGAACACGTCCGTGCGTGCGGATCACAAGGTAACCGCCGGCATTGACTTCGGTGATGACACCCGAGACACCGATCGGATAGAAGCTTTCTTTTTTCAGATCTTCACGGCTGTCATCGGCGTGCAGCACCATGAGGATGACCTTTTCGCCTTCAAAAGGAGCGCGCCCGGTCATTTTTTTATAGGCGTCGATGGCGAAAAAGATATTCGAATCGGGTACGACGACCGCATTATAGACGGGTACAACTGTCATGTTTTTCTCCTTATAAATGTACTATATGGATCATTAAAAATGCCTGGATAGAATTCTATTATGAAATACTCTGATCAATGAACCTACACTGTGAAAAATATCTGGTAGCACTCACCGGCAACGAGTGCTAACAGACGCGTTTTGGTGATAATAGCACCGCGTAGAATGGATGTCAAGTATACATGTGGTATACATTTATGAAAAGAACTTAAAAAAGAACTTAAAAAATATTAAAACATTTGTTCGAGGCGCTGGCAGCAGCTGTTTTTTGGGGCGGATGTTTTTTCGGCATAAAACAGGAAGTATTCTTTTGTTGCGCACGCAGGGATTCGATGTTATACTGGCTTGATTGAGTTTCGGACAGCAGCATTTTTCTCTGCGTACCGGCCTGGGCAGCCGGGAAGAGGTCCGGAGCGATTTTTGAAGGCAGTAAGGTACCGCTTCTGCGGTACCGGTATATATGGTATATCATCATAGATTCCGTGCTGACTTACACTGCTGCAGCGCGGAAAGTGAAAACCGGAATCACATTAAGCCGGCATTTGGAAAGGCAGATATGAAGCAGAAGAGAGAAGATATCAGAAATGTAGCAATCATTGCCCATGTAGACCACGGCAAGACCACACTGGTGGACGGGCTTTTGAAGCAGAGCGGTGTTTTCCGCGAGAATCAGGCTGTGCAGGAACGTGTGATGGATTCCAACGATCTGGAACGGGAGCGCGGGATCACGATCCTGAGCAAGAACACGGCCGTCTTTTATAAAGGAACAAAGATCAACATTGTCGATACTCCCGGACACGCGGATTTCGGCGGTGAGGTGGAGCGCGTTCTCAAGATGGTCAACGGTGTCATCCTGGTCGTGGACGCCTTCGAAGGTCCCATGCCCCAGACTCGTTTTGTCCTGAGCAAGGCCATGGCTCTGGATCTTCCGGTCATAGTCTGCATCAACAAGATCGACCGTCCCGGCGCCCGTCCGACCCAGGTGATCGACGAGGTTCTGGAACTCCTCATGGACCTGGGCGCAAGCGACGAGCAGATCGATTGTCCCTTTGTTTTCGCTTCCGCTAAATCCGGGATCGCGACTCTGGATCTGGGCAGCCCCGGCGCAAGCATGAAACCTCTTTTTGAGACGATCATCGATTATATTCCGGCTCCCGAGGGAGACCCTGAAGCCGGCACGCAGATGCTGATCAGCACCATCGACTACAATGAGTACGTAGGCCGTATCGGCGTCGGCAAAGTGGACAACGGCACGATCCGCGTGAACCAGGAATGCGTGATCGTAAACCATCACAATCCCGATGTGCACCGCAAGGTCAAGGTCAGCAAGCTCTATGAGTTTGAGGGGCTCCGCCGTGTTGAAGTACAGGAGGCAGGCATCGGTTCGATCGTAGCAGTCTCCGGTATCGATGATCTGCATATCGGCGATACGCTGTGCTCTGCGGATCACCCTGAGGCGATCCCCTTCCAGAAGATTTCCGAGCCTACGATCGCCATGACCTTCAACGTCAACGATTCCCCGCTGGCAGGAAAGGACGGCAAATACGTCACCAGCCGCCATATCCGCGACCGCCTGTACAGAGAACTCAACACAGACGTCTCTCTGCGGGTCGAGGATACCGATACCACCGAGTCCTTTAAGGTCTCCGGCCGCGGCGAGCTGCATCTTTCCGTCCTGATCGAGACCATGCGCCGTGAAGGATATGAGTTCTCCGTCAGCAAGGCGGAAGTTATTTATCATTATGATGAAAACGGAAAGCGCCTGGAACCTATCGAGGAATGCATCATCGATGTGCCCGAGGAGTTTGCCGGCAACGTCATCCAGAAACTGGGTGAGCGCAAGGGAGAACTGGTCAATATGACCTCGCTGCAGGGGGATTATACCCGCCTGACTTTCATGATCCCTTCCCGGGGTCTGATCGGCTATCGCGGCGATTTTATGACCGATACAAAGGGAAACGGTATCATGAATACCATTTTCCACAGTTACGCCCCTTTCAAGGGCGAGATCTCTTATCGCAAGACAGGTTCCCTGATCGCCTTCGAGTCCGGCACGGCAGTCGCCTACGGATTGTTCGGAGCCCAGGACCGCGGCCAGATGTTTATAGGACCCGGTGAAGAGGTCTACAGCGGTATGATCGTCGGACAGAGCAGCAAGGCTGTGGATATCGAAGTCAATGTCTGTAAGACCAAGCATCTGACCAACACCCGTTCCTCGAGCGCGGATGAAGCTCTTCGACTTGTTCCGCCTAAGATCATGAGCCTGGAACAGGCCATTGAGTATGTCGATACCGATGAGCTGCTGGAAGTGACACCCCACCATCTGCGCCTTAGAAAGAAGATTCTGGACGCCCGCCTCCGCAAGCGCGCTTCTCAGAAGTCCTGAGTCATAGACCGCTGCCGGCATCTGATTTCCCGGGATCATCCGGATATCTCCGGATTTCGCCGCCGGTATCGCCGGCAGGGGATAGATAAATGCCATCTTGTCACCAGTAATCATCAAATGATATACTTGTAAGGACGTATTTTAAAAGAAGAGACTTCAGCGGGGAAAACAGCGGACAAGGGTCCTTTGTTCCCTCAGACAAAACAGGGCGCGGGAGAGAACAGCCGGTTCGTTTTCAAAGGCTGAACAGCTTCCTGCAGTCCGCCACAAAGAGGAAGAATCCAAATGAGCAGAATCATTCTGAAACTTTCCGGTGAGGCACTTGCCGGTGAAAACGACGGAACGATGCGCAATGCAAAGGGTGCCGTGAAACTGTACGATGAGCAGGTGATCGCGGGAATTGCAGCCCAGGTCAAAGAGCTCCATGACGCGGGTCATCAGATCGGTGTCGTGACGGGCGGAGGCAATATCTGGCGCGGCCGCACCGGCAACGAGATCGACAGGGTCAAATCCGACCAGATCGGCATGCTGGCCACAGTCATGAACTGCCTGTATGTCTCCGAGATCTTCCGCGGCGCGGGTCTGGACACCAGAGTCATGACTCCCTTTGCCGTGGGCACATTTACAGATCAGTTTTCCAAGGATCAGGCTGTCCGTTTCCTCGAACAGGGGATCGTTGTATTTTTTGCCGGCGGGACAGGACATCCGTATTTTTCCACAGACACAGGCATTGTACTGCGCGCGGTGGAAGTTGACGCGGACATGATCCTTATGGCCAAAAACATCGACGGTGTCTATGATTCGGATCCGGCAAAGAATCCGGACGCAAAGCGCTTTGACCATCTCACTTATGAAGAAGTCGTAGAGAGAAATCTCCAGGCGGTTGACATGACTTCCTCTGTTCTTGCCAAAGAGAACGGTATGGAAATGCGTATTTTTGCCCTGCAGGCGGAGCGGAGCATCATCCTGGCTGCAGGAGGCGACTTTGACGGTACGACGATCACGGCCTGATGGCTGTAAGTCAGTGATCATCATTAATATGTAAAATCAATGTTTTGCACATGCAATCTGTGTAAATGTATCAGGCAAATAAAATGATATCCGTCACCGCAGGAGGTAAGCATTTTTATAAATGTGCCGGACGGTGCAGCGGGAACACAAGCTAAATGAGAAAGGGGTAAAACCATGAGCAGCGAGAGAGTCCAGCCTTACGAAGCGAAAATGGAAAAGACATTGTCCCATCTGGAGACAGACCTGCAGGCAGTCCGCGCAGGACGCGCAAATCCGCATGTCCTTGATAAGATCCGTGTGGATTATTATGGATCTCCTACACCTATCCAGCAGCTTGCAAATGTCTCTGTCCCCGAGGCCAGGATCATCCAGATCTCTCCCTGGGAGAAGAAGATGCTCAAAGAGATCAGCCGCGCGATTTCCGCGTCTGACATCGGGATCAACCCGACCAACGACGGCTCCACGATCCGCCTGGTATTCCCCGAGCTGACCGGCGAGCGCCGTAAACAGCTCTCCAAGGATGTCAAGAAGATGGGCGAAGAGGCCAAGGTTGCTCTCAGAAATATCCGCCGTGACGGAAATGAAGCATTCAAGAAGCTCAAAAAGACCGAAGATGTCTCTGAAGATGTCGTTGCCGAGCTTCAGGATGAGCTGAGCAAATCGACTGACAAGTTTGTCAAGAAGATTGACAAGGCGATCGAAGAGAAGACCAAGGAGATCATGACTGTCTGATCCCCGGTCCGTCCATATGGCAGACAGCTGTGACAATGATTTCACACAAAACCCGCAGGAGGTACTGCAGCCGCACCGCTGTGTAACCCGCTGCGGGTTGTTGTAATGACAGGAAAAGAAAAAGATGAATGAGGAAAACAGACAGGGCATGAAGATTCCGGTCCATATCGCGATCATTATGGACGGAAACGGAAGGTGGGCAAAGCGCAGAGGCATGCCCCGCACTTTCGGCCACACCCAGGGCGCAAAAGTTGTCGAACAGATCCTGGAGGATGCTGACCACATGGGCGTCAAATATCTGACTGTATACGCTTTTTCCACGGAAAACTGGTCGAGACCGCAGACAGAAGTCAAGGCATTGATGAATCTTCTGCGCAGATATATGAAGACCAGTCTTGCCAAGTGCGCGAAAAACAATGTTCGTATCCGTGTGATCGGTGACAAATCCATGCTTGATGAGGATCTTCAGGCTTCCATTGCCAACCTTGAGCAGGAAACGGCGTCGAATACCGGGATCGGTTTCCAGATCGCCATCAATTACGGCGGGCGGGATGAGATCGTCCGCGCTGTCAGACGTGCGGCCGGTCAGGGACTGCTGGACGAAATAGACAAGATTGACGAGTCGGTCCTGGACAGCTGCCTTGATACAGCAGGGATTCCCGATCCGGATCTTCTGATCCGGACCTGCGGGGAACAGCGTATTTCCAATTTTCTGCTGTGGCAGCTCGCCTACTCGGAGATGTATTTTACCCCGAAGGCATGGCCGGAGTTTAACCGTGAGGAACTGCTCAAAGCAATCGATGCCTACAATCATCGGGAGAGAAGATACGGTGGGCTGACCAACGAATAACGATCAGCAGGCTTTCATGAAGATGCAGCAGTTATGTATCGTTTATGGAAACTATTCGGCTGATCCGGAGGGATTATATGAAAGAAAGAATTGTCAGCGGCGTGATTTTAGCCGTGTTGATCATCGGTCTGGGTTTTGCGGGGTCATATCCACTGTGGCTTATGTGCCTTTTCTGCAGTCTGATCGGATATATGGAGCTCACGGCTGTACTTTGCAGAAGTTCATCCGGAAAAAAGAATACATCCGCCCCCAAATGGTATTCCGTACCCGATCTGATCGCTGTTCCGGGCTTCCTGCTGACAGCAGTTTATTATGCCGGACTGATCTATATCGAGTGGAAATACGGACTTGTCAATCAGCCTGATATGATCCGCGTCTCAGATTATTGGACCATGATGATGCTGACCCTGGATTTTCTGCTCACCATGGTGGTATATGTCTATACCTTCCCCCGCAGGAGATCTTCTCAGGCGACGGGCGCGGTCATGGCCTTTCTGTACGTACCCGTCATGATGGCATATGTCTGCAGGACCAGAAATCTGCCCCACGGCATTTTCCTCTACCTGCTGATCTTTATCTGTGCCTCTGTCAGTGATGTCTGCGCGCTTGCAGTCGGTATGGCGATCGGACGTCACAAGCTGGCGCCTGTACTCAGTCCCAAGAAGACCATTGAGGGAGCCATCGGAGGAATCGCAGGAAGTGCTGTGGTAAGCTGCCTTCTGGCTCTCGTGGTCCGCCAGATCGAGAAGGGCTCAGATCTCACCATCCTCTTTCTGATCATCGGTATAATAGGAAGCCTGATCGGACAGACCGGTGATCTTGCAGCCTCCGCCATCAAGCGCAATAACTCGATCAAGGACTACGGCACACTGATCCCCGGACACGGCGGAATCATGGACCGCTTTGACAGCATCATCTTTACAGCTCCTGTGATCTACTATCTTTCCTTTATTCTCAGCGAAAGGCTGTAATTGCAATTTCACTGTAATGACAGCTTCAGAAACTGTCTTTTCGGAAGCTGTATTTCAGAAGCTGTATAAAAGGCTTTTTATATGATTATAAGTATTCTGATTTTTTTGATCATCTTCAGTGTGATCGTCATCTCACATGAGTTCGGCCATTACGCCATCGCCCGCAGGAACGGGATTCGTGTCAATGAATTTGATATCGGCATGGGACCTGTGCTCTACCGCAAAAAGGGTAAGGAGACAGACTTCTGCATCCGTCTCCTACCGATCGGCGGAGCCTGCATTTTTGACGGGCTGGACGGACTTGACGATGAAGAAGAGCAGGATAAACTGGATGAGCATTCGTTTCCCAAGGCCCCTGTAAGGGCGAGGATCGCTGCGGTGCTTGCCGGTCCCATGGCAAATTTCATTCTCGGTTTTGTTTTTTCTGTCATACTGGTCGCGTTTGTGGGAACAGACCTTCCTGTTATTCAGGAGGTCATTCCTGATTCCGCCGCCGAGGAGGCAGGACTGCAGTCGGGCGATGTGATCCGGAAGATCAACGGTGAGCGCATCCATATTTACAGGGAAGTGACCCTTGTCTCCATGATGAACTACGGAGAACCCCTTTCCATTACGATTGAAAGAGACGGAGAGCGGCAGACTGTTCACCTGATCCCGCAGTATGATGAGGAGGATAACCGCTATTATATCGGGATCCGCGGTGCGGGCCAGTACCTCAAATGCAATCCTTTCCAGGTTTTTCAGTACGGCTTTTATGAGACCGGATACTGGCTCAAGGCGACCTACAAATCCCTGGGCCTGATCTTCCGCGGACATTTTTCCAAAGATGATGTCGCGGGGCCGGTCGGTGTTGTCAAGGTCGTCGATGATACCTATGAAGAAACGGCACCCTACGGACCGGCAGCGGTGATCCTGACTTTCCTGAGTCTGGCGACCCTTCTGACGGTGAATCTGGGCGTCATCAATCTGCTTCCGATCCCGGCCCTGGACGGGGGAAGGCTCCTGTTTCTGCTTCTCGAAGCTGTGCGGGGAAAACCGATCCCGCCCGAGAAGGAGGGAATGGTGCATCTGGCAGGTTTTGCCGTGCTCATGTTCGTGATGATACTCGTCCTGTTTAATGATATTTCAAGATTCTTTTCATAAAAAATTCTACAAAAAATCGGCCGGATTGCGCGGAGGCTTTTTCTGTGATAGTCACAGACCGCTCGATCCGGCTCATTGCAACCCCTGACCCTGCAGCTATTAATCCCGGATGGAGTCAGGTGATTATTCATAAAGCAGGAAGGCAAAAGCACAGGAACGCAGAAAGAGTGTTCCGGAACGGAGAAAAAAATGACTTATCGTGACCATACAAAAATGATCCGCATCGGCGACCGTGTGATCGGAGGCGGAAACCCCATTCTCATTCAGTCTATGACCAATACCCCCACGGAGGATGTCAAGGCGACAGTTGCCCAGATCCTGCGTCTGGAGGAAGCCGGATGCGAGATCATCCGCTGTACATGCCCCTCGGAGGAGGCGGCCCTTGCCATCGGTCAGATCAAAAAGAGAATCCATATTCCCCTGGTGGCAGATATCCACTTTGATTACAAAATGGCTATCCGGGCCATGGAAAACGGCGCGGACAAGATCCGTATCAACCCGGGAAATATCGGCGGACGCGAAAAAATTGAGGCGGTTGTAAATGTTGCCAAGGAGCGTCAGGTTCCGATCAGGGTCGGTGTCAACAGCGGATCCCTGGAGAAGGAACTGGTCGCAAAATACGGCGGTGTCACTGCAGAGGGTCTTGTGGAGAGTGCCCTGGACAAGGTCCGCATGGTGGAAGAGTGCGGTTATGACCAGATGGTCATCAGTATTAAATCCTCGGATGTCCTGACATGTGCCCGCGCCCATGAGCTGCTGGCCAGGAAGACGGACTATCCTCTGCATGTCGGTATCACCGAGGCCGGTACCCTCTACAGCGGAAACCTCAAGTCTGCCGTGGGCCTTGGTATCATTCTCTATCAGGGTATCGGCGACACCATCCGTGTCTCCCTGACCGGCGACCCTGTGGAGGAAATCAAATCCGCAAAGATGATCCTGCGCACTCTGGGTCTGCGCAGGGGCGGAATCGATGTCGTCTCATGTCCGACCTGCGGAAGGACCAAAATCGATCTTGTCGGTCTGGCAAACCAGGTGGAGACCATGGTACAGGGATATGACCTCAATATCAAAGTGGCGGTCATGGGCTGCGCTGTCAACGGTCCCGGCGAGGCAAAGGAGGCCGACATCGGGATCGCAGGCGGAATCGGGGAAGGACTTCTCATCAAGCATGGACAGATCGTCCGCAAGATGAGAGAGGAGGAACTCCTCGATGCTCTGAAATATGAGCTTGATCACTGGAAGTAATATGGAGTCTGCATAAATGTCCAAACCTTTTTTTGACGTATTTCCCAAACTGAAAGTCCGCAAAGACCTGCAGGACTATTTTCAGGACACACAGGTAGAGCGGCTGGCTGCAAACCGCGAGAGGACAAGACTCAAGGTCTGCCTGCGCTCCGACCACCTGATCCACAAGGATCGGGTTTTTCGCATGCAGAAAGCGATGGAGGAGCAGCTGTTCGGGGGCCGCAGAGTCGAAGTCTATATGGAAGAACACTATGACCTCTCCGCCCAGTACACGCCGAGGTCGCTGATGGAGGCCTACAGCGATTCGATCAGCTGTGAGATTTCTTCCTTTTCTCCGGTCATGGGTGTGTTTTTCCGGGACGCGGCGATCACATATGGTGAAAACGATACGATTGACGTGTGCATGCGGGATACCTGTATCAGCCGCGGTCTGCAGGAACGTCTGGAAGAGGCCCTCAACCGCATTTTCCGCGACCGCTGCGGAGTGCCTGCCACACTTACAGTGACATTGAAAGCAGAAGACAATGATAAAACCCTTGAAGGCAGTGACCTCAGCGGAACAGAGACCTCAGGGTATGGATATGAAGAATCCGGATTCGGGGAGACTGCTGAGACTGCATTTGCAAAAGAGCCGGATGCTGCAGGCACTTACGGCAGCAGCAATGCCGGCAAAGGTCTGAATGAAGGCCTGCAAAATGCCCTGCCGGGTGCCGGGAGAGGCGGACAAAACCAGGCAGGCGGTTCCGGAGGAAATGATAAGAAAAATACCGGAGACTTCGGCAATGGAGGCTTCAATAATGACGGCTTTGGAAACGGCGGCTCCGGTAACGGCGGTTTTGGCAGCAGCGGCTCCGGTAACGGCGGTTATGGAAACAGCTCAGGGAAGGGGCGCGGAAACGGGAAAAACGGACGCGGCGGCCGCTTCGGCAGAGACAGGAAGAACGAGAGGGAGTATTCGCTCAAGCGTTCCTCTCATCCGGATGTTATCTTCGGACGAGAGGTCACTGCGGATGCCATCAGGATCGCGGATGTGATCGGTGAGATCGGAGAGGTTGTCATCCGGGGACAGATCATCGGAAACGATCGCCGCGATATCCGAAATGAAAAGACCATCATCAAGTTCTCTCTGACTGATTTTACGGACTCTGTTTACTGCAAGCTGTTTGTGCCTACCGACAAGGCGGATGAACTGCTCAAGGAGATCGGAAAAGGGACCTTTGTCAAGGTGCGCGGCGCGGCTGTTATGGATACCTTTGACAAGGAAGTGATCGTTTCCTCCATCCAGGGCATTATGAAGATTCCGTCTTTCAAGACGACAAGAGTAGATGACGCGCCTGTCAAGCGCATTGAACTGCACTGCCACACCAAGATGAGCGATATGGACGGTGTGTCGGAGTGCAAAAATATAGTAAAGAGGGCTTATTCCTGGGGCATGCCCGCCATCGCGATCACAGATCACGGCAACATCCAGGCATTTCCGGATGCGGGACATGTGCGTGAGGACCTCTTAAAAGCAGAGAATAAAAAGCGAAAGGAAAACGGCCAGCCTGCTGTCGACTCCCAGGATTTCTTTAAGGTGCTCTACGGGGTCGAGTGCTATCTCGTCGATGACCTTGTAAAAAGTGTCGTGCCGGTCCCGGAAGAAGACCTGGACCTGGCCGTCAAAGACCGCCCTGTCGTCGTCTTTGATCTGGAGACCACCGGTTTTTCGCCTGAAAAGAACAGGATCATTGAAATCGGCGCTGTCAGGATCGAAAACGGAAGGGTGCGCGACCGCTTTTCACAGTTTGTAAATCCCGAGGTGCCCATCCCCTACAGGATCACACAGCTGACAGGCATCACGGACAGTATGGTCATTGATGCCAAGACCATCGACCTGGTGCTGCCTTATTTCCTGCGTTTCTGCGAAGGATGCATTCTGGTAGGACACAATGTAAACTTTGATATCGGCTTTATCAGGGCAAACGCTCAGCGTCTGGGTCTTGCCTGTCATTTCACCACTGCGGATACGCTGGGCATGGCGAGAGCCCTTCTGCCCGGCCACGCCAAATATACCCTGGACGCGGTCGCAAAGCTTTTGAATGTCTCCCTGGATAATCACCACCGTGCTGTGGACGATGCGGAGTGTACTGCCGGTATCTGGATGAAAATGCTGCCCCTTCTGGAACAGCATGGGGTTACTACTCTGCGCGAAATCGAAGAATTCTGCAGACCGACACCCGATACGGTAAAGCGCCTCCGCACACACCACTGCATCCTGCTGGCCAAAAATACTACGGGAAGGACCAACCTCTATACCATGGTCAGTGAATCACATCTGACCTACTTTTTCAAAAAACCCCGCATTCCCAAGAGTCTTTTGATGAAATACCGGGAGGGTATCCTGGTGGGAAGCGCCTGTGTCATGGGCGAACTGATGGAGGCAGTGCTGGAGGAGCGTTCCGATGAGGCCCTGGCAGGGATTGTGGATTTTTATGACTATCTGGAGATCCAGCCGCGCGACAACAACCGCTTCCTTCTGGAATCGCCGAAGATGCAGGACAAATATCCCCAGATCAGGACGGAAGAGGACCTTCTCAACCTCAACAGAACCATTGTCCGTCTGGGCGAGCAGGCGGGTAAACCGGTCGTTGCGACTGGCGACGTGCATTTCCTGGACCCCGAAGACGAAATCTACCGCTCCATTATCCAGGAGGGTATGGGTATGTCCGATGAGGACCCCGCACCCCTCTTCCTTCACACTACGAATGAAATGCTGGAGGAGTTTGCCTATCTGGGCGCCAAAAAAGCGCAGGAAGTCGTCATTGACAACCCGCGCCGGATCGCGGATATGATCGACGCTCTTTCTCCCGTGCGCCCCGACAAGTGTCCGCCCGTCATTCCCAACAGTGATGAGAACCTGCGCAGGATCTGCTATGACAAGGCCCACAGTATGTATGGAGATCCCCTCCCGGAGATCGTGCAGGAGCGGCTTGAGAGAGAGCTGCGTTCCATCATTTCCAACGGTTATTCGGTCATGTACATCATTGCCCAGAAGCTTGTGTGGAAATCCGTCGAGGACGGTTACCTGGTCGGTTCACGCGGATCTGTCGGCTCCTCTTTCGTCGCGACCATGTCAGGAATCACGGAGGTCAACCCCCTTCCGCCCCACTATTACTGCACCAACTGCCACTACACCGATTTTGACTCTGATCTGGTAAAACAGTATCAGGGAAAATGCGGGATCGATATGCCCCGCATGAAGTGCCCTCACTGCGGAGAGGAACTCAAAAAGGACGGCTTTGACATTCCCTTCGAGACCTTCCTGGGATTTAAGGGCGATAAAGAGCCTGATATCGATCTGAACTTCTCGGGCGAGTACCAGGCCAAGGCCCACGCCTACACAAAGGTCATTTTCGGCCACGAACAGACCTTCAAGGCCGGTACGATCGCGACTGTGGCGGACAAGACCGCCTACGGTTACGTCAAACACTATTTTGAAAATAAAGGAATCGCCAAACGAAACTGTGAGATCGAGCGCCTCCTTGCAGGCTGCACGGGGATCCGCCGCAGTACCGGCCAGCACCCGGGCGGTATCGTCGTCCTGCCTCTGGGGGAGAATATCAATACCTTCACCCCTGTCCAGCACCCGGCAAACGACATGACGACCGATATCGTCACGACCCATTTTGATTATCATTCGATCGACCACAACCTGCTCAAGCTGGACATTCTGGGACACGATGATCCGACCATGATCCGCATGCTGCAGGATCTGACAGGCCTGGATCCCACGGAGATCCCGCTGGACGACCCGGATGTCATGAAGCTTTTTTCCAGCACCGAATCTCTTGGCATCACCACAGAGCAGAACGGCGGCATCGACGTCGGTTCCCTGGGCATTCCGGAGTTCGGCACAAAATTCGTCATCGGCATGCTGGACGATACGAGACCTACCACCATGTCGGAGCTGGTCCGCATTTCCGGTCTGTCCCACGGCACGGACGTGTGGCTGGGTAATGCGCAGACCCTGATCCAGGAGGGAAAAGCGGTTCTGTCTACGGCCATCTGCACGCGTGACGATATCATGTCCTACCTCATCGCCCAGGGGATGGATAAATCCCTGTCCTTCAAGACTATGGAATCTGTCCGAAAGGGCAAGGGACTCACTCCGGAGATGAAGGAGGCCATGCGTGCCGCCAATGTTCCGGAGTGGTACATCGACTCCTGCCTTAAGATCAAATACATGTTCCCCCGCGCGCATGCGGCCGCCTACGTCATGATGGCTCTGCGGATCGCCTACTGCAAGGTTCACTATCCCCTGGCTTATTATGCTGCCTACTACAGTATCCGCGCCTCGGCCTTCTCTTATGAGATCATGTGCCGGGGCAGAGACCATCTGCTGGCGGTCATGGAGGATTATCAGCGCAGGAAAGATAGTCTGACTCCCAAGGAGCAGACCACCCTTGACGACTGCCTCGTTGTCCGCGAGATGTATGCCCGCGGCTTCGAGTTTGTTCCTATCGATATCTACTCAGCCCAATCCCGTCTGTGTTCCATTGTTGACGGGAAGATCATGCCCAGCTTAAAGAGCATCGACGGCATGGGTGAAAAGGCAGCTGACGCGGTGGTGGAAGCCCGAAAAGACGGTCCCTTCATATCCCGCGACGACTTCTGGAACCGGACAAAGGTCCCCAAGACTGTCATAGAGAAAATGCACGAACTGGGCCTGCTGGGTGATCTTCCTGAGTCCAACCAGATCAGCCTTTTCGACATGTTTGAATAAACAGCGAGAGCGCGCCCGGCGCGGAGCAGTACGTAGTTTATTCACACATGATTATCGACAAAAAGACATAACCGCATGTAAGGAAAAACAGCGAGCCGGATGTATTCAAGTGCCATGACTGCAAATGCCATGCCTGCATGAGCAATTGCAGACATCCGGCGAGTCTTCAAACATTTTTTTGATCCAAACATATTATTTACAGGAGAGGATAACCGGCAAAATGAAAATCACACACGTTTACCACAGCTGCTTCCTGGTATCTCTGGAGAACAGCATCCTGCTTTTTGACTGGTACAAGCGCAGTCTGCCGGAGCTCCCGGCGGACAAAAAGCTGTACGTCTTTTGTTCCCATGCCCACGGGGACCACTATAACCCTCAGATCTGGGACCTTCAGAAGACGCATCCGGATGTCACATATATTCTGGATGAGGGAATTGAAGACGCGGCAAAGCATCCGGAAGCAGATGTTGTCACTGTCCGTCCCCGCGAAACATATCTGATCCCCTCCGACGGGAAAGGTCCTGCCTCTGTCAGGATCATCACCCTGGAGTCCACGGACATGGGCGTAGCTTTTTATATCGAAGCGGAAGGAAAGCGTATTTACCATGCCGGAGACCTCAATGTCTGGTTCTGGAACGATGAGCCCATGGAGGACAATATTGCTTCCGAGAAAAAATGCCGCGGCGAAATGCAGTATCTGGCCGACAGGATCCGGGAGGAAAACTCCCGGCAGGGTGAAGAGAAGGAACTGCCGGACCTGCTGGATGCAGCCTTCGTCCCGCTTGACCCTCGTCTGGAGGAGCACGCGCCCCGCTGTATCGCGGCCTTTATGGAGATTCTCGGCGCGAAGTATGTCTTCCCCATGCATTACTGGAGCCGCCTTGCGGAGACCAGGGAATATCTGAAAGACCCCCGCATCGAAAAATACGCCGCCCGCCTCCTGTTTGATCAGGAAGTGTCAATCAGCGGAGATTGAAGTGCGGACTGCAGTCATAACGGCACCGGATCGTGAAACACTTTGAAAAGGTATAAAAAAACCGGAACCCGTCAATGTGACGGATTCCGGTTTTTTCGTGGATTAGGCGGGAATCGAACCCGCGTCCAAAAGCCCATCCAATGTACTTCTACGATCATATCCTGTTCTTGCGGACAAGTCCAATTCCCGCATCCGGCGAGAGAACAGTCAATCTGGCCGGTTTGGTAGCTTCATCATACGCCCATAGCCGCAAAGCTTAAGCCATGTCGTTTCCCGCTTTCAGTGCTACTCTATCGTTAGCGTTTATATTTAGATTTGCCGTTTAACGCTCGGCTCCGGATCGCTTCTCCACCTTCAAGACCCCTGTCGAAACCTTTACTAACCCATAAAGAAGATCAACAGACCTGATGGCGGCAGTCTGCTGCGCCTACCCGATCGGATTTGCGGCAGACCGCATCAGCTGTTTGTATCTGTTTTCATAGTATACGTCTAAAAAAAGCCAAAATCAATAGCTTTGCAGTATAATAAAATATGGCATAATAGGAAGGGATTTGTGTAAAGCAGACAAAGCATCTATATGTTGATGGGATTTATCAGACCCAGAAAGGAGATTAGTAATATGAGCAGGACATTGTATTGGTGGAAAAAAACAGCAATATGCGTAGTTCTCTGCATGATCTTTTCCCTGACTGCATGCGGAGGATCACAGAACAGCACGTCATCCCAGCCGGCCGCTGAAAAAGACGCGCAGACTGGTGCGGATGAAAAGGAAACAACGGCTCCCGATGCCGGAGAGAATGACGGGGCAGGTGATACAGCCGATCAGGAGGCTGCAGCTGATGCGTCTGTGGCTCAGGAGGAGGCTGCAGCTGATGCGACAGCAGGTCAGGAGACAGCGGCTTCCGATGCGACTGCAGCCGATGCTGCGGTAGAGACTGCCGCTCCCGAAGAGACTCCGGATTACGCCAACCAGGAGAACTGGGCATATTTTGCGATCGGCGAAGACAAAAATGTCGATCTGTTTCTGATCTGCCCGACCGTGGATATGAGAGATGAATATAATATGTCCATGGATGATGAGGAAGTAAAGCAGAGCTTCTCCGGTGCTTTAAATATGGAACGCGGTATTTATGAAGACGATACCAGAATGTTTGCGCCCTATTATCGTCAGGCGGCTATGAAAGTCTATGATCTGAGCGCTGAGGAACGCGAACCCTATATGGAAATTGCTTATAAAGATGTCTCAGCGGCTTTTGCCTGGTACCTCGAAAATGAAAACGAGGGCAGGCCTCTGATCATTGCCGGCTTTTCCCAGGGTGCGGATCTCTGCTATCGCCTGATGGAAGAGTATTTCGGCAAGGGAGAACTGGATGACCGGCTCGTCGCCGTGTATGCCATCGGCTGGCCCATGACACAGGAGATGACAGAGCAGTACCCGCAGATCAAGCCTGCGGCCGCTGAAGACGACACTGGTGTTGTCGTCAGCTTTGACTGCGAATCACCGGAGCTTGAGGGAACGTTTATCAATCCAGCGGATCAGAAGGTGATCTCCATCAATCCTCTGAACTGGAAGGCGGACAGCACACCTGCCGACAAGTCTTTGAATAAAGGTGCCTGCTTTACCAGCTACAGCGGCAAGATCAAGCAGGAAGTGGCAGAGCTCTGCGGCTGCTATATTGACGAGGAACGCGGAGTACTCAAGGTCACGGATGTTACTCCTGCGGATTATCCGCCCATTCTCGCTATTCTTCCGGAGGGTTCCTATCATCTGTATGACTATCAGTTTTTCTTCAGAAATCTGCAGGAGAATGTAAATGTGCGTGTCAACCACTATCTGGAAAGTCATCAGTAATTTATCATATTTGTTTATGAGGAGGCAGCAGCAGGTATGAGTCAGTATGAGGCTTCTCATGTAATAGAGGTGAATGGAGTAAGTCTCCATTATGCCGCAGAGGGAGAGGGCAGACCGGTTCTTCTGGTACACGGAAACGGCGAGGACCATAATCTTTTCGAGGTGGAGATCGAACAGCTTGTCGATGCCGGCTTCCGGGTCTATGCGCCCGACTCGAGAGGACAAGGCGCCAACGAACCTCTCGATGAATACCATTTTGATGATATGGCGGAGGATATGTACCAGTTCATCATGGCTTTGGGCCTTGAAAAACCGGCTTTCTACGGACACAGTGACGGCGGGATCATCGGGCTTTTGCTGGAAATAAACCATCCGGGTACACTGGGGATCATGGCTGTCAGCGGGACCAATCTGGAGCCGGAAGGGGTCGAGGAGCCTTTTCTTGAAGAATGCATACAGATCTATGAAGAAGAACAGGACCCTCTGGTCACACTGATGCTGACCGAGCCCCATATCGATCCCTGCTCTCTGGAAAGGATCACGATCCCCGTGCTTGTCACGGTGGGCGAGTTTGACCTTATCCTCTGGAGCGAGACAGAACGTATTGTCGAAAACCTTCCGGACGCGGAACTCGTGATCGTGGATGGGGAGGACCACGGAAGCTACATTGATGGAAGCGAGATCATGGGAGAACTGCTTCTTGACTTTTTTGAAAGAAGATGGAATTGATTCCTGCAGGTTTTCTTAATAGTATTATTTGGCCGAACTGTGATATAATGTAGCTGTTGTGCTGCAGATCTTTTACAGCGTTATTATTTACACAGCAGATCGAATGCTCTGCATGAAACCATGCTGTTTATATCATAGTTGAGGAGGATAAACCATATGTCTATCTTTAAAGGATCCGGTGTAGCGCTTGTCACACCTATGAAGGAAAACGGAGAGATCAATTACGATTCACTGGAGAGGCTGATCGAGGACCAGATCAAAAACGGCACGGATGCCCTGGTCGTTGTCGGCACATCCGGCGAGGCTCCGACACTGGATGATCCGGAGCATCTGGAAGCGATTCGTTTTTCGGCAGAGGTGACGAAGGGCAGGATTCCTGTAGTCGCAGGAACCGGTTCCAATAATACAGCCCATGCAGTCATGATGTCCGAAGAGGCGGAGAAGCTGGGAGCCGACGGCCTTCTGCTTGTCACACCTTATTACAACAAGGCCACACAGGACGGCCTCTATCAGCATTACCGCACGATCGCGTCAGCGACAAAGCTCCCCTGCATCGTCTACAACGTTCCTTCCAGGACGGGAACCAATATCCTGCCCGAGACCATGGCCAGACTTGTCAAGGACCAGCCCAACATCGCAGCAATCAAGGAAGCGACCGGCAATATCAGCCAGGTGGCCAAACTGGCCAGCCTCGTTGACGGAAAGATCGATATTTATTCCGGCAACGATGACCAGATCGTGCCCCTCTGTTCCCTGGGCGGCTCGGGTGTCATTTCCGTCCTTGCCAATGTTGCGCCCCGTCAGACGCATGACCTTGTCATGCACTGCCTGGAGGGCAGATACGAGGAGGCCAAAAAGCTCCAGCTCAAGGCCCTTCCCCTGATCGACCAGCTCTTCATTGAGGTCAATCCGATCCCTGTCAAGGCTGCCCTCAATATGCAGGGCTTCGATGTGGGTTCTCCCAGACTTCCTCTGACCGAACTGACAGATGCCCACAAGGAATCTCTGCGCAGGGCTATGATCGAATTCGGATGCCTTTGATCTGCAGTAGAAATCCCAAAAACAGGAGAGGCCGTGCTGTCTCTGTCATATGACAACAAAAAAATGCCGGAAGCATGTGAGATGTTTTCCGGCATTTTTTATGGCAGTGGATCGGCTAACGTTGATTATCATTAAAGTTGATCATCATTAAACGGTAGAAATTTCATGATGTATTGGAGTTCTTTTTCCGGTATGGAGGAATCCATGCCAGGGATCAAATCCGGTCGCCGCTTTTCACCGGACGAACCACGCGGCAGGGAACCCCCAGGGCAAGGACATCCGGCGGAATATCGCGTGTCACGACACTTCCGGCCCCGATCACGGAATTATCACCGATAGTGACACCCGGCAGGATGGTCACGCCGGCGGTGATCCAGCAGTTTCTGCCGATCCGGACAGGAAGGTTGTACTGCAGGCCTGATCCGCTGCGAAGTGCGGGATCAATGGGGTGGGATGCGGCAGTAATGGTGACATTGGGGCCGATCATTGTGTTGTCCCCCACATAGATGTGGGTGTCATCGACAAGGGTCAGATTGAAATTGACATAGATGTTCCGGCCGAAATGCACATGCGCGCCGCCCCAGTTGGCGTGAAAGGGCGGCTCGATCCAGCAGCCCTCGCCGACTTCAGCGAGCATCTCTTTCAGAAGGGCCAGCCGCCTGGCTGTCTCTGAAGGCCGGGTGTTATTGAAATCATATATGGCATCCAGATGACGGCTCTGGATTTCGAGAAGGGCGGGATCTCCCGAATCATAGAGTTCACCGGAATGAAGCACTGCAGTTATTTCAGAGAGTTCGTTCATATTTGACCTCGTGGTTATCAGCGGATACTGTATTGCTGTTACTTGTCAGTATCCAGAATAGCATTGAAAAAATTAAACGGCTATATCCCAATGTCGATTATATCTGTTATAATCATCGGATAATTGTTTTTTGGGAGATTTACTGACTGATCTGATTGGAGAAATATAAATGAAAAAAGGCGAGATTCTGGAAGGAATCGTGACCCGGGTGGACTATCCCGGAAAGGGTGTTGTGGAAACGCCGGAAGGAATATGTATCGTCAAAAATGTGCTGCCGGGGCAGAGGGTTTCTCTCCGTGTTTCCAAAAAGCGCCGCGGCAAAGCCGAGGGAACACTGCAGGAGGTTCTTGAGAAGGCGCCTGCAGAGCGCACTGCGCCCTGTCCTCATTTCGGAAAGTGCGGGGGATGCATGTATCTGAACCTGCCTTTTGCGGAGGAGCTGGAACTGAAGTGTTCTCAGGTGCAGCGCCTTCTGGAAGGCGCCATGGCACAGGCGGCACAGCTTTCGGGCGTGCCGGAAGAGGAGCTGGAAGTCTCGAAATGGTTCGAAGGTATCAAGCCAAGTCCGCAGGAATATGAATACCGCAACAAGATGGAATATACCTTCGGGGATGAATATAAAGACGGCCCCCTTGCTCTTGGCATGCATAAGCGGGGCGGCTTTTATGACATCGTAACGGTCGACGGCTGCCGGATCACAGATCCCGATTTTTCCCTGATCCTGCGTACGACACTGCGGTATTTTGCTGAGACAGATTTTTCTGAGGCTTTTCAGAATACACAGAATGCATCTGAGGAGACAGACTCTTCCGATTATACAGATCATACGGCAGAAGAAAAAAGCGGAAAGCTGCCATTTTACCACCGCCTTCGGCATACCGGCTATCTGCGCCACCTGCTTGTGCGCAAGGCTGCCTTTACCGGCGAGATTCTGGTAGACCTTGTGACGACGACACAGCTGCAGCCTGATCTTTCCGGTTTTGCCGGGAAGCTCGTCGGACTGCAGGAGAGAGGACTTTTGAAGGGAAGCTTTGCCGGTATCCTTCACACAAAGAATGATTCCCTTGCAGATGTGGTTGCGGACCAGGGAACGGAGATCCTGTACGGAAAAGACTTCTTTACGGAGGAACTTCTCGGGCTCCGGTTTAATGTCACTCCTTTTTCTTTTTTCCAGACCAACAGTCACGGCGCGGAGGTACTTTACGACACTGCGAGGAGTTTCCTTTCCGAGGGGACCATGGCCGGAAAAGAGAAGGGGATAGTCTATGATCTCTACAGCGGAACAGGCACGATCGCTCAGCTCATGGCGCCCACGGCTAAAAAAGTCATCGGCGTAGAAATTGTGGAAGAGGCTGTTGAAGCCGCCAGAATCAATGCAAAAAGGAATGGACTGACTAACTGCTCTTTTCTCGCAGGAGATGTTTTCAAGGTCCTCGATACGATCGGGGAAAAGCCTGACACGATCATTCTCGACCCGCCCCGCGACGGAATTCATCCCAAAGCTCTGCCCCGCATCCTGTCCTACGGCGTCGAAAATATTCTCTATATATCCTGTAAGCCCACAAGCCTTGCGCGTGACCTGCCGGCCTTTGTCGCGGCCGGATACCGTCCTGTCAGAGGAGTCTGTGTCGATCAGTTCCCCTGGACGAGCAGTGTTGAGACTGTGTGCCTCCTGAGCAGAGACAAAGATGACCGGGAATAAAGACAGAAAGTCTTGGAACTGCAATCAGGAATATAGTCAGAGTATCTTAGAACTGCAAGCAGGGAATCGAAAGCGGATCTTAATATATGTACAATTTCCGGAAATGAGCGGAGGCGCAAATGCGTTGTGACAAAGTTGTGAAGACTGCGTGATGTCTCTGTGATGACTTACAAAATATGACTGGCCGGAATTGACAAACGGCTTTGTCTTTCGTATTATAAAAATTCCTGAAAATTTATTTTCATAACTGCGGTAAGACAAGAGGACGTCAGCCTTTCCGCAGAAATTAAATGGAGGAAAAAAATGAAAAAGACACTGAGTATTGTACTCGCACTGATTCTTGCCATGGGCATTCTGGCAGGCTGCGGTGGCGGCGGCAGCGTCACAAAGCCCGAACAGCCCGATAATCCTGATATTGCAAATACCGGGGAAGAGGTCGGAGACGATGATTATCTGCCTGCAAGCGATATCAAGGTCGGCTTTATCATGCTGCATGATGAGAACTCCACCTATGACAATAACTTCATCACAGCTGCAAAGGAAGTATGCAAGAAGCTTGAAATCAGCGACGAAAACTGCATCATCAAGACCAATATTCCTGAAGGTCAGGAGTGTTATGATACTGCATGCGACCTGGCTGATGCCGGCTGCAACATCATCTTTGCGGACTCCTTCGGCCATGAGGATTTCATGATCCAGGCTGCCAAGGAATTCCCTGAAGTCGAGTTCTGCCACGCGACAGGCACCAAGGCTCATACCGAGGAACTTCCCAACTATCACAACGCGTTTGCCTCCATCTATGAAGGCCGTTATCTTGCAGGCGTTGCTGCAGGCATGAAGCTCAACCAGATGATCGAAAACGGCGATATCAAGGAAGACGAAGCCAAGATCGGTTATGTCGGCGCTTATACCTATGCAGAGGTTATTTCCGGCTACACATCCTTCTTCCTGGGTGCCCGCTCCATGTGCCCTTCCGCTACCATGGAAGTTACCTTCACTGGTTCCTGGTATGATGAGACTGCTGAAAAAGAAGCGGCCAACAAGCTGATCAACAACGGCTGTGTCCTGATCAGCCAGCATGCTGACTCCATGGGCGCTCCTACTGCCTGTGAGCAGGCCGGTGTTCCCGATGTTTCCTACAACGGTTCCACCATTTCAGCATGCCCTAATACCTTTATTGTTTCTTCCAGGATCAACTGGGAGCCCTATTATGAGTATGCTATCACTGCAGTTGCTGCAGGTGAAGAGTTTGAGCCTGACTGGACCGGAAATATCAGCACCGGTTCTGTCGTTCTGACCGAAGTCAACGAGAAGGTCGCAGCCCCCGGCACAGCTGAAAAGATCGAGGAGATCAAACAGCAGCTTGTAGACCAGAAAATCTATGTATTTGATACCACCAAGTTCACTGTTGATGGCAAGAATCTTGATTCCTACATGGCAGATGTTGACACAGATCCGAACTATGAAGGCGATACAGAAGCAATCTATGATGGCTTCTTCCATGAGTCCGAGGACCGCAGTGCTCCGTATTTCGACCTGAAAATCGATGGAATTACACTTCTGGATACAAAACAGTGATGATCCTGCTCAGGCGGGAGCATTCACTCCGGCGCGGCCGGAAGACGTAATTTTTATCTGATTTTGTGCGGGATCCGGACCTGGTCATCAGACGACTGCATATGCATGTGTTTTATCCGGGCTGTCACATTTTGAATGTGACAGCCCGTTCTTGTGTGCGCGGCGGATTGTCCTAAAATATTAGTCATCATACATTTTCCATCAATCACTTACTCCGGCGGAGGAACTGCTTTGGATAACACAATACCTGCTGTCGCCCTGCGCGGCATTACCAAGACTTTCGGCTCGGTCGTGGCCAATGACCACGTGAACCTTGATATCCGGAAAGGGGAGATTCTTGCCCTTCTGGGAGAGAACGGGAGCGGCAAGACGACACTTATGAATATGCTGTCCGGTATCTATTATCCGGATGAGGGGCAGATTTTTATTAACGGAGAGGAAGTCACCATTCAGTCTCCCAAGGATGCTTTCCGCTATGGAATCGGCATGATCCACCAGCATTTCAAACTGGTTGATGTTTTTACCGCGACGGAAAACATCATTCTGGGACTGGAGGAGAAGGGACGCCTGGACCGGGCAGCGGCTTCAAAGAAGATTCAGGAGATCTGTGATCTGTACGGATTTCAGATAGACCCCCAGCGCAAGATCTATCAGATGTCAGTGTCTCAGAAGCAGACAGTGGAGATCGTAAAGGCTCTCTATCGAGGTGCAGATATCCTGATCCTCGATGAACCCACGGCTGTCCTGACCCCGCAGGAGACGGAGAAACTCTTTGCAGTCCTGCGCAATATGCGCGCTGACGGCAAGACGATCATTATCATCACCCACAAGCTGCACGAGGTGCAGGAACTCTCGGACCGGGTCGCGGTTCTGCGAAAAGGTTCTTATGTGGGCGAGATGATGACCAGGGACACCAATCCTCAGGAGATGACAAATATGATGGTCGGCCGTCAGGTCACCCTCAATATCAACAGGCCTGAACCGGTCAATCCAAAGCCCCGCATTGAGATCAAGGGACTTACGGTCACGTCCCCTGAAGGTGTCTTAAAACTCGACCATATCTATTTCGATATACGCGCGGGTGAGATTCTGGGTATTGCCGGTATCTCCGGCTGCGGCCAGAAGGAGCTTCTGGAGGCGATCGCCGGACTGCAGCGGGTGGAATCCGGACAGATCCTCTATATCAATGACGACGGTAAGGCAGAAGACCTTGTCGGCAGGGATCCCCTTGAGATCCAGCACATGGGTGTTGCCCTCTCATTTGTTCCCGAGGACCGTCTTGGTATGGGCCTTGTAGGAAATATGGACCTTTCGGACAACATGATGCTCCGTTCTTTCCGCGATGGCCGTTCCGTCTTTACAAACAGAAAACAGCCGCATGATCTGGCGGAAAAAGTTGTCGAGGAGCTCGAGGTCAATACACCCAACCTCTCCACGCCTGTGCGGCGTCTCTCCGGCGGCAATGTGCAGAAGGTCCTTGTCGGACGTGAGATTGCCTCCTCGCCCAAAGTCCTTCTTACGGCTTATGCCGTTCGCGGCCTTGATATCAATTCTTCCTATACCATTTATGATCTTCTCAATCAGCAGAAGCAGGCAGGTGTCGCTGTCGTTTATGTCGGTGAAGATCTGGATGTTCTTCTGGAACTGGCTGACAGGATCGTCGTTTTGTGCGGCGGCCGTGTGAGCGGAATCGTTGACGGACGTACAGCCGATAAAAATGAAGTCGGCATGATGATGACAGAGCTCGGAGGATCCGAGAGAATCAGGGCAATGGAGGGAGAAGGACTTGCATAACAAACCCAAAGAACCACTTATTCATATGTCAAAACGCAAGGCGCTCACCTGGTATCAGGCATGGGGGATCAGGCTGATCGCCATCGTGATCGCTCTGGCTGTATGTGCTGTGATCACCTCTGTCACAACCGGACTCAATCCCTTTGAAGTATACGCGACCATGTTTTCGGGCGCCTTCGGATCCAGCAGGCGTATGTGGATCCTGGGCAAGGAAATTGCGATCCTGCTCTGTATCTCTCTTGCTCTGACGCCTGCCTTCCGCATGCGCTTCTGGAACCTGGGCGGCGAGGGCCAGATCCTGATCGGCGCCCTTGCGACCGCTTCCTGCATGATCGTGCTCGGGGATACCCTGCCCAATGTCATTCTGATTCCTGTGAGTATTATCGCCGCGATCGGTGCCGGTGCAGTCTGGGCTCTGATTCCGGCCCTCTTTAAGGCAAGGTGGAATACAAATGAAACCTTGTTCACCCTCATGATGAACTATGTGGCGACACAGCTGGTCGCCTTCTTCGTCATCTTCTGGGAAGTTCCCAAGGGATCGGGCAAGATCGGTATCATCAACCAGTCCACTGAGGCCGGCTGGCTGCCTGTCATCGCCGGAAACCGCTACCTGCTGAATATCCTCTGTGTGGCAGCCATCACGATCGGCATGTATATCTATCTGACTTATTCCAAGCACGGCTATGAGATCTCTGTCGTAGGTGAAAGTGTGGCGACTGCCCGCTATGTCGGTATCAAGGTCGGCTGGACCATTGTCCGTACACTGATGCTCTCAGGAGCGATCTGCGGATTTACAGGTTATCTTCTGGTGGCCGGAACAGACCACACCCTGACTACGACACTGGCCGGCGGTCAGGGCTTTACGGCTGTCATGGTAGCCTGGCTGGCAAAATTTCATCCTCTGGGAATGGTGCTCTCATCCTTCCTTCTGGTCTTTATGTCAAGAGGCGCGTCAGAGATCGCGTCGGGTTTTTCGCTCAACGAGTCCTTCGGCGATATTCTGACAGGAATTATCCTGTTCTTTATCATCGCCAGCGAGTTCTTTATCCTTTATAAGCTGCATTTCAGGGGATTTTCGCGTAAGACTGAAAAAAATGCGGAAAATGCGGCTTCTCAAATGAAAGAAACGCCTTCGGCCGGAAAGCAGTCCGGACCGGCAGGATCCGATAATGAAGAAGAGAAGAGGGAGGATTCGGCGAATGTTTGATCTTGTTGTTTTTATCCCGCGTGTTGTCGCCCAGAGCATTCCGCTGATGCTGGGCAGTACCGGTGAGACGATCACTCAGAAATCCGGCAATCTCAATCTGGGCATTCCCGGTGTCATGTATGTGGGCGCGATCTCAGGTGTCATAGGTGCTTTTCTGTATGAGCATTCCTGCGGAGGCTCCGCGGAAGCCATGAATCCTGTTCTGACGGTCCTGATCCCTCTGCTCTGCTGTCTGATCGGATCGCTTCTGATGGGACTTCTCTACTGCGTGCTTACAGTTACTTTCCGCGCCAATCAGAATGTGACGGGTCTGGCCATGACCACTTTCGGTGTCGGTTTCGGCAATTTCTTCGGCGGTTCCCTGATCAAGCTGACGGGTTCGGATGTGCCCTCGATCGCATTGAGCGCCACTTCAAATGTATTCCGGACAACGCTTCCTTTTGCTTCCGGAACAGGGACGGTCGGAAAGCTCTTGTTCTCTTACGGATTTCTGGCCTATGCCGCGATCATCATTTCGCTGGCAGCCGCCTATATCATCCGCAACACCAGGGTCGGTCTGCATCTGCGCGCCGTGGGAGAGAGTCCCGCGACGGCTGATGCCGCAGGTATCAATATCACAAAGTATAAATATGCCGCCACTTGTATCGGCTGTATGATCGCAGGTCTGGGCGGACTGTATTATGTCATGGATTATGCCAACGGTGTATGGTCCAACAACGCCTTCGGCGACCGCGGCTGGCTGGCCATCGCCCTTGTTATCTTCACCATCTGGCGTCCCGACCTGGGTATTATTTCGTCCTTCCTTTTCGGCGGTCTGTATATTCTCTATCTGTACATTCCGACCGGAACAAATCTGGCAGTCAAGGAACTTTACAAAATGCTGCCATACGTGGTCACGATCATTGTTCTGATCTTCACCAGCATGCGCAACAAACGGGAGAATCAGCCGCCCGCAAGCCTCGGCCAGTCCTATTTCCGCGAGGAGAGATAATACTTTTCAAAAATACTTTAATCTGCTACAATAATAAACCGGCAGTTATCTGATGCAGTTGATCATAAAAGAATTGCACAGAACAGCAGTTTTATAGATATAAGTACGTGAACAGGAGGACATACCCGAAATTATGAGCAACACAGAACGCAGAGTCGGTACAGTTTCCAGAGGCATCCGCTGCCCGATCATCCGTCAGGGCGATGATCTGAGCGAGATCGTAACAAACAGTGTGCTGGAAGCTGCTGAATATGAAGGATTTTCCATTCGCGACAAAGATGTCATTGCTGTGACAGAATCTATTGTCGCTCGTTCACAGGGTAACTACTGCAGTGTGGAGGATATTGCGACGGATGTCAAAGCCAAGCTCGGCGGCGAAACGATCGGCGTGATCTTCCCCATCCTTTCCCGCAACCGTTTTGCGATCTGCCTCAGGGGCATTGCAATGGGCGCCAGGAAGGTTGTTCTGATGCTCAGCTATCCTTCAGACGAAGTCGGCAACGAGCTGGTCAGTCTCGACAAGATCGACGCGGCAGGTGTCAATCCCTACAGCGATGTTCTGACACTGGAAAAATACAGAGAGCTCTTCGGCGTGAACCGCCACGAGTTCACCGGTGTTGATTATGTGGAGTATTACGGAGACCTCATCCGCTCCTGCGGTGCCGAGGCGGAGATCATCTTTGCCAACCAGCCCGCAGCGATCCTGCCTTATGCGGATCACATCCTCAACTGTGATATCCATACCCGCAAGCGCACCAGGAGGATCCTCATGGCCGCCGGCGCAAAGGTCGTCTGCAGTCTCGACGATATCATGAACGCTTCCGTCAATGGCAGCGGCTACAATGAGCTGTATGGTCTTCTTGGCTCCAACAAGTCCACGGAAGACAAGGTCAAGCTCTTCCCCCGCGACAGCAGGGACCTGGTCCTGGATATCCAGAAGAAAGTTCTTGACAGGACAGGAAAGCATGTCGAAGTCATGGTCTATGGCGACGGCGCTTTCAAGGATCCCCAGGGCAAGATCTGGGAGCTCGCCGATCCGGTAGTCTCCCCCTTCTTCACAGACGGCCTGATCGGAACCCCTAATGAGCTCAAACTCAAATATCTGGCTGACAACGATTACAAGGATCTGTCCGGCGAAGAACTCCGCGCGGCGATCTCCGACAGTATCCGCAAAAAAGATGCCGACCTCAAGGGAAATATGGCATCTCAGGGAACAACTCCCAGACAGATCACCGATCTGATCGGATCACTTTGCGACCTGACCAGCGGCTCCGGAGACAAGGGAACACCTGTAGTCCTCGTTCAGGGCTATTTTGACAACTATACGAACGACTGATCTGGCTATACAGACAACTGATTAAATGAAAAAAGAACCGGGAGATGCATGATTGGTGTGCATCTCCCGGTTTTTGATTGCTCTTTCTGCCGGTTTTTATTTAATGATTTTCTGACAGATTTTTCCAGCTTTTAATAAGATTTATAACATCAAACCTATTAGGCGTACAAGGAGGGCGGCGATCCAGGCAATGGCACACTGCCACAGGACCAGGGCGGCTGCCCATTTTGTACCGAGTTCACGGCGGACCGATGCAACAGCTGCTACACAGGGCGTGTAAAGGAGCGAGAATACGAGCAGGCTTGCCGCAGTCAGGGAGGTCATGGAGGCGGTAACGCCGCCCACATAGAGAATCTCCAGAGTGGAGACAACACTCTCCTTGGCCATGAATCCGCTGATCAGGGAAGTGCAGATGCGCCAGTCCCCCAGGCCGATGGGGGAGAAGAGCGGGACAAGGAGGCCGGAGACCCTGGCCAGGATGCTTTCCGCCGAATCCTCCACCATATTGAGGTGAAGGTTGAAATTCTGCAGGAACCAGACCACGATCGTAGCGATCAGTATGACTGTGAAGGCCCGCGTCAGAAAATCCTTTGCCTTTTCCCACAGAAGCTGCAGTGTATTGCGGATACCGGGAAGGCGGTAGTTGGGAAGTTCCATGACAAAGGGGACTGCCTCGCCGCGGAACAGGGTGTTTTTGTATAACAGAGCAACCAGGATGCCGACCAGGATTCCCAGTAAATAGAGTCCTGTCATGATCAGGCCTCCCCGTCCTGGAAAGAATGCATTGACGAAAAATGCGTAGATCGGGATTTTCGCGGTGCAGCTCATGAAGGGGGTCAGCAGAATCGTCATGCGGCGGTCTCGTTCGCTGGGCAGGGTGCGCGTTGCCATGACGGCAGGTACGCTGCAGCCGAAGCCGATCAGCATGGGGACTATGCTCCGCCCGGAAAGACCTAATCGCCGGAGCAGGTGATCCATGACAAAGGCGACTCTGGCAATGTATCCGCTGTCCTCCAGAAGGGACAGAAAGAGGAACATGACCACGATGATCGGCACAAAACTGAGAACGCTGCCGACACCCGCGAAAATTCCTTCCACGATCAGGCTGTGTATGACATGGTTGACTCCGGCTGCAGTGAGCAGGTTGTCGACCACGACAGTCAGGTTTTCTATTCCTTTTTCCAGGATTCCCTGGAAAAAGGCCCCGATCACGTTGAAAGTAAGATAAAAGACCAGAGCCATGATCAGGATGAAGACGGGGATGGCAGTGTATTTTCCGGTCAGGACCTTGTCCAGCCTGCGGCTGCGCAGATGCTCTTTGCTCTCGCGGACCCGCTTGACTGTCTGTCCGCAGATTTTAAAAATAAAGGCATACCGCATATCGGCGATGGCGGCACTTCTATCCATTCCGCGCTCATTTTCCATCTGCACAATGATGTGCCGGAGCAGTTCTTTTTCATTCTGGTCCAGTTCCAGTTTTTCCAGAAGCTGCTCGTCTCCTTCAATGAGCTTGGAGGAAGTGAAGCGTACGGGCAGATCCGCGCGTGCCGCATGGTCTTCTATGAGATGAGCGACGGCGTGAAGACAACGGTGAACAGCACCGCCGTGGTCGTTTTCATCGCAGAAATCCTGCCGAAGAGGTTTCTCCTGATAGTGGGCTACATGGATGGCATGTTCAATCAGTTCTTCGATTCCTTCTCCCCTGGCGGCGGAGATCGGGATGACCGGGACGCCCAGGAGAGACTCCAGTGCGTTTATTTCGATCGTTCCTCCGTTGCCGCGAACCTCGTCCATCATGTTGAGGGCTACGACCATGGGAATATTCATCTCCAGCAGCTGGATCGTGAGATACATATTTCTCTCGATGTTTGTGGCATCGATAATGTTGATGATGGCCCGGGGTTTTTCCTCCAGCACATAGTTGCGGGAGATCAGCTCTTCGCTGCTGTAGGGGGACATGGAGTAGATGCCGGGGAGGTCCGTGACCAGCGTGTTGGGGTGATGCCGGATCGCACCGTCTTTGCGGCTGACAGTGACACCGGGGAAGTTGCCGACATGCTGATTGGAACCTGTGAGCTGATTGAAGAGAGTGGTCTTGCCGCAGTTCTGATTACCGACCAGGGCAAAGGTCAGAAGTGTATCGTCAGGAAGAGGGTCGCCGTCTCCGGGTTTGTGAAAACGGCCCTTTTCACCAAGACCGGGGTGCTCATGTTTGTGAAAGAACTTATTTGCAAGGTTTTTTGGGTCCAGATCGTGTTTTGGCGCGTGGGATGCGTTTTCATAGGCAGACCGCGCCAGCGCAATGAGACTTGTGAAACCCGGTGCCGCTTCTTCGAAGGCGGGATCTGAAGAAGCTCCCCTGTGCACGACCCTGATCTTTTCGGCGTCAGCGACACGGATAGTGAGTTCATATCCATGAATACGCAGTTCCATGGGATCGCCCATGGGGGCCAGCTGCACGACAGTGACTTCGGAACCGGGTATGACACCCATGTCCAGAAAATGCTGACGCAGCGCCCCTTCGCCGCCTACCTTTGTGATGATGGCAGGCCTGCCGATGACAGCCTCCCGGAGTGTGATTTCCGGACCGGATGAAACAGCCGCTGCCGAAGAAGTGTCAGGACTTATTGATTCCTTATTTGTTTCCAAAGCCATTTGGTGATCTCCTTGCAGTGAAAGAATCTTTCAATAGAAGTTAGTTAGACTGCGCTAATAATATAACGTCCTGTGAAAGAATGCAAGTATTTTTATTATTGCAGATCCTGAAATAGTAAATGCGTCACAGCCGGTACACGTCCTTGGAGGGGATGTGTACCGGCTGTGACGCACATATCTGAATATGTCCGGACTTTGTGCGGTATGTTCTGTCAGGATAAATCAGATAATTCGGATAAATCGAGAGAAATAAGTCTCTTTTTACATTGCGCCATTCACATGCTATAATAAGGCAGACTTTGGTTTTTACTGATGATGATATTTGTGCGGCTCAGGCCCTGTGTCTTGCGGCTGTCTGCCTGCCGGCATAATAGAAAAGGAACGTTTTATGGAGACTACTACAGAAAAGAAAAAGAGCAGGAGTATCCTGCTGTGGATTCTGATCATATTGGCGCCGGTCATAGCGGGATGGCTGATCGGACTTGTTTCCGGCACCAATCCTCTGCGCCTGGACGCCTGGAATACATCCTGGAACGACGAGGTAGGGTATTACAGGGTGGTCCGTATCATGCATTATTACGGCGTGCCGCAGGGTATGACAGGCTTTAATGAGATCACCTCCGGAAATGTGCCCTTCGGTCCCTACAACGTATTCACCTATATTCCCTACTATCTGGTCTCGTTTGTCACCGGATGCACGTCGCACAACTATATTTATTTCTGCAACATCGCCATGGCAGTTTTGGCAAACATCCTGTTTGTCGCCCTTGTGCGCCCGGAGAGGAAACAGGCTTTATTGACCGCGCTGTTTTTCCTCACCCAGCTGATCGCAGCCAGATATACCTGGTCCGGTATGGCGGAGGCAAGTTATCATTTTTATATCGTTGTCTTTATGGGACTGGTGATCTGGTATCTGAAAAACCCGGATACCTCCGGCCTCAAAAAGATGCTTGCCCTGCTTGCAATGACGGCGCTTACCTTTGCCTTCGGTGTTATGCGCCCCTATTTTGCTGCCATGTTCCTGATTCCTCTCTACCTGCTGATCTTCCGCAACCAGAAGATAGGAGAATTCCCGCGTTTTCTTGGCTCTCTTCTGATCATTGCAGCCATGGCGGGGACAGTTCTGCTCATGTATTTCACCATGAGTTATATTGCTGAATATTTTGAACTTGCTCCTGCTATGAAGCTGGCACAGATCGTCCGCGGAGGCCGGATCAGCGATATTATCGCCGGGCTGCTGCAGACAAATAAGGACAGTGTCCGTTCCGCGATCGGGCTGATCAGAGAGCACCGCTGGGCGGGCGGCGTCGCTTTTCTGTTCTATTTTGAATGGGTGATCCTTTTCGTGGAATTTATAGCAGCGCTGATCAAACGCAGAAAGAACGGAACTGCAGGCGTTCTCTTTTTGCTGCTCCTGTCAGGAGGCATGATCTACGAGGCGACCATCCTGCTCTACAAGGCTTATCAGCTCCACAGGATGCTTCTGGCCATCACGATTGCCTATTCTCTGTTTCTGATCGAGTTCGGATCAATCCTGCCCTGGGTCAATGCGGCTGCCATTATTGCCTGTGTCGGCTTTTATGTGTTCACGAATCCGGCAGGCTTTGCGCTTCCCCAGGTCAATGAGGCCAGCATCTCCGATGAGCAGCTCTCCGGATACAAGGAAGATCTCAAGACGCTGATGCCCATGTATCAGGTGCCGGAAAACGGGGTCTTTGAGAAACCTGATTCTCTGGATCCCTATTGGAATAATACGGTCGCGAAGATTACGGAGGACGATAAAGTTCAGCTGTCCTTTGTCCTGCCCGATTACCTCTCCCTGAATTTCTGTTCCGAAAAATATATGAAACAGTGCATCAAAAACGACGGGTTCAGCAGCAGATATGTTCTGGTGAAAACGGATACCGAGCTCGATGAATTGTGCAGGAAAAAGTACGGATTCCTCTGGGAGGGAATCGATCACAGAATTTATGACTGTACTGTAGAGGCAGCACAATAAGATACATTCTAGGGACGGATATTACGGCTGATATTTTTGACAGAGTGTTATTCGATTCAGATAGGATATTTCTTTGCATAATTTTCAAATGACAGGAAGAGAGGACACGTCCGAAAAGGAGAGGGTCCGGGTGCCGTCCATGGAGCAGACATGCATGGACGGTGCTGATAATAAATATATAATGTGTGACCCGGTAAAAAAAGAAAGAACATGCTCCGCGCGGGGAGGCTGCAGGATTGCAGCCGCAGGGCTTGCCGGTGCCCTGCTCGCGGCAAATGCAGGGGGGCAGGCATCGGCGTCCATGATATCCTCCGCAGCCTGCCGGGATGAAGCTGCGTCAGCGGTCTCATCCGCTCTTGACCCGGACGCATCGGCGTCCATGATATCCTCCGCTTTTGACCCGGATGCAGCTGCTTTACGGTCTTCTGTTCCGGATATCAGGATATGCTCCTGGGGAGATCATGACACGGATGAGGAGACGGATCCGCAGGATAGCAGCGATCTTTATGTATACCGTCCGGTTTCCTATTGGAACGAGGAGGAGATTCTGGAACGCTGGGGGCTGGACCCGGATGATTTCCCGGATGTCCCCGAAAAACGGCACCCCGAAATTCCCGACGCCATCCTGCCCTATTTTCAGGAGAGCACATCGGACGCAGTCAACTGGTATGCGGGAGAAACACCCCCGGAGGCTGATCTTTCCAAATATTCGGCACGGGCGAATGCAATCCGAAAAGCGGCAGCTGAAAAGGCGGAAAAGGCTCTTGATCAGGGGCGGGAACAGGTCCTGGATACATTTCACACTCTTGCGCAGACAACGGGGACTTCTACAGGCAGGAATCTGGTTTCCTCCCTGCAGGGAGGTGCTTACAGCGGCGGGAGTGCCCATGTACTGACTGATTTGTCCAAGGATTCCGTTCCTACCGTATTTACTCCCGATGTCCCTGTCAGGGATGGCAGAAAGACTGATCCGGGCCGGCCTTTTGTCACTATACCCGGAAGTTATTTTGCGGATGATGAACATTCCTCACCCGGAAAAGAGGACTTTGCTCATGACCATTCTTCCGGGGAGGAGGATACTGTCATACGAAGAAAGACAGTACATCCAAAGACTTTCAAATACCTTCTGCCGGCGCCTTTTGTCTATGATACGGATCCGGATATTTTTGTGACTGACTTTCCCGGAAGACTGCCGCTTCCGGTCGGAATCGATCCTCAGCCCTGGTTTTATGACAGCTATATTCAGGGATCCGCCATAGAGGAGAAATCTGAAGCAGCTGAAGAGAATGATCAGACCCCGCAAGAGGCAGATCCTGCCTCTATTTCCGGTTCAGAGGATGCGGCCGCTTTGGGGAATAACTCCGTCGAATCAGATTTCGCCGAATCGGAAACTGAGTCTGATGACGGAAAACCTGATGCCGATGCTGCGGAGGAGGAAAAAGCGGGCGGCAGAGAAGCCGGGAAAGAATCGAAAAGCAGTTTTGTCCCCTTCCGCTTCTATACGGATGACAGATCCGCAGATACAGACGGCGGGTCAGCTCATTCCGGCCTGCGGAGGACGATCTTTATCGGTGACTCGCGCACTGTTGGAATCGAGATGCAGTTCGGCGGAGCCTCTGAGGAATACTGGTCTGCCGAAGTCAGTATGGGATACAGATGGATGGCCAACACCGGTATTCCCAAAGTGGAGCACCTGATCGATCAGAACACGGATGTTGTGATCCTGATGGGTGTCAATGACCTGGGAAATGTGTCCAGCTACGCCAACCACATTAACATGAAGGCGGCAGAGTGGAAAGAACTGGGGGCACGCACATTCTTTGTCTCTGTGGGACCTGTGGATGACAGGCGGAGCCCCAACGCAAAGAATGCAAGGATCGAGAGTTTCAATACCTATATGCAGGATAATCTGCAGGATGTGTACTATATAGATATTTATAACAGGATCCGTAATTCCTTCGGCTCACCGGACGGCATCCACTTTGACGGGGCGACAAACCGTGAGATCTATAACACGATCAAGTTCTGTCTGTATCGGGGATGGTACGAAGAGGCCGGACTGTGGTTTTATTTTGACTGCGGAAAACCTGTCACGGGCTGGCAGTATCTGGACGGACAGTGGCAGTACATGGACGGATACGGTGTGCGCTGGGTCAAAGACGGCCGTGTCGGCGATATGGGTTATATACCCCTTCCGGACTTTTATTTAAAGGGAACAGATTTTCCCGGTCTGTCATTCTGACAGTTTTATACTGTTTTATGACTGACCGGGAAAACACAGCAGGAGGCGGTCCGGACCGGATTGAGGGATAAGACCGTCCGCAAAAGCACTATGAATCAGGAGGTGGAGCAATGCTGCAAGATGGAAAAATCTGGGTGGCCAACAATGACGCAGGAGACCACATTTATCTTTTGCCGCGCATGGCGAACCGGCACGGTCTGATTGCCGGCGCTACCGGTACGGGCAAGACCGTGACAGCGCGTGTTCTTGCGGAAGCCTTCAGTGATCTGGGCGTTCCGGTGTTTATGGCCGATGTAAAGGGAGACCTTGCCGGTATTCTGGCTGCAGGCACGGATTCTGAAAATATGCAGGAGAGGATCGCGCGTTTCGGACTTGCCGGCGCCGGCTTTTCCTACCAGGGATATCCCGTGACTCTCTGGGATATTTACGGCAGAAACGGTATCCCGCTCAGAACGACAGTGACTGAGATGGGACCTCTTCTCATGGCCAGGATCCTGCAGCTCAATGACCTGCAGACCGACATCCTGAGCATTGTGTACAGGATCGCCGATGATGAGGAACTCCTGCTCGTTGATATCAAGGACCTCAAATCCATGCTCAATTATGTACAGAGCCATTCCAGGGAGTACACCGAGCAATACGGGCGCATGAGCAGTGCCTCGATCGGGGCGATTCTCCGGGCTCTTGTGGCACTCGAAGGCGAAGGCGGCGATCAGTTCTTCGGCGAGACCGCGCTGAATATCGCCGACTGGATGCAGGCAGGAATGGGCGGAAAGGGCATGATCAATATACTGGATTCCCAGAGTCTGTTTACAAACGGCCGCCTCTATGCGACCTTCCTCCTGTGGCTGCTCTCCGAATTGTTTGAGATGATGCCCGAGGTGGGCGATCTCGACAAGCCCAAGATGGTCTTTTTCTTTGACGAGGCCCATCTTCTTTTCAAGGATGCCTCCAAAATTCTTCTTGAGAAGATCGAGCAGGTCGTAAAACTGATCCGTTCCAAGGGAGTGGGAGTCTATTTCTGCACACAGGTCCCCGGCGATATTCCGGATGCCGTCCTTGCCCAGCTGGGCAACCGCGTACAGCATGCCCTGCGCGCCTATACGCCCAAGGATCAGAAGTCTGTCCGCGCGGCTGCACAGTCCTTCCGCGAAAACCCCGCCTTTAATACCGAGGATACCCTGCAGGCACTGGGCACCGGGGAAGCTCTGATTTCCTTCCTGGATGAGGGCGGAATTCCGTCGATCGTTGAGAAAGCCTATGTCCTGCCTCCTCAGAGCCGGATGGGTGCCATCACGGACGTCGAGAGAGACCAGAGCATCAAGAGCAGTATGCTCTATACCAAATATTCCCAGGCATATGATCCCGACTCTGCCTATGAATTCCTGCAGCGAAGAGGGCTCGAAGAGGCTCAGGCAGCCGAACAGGCAAAAGCGGATGCCCTTGCTGCCAAAGAGCAGGAGAGAGAGCAGAAGAAGGCGGAGGCAGCTGCTGCAAGGGAAGCCCTGAGGGCCGAAAATGAAAAAAAGCGCGCCGCCAAACAGGTCGGAAATACAGTGGCAGGCACTGTCGGACGAGAGGCCGGCAAGGCTCTGGGCGGAAACTTCGGAAGATTCGGCAAGACCCTGGGAGGCAACCTGGGCGCAAGTCTGGGGCGCGGCCTGTTCGGGACATTGTTTAGAAACTGATCTTTGATCAGAATCAGCTCATTAAGTCACCATCGAATGAAAGCAGCTGCTGTCCTGCAAAGCCTTAAGAGGCAATAGCAGACAGCAGCTGCTGCAAAAGGAGGAGAAAAGACATGACCTATCAGGATATCATCACAAATGCGCGCACATGTATCGGCCCTTACTGCAAGGCATGTCCTGTCTGCAACGGAAAAGCCTGCGGCGCACAGATGCCCGGCCCCGGTGCAAAGGGCGTCGGCGATACAGCCATCCGCAACTATGACGCCTGGAAGAGAATCCGCATCAACATGGACACGATCAGCGAAAATGTCACTCCTGATACCACGCTGGATTTCTTCGGACACACTATGAAATATCCTTTCTTCGCGGGTCCTGTTGGAGCAGTCAAGCTTCACTACGGCGATTCCCTTGACGACGTTGCCTACAATGACATACTTGTTTCCGCCTGCGCGGATGCAGGGATCGCTGCCTTTACAGGCGACGGCACAAATCCCGCTGTCATGGAGGCTGCCTGCGCCGCGATCAAAGCGAAAGAAGGCTTTGGAATTCCTACTGTCAAGCCCTGGGATGTCAACACGCTCAGGGAAAAATTCGCCCTGGTGAAATCCTCGGGATGCTTTGCAGTAGCCATGGATATTGACGCTGCAGGTCTGCCTTTCCTGCAGAATCTGCAGCCGCCGGCAGGCAGCAAGACTGTGGATGAACTTGCCAGTGTCATCACTGCGGCAGGAAAGCCTTTTATCGTCAAGGGCATCATGACAGTTGACGCGGCAAAGAAGGCGCTCAAGGCCGGAGCTGCCGGAATCGTTGTCTCCAACCACGGCGGACGCGTTCTCGATCAGTGTCCTGCAACCGCAGAGGTTCTCTATGAGATCGCCCAGGCGGTCGGCGGACAGATGAAGATATTTGTAGACGGCGGTATCCGCACCGGAACCGATGTCTTCAAGGCCCTCTGTCTCGGCGCGGACGGCGTGCTCATTGCCCGTCCCTATGTCACTGCTGTTTACGGCGGCGGCGCGGAAGGCGTGGCTGTCTATACCGCCAAGATCGGCGCGGAGCTTGTCGACACCATGAAGATGTGCGGAGCGGGTAAGCTCTCGGATCTGTCCGAGAAATTCCTCTTCAAGCCCTCCAATCCCTTCCTTGCATGAACAAAGCGGATATGGATCTGAAGAAGACCTGAGCCGGACCTCAGGATAGCTTCAATAGATCAGGATAACTTCAATTGACAGGAAATAAAAACAGCAGACACCGGTTTTTGCACAGACCGGTGTCTGCTGTTTTTTTATGAAACTGCCGTGTAATGAAGAAGGGCCGCGAAGAAATGAGAAAAAACATGACAATATCTTTTGTTTATGTTATCCTGTTATTTACTGCGCAATTCAATTATGTTCTCAGACTATATAACACTTTTTGCGCATGAAAGGGGGATCATTTCATCATGGACACCAATGATACGCAACGTAAAGGATTTTCGGGGAAAATCGGATATGTTCTCTCTGCGGCCGGTGCTTCTGTCGGACTGGGAAATATCTGGCGTTTTCCGTATCTGGCTGCAAAGTACGGCGGCGGGATCTTCCTGCTGGTCTACATCCTGCTGGCAGTGACTTTCGGTTATACAATGATCATAGCGGAGACCGTGATCGGACGCGCTACGGGCAAAAGCCCTGTCGGAGCTTTCAACGCTTATGGAAAAACAGGGGCGACAAAATTCGGCGGATGGATCAATGCCATTATCCCCATGCTGATCTGCCCTTATTATTCGGTCATCGGCGGATGGGTCTGCAAGTATCTGTTCGAATATATACGCGGAAATGTCCAGGGCTTAGCGTCAGATGAGTATTTCGGACTTTTTATTTCCGGTAATTATGAGCCGGAAATATGGTTCATTGTCTTCGTGGCCATGATCCTTGTGGTCATACTGCTGGGGGTTGAGAACGGAATCGAGCGTGTCTCACGCTTTATGATGCCGATCCTTATCGTCCTCGCGGTCCTGATCAGTATCTATTCCATGACCCGGCCGGGTGCTCTGGAAGGTGTAAAATACTTTCTGATCCCCAACATCCATCATTTTTCCTGGATGACTGTGATCTCTGCGATGGGACAGATGTTTTACTCCCTTTCCATCGCCATGGGCATTCTGATCACTTTCGGTTCTTATATGAAAAAAGATGTCAGCATTGAGGATTCCACAGTGCAGGTCGAGATTTTTGACACCGGTATTGCCATGCTGGCGGGACTGATGATCATTCCGGCAGTTTTTGCGTTCTCAGGCGGGGATCCCGAGGCGCTTGGTGCCGGACCTTCCCTGATGTTCGTCACCATGCCCAAGATCTTTGCCAGCATGGGATTCGGCTCTGTCGTCGGTGTTGCTTTCTTTGCTCTGGTCCTTTTTGCGGCTCTTACAAGCGCCATCGCCCTGACAGAAAGCGCAGTGGCCACCTTTGCCGACGAGTTCCATTGGAACCGCACACTGTGCACGATCATGATCGGCGTTGAGATGTTCCTGCTCGGAACCCTGTCCTGCCTTGGCTTCGGTCCTCTTGCCGATGTCAGAATTATCGGCATGCAGTTCCTGGACTTCTTTGATTTCCTGACAAATTCGGTCATGATGCCCATTGCAGCACTGTGCATCTGCCTCTTCGTCACCCGCCGCATGACTGTCGCAGCCGCGGTGGAGGAAGTGCTGCAGGACGGACATACCTTCCGCAGAAAGGGAATCTTTGAGTTCATGATCAGGTACATCTGCCCGGTCTTTGTCGTTATCATTCTTGTGAGTTCCCTGGCAAACGTCTTCGGCCTGATTTCGATGTAAAGGGGCTGTAAAGCTGCGTGAATGACCGCAGACCTGCGGGAGTGCAGCGGGAGTGCAGAATAACTTATTTACAAGAAGCACTTGTAATAGACATTTATATCTAGTAAAATAGACAAGGATTTTTGTCAAAAGGCATTTTTTTAGTGCGCTTTTTTGATAAAAATAATGAAAGAATAATATGTAGTGGAGGTCAGCAATGAAAGTTTACACAACTGATAAAATCAGAAATGTCGTTCTGCTCGGTCACGGCGGGGCAGGTAAGACGACTCTGGCAGAGGCAATGTGCCATCTGACAGGCGTCACATCCAGAATGGGCAAGGTCGAGGATGGAAACTCCATCTCCGATTTCACAAAAGAGGAGCAGAAGAGAGGTTTTTCGATCAAGACGTCCTTGATTCCCGTAGAATGGAAAAACTGCAAGATCAACATTCTGGATACACCCGGATATTTCGATTTCGTCGGTGAAGTGGAAGAGGCAATCAGTGTAGCTGACGCCGCTATCATCGTTGTTTCCGGCAAGGCCGGCGTCGAAGTCGGTGCCGAGCGCGCATGGGAACTCTGCGACAAATATAACCTGCCCAGAATGATCTATGTCTCCGACATGGATCTGAATGACACCAACTACGGCCGTACCATCGAAGCTCTCACCGAGCTGTACGGTCCCAGGATCGTGCCTTTCCATTTCGCTATTCACGAAGGCGACAAGACCACCGGCTGTGTCAGCGTCATCGAAGAGAAGGGTTACAAGTGGGACGGCAAGAAATCCACTGCCTGTGATGTTCCCGCGGACTGCCAGGATGCTCTGGAGCAGTATCACGAGACTCTGATGGAGACTGTGGCTGAGACCAACGAAGAGTTCATGGAGCGTTATTTCGGCGGCGATACCTTTACAGTAGAGGAAGTCGGCGAAGCAGTCAGAGCCAACATTCTGGACGGCTCCGTTGTTCCTGTAGAGTGCGGTATTTCCACACAGTGCAGCGGTATTGAGAATGTTCTCGATGATATCGTCCGCTATATGCCCAACCCCGCAGGCCGCACCATGACCGGCAAAGATATGAAGAGCGGTGAGGAATTCGTTGCCAAGTTTGACGACGCACAGCCCAAGTCCGCCTTCATCTTCAAGACCATCGTGGATCCTTTCATCGGCCGTTACAGCCTGATCAAGGTCTGCTCCGGTACCTTCAAGACTGATGAGACTGTCTACGATTCCGGTATGGAGTCCGAACTCAGGATCGGCAAGCTCTACATCATGATGGGCAATAAGACCAGCGAGATCGGCGAGATCCACGCCGGCGATATCTGCGCCCTCGCAAAACTCGGCGACGCCAAGACAGGCGACACCCTGTCCACAAAGGCTCAGCAGATCGTCTATCCTCCGATGGATATCTCCACGCCTTATACCTATGTCCGCTACAATGCCAAGAATAAGAACGATATCGACAAGATCGCTCAGGCCATGACCAAGATCTCCTCTGAGGACCTGACCTTCAAGATGGTCAACGACTCCGAGAACCGCCAGACTCTGATCTACGGTGTCGGCGACATGCAGCTTGAGGTAGTCAAGAGCATGCTCAAGAACGAGTATAAGGTCGAGATCGAGACTGTCCAGCCCAAGGTCGCTTACCGCGAGACCATCCGCAAGACTGCTGATATCGATTCCAAGTACAAGAAACAGTCCGGCGGACACGGCCAGTACGGTATTCCAAGTACAAGAAACAGTCCGGCGGACACGGCCAGTACGGTCATGTCAAGATCAAATTCGCTCCCTCCGGAAATCTCGAGGAAGCTTATGAGTTCGACGAAGAAGTCGTCGGCGGCAGCGTTCCCAAGAACTACTTCCCCGCTGTTGAAAAGGGTATTGCCGAGACCGTCCTCAAGGGACCTCTTGCCGCATATCCCGTTGTCGGCCTGAAGGCTACTCTGTACGATGGATCCTACCACCCGGTAGACTCCTCCGAAATGGCATTCAAGACCGCTGCCAGCCAGGCAGTCAAGAAGGGCATCATGGACGCCACACCCGTCCTGCTTGAGCCCATCGTTTCCCTCAAGGTCACCATCCCGGATTCCTACACCGGTGATGTCATGGGCGATCTGAACAAGCGCCGCGGCAGAGTTCTGGGTATGAACCCCATCGCCGGCGGCAAGCAGGTTGTCGAGGCGGAAGTTCCCATGTCCGAGCTGTTTGATTACTGCAGAGTTCTCCGTTCCATGACCGGCGGACGCGGCGACTACATGTATGAGTTTGCCCGCTACGAGCAGGCTCCCGCAGATGTCCAGGCCAAGGAAGTTGCAGCCCGCGCAGCAGCTCTTGAGGAAGGCAGCGACGACTGATCCTGATTCTGAATCCCTGGGCGGGTCCTGAATACAGGCTCATACAGGTAAATACAGACTCTTACAGGTTAAAGAAATGATAAGAACGGCGTACCGGAAGTCCGGTACGCCGTTCTTTTAAATTATGACTGTTTATGAAATTCATTATGACACGGAACGTGTAATGATATTTTTCCCTTTACAGAGGATACGGTCCGGCCGGGGAAAAAAGCCGGCTGGACTGCCTCTGCCTTGTTCAAAGCTTTGTCAGACCGTTGATTCCATTGAAAGTGAGGACACTGATCTTGCGGGACAGATCTTCAATGTCCTGTTTGCGTCCGGTGTTGAACCAGGTCTTGTAGACAGCGATCATGCCGGAGATGGAATATTCGAGCAGAAACTCGAATTCCTCAGCGTCGGGACCGACCTGATCCGCGAAGCTTTCCCACAGCTGCTGCTTGAGAGGAGTGACGATCTTCATCAGCAGGGAGGTCTGTTCCCCCGCAGCAAAAACACTTGCGTAAAACTCCAGGTCTCTTTCGATCAGCCTCGCCAGTGTAAGAAAAATATCAGTGGGATCGCGGCTGATTTCCAGAAAGTCGATCTTGTTGATGGAAGAAGCGAATTCCTGGGCGATCTCATCCTCGATCTCGTCGACGACCATGGAGACATCACTGTAATAATTATAAAAAGTTTTGCGATTGATATCGGCGGCTCTGGACAACTCTGTCACAGTGATCTCACCCAGCGGTTTGGCGGCAAGAAGACGTGTCAGTGCCATGCGGATGCTGCGTCTGGTACGGATGACACGGCGGTCCGAGGGTGCTGTCTTCTGAATTGTTTTATCCAAGATCTTGTTCTCCTGATTCTGCGTCATGATCACCTTTCCCTGTTTTCAGCCGTTTCATTTTATGATAACGGACAAGTTTTTGATGAACTGTGTATTTTTATACACAAATGTGTAAAAACGTGCAGTAAGCCACATTTTACAAAAACTTGGTGTTGAATTGAATATACATTCGTATAATAATACACATGTGTTACTTATTCAAGAGCTTTATCAATATGCCCTCACGGAGAAAGGAAGAGCAGTATTGGATAATCAGAAAATGTATGAGATCTATGTCGATGCATCTGTCGATATTGAAAACAGATATATTGAGGAAAACAATATCCATTTTATTCCCATGAAATATACGATCGATGACAGGGAATATGTTATGGACAGGCAGCAGACGGAGGAAGAACTGGAGCATTTTTACCAGTGCATGAAAGACGGATCGATCACCGGCACCAGCCAGATCACACCTTATACCTATGATCAGATTTTCCGTTCGGAAGCAGAAAAGGGGCATAATGTCCTTTACCTGTGTCTGTCGAGCGGCCTCAGCAGCACCTATTCCTCCTCCCTCAATGCTGCACAGGCGGTCATGGAGGATTTTCCGAATGTGAAGATTGAGAGCGTGGATACGCTTGGCGCTACAGGCGGAGTAGGTCTTCTCCTGATGCAGGCGATCAAGGGACGCGATGAAGGAAAGACGGTTGAGGAAAACGCGGATCATCTGAGAGAGATCGCACCTGATATCGGTTTCTGGTTTATGGTTGAGGACCTTGTATATCTTAAGCGCGGCGGCCGTGTCTCGGCGACGGCGGCTTTTGCAGGGAATGTCCTCAATCTCAAGCCAGTTCTGAAGATTAACGATGAGGGAAAGCTCATTAATATTTCAAAGCAGCGAGGGGTTCCGCGCGCGGTCAAATATCTGCTTGAGTGCTATGAAGGCGCGCATGATGATACGATCAGCAGCGATGTCATCGTCGCCCATGCCGTCTGCAGGGACCGGGCTGAGAAAATGCGCGATGAGATCCTTCGGATCAATCCCAATGCAAAAGTGCAGGTCTGTCCCATGGGCCCTGTCATCGGGTCCCACACCGGTCCCGGCTTCTGTGCTGTTATCCATTTCGGAAACCGTAATTTCCGCTGATACAGGCTGATACAGATGCCGCCGATTCGAAAAAAATAACAGTCTTTTTGAAGGTTCCGGCTGCAGCTTTTCGGAAGGCTCCGTCTGCGGAATAATATGTCTGGTGAATGATCCGCAGGCGAAAGGTCTTTAGAAATTCATATTTTTTCAATCATTTAGTATTGCCCTCACGGCAGTGAGTACTGCTGCCGTGAGGGCTTTATTCATTCACAGGATATATGGATCTCTCAAGAGATGAAAATCGATTGGGCATATCAAACAGATTAAACAAAAAACTGGTGCCGGACCAGTGCTTGCATAGAACCCTGTCTGAGAGTAAACTCAATGATGGTGGTTTTTTCGTATTTTTTCCTCACTGCGGGGAAAGGGCCTGAGCGGCTTCCGGTGACCGGAGAGCCGGCTTTTGGGAAAAATGTGCGGGCAGACGGGGAGAGAGAAAGAAGGGCAGAGAATGCGCGGAATATGTTATCAGATCAAAGATGTACTTGTAGAGACCACTCTTCAGAAATGTCTGGAGGAGATGGGGGAGGTTCCCTACGCGATCGTCTTGTCCCCGTCGACCTGGATGAAATACAGGGACAGCTTTGACATGGGCTTTGACATGGATCCGAATCCGGCAAATATTTACAATACCAAGGCAGAAGTAAACTATGACTCAATTACAGGCACTTTTTCCATTCCCGACAGGGATGATCTGAACGGAGAGGACGCTGTCTTTTCCTTTGCAATGGATGAAAAAGGAGTCGTTTTTATTGACCGGAGCGGAACAGCCGAGCGCCTGATCAAGAAGATTGCCAGATACAGAAAATGGCGATTTCCCTCCCTGGAGCGCTTCCTGTATGACTTTCTGGAGACGATCATTGCGGACGACCGCATACTGCTGAATACTTATGAAAAAGAGCTCAACCGGATCGAGGAAGAGATTCTGCAGGGATATGAGGAACTGAGTACGGCCAGGACCAATGAGATCCGCGGCGATCTGCTGGTGCTGCGGGGGCATTATGAACAGCTTCTGGATGTGTCCCAGGTATTTGAGGACAATGAAAACAGATTCTTCAGAGAAGATAATATTCGCTTTTTCCGTCTTTTTTCAGGCCGTATGGAACGGCGTCTGGCTATGGTGTCATCCCTGCGTGACTATACAGTGCAGGTACGAGACTTATATCAGACTCGTCTGGATGTCAAGCAGAACAGGATCATGACGATCCTGACTATTGTGACGACAGTCTTTATGCCGCTGACCCTGATCGTCGGCTGGTACGGAATGAACTTCCGCTACATGCCGGAGCTGGAATCGCCCTACGCCTATCCCATTGTGATCATTGTAAGTCTTGCCATTGTGATCCTGAGCCTGTGGTTTTTCCACAAAAAGAAATGGCTGTAGGCGGAAGAGGCTGTCTGTGTCGTAAGAATTCGACCTTAACTTGACGAATATACCTCTACTGGATTATTATAGTGAAAGTTTGTTCTTGCTATTATACTGTTTACCGGACAAAAATAAGTCACGGCAACGGCTGCGGGGGCGAATGATCCAGTTCAAATGATCAAAGGAGCATCAACATGAGATACGATTTTAAGAAGATTGAACCCAAATGGCAGAGAAAATGGGAAGATGCCGGTATTTTCAAGGCAGTGGATTTCAGTGAAAAGCCCAAATTCTACGGCCTGGTCGAGTTTCCCTATCCCAGCGGCGCAGGCATGCATGTCGGCCACATCAAGGCATATTCCAGTATTGAAGTTATTTCCAGAAAACGCAGAATGCAGGGGTACAACGTACTGTTTCCCATCGGTTTCGACGCCTTCGGCCTGCCCACCGAGAACTATGCGATCAAGACCAATACGCATCCCCGCATTATCACGGATAAAAACATTGAGAAGTTCTCCAATCAGCTCAAGAGTGTCGGTTTCTCCTTTGACTGGGACCGTGTGATCGACACCTCCAAAGATGATTATTACAAGTGGACCCAGTGGATCTTCCGCAAGCTGTTTGACCACGGCCTTGTCTTCCGTGACAAGACCCTCGTCAACTATTGCCCTTCCTGTAAAGTCGTCCTTTCCAACGAGGACAGCCAGGGCGGCAAGTGCGACATCTGTCACAGCGATGTCATCCAGCTCCCCAAGGATGTCTGGTACCTGAAGATCACCGAGTACGCCGACAAGCTCCTGACAGGTCTTGACACTGTCGATTACCCTGAAAATATCCGCCAGCAGGAAGTCAACTGGATCGGCAAGTCCACCGGTGCTTTCGTCAACTTCACGCTCAAGGATATTGACGAGAAACTTGAGATCTATACTACTCGTGCGGACACTCTCTTCGGAGTCACCTTCATGGTCATGGCCCCCGAGCATCCGCTTATCGACAAGTACGCGGACCGCATCTCCAATATGGCCGATATCGAGGCTTATCGTGCGGAGTGCGCCAAGAAGACTGAGTTTGAGCGCACACAGCTGGTCAAGGATAAGACCGGTCTCAAGATTGAAGGTCTGTCCGCGATCAACCCGGTAAACGGCGAGGAAATCCCGATCTTTATTGCGGACTATGTCATGATGGGATACGGCACCGGCGCCATCATGGCTGTTCCTGCCCATGACCAGCGCGACTGGGAATTCGCCACCAAGTTCGGTGTTCCCATCATCGAGGTCATCAAGGGCGGCGACATCTCCAAAGAAGCCTACACGGGCGACGGCGAGATGGTCAATTCCGGCTTCCTCAACGGCCTGACCAATAAGAAGGACTCTATCGCGAAGATGGTCGAGTATCTTGTGGATAAGGGCATCGGCCATGCAGGTGTACAGTTCAAGATGAAAGACTGGGCCTTCAACCGTCAGCGTTACTGGGGCGAGCCTATTCCGCTCATTCACTGCCCCAAGTGCGGTGTTGTAGGTGTTCCTTATGAGGAACTTCCTCTTCGTCTGCCCGATGTCGAGGACTTTGAGCCCGGCGAAGACGGCCAGTCCCCGCTTGCCAAGATCGATTCCTTCGTCAACTGCACCTGCCCCAAGTGCGGCGGCGCAGCCAAACGCGAGACAGATACCATGCCTCAGTGGGCAGGTTCTTCCTGGTATTTCCTCCGCTACTGCGATGCCAACAACGACAAGGCTTTCGCGGACCGCAAAAAGATTGATTACTGGATGCCCGTCGACTGGTACAACGGCGGCATGGAGCACGTGACCAGACACCTGATCTACTCCAGATTCTGGCACCACTTCCTCTATGACATCGGCGAAGTCAATACCTCCGAGCCCTACATGAAGCGTTCTGCCCAGGGCCTCATCCTGGGACCGGACGGCGACAAGATGAGTAAATCCAAGGGCAATGTCGTGGATCCTCTGGATATCGTCGAGCAGTACGGCGCAGACACTCTGCGTGTCTATGTCCTCTTCATGGGCGATTACAGCAGCGCGGCTCCCTGGAGTGACAGCTCTGTCAAGGGCTGCCGCCGCTTCCTGGAGCGTGTCGCAGGCCTGACCGAGATCATGACCGACGGACCTTCTCCCGCCAGCCTTGAGACCTGCATGCACAAGACCATCAAGAAGGTCTCCGAGGATATCGAGGCGCAGAAGTTCAATACTGCCATCGCGGCACTGATGACCCTGGTCAACGACATCTATAAGGCCGGAAGCATCTCAAGGGATGACCTGATCACCTTCCTCAAGCTCCTTTCTCCCTTTGCCCCTCACCTCACTGAGGAAATTTACGCGAATATCGCGGGAGAGGATGCAGGCTTCCTTACTGTCTCCGCATGGCCGGAATTTGATCCTGCCAAGACCGTCGACGATATGATCGAGGTCGGCGTCCAGGTCAACGGCAAGGTCCGTGCAGCGGTCCAGATCGCCCGCGACGCGGATAAAGAGACTGCACTTGCAACAGCAAAAGCAAATGAACGTGTTGCCTCCTTTATGGAAGGCAAGAAGCTGATCAAGGAAATCTATGTCCCCGGCAAGATCATCAACTTTGTCGTGAAATAAGAAATCCGCAGAATAGAAGCTGCCTTGATACAGTTAATAGGCAGTACAGTTTATAAACAGTACTGTTTACAGGCGATACAGTTTACAGGTAATACAGTATAAATACAGCTTCTTGAAAAAGATATAACTATAGAACTCCCGCAGAAAACAGAGGCCGCGGCGCCTCTTCCTGCGGGAGTTTTTTAAAACGGCTTGACTTTATTGTACTGGTTGTATACAATAATACATGCGTCTGTTTTGCAATGTTTCAATCCGCGCAGGACGATGTTTTATCGCATATAAGACTGACTGACACTACGTCCATATCAGTATTCAGCTGTATTTTCCAAAAAAACACAATACGCATCAGGGGGAGCGATCAATGGATGAGTTTGATTTGAAACGTGAGGTGACGGACAAATATTCTCTTCGCGGCAGGGTGTTCACCAAAATCCGGGAGGACATCCTGAACGGCAGGTACAAAGAGCACGAGGAGCTGAAGGAGATCAAGATCGGTAAAGAACTCGGCGTGTCCAGGACACCGGTCCGCGAAGCTCTCAGGCAGCTTGAGCTTGAGGGCCTTGTGCAGATCATTCCTAACAGGGGTGCTTTTGTAACAGGTATCCAGGCCAAGGATGTCAAGGATATTTACATGATCCGGGCACGGCTGGAAGCTTTGTGTGCACGCTGGGCGACAGAGAAGATCACAAAGGAACAGATGGAGGCCATGGAAGAGAACGTTTATCTCGCGGAATATCACGCGGGAAAAGGGCATCTCGAACAGATGGTGGATCTCGACAGCCAGTTCCATCATATTCTATACAGTGCCTGCCATTCCAAGATGCTTGAACATCTGCTCATCGATTATCACCAGTATGTGCATCGCGTGCGCAAGAAAACGCTCTCCAGCATCAGCCGGGGAAATGCATCCAACAAGGAGCACCGCGCGATCATGGAAGCCATCCGTGCGGGAAAAGCTGACCTTGCGGAGCGTCTTGCGTGCGAACATATGCATAATGCATATGAAAACATGGAGAAAAACGGGCTGTATGATATTTACAAAGACGAAAACTAGCCTGAAAGAGGTGTGTGCTGTTCAGAAGATCATGGTCAGGTCTTTATGATGCTTCTGATTCTTTGAAAAATCTGACTTTGTCTGAATGCAGTACAGCCGGGCCGCCGGCCGGAACATAAACGGAGACTTGAGAAAATGACATTTCGAAATGTTCGGGATGTGCCGACAATACTTCGGACCCCTGTGAGTGACAATGATACTATGAGAGGATTGGATATGGCAAAGATTGTGATGAAAACACCGCTTGTGGAGATGGATGGAGATGAGATGACACGCATCATCTGGAAGATGATCAAGGACAACCTTCTTCTTCCATACATTGATCTTAAGACAGAATACTATGACCTTGGCCTCCGCAAGAGAGATGAGACAGATGATCAGATCACGATCGAGGCGGCGGAAGCAACGAAAAAATACGGCGTCGCTGTCAAATGCGCAACCATTACTCCCAACGCGGACCGCGTAAAGGAGTATGATCTGAAGGCTATGTACAAGAGCCCCAACGGGACCATCCGGGCGGCTCTCGACGGCACAGTCTTCCGCGCACCCATTCTGGTCAAGGGAATTGAGCCCTATGTCCGCACCTGGAAAAAGCCTATCATCATGGCACGTCATGCCTACGGCGATGTCTACAAAAATGTCGAGCACCGCGTAGACGGCCCCGGAAAGGCAGAGCTTGTATTCACAGATCAGGAGGGCGCAGAGACCCGCAAGGTCATTCATGAATTCAAGGGCCCCGGAATCATTCAGGGTCTGCACAATCTGGATGACTCCATAGAAGGATTCGCCCGCTCCTGTTTCAACTACGCGCTGGACCAGAAGATAGACCTGTGGTTCTCTACAAAGGATACCATCTCCAAGATCTACGACGGTGAGTTCAGGAGCATCTTCGAGAAGATTTATGAGAACGAGTACAAGGAAAAATTCGATGCCGCAGGCCTTGAGTTTTTCTACACACTGATCGACGATGCCGTCGCGCGTGTGATACGTTCCGAAGGCGGTTTCCTGTGGGCTCTCAAGAACTATGACGGCGATGTGATGAGTGATATGATGGCCACCAGCTTCGGTTCTCTGGCTATGATGACTTCCGTCCTTGTAAGTCCTGACGGCATCTATGAGTTTGAGGCTGCCCATGGCACAGTGCAGCGCCATTACTACAAGCATCTGAAGGGAGAGACTACTTCCACCAACTCGGTGGCGACCATCTTTGCCTGGACCGGTGCTCTGCGCAAACGCGGTGAACTCGATGGAATTGATGAGCTTGTATCCTTCGCGGACAAACTCGAGGCGGCAACTCTGGAGACCATCGAGAGCGGCAAAATGACCGGCGATCTCGCCCTGATCACAACCCTCGACAATGTCGAGAAGCTCGATACAGAAGCCTTCATCCTCGCTATCCGCGAAACTCTTGAAAAAAAGCTGGGCGCATGAGTATTGCTGCTGATATGATCCCGCGTTCACAAGATCAATTAGTATTATAATTAGTATTATTAAGAACTTATGCTTCTCAGACTGCGAAGTCTGAGCATGAATAAAGAAAAAAGCCCGTCCGGACAGGGCGCTCGAAAGAGGCGCTGTCCGGACGGGCTTTTTTCAATCTGCGGAATCCGCAGGTCAGTACTTTTTTTTTCAGGTGGAAGCTGTTGTTTTGTATCTGGCAGAGTCGGCAGGCTCAGTCTGTTTGGTCTGTTAGGTCTGTTCGGCCGGTTCAGCCTGTTTGGTCTGTTCGGTCTGTTGGGCCTATTCGGCAGGCTCAGTTTATTCAGCCGGTTCGGCCAGTTCGCCCAGAGTTTCCCACTGTTCATAGAGGGAAGAAAGCTGCAGGTCAATGTCTTCGCGCTTTGCGGTGAGTTCGCGCAGCCTGTCGGGGTTGGTGCTGTTCTCCGGAAGAGAGATTTCTTCGTCGAGTGCTTCGCCCTCTGCTTCAAGGCGGGCGATCTCATTTTCGCACTTTTTGAGGTCGTTGGCGATCTTGCGGCGGCGGGCCTGTTCCTCTTTTCGCGTCTTCCAGTCATCAACTCCGCCTGTCCCTGCGCCTGAGGAAGCTGATGAGGATGATGACTGTGCCGACGCTGCAGGGGCACTGCCGTCTGTCTTTTTATCAGCAGGTCTGACTGCATTGGCGGGAGAGCCTTTTGAGGACCCGGAGAAAGCTGCCTTTTGATCCGCAGCTGACACACCGCGAAGATTCGCGATCAGATTCTCGCCGACCTGGGCGGATTTTTCGACATAAAAATCATAATTTCCGATAAAACGCTCGGGGACGGATTCGGAATTATTGCCCGGATAATTGACCAGGACCCTCTGGGTGAGTTCCATGATCCGGCTGGCAGTCCGGTTGATGAAATACCGGTCGTGGGATACATAGAGGACTGTCCCGTCATAGGAATTGAGGGCGTTCTCGAGAACCTCCCTGGAGACGATGTCCAGGTGGTTGGTGGGCTCGTCCAGTATGAGCAGATTTGCCTCCGAGAGCATGAGTTTGGCAAGAGAGACACGTCCTTTTTCACCGCCCGAGAGTTCGCCGATCAGCTTGAAGACGTCGTCACCGGTAAAGAGGAAGGATGCCAGGAGATTACGCACCTCGGTGTTGGTCATGGAGGGAAAGGCATAGGCAATCTCTTCGAAAACAGTATTGCGGTCGTCCAGAACATGATGCTCCTGGTCGTAATAACCGATGTGGACGTTTGTTCCCAGACGGATATGGCCGCGGTCCTGCCCCAGGAGTCCGTTCAGGATCTTGAGGATGGTCGTCTTGCCAGTGCCGTTGTCGCCGATCAGGGCGACATGTTCACCTCTGCGGATATGAAAGCCCAGACCGGAGAAGAGTGTGATCCCGTCAAAGGATTTGGCGAGATCTTCAACGGTCAGGACTTCCCGGCCGCTGCGGATACAGGGAGTCAGTTTCAGATGCATATCGTCGCGCAGGCTGAATGGCTTGTCGACCACTTCCATTTTCCCGAGCATCTTTTCGCGGCTCTCGGCGCGTTTGATGGACTTTTCACGATTGAACTGTCTGAGCTTTGCGATGACCTCCTCCTGATGGCGGATCTGGGCCTGGTTATTGAGCCAGGCACGCTGCTGCTGTTCACGCAGGGCTTTCTTTTTTTCGGCATAGACTGTGTAATTGCCGGTAAAAAAGGTGGCAGAGGCATTTTCAATCTCAATAACCTTGGTGACGGTGCGGTCCAGAAAATATCGATCGTGAGAGACAATGAGGACGGTTCCGCGGTAGTTTGTCAGATAGTTTTCCAGCCAGCGTATGCTTCCAAGGTCCAGGTGGTTGGTAGGCTCGTCCAGCATAATGACATCGGGACTCTGCAGAAGCAGACGCGCCAGAGCGACGCGGGTCTTCTGTCCTCCGGAGAGGGTGGAAATCTGTTTGTCAAACTCATCGTCCGTAAAACCGAGACCGCGCAGGACGCCGGTGATCTCGCCCTTGTAGGCGTAGCCGTTCATCATCTCAAAGCGGTGCAGCAGATTCGTGTAGGACTCGATCAGCTCATTGAGGGCATTTCCCTTGACGACCTCCATTTCCCTCTCGTACTGCGCCAGATGCTCCTCCATTTCGATGATCTCGCGCTTGGCTTCCAGGGCTTCCTCATAGATTGTGCTGGAAGCATCCAGACCCTGGTCCTGGGCAAGGTATCCGAGTCGTGCTCCTCCCGATAAAGTCACTGTGCCGCTGTCGGCTTCCATTTCACCGGCCATGATGCGCAGGAGGGTAGTCTTGCCTGCCCCGTTGATTCCGACGATTGCTGCCCGGTCACCTTTTTCAAGATGAAAAGTGATGTCAGACAGGACGGTCTTATCTACAAATTCTTTAGTAATATGATGACATGCTATGATCATATATGTTTTTCCTGTGTTGGGTTGCTGTTGACGACAAAATGACAGTTCCTGCTTGTTTTCCTTATAACCCCCGTCTGGAGATGAAGGGAGAACAGGCACCAGAACAGTTTAATCGGAATCAAAAAAGCTGTCAATCCGATAGGGTCGACAGCTTATTCACGGTCTCCGCGTTCGAGGTATCTTTGCATGGGTTTTTCATGCAAAAATCCGAGTAAAACGGCGTTTGCCTATGCTCGAAGAGCATTTGGAATGGGCAGACACAAGTTACGATCACACTTCCGAAGGGACTGTGAACATTGATAGCAGTTACTGTTCAGGCCCACCTGAAAATAGATAAAAATAATCCCAACAAAAATTAAACGTTTTTTTACCCATGCAGCAGCGGCTTTCGCCCCTGCTGCAT